>NZ_JBKISU010000008.1:0-144824 GCF_050266975.1 Aeromonas sobria
TTGAGGGTCCTAAAGGGCCGTTGGAGACCACAACGTTGATAGGTGGGGTGTGTAAGCGCGGCGACGTGTTGAGCTAACCCATACTAATTACCCGTGAGGCTTAACCATACAACACCCAAGAAGTGTTCTGAGGCTTGTAGCAAATCGAAGAACTACTTACAAATTCAGTGATAGCGACAAAGCAAACAAGCGAAGTCGTTATTCACGTCAGCTTTCCAGATGAAGTTTTTTGCCTGGCGGCCATAGCGCCGTGGAACCACCTGATCCCATGCCGAACTCAGAAGTGAAACGCGGTAGCGCCGATGGTAGTGTGGCATTCGCCATGCGAGAGTAGGACACTGCCAGGCACCCAATTATCGATGATGCGACCGCATCGTCGGCCACGCGAGAGCAGAACGCTCTTGGCAGGCAGCCAACACGAAGAACCCCGCTCATCGAGCGGGGTTTTTTGTTATCTGAGAATTGTCTGGCCTGTGCCATGATGATCCCTTCTGACGTTTCATAGTCCCTTACTGCACCATTATTCTTCTCTTGTTACTCCCTGGGTTGGTTTTATTTTGCTCGTTAATTGTCTATCAACCTCATTGAGTGGGCGCAAAAAGTACAGATTGTGATGGCCTTACCTTTATTGTGATGTTTGCTCTGGTTTAATTCATGGGTCCACATGGATGGACCAAGGAATCACAATAATTTAAGGAATAGACCCATGTTCAAGAGAACAGTAACGATGATGCTGGCGGCGGGAACCCTGGTATTAGGCGGTTGTGCAGCCAATGGCGGTGCAGAACAGGCGGCAGACAACAGCGACTTCGATGGCAAGTCCATCTACCTGCGCGGGGAGATGAACGACTGGATGGCCACCGATGAGAGCAAGGTGGTCAAGGTGGCCGACAAGCTTTACATGGCCAAGGGGACCCTCAAGAAAGAGTGGGCTCCCTACAAGTTCAAGTTTGCCGACTCCGGCTGGAGCTGCGGCACCAACTTCGGTTACCAGAGTCCGAGCGATGGCGTCGTCGTACTGGGCGGGGAAGCTGTGCCAAGCAACCCTTGTTCCAAGTATGAGGACATGAAGTTCTCGCCCGATGCCGATGGCGTCTATGAGTTCTATCTGAATATGGCGGGCGAAACGCCGAGCGTATACGTCAAGAAACCCTGAGATAGTCCCTCGCATTAAATCTTTCGGGAAATGAATCAGTTAAATGCCCCGGACCAGAAACCTGCTGGTCGGGGCGTTTTTTTGGGATGGCGGCGGCGTACAGTGAGGGAGATACTACATATAGTGTGATTGAGTTGTTATTAAACCTATTTATTGTGTTTTTTGACTCTGTCATGAGGTTGTCGCATTCACATAAGGTGGCTTGAAAATGGCTAAATCCAACCCTGTGCTGGAGAGCGGATCCGGATCGGCTCTCACCCCCCTGCAGGAAACCTCCCTCGAGATCTGGGACAGCAAGTATCGCCTCAAGAGCAAGGATGGGATGCCCGTCGACGGCTCTATCGACGAGACCTACCAACGGGTTGCCCGCGCGCTGGCGGCGCAGGAGCGCGAACCCGACGCCTGGTATGAGCCTTTCCTGTGGGCCCTGCGCAATGGCGCCATCCCGGCGGGTCGCATCACCTCCAATGCCGGCGCCTTCGAGCACAAGCCTGCCACCTCGACCATCAACTGCACTGTCTCCGGCACCATCGAAGATTCGATGGATGACATTCTCGGCAAGGTGCACGAGGCGGGGCTGACCCTGAAGGCGGGCTGCGGTATCGGCTATGACTTCTCGACCCTGCGACCGCGCGGCGCCTTCGTCTCGGGGGCCGGCGCCTATACCTCCGGGCCGCTCTCCTTCATGGATATCTACGACAAGATGTGTTTCACCGTCTCATCAGCCGGTGGCCGCCGTGGCGCCCAGATGGGCACCATGGATATCCGGCATCCCGACGTCGTCGAGTTTATCCAGGCCAAGCGGGAGGATGGCCGCCTGCGCCAGTTCAACCTCTCCCTGCTCATCACCGAAGCGTTCGTCAAGGCGGTGAAGGAGGATGCCCCCTGGCAACTGATCTTCCCTTACACCGCCAAAGAGGTGGCGCAGGACGGCATAGCGCTGGATGACCCCGCTCAGGTGATCTGGGCCGATTGGCCGAACAAGGAAGGGGTGGTGATAAGCGACTCGGGCCAGGTGGCCTGCAAGGTCTACAAGACCCTGCCCGCGCGCAAGCTGTGGAACGTTATCATGACCTCCACCTATGACTATGCGGAGCCCGGTTTCATCCTGATCGACAAGGTCAATCAGATGAACAACAACTGGTTCTGCGAGGAGATCCGTGCCACCAACCCCTGTGGTGAGCAGCCCTTGCCCCCCTATGGCGCCTGTCTGCTGGGCTCGGTCAATCTGACCACCTTCGTGCGGGACCCCTTCACCGAACAGGCGACCTTCGATTGGCCCGCGTTTCGCAAGGTGGTGGCCATCTTCACTCGCATGCTCGACAACGTGGTGGAGATCAACCAGCTGCCGCTGGCCAGGCAGCGCGAGGAGATCACAGCCAAGCGCCGTCATGGCATGGGCTTCCTGGGGCTGGGCTCGACCCTCACCATGCTGCAGATAAAATATGGCTCTGCCGCTTCCGTCGCCTTCACCGAGCAGGTCTCCCAGGAGCTGGCCATGACCGGTTGGCAGGAGTCCTTGCGTCTGGCCAAGGAGAAGGGCCCGGCGCCCATCATGGAGCAGGCGTTTGAAATCACCGGCAAGATGCTGCGGCTGCGCCCCGAGATGGCGGCCGATGGCATCAGGCTCGGTGACAAGGTGAAGGGCAAGGTGTTGCACGCGCGCTACAGCCGCTACATGCAACAGGTGGCGGAGGTGGATCCCGCTCTGGTGGCCGAGCTGGCCGAGGTGGGGGGGCGCTTCACCCACCACAGCAGCATAGCGCCGACCGGTACCATCTCCTTGTCGCTGGCCAACAACGCCAGCAACGGCATAGAGCCGAGCTTCGCCCACCACTACAGCCGCAACGTCATCAAGCCGGGCAAGAAGAGCAAGGAGAGCGTGGATGTCTACTCCTTCGAGCTGCTGGCCTACCGCGAGCTGGTGAATCCGGCCGCCATGCCTTACACCGAAGATGATGCCTGCCGTCTGCCGGATTACTTCATCACAGCCGACGACATCAACCCGGCCCAGCACGTGGACATCCAGGCGGTGGCCCAGCGCTGGATAGATTCGTCCATCTCCAAGACGGCCAATGTGCCGACCGACTTCCCGTTCGAGCAGTTCAAGGACATCTACATGTATGCCTCGGACTCCGGCCTCAAGGGTTGTACCACCTTCCGCTTCAACCCGGAGGCCTTCCAGGGCGTGCTGGTGAAGGAGCAGGATCTGGAGCACACCAGCTACGAGTTCACCCTGGAGGATGGTTCCGTCATCACGGCCAAGGGGAACGAGGAGATCGAATACGATGGCGAGCTGCACACCGCCGCCAACCTCTACGATGCCTTGAAAGAAGGCTATTACGGCAAATTCTGAGGACGAGACATGGTCAAGAAGATCGACAGGAAAATCGTCGCCTACAAGGTGAAAACCCGGGATGAGCCGCAAGACGATCTGGTCCCCCAGGATGACGTGGTGCACATGCATGAAACCGTGCTGCGCCCGGAGCGGCTGATGGGCACCACCTACAAGCTGAAGACGCCGGAACATGTCTCCGAGCACTCGTTGTTCATCACCATCAACGACATAGTGCTCAACGAGGGTACGGTGCACGAGACCCGCCGCCCGTTCGAGATCTTCATTAACTCCAAGAGCCTGGAGCACTATCAGTGGATAGTGGCGCTGACCCGTATCATCTCCGCGGTGTTCCGCAAGGGCGGGGATGTCACCTTCCTGGTGGAGGAGCTGAGATCCGTGTTCGATCCCAAGGGGGGTTACTGGAACAAGGGCAAGTATGTGCCGTCGCTCATCGCCGAAATTGGCAACGTGATCGAGACCCATCTCACCGAGATAGGCATGCTCAAGGCCACCGGGCTGGATGAGCATCAGCGGGCGTTCCTGGCCAAGAAGCTGACCGAGCAACAGACCGACGAGCAGCAGATCGGCAGCGGCTTCCCGCCCGGTGCGGCGCTCTGCTACAAGTGCCACAGCAAGGCGCTGGTGCAGAAGGATGGCTGCATGACCTGCCTCAACTGCGGCGATTCCAAGTGCGGTTGAGGGAGTGAACCGTGACAAGGGACCGGCCAGTGCGCCGGTCTCTTCATTGCTGTTTTTATGTTCAGCTGAGACGGGTGTGCGAGCGATTTGTTGCGCAGCGGTAAAATCGGGCGTAGCGTTGGGGGTAATAAAACTGTCACGGCCGTGTGGTTTCAATGACATCTGAGATTCACACACGTGGCACCTTCAGTGCCAAGGAGGATGCTTATGGACAATGCGGACCGGAAGCTGTTTATCCTGGATACCAACGTTCTGTTACACGAACCCCTCGCCATCTACTCCTTCAAAGAGCACGACGTGCTCATCCCCATGACGGTGCTGGAAGAACTCGACAACATCAAGGATCGCCAGAAGGATGTGAGCCGGGATGCCAGGGTGGCCATTCGTGCGCTGGAGGATGTGTTCCGCGACGCGACGCCGGAGCAGATCACCACAGGGGTGACCCTGGCCGGCGAGGCCTCGGGCCATATCTCCATCTTCAGTGACCACCATCTGCCCCAGGATGCCGAGATCTTCACCGACAAGGAGGCGGACAACCGCATCATCAACGCCGCCCTCTACCTGCAAAAGCATGAGTCCAAGCGTCAGGTGGTGCTGGTCACCAAGGACATCAACATGCGGCTCAAGGCGAAGGGCGCCGGGCTGGCCCATGTGGAGGATTATCGCAGCGACCAGCTGATCGACGACATCCGGCTGCTGGCCAAGGGATTCCAGCAGGTGCCTGGCAGCTTCTGGGAGCGGGTGGGGGAGTGCGAGAGCGAGACCCATGGCCGGGAAACCGTCCATGTGGTCGATACCAAGCTGCTCGAGGGGGTGCATGTGAACCAGTACCTCATCGACGAGGAGAACTTCTTCGCCGCTCGGGTGCTCGAGCATGACGATCAACACATACGGCTGCGGGATCTGGGCCGCGAGCGGTTGATGTCGCGCAAGGCCTGGGGCGTGCATCCCAAGAACATCTATCAGGGCATGGCCCTGGATGCCCTGCTCGATCCCCACATCGACCTGGTGATCCTGACCGGCCCGGCGGGCTGCGGCAAGACCCTGCTCGCCATGGCGGCGGCCCTGGAACTGGTGATTGAAAAAGGGATCTACGACAAGGTGATCGTCACCCGCAACACCCCGGAAATTGCCGAGAGCATCGGCTTCCTGCCCGGTACCGAGGAGGAGAAGATGATGCCCTGGCTGGCGGCGGTAACCGATACCCTGGAGGTGCTGCACAAGCAGGATGAGAACATGAGCGGGTCGCTGAGCTACATCATGGAGAAGGCCAACATCCAGTTCAAATCGGTCAACTTCATGCGCGGGCGCAGCATCCAGAACACCTTCGTCTTGCTGGATGAGTGCCAGAACCTGACCGCTTCCCAGCTCAAGACCATCATCACCCGCTGCGGCGAGGGAACCAAGATCGTCTGCTCCGGCAACTTGGCTCAGATTGACTCCAATTATCTGAGTCCGGTGACCTCGGGGCTGACCTACATCGTCGAGCGATTCAAGAACTTCGAAGGGAGCGCCAACATCTACCTCAACGGGGTTGTGCGCAGCCGACTGGCCTCGTTTGCCGAGGAAAACCTCTGATGTAACGACATCTCTGCATATGGAAAAGGGAAGCCGGCCGGCTTCCCTTTTTTGATCTCTGACGCCGGCTGCCGGCGCTATGGCAAGGAGGCGCGACCCAGGTAGCGCAGCAACCCGGGGTGATCGCTGCTTTGCAGGATATCCGGCTTGCCCTGCAAGGCGATGCGCCCCTCGTCGATAAACAGCAGCCGATCGGCAATCAACAGGGCATCTTCAGGGGTATGACAGGGGGAGACCATCAGCTTGTAAGCCTTTCATTTTGGCGCCACAGCGCGACCCAGGTAGCGCAGCAATCCGGGGTGATCACTGCTTTGCAGGATATCTGGTTTGCCCTGCAAGGCGATGCGTCCCTCGTCGATAAACAGCAGCCGATCGGCAATCAACAGGGCATCCTCAGGGTTATGGGAGACCATCAGCACGGTAATGCCCTGCTCGCAGGCGAGGCGGGCCACTTCGGCCAGCATCTCCCGGCGCAGGGCGGGATCGAGCGCCGAGAAGGGCTCGTCCAGCAGCAGCAGCGGCTTGCCCCGCACCAGGGCGCGGGCCAGCCCCACCCGCTGTTGCTGGCCGCCGGAGAGCTGCTCCGGCAGGCGCGTCAGCATCTCCCTGAGGCCTACCCGTCCGGCGGCATCGATCACCTGACTTCGCTGGGCGCTGCTCAGGCGCAGTCCCGGGTGCAGGCCGATGGCGATGTTGTCGAACACCGACAGGTGCAGGAAGAGGTTGTGATCCTGAAACAGGGTGGTGACCGGCCGCTCGGCTGGGCCCAGCGGCAGCAGATCCTGGCCGTCGAAGGCGAGGGTGCCGGACTCCACCGGCACGAAGCCCGCTATCATGCCGAGCAGGGTGGACTTGCCGGCGCCGCTCGGGCCGATGAGGGCGGTGATCTCCCCCTTGGGCAGCGCCGCGCTGAAGCTGACGCGCCAATCGGGGTAGCTGGTGACCAGCCCATCAATGTTCAGCATGTTGTTTTCTCCAAGAGGCTGTTCGACCCGCCACCGTGGCCGAATAAGTGGTGAGCGTTGAGCCATGCGCTCTGCGCCTCAATGTTCGGCATGTTTTCCTCCAAGCCCTCGCTCGACCAGCCAGAACAGGGAAAGACACAAGAGCAGCAGCAGCAGGGCGGTGGCGGCCGCCTCGGTCAGCCGGTAACTGCCGAGCTGCTGATAGAGCAGCCAGGGCAGGGTGGTGAGGCTCTGGCTGCCGAACATGGCGATGGCGCCGAGATCCCCGAGGGACAATATCATGGAGAGCGCCATGGCCAGCGCCAGCGGGCGGCGCAGCATAGGCAATTCCACCAGGCGAAAGCGATGGAGCCCGCTCATCCCAAGGCTGTCCGCCAGCCTGTCATACTGGCGCACCACCAGCTGCATGGGGGCGGAGAGGGTGCGCAGCACATAGGGCAGCGCCATCAGGGCGTTGACCAGCACCACCAGCCAGGGGGCGAGTGCAAACACATCGGCGAAGGGCATGAACAGGATGAAGAGCCCTGTACTCAGCACCACCGCCGGGATCATCAAGATCATGGCGCCGCTGGCCTCCCACAGGGCGGCGGCGCGGCGGCGACGCCTGCGCACCTTGAGATGGCGGCTGGTGAGCAGCAGGCCGCTGCCGAGCAGGGTGGCGAGGGTCCCGGCCCCGACGGCGATGAGCAGGGACTGGCCCGCCGCCTGCCACAGGGCGCGGGAGGCCAGCGCCGTGAGCAGTTCCCCATTGGCGCCGGCGATCAGGATGGCCAGCAGGGGCGGCAGGAAGATGGCGATGGCCAGCAGCAGCACCAGGCTGTCTGTCAGCAGGGTGCCCGGCTGCTGGCTGTCCGGGCGCCGCGTGGTGCCTGCCCGGTTCATGCGGCCGGCCGGGCTGCTCTGCAACTTGTGCTGCACCAGGAGCAGGGCGGCGGTGAGCAGCAGCTGCACCAGGGCCAGGCCGCCTGCGGTGGCGAGATCAAAGTCAAAGCGCAGCGCCTGGTAGACGGCCACCTCCAATGTGGTGGACTTGGGGCCGCCTCCCAGCGCCAGCACTGTGGTGAAGCTGGTGAAGCAGAGCATGAAGATGAGACTGGCCAGCCCCGGCAGGGCGGCGCGAATGAGCGGCCACTCCAGCAGCCGGAAGATATGGGAGGAGCGCATGCCGAGCTGGCTGGCCAGGCGCCAGGAGGATTCGGGGATGGTCTCCAGGCTTTGCAGCAGCAAGCGGGCCGCCAGGGGCATGTTGAAGAAGACATGGGCCAGTAGTATGCCGAACAGGCCGTACAGGTAGTTGCCGGGATCCAGCCCCAGGCCGCGCAGCAGCTGCGGCAGCCAGCCCTGCCTGCCATGAACGGCGACGATGCCGAAGATGGCGATGATGACGGGCAGCACCAGGGAGAGGCCGAACAGCTTGAGCAGCAGGCGGCGGCCCGGGAAACGGCGCCGGGCCAGGGCGCGGGCCACGGGAATGGCCAGCCCGAGGCTCAGCAGGGTGGAGAGCAGGGCCTGCCCCAGGCTGAAGCCCAGCACGTGGCGCAGATAGGGATCGCTCAGCAGGGCGCGGGGGGACAGGGTGCCCGCCTGCCACAGCAGGGCTGCCAGCGGCCCCAGGGAGAGCAGCAGGATGATCAGGGTGGCGGCACTGCCCGGCAGCCACCAGAGCAGACGACGACCTGCCCTCACTGGGTGACGGCTTGCAGCCACTCGCGGATCCAGCCCTTGCGGTTGGCGGCCACCTCGTCCGCGCTGAAGGCGAGCGGCTTGGTGACGGTGATCATCTGCTCGAATCCCTGGGGCAGTTCGGTGCCGATGACCGGATACATCCAGTTGCCGGTCGGGATCAGTTGCTGGAAGGCGGGGCTTACCATGAATTGCAGGAACTGGTCGGCCAGCTCGTCCTGTTTGGCGCCCTTGAGCTTGGCGGCCACCTCTACCTGGCGGTAGTGTCCCTCCTCGAACGCGGCGGCCCGATACTGGCTCTTCTGCTCGGCGATCAGGTGATAGGCGGGGGAGCTGGTGTAGGAGAGCACCATGTCCGCCTCGCCATCCATGAACATGCCGTAGGCCTCGGACCAGCCCTTGGTGACGGTGACCGTCTTCTTGGCCAGCTGCTCCCAGGCGGCCGGGGCCTGGTCGCCGTAGACCGACTTCATCCACAGCATCAGCCCCTGACCCGGGGTGGAGGTGCGGGGATCCTGATAGATCACCTTGAGATCGGGCCGCGCCACCAGCTCTTTCAGGCTCTTGGGGGGATGCTTGAGCTTGCCGCTGTCGTAGACGAAGGCGAAGTAGCCGTAGTCATAGGGGACGAAGCTGTCATCCTGCCAGCCCCCCGGCACCTTGAGGGCGTCGAGTCGGGTGGCATGGGGGGCGAACAGACCGCTCTGCTTGGCCTCGGCCATCAGGGCATCGTCCAGACCCAGCACCAGGTCGGCCTTGCTGTGGCTCCCCTCGAGGCGCAGCCGGTTGAGGATGGCGACCCCGTCTTCAAGCGGAACCAGATTGAGGGTGCAGCCACACTCTTGCTCGAACGCCTGCTTGACCTTGGGGCCCGGGCCCCATTCGGAGGCGAAAGAGTCATAGGTATAGACGGTGAGGGTCGGGGAGGTCGCGGCCTGGGCGGCGCCAGTGAGCAGCAGGGCGGTGGCGGCGGTCAGCATGGTGTTCATCTATGGCACTCCTGTGAGGTGCCGACGGATGAGGAGGCGCCCCGCGCCTCTTGTCTCAAATTCCTCCGCCAGCATTATCTGGATCAGGTTCACGGGTATCATCTCAGCGCCTGGGCGCACCCCGTTTGAGCAAGGAGTCGCATTGTATTAACCTTCTGGGGGCCAGGCCAGCACAACTTGCGCAGTGGGCGGGGCGAGAGTAACCACACCAGGAGGTTCGAGTGATCACCAGCACCAAGGAAAGACGCGCCTTTCAGCGCATGATAATCAATGCCCCCGTCACCCTCTATCAGCAGGATCTCATCCTGGTGGGGATCTGCCGGGATCTGAGCGCCAATGGCATGGGGATACTGGTCAGCGAACACGGCCTCGATCTTGGCCAGCCGATCCGGGTCAGTCTCGCCACCCACAGCAATCTGTTGCCGCCGTTTGAGGCCAGGGCCCGCATCATTCGGGAGCTGGACGAGGCAGAAGGCAAGCTGCTGGCGGTGGAGTTTCAACAGATAGGTTAAGGGATGCGCCCGGCAGGCGGGCGCATCGGCATACAGTCCCCGAGCCTGCTCTTCGGCTCATCCCGTCTCCTCGGGACGCACCGGCTGCACGTTCAGCTGGCCGCTCTCCACCAAGACTCTGCTGCTCGGCGCCAGCTGGCCCGGGGGCAGGGTGGCTGGGCCGGTCGGCTCCAGCAGCAGATAGGTCTCCCCCTCCCAGTTCAGGGTCGCCTCGCCCGCTTGAGCCGGCAGGGCCACCCCCAGCAGGGCATGACCCGGCACGAACACCATGGCCTGCTTGAGGTCGGGAAAGAGCTGGGCCAGCAGGGCAGCCATCAGGGTGACCTTGCTGTCGCAATCTCCCCGGTTCTGCTCCAGCACCTGGCGCGGAGTCAAGAGGCCGCGGCCGCTGCGCCCGCTGGGGTTGTCGAGCAGCAGATAGGGAATGGCCTGCACGAAGTAGAGCATGTGTGCCAGCGTCTGCTGGCGTATTTCTGTCTCCGTGGCCCCCTCCTGCCTGAGCTGCTCGGCCAGAGGCGCCAGTTCGGCGCGACTCTCCAGGGCGATGCGCACATGGTCCTGCTTGATGGCGGGCTGGCCGTCGGGCGGGGTGAAATACTGGAAATAACGATCGTGCAGCCATTCGCGCTCCAGCTCGGCGCGACGCTCCTTCACCCAGGCCATGGCGGCCCTGGCCTTGTCCTGGTTGCGGCTCTTTAGGCCGAGCTCGAATCCGGGCCGGGCGAGGGAGAATTGCACCTCGGGGAACTCAAGCGCAGCCTGCTGCAGCAGGCTCTGCAGTACCTCCTCCTGCATCCTGGCCGGGCGATAGGCGATGAGGGGTGGCAGCTTGCCCGCCTCCAGCCGGTAGCTGAGTTGCTGGGGGGGGGCCCTCCCTGTCCTGCCAGCCGACATTGAGCTGACCGCCGCTGCCGTTGAAATAGATCTGCCCGGCGCTGGCCGGCAGGGTGAATAGCATGCCAAGCAGCAGGGGGAGGGCGCGGGTCGTCTTCATCATCCTTTCCTGTCGGTGAGCCCATGGAGCCTAGGCGAGACTGAGAATAAAACAGGGAGCCTCGGCTCCCTGTTGATTCTACCTATTTTCTTGCCGCTGGCGCGTCAGATCCAGCTCGGCTGCTTCGCCTCGAAGGCACTGATGGCGGCCTCGTGTTGCAGGGTCAGGCCGATGGCATCCAGCCCGTTGAGCAGGCAGTAACGGCGGAATTCGTCGATTTCGAAGCCGAACGTGAGGCTACCTGCGCGCACCTGATTGGCCTCCAGATCCACCTCGATCTCGATGCCCGGGTTGGCCGCGACCAGCTGGAACAGGGCCTCGACCTCCTCTTCTTTCAGGCGTACCGGCACCATGCCGTTGTTGATGGCGTTGCCGTAGAAGATGTCGGCAAAGCTCGGGGCAATGATGGTCCTGAAGCCGTAGTCCGCCAGCGCCCAGGGGGCGTGTTCGCGGCTCGAGCCACAGCCGAAGTTCTCCCGTGCCAGCAAGATGCTGGCACCGGCGAATTGCGGCTGGTTGAGCACGAACTCGGGGTTGGGCTGCTGGCCTGCATCGTCAAGGAAGCGCCAGTCGTGGAACAGGTGCTTGCCAAAGCCGATGCGGTTGACCTTCTGCAGAAACTGCTTGGGAATGATGGCGTCGGTGTCGACGTTGGCGCTGTCGAGGGGGACGACGATCCCTTTATGCTGTTTGAATCCTGTCATCGTTATCTCCTCTTACAGTGCGCGAATATCGGCGAAGATGATGTCGGTGACGGCGAAGGGCCGTCCGCGTTGTTTGAAACCTGTCATCATGTTTTCCCTGTCGTTACAGCGCACGAATGTCGGCGAAGCGGCCGGTGACGGCGGCGGCGGCGGCCATGGCCGGGCTCACCAGGTGGGTGCGGCCGGCGCGGCCCTGACGCCCTTCGAAGTTGCGGTTGCTGGTGGAGGCGCAGCGCTCCCCGGGTTGCAGCCGGTCGTTGTTCATGGCCAGACACATGGAGCAGCCGGGCAGGCGCCACTCAAAGCCAGCCTCGAGGAAGATCTTGTCCAGCCCCTCGGCCTCGGCCTGGGCCTTCACCTGCTCGGAGCCCGGCACCACCAGGGCCTGTACCCCGGCGGCCACCTTGCGGCCACGGGCGATGGCGGCGGCGGCGCGCAAGTCTTCGATGCGGCTGTTGGTGCAGGAGCCGATGAACACCTTGTCGATGGTGACATCACAGAGCTTCTGGCCCGGCTGCAAGTCCATGTAGGCCAGCGCCTTGCGGGCGGATTGCTGCTCCATCAGATCGCTGAAGGATTCCGGTGCCGGAATGGGTTCATTGACGGCGATCACCTGGCCCGGGTTGGTGCCCCAGGTGACCTGAGGGGCGATGTCGGCGGCGTTGAGCACCACCTCGGCATCGAAGGTGGCATCGGCATCGCTCTTGAGGGTCTGCCAGTAGGCGATGGCCTGCGCCAGCGCCTCGCCGGTGGGGGCGAATACCTTGCCCTGGATGTAGTCGATGGTGGTCTGGTCGGGGGCTATCATGCCCGCCTTGGCGCCGAGTTCGATGGCCATGTTGCACACCGTCATGCGCCCTTCCATGGAGAGATCCCTGATGGCATCGCCCGCGAACTCCACCACGTAACCGGTGCCGCCGGCAGCGCCGACCTTGCCTATGATGGCCAGCACCACGTCCTTGGCGCTGATGCCCTCGGCCAGCTTGCCGTTGACCGAAATGCGCATGGTCTTGGCGCGCCCCTGTTTCAGGGTCTGGGTGGCCATCACGTGCTCCACCTCCGAGGTGCCGATGCCGAAGGCCAGCGACCCGAAGGCACCGTGGGTGGCGGTGTGGGAGTCGCCGCAGACGATGGTGGTGCCGGGCAAGGTGATGCCGAGCTCAGGCCCCATCACGTGGACTATGCCCTGGTATTTGTGGTTGAGGTCGTAGAGACGAACCCCGAACTCCTTGCAGTTGGCGGCCAACGTCTCCATCTGGATGCGAGCCATCTCGCCGGAGGCGGCGATGTCCTTGGTGGTGGTGGAGACGTTGTGATCCATGGTGGCCCAGGTCAGATCCGGGCGACGCAGCGGGCGCTTCATGGCGCGCAGGCCGTCGAATGCCTGGGGGCTGGTCACTTCATGCACCAGGTGGCGGTCGATGTAGATGAGGGGCGTCTCCCCTTCCACTTCTCGCACCAGGTGGGCATCGAACACTTTCTGATAGAGGGTCTTGGACATTGCTCTTTCCTTATTATTCAAACCATTGCCATCAGATGCGCGCGGCGATCTGGCTGCCCATGTCGGCGGTGCTCTGCACCGGGTGCTTGGCGCTCGCCTGGTGCAGATCGGCGGTGAAGTAGCCTTCTGCCAGGGTCTGGGCCACGGCCTGCTCGATGGCCTGGGCGGCCGCTTCTTGGTCGAGGCTGTAGCGCAGCATCAGGGCGGCGGAGAGGATCTGGGCGATGGGGTTGGCAATCCCCTTGCCGGCGATGTCCGGGGCCGAGCCACCGGCGGGCTCGAACAGGCCGAAGCCGGATTCGTTGAGGCTGGCGGAGGGGAGCAGCCCCATGGAGCCGGTGATCATGGCGCACTCGTCGGAGAGGATGTCGCCGAACAGGTTGGAGCAGAGCAGCACGTCGAACTGGGACGGATCCTTGATGAGCTGCATGGTGGCGTTGTCAATATACATGTGACTGAGGGCCACATCCGGATAGGCCTTGGCGACTTGGGTCACCACCTCGCGCCACAGGATGGAGGAGGCGAGCACGTTGGCCTTGTCGATGGACGTCACCTTGGAGTGGCGTACCCGGGCAGCCTGGAAGGCGAGGTGGGCGATGCGTTCTATCTCGAAGCGATGGTACACCTCGGTGTCGAATGCCTTCTCGCTGGCCCCGCTCCCCTCGCGTCCCTTGGGTTGGCCGAAGTAGATGCCGCCGGTCAGCTCGCGCACGCAGACGATGTCGAAGCCGCGATCCGAGATGTCGGCCCGCAGGGGAGAGAACTGTTCCAGGCCGGTGTAGATGCGGGCCGGACGCAGGTTGCAGAACAGTTTGAAGTGGGCACGCAGGGGCAGCAAGGCGCCGCGCTCCGGCTGATCGTTGGGCGGCAGATGCTCCCACTTGGGACCACCGACCGAGCCGAACAGCACCGCATCCGCCGCTTCGCAGCCCTGGATGGTGCTCTGCGGCAGGGGGGTGCCGTGGTTGTCGATGGCGATGCCGCCGACATCAAAGCGATCATAGTCGAGGGAGAAGCCGAATTTGGCCTGCACCTTGTCCAGCACCTTGATGGCCTCGGCCATCACTTCCGGGCCAATGCCGTCACCCGGCAATACTGCGATCCGATAACTGCTCATACTGTCTCCGTCTTGGTATTGTTATTGCGTCCCATCTGTTCGGCGACCTGATCGGCGCGCCAGATGCTGTTGATCACGTGGACCAGGGCCTGGGCCGAGGATTCGATGATGTCGGTGGCCAGCCCCATGCCATGGAACTTGCGCCCCTTGTACTCGGCGACGATGTCGACCTGGCCGAGGGCATTCTTGCCTTCCCCCTTGCCCTTGAGCTCGTACTTGTCGATGCGGATATCGATGCCGCTGATGCGATTGATGCACTGGTAGACTGCATCCACAGGGCCGTTGCCGGTGGCCGCTTCGCAGACCAGATCCTGACCCACCTTCAATTTCACCGAGGCGGTGGCCAGCACAGAGCTGCCGCTCTGCACCCCGAGGTACTCCAGCTTGAAGTGCTCGGGCTCCTCGTGGATCTGGCTGAAGAAGGCGAGGGCCTCGAGGTCGTAGTCGAACACCTGGCCCTTCTTGTCGGCCAGGGTCAGGAACTTGCCGTAGAGATGGTCGAGGTCATAGCTGCTCTCGGCGTAACCCATCTGCTCCATGCGGTGCTTGATGACGTGGCGGCCGGAGCGGGAGGTCATGTTCAGGCTGTTCTGGGTCAGGCCTATGCTCTCGGGGGTGATGATTTCGTAGGTGTTCTTCGCCTTGAGCACGCCATCCTGATGGATGCCGGAGCTGTGGGAGAAGGCATTGGCGCCGACGATGGCCTTGTTGGGCTGCACCGGCATGTTGCACAGCTGGCTGACCAGGGTACTGGTGCGGTGGATCTCGTTGTGACGGATGTTGGTGTGGACCCCGAGCAGATCGGCGCGGGTTTTGAGGATCATCGCCACCTCTTCCAGGGAGCAGTTGCCTGCCCGCTCGCCGATGCCGTTGATGGTGCACTCTATCTGGCGCGCCCCCATCTGCACGGCGCCGATGGAGTTGGCCACCGAGAGGCCGAGATCGTCGTGGCAGTGCACCGAGATGATGGCCTGATCGATGTTGGGTACCCGGTTGAACAGGGTCTGGATGATGCCGGAAAACTCGGTCGGTACCGTGTAGCCCACGGTATCCGGAATATTGATGGTGCGGGCGCCGGCCTTGATGGCAGCCTCCACCATGCGGCAGAGGTTGTCGATGGGGGTGCGGCCCGCATCCTCGCAGGAGAACTCCACGTCGTCTGTGTAGCGGCGGGCATGTTTGATGGCGCTAACCCCCATCTCCAGCACGTCTTCGAAGCTTTTCTTCAGCTTGCTCTCCACATGGATGGAGGAGGTGGAGATGAAGGTATGGATGCGAAAGGCGTCGGCGACCCGCAGGGCTTCGCCGGCGGCATCGATGTCCTTGGGCAGGGCGCGGGCCAGGGCGCAGACCCGGCTGTTCTTGATGCTGCGGGCGATGGTCTGCACCGATTGGAAGTCGCCGGGGGAGGAGACCGGGAAGCCCACTTCCATGACGTCGACGCCGAGCCGCTCCAGGGCAAAGGCTATCTGCAGCTTCTCCTTGACCGTCAGACTGGCCGCCAATGCCTGCTCACCATCACGCAAGGTGGTATCGAATATGATGACCCGATTTGACATCTGTTTTCCCTCTTCCTAAGTGCTTTGGTGTGCATCCTGCCAATGGCATAAAAAAACCCGTGCAGGTTGCACGGGTTTTTGTAATGACCGGCTTTGCCTGAGCCCGGCTACAAGGATCCCGCGCGAGGAGTCGCGATTAGGGAAACTAGTAGTAGGCGAGCGGCAATACCCATGAGGTGAACAATCCTTCCAGTCAGTCATGCTTTACCAATATCGAGTTTTTTATGCTGTGTCAATCGGACTTTACCCATGGGATCCCCTGCCTTATTTAATCGAATTGTAAAGGAGTGCAAATTTCCTTGTTCCATGTTCCGCCATTGCTCGATTATCCGGTCATTCCTGCTGCACTCAATCGTCTGAGCAACCGGATCGACTTATCAGCCTTTCGCGCATTCATTCGAGGTATTTCATGGAAAAACGCAGACCCGGTCGCCCGGTCGGACGATCAGACATTCGTGACAAGCTGC
Organism: Aeromonas sobria; assembly: GCF_050266975.1. Classification (GTDB taxonomy): domain Bacteria; phylum Pseudomonadota; class Gammaproteobacteria; order Enterobacterales; family Aeromonadaceae; genus Aeromonas; species Aeromonas sobria_B. Next base: position 16,263 of record NZ_JBKISU010000008.1, read on the forward strand.
TCGCCGCCGCCCGTGAGCGCTTTCTGACCACCCCCTACAGCAAGGTCACCACCCGGGAGATCGCCGAACGGGCCGGCTCCAATCTGGCGATGATCCACTATTACTTCGGCAGCAAGGAGGGGCTCTATCAGGCCGTGCTGGGGGATGTGGCCGAGCCGTTGGAGCAGGCCTGGCAGGATGAGAGCGGCCATCGCAGCCTCAATGATCTGCTCAGCACCTACTACCAGGTGATGGCCCCCAACAGCGAGCTCACCTCCGCCATCTCCAGCGCATTATCGACCGAGAAAAGCCCTGGGCGGGATTTTGTGCTAAATCGCCTCCTCGAGCGTCAGATGCCTCAGTTCGATGCCTTGCTGAGCGCCATGCGAGAGAGCGGCGAGCTCGGTGGTGACGTGGATCCCGAGATGCTCAAGGTCTCCTTCCTCAGCATGATGTGGCAGCCTTTCGTGATGAAGGAGCTCTATGAGCAGGTGTTTGGCCTGACCGTCGACGAGCACTTCATGAGCCGTCTGGCGGATCACAATTGTCGCCTGATGGAATCCGGGCTGCGTCTGGGCCTTAACTGATCGGCGCCAGGGCCGACGGGCCCTGCCATTCATCAATCTGTTATCCCCTCTTCACCTGACTGTCATCATGCTGCCTTAGCCTGTGGATCCCGGATGGCGAGAGGCGAGGGCGATGAACAAAATTCAGCAATGGGATCTGCGGGTGTGCCGGCTCTGTCTGCTGCATCCCTATAACCGGCCATTGGCCAGCGCCAGCCGTCTCGTCTCCCACAGTGGTGACGGTCCCCTCTATCTGCTAGCCGCCGTGCTGCTCTGGCAGCAGGGCAGCCGGGGCCAGGATGCGGTGGAGGCGGCGCTGTTCGCCTTCGCCCTGGAGCTGCCCCTCTATCTGCTGCTCAAGAACAGCCTGCGCCGGGCTCGTCCCAGCGGCCTGCCCGTCTTCATCACCCCCTCGGATCGCTACAGCCTGCCCTCCGGCCACACCGCCGCCGCCTTCCTGATGGCCACCGTACTGGCGGCCAGTTATCCCGAGTGGACGAGCGTGCTGTTTGCCTGGGCCAGCCTGGTGGCCGCCTCGCGCCTGCTGCTCGGCGTTCACTATGGCAGCGATCTCATCGCCGGTGCCCTGCTCGGCATGGGCTGCGCCAAGCTGGCCCTCGGCTGGGGTCAGGGATGAGGCGGCCCATGGTGCGAGGCGTGCCGAGGTACGGCCAGCCTCCTCTCCTGAATGGGGGGCTGGCATGAAGATACTGTTCGGGGTTCAGGGCACGGGCAATGGTCATATCAGTCGCAGTCGCACCCTGGGCAGAGCCCTGGCCGAGCAGGGGATCGAGGTCGATTACCTGTTCAGCGGCCGGGCGCGGGCCGGCTATTTCGAGATGGAGACCTTCGGCGACTATCGCAGTTTCGATGGCATCAGTTTCGTCAGTCGGGCGGGGCGGGTGCATCCCTGGGACACCTTGCGCCAACTGGCGCCGCTGCGCTTCTGGCAGGATCTGAAGGGGCTCGACTGCGGTGGCTACGATCTGGTGATCAGCGATTTCGAGCCGCTCAGCGCCCATGCGGCGAGGCGCCAGGGCGTGCCCAGCATCAGCATCAGCCATCAGGCCAGTTTCCATTGGCCCGTGCCTCGCTGGGGGGAGAACCGACTCAGCCAGCAGTTGATGCGCCATTATGCCCCGGTGCGGCAGCGGCTCGGACTGCACTGGTTTCACTTCGGTCACCCCCTGCTGCCCCCCATCGTCGATGCCATGCGCCCGACCCCAGACAACCAGAGCATCCTGGTCTATCTGCCGTTCGAGCAGCCAGATGCCATCGCCGCCCTGCTGTCGCGCTTCAGCCAGCACCATTTCGTCTGTTTTCACCCCGCCATCACAGCGGCGAGCGAGTGGCGCAACATCCGCTTCGAGCCCCAGGCCAGGGACGGCTTCAAGGCGCAGCTCTGTGGCTGCCGTGGCGTCATTTCCAATGCGGGCTTCGAGCTGGCCTCGGAGGCGCTGTCGCTCGGCAAGAAGCTGCTGGTCAAGCCTCTGGGCGGCCAGTTCGAGCAGTTGACCAACGGCAAGACCCTGGAGCTGATGGGGCTGGCCCAGCTGATGGACAGCCTGGATGCCAATGCGGTGCGCCGCTGGCTCGATACCTCGGCGCCGGGCCCGATAGTCTACCCGGATGTGGCGGCGGCCCTGGCGCTCTGGCTGGCGGAGGGGGCCGAGGAGCCCTTGCCGAGCCTGTCGCGTCGGCTCTGGGCCAAGACCCTGTTTCCCGAGGAGGTGGGGGACAGGCTGAGCGAGCTGGCGGAAGGGGAAGCCGTTGGCGGCGCCTGGTTGTCCCAGCTCGGCGCCCTGGAGTGATGAACCGAGATCCCAGCCCTGGGCCGGCATGGACTAAACTGATGGAGCCCCATAGCTGAGGACAAGCAAGATGCGTTTTACCAACGAAAACGGCGAAGTGATGAACCTGGCGGACAGCCTGACTCTCCATGAGTTGATCGATATGGGGGTCAGCATCTCCGTCTGCGAGGAGACGGATCCGGATCAACAGATCTGGTTGGCCGAGCCAGACGATAACCCCTGATCTCCCCCTGTCATGCCCATCCCGTCGGGATGGGCATTCCCCTGCCGATATTTCCCTCCCTAGCATGATCCGCTGTTCCCTCGCGAAACGAGCAGGTAATCGTGCCGTTTTTCTCAGACTGCTTACTAAATGTTAATGGCTGTTTGAAATTTATGACTGTTGTTGTCAGACAAAGCCGTGGACAAGCCGGTGGAAGCGGGTTAACTTGGTTTTTCACCCCATTTTATGGGGGAATGATGGACAAACCCTATTTTTCAACTATCGCGCTCCGTACTCGCCCCGTCTGATAGCGAATCAACAACAGACAGACAGGGTGGTGCCGGGAAGCAGCGGAGCCGTCGATAGAATTGCTAAACGGAGCAAAGCCTGGAGGGCTTTATCATGGAGATGTTATCAGGCGCTCAGATGGTGGTACGTGCGCTGGAGGATCAGGGGGTTGAGCATGTGTTCGGCTACCCGGGTGGCTCGGTGCTCGACATCTATGACGCTCTCTTCGAAAACGGCAAGATGGAGCACGTGCTGGTACGCCACGAGCAGGCCGCGGTGCATATGGCAGATGGTTACGCCCGATCCACCGGCAAGGTGGGCACTGTGCTGGTGACCTCGGGGCCGGGGGCGACCAACTGCATCACGGGGATCGCCACCGCCTACATGGACTCCATCCCCCTGGTGATCCTGTCCGGCCAGGTGCCGACCAGCATGATCGGGGAAGATGCGTTCCAGGAGACCGACATGATCGGTATCTCCCGCCCGGTGGTGAAGCACAGCTTCCTGTGCAAGACGGCGAGCGACATCCCCGATGCCATCAAGAAGGCCTACTACATTGCCGCGACCGGCCGCCCGGGGCCCGTGGTGGTGGACTTGCCGAAAGACGTGCAGAACCCGAAAGAGAAGTTCCCCTATCAGTACCCCGAGTCCGTTTCCCTGCGCTCCTACAATCCGACCAAGGCCGGGCACAAGGGCCAGATCAAGCGGGCTGCCAAGCTGCTGACCGAGGCGAGCCGCCCGGTCATGTACGTGGGCGGCGGCGCCATCAACGCCAACGCGGATCAGCTGGTGACCAAGCTGGCGGAGCTGCTGAACCTGCCGGTGACCACCACGCTCATGGGGCTGGGCGCCTTCAGCGGTACCCATCCGCAGTTCATCGGCATGCTCGGCATGCACGGCACCTTCGAAGCGAACAAGAGCATGCACAACGCGGATCTCATCTTCGCCGTGGGTGCCCGCTTCGATGACCGCGTGACCAACAACGTCGCCAAGTTCTGTCCCAATGCCACCGTGGTCCATATCGACATCGACCCCACCTCCATCTCCAAGACGGTGCAGGCCCATGTGCCCATCGTCGGCTCGGTGGAAACCGTGCTGCAACAGATGCTGGATGTGATCGGCGAGTGCGGTTTCGACAACGACAAGCAGGCGCTGACGGACTGGTGGGAGCAGATCAACCAGTGGCGTTCGCGCAACTGCCTGGCCTACGAGACCCACCCCACCCTGATCAAGCCCCAGCAGGTGATCGAGACCCTCTACAAGGTGACCAAGGGGGAGGCCTTCGTCGCCTCCGATGTGGGCCAGCACCAGATGTTTGCCGCCCTCTACTATCCGTTCGCCAAGCCGCGCCAGTGGATCAACTCGGGGGGCCTCGGCACCATGGGCTTCGGCATTCCCGCCGCCATGGGGGCCCAGTTTGCCAACCCGGATGCGGTGGTCTGCTGCGTCACCGGCGACGGTTCGGTGCAGATGAACATCCAGGAGCTCTCCACCTGCATGCAGTATGGGGTGCCCATCAAGATCATCTCCATCAACAACCGGGCGCTCGGCATGGTCAAGCAGTGGCAGAAGATGTTCTACGGCGGCCGCCACAGCCACTCCTACATGGAGTCCCTGCCCGACTTCGTCAAGCTGGCGGAAGCCTATGGCCACGTCGGCATCGCGGTGAGCGATCCGGCGGAACTGGAGAGCGCCATGGAGAAGGCCTTCGCCATGAAGGACAGGCTGGTGTTCATGGACATCTCGGTCGACCCCGATGAGCACGTCTATCCGATGCAGATCAAGTTCGGCGCCATGGACGAGATGTGGCTGAGCAAGACGGAGAGGACCTGACGATGGGACATATCATTTCAGTCGTACTGATGGATCACGCCGTCGATGAGATGTGGCTGAGCAAGGCGGGGGAAATCTGATGAGACATATAATTTCCGTTCTGCTGGAGAACGAATCCGGCGCCCTGAGCCGTGTGGTGGGCCTCTTCTCCCAGCGCGGCTACAACATCGAGACCCTGACGGTGGCCCCCACCGAGGATCCCACCCTGTCGCGCATGACCATAGTCACCATGGGTGACGAACGGGTGCTCGAGCAGATCCAGAAGCAGTTGCACAAGCTGGTGGACGTGCTCAAGGTGTGTGACCTCAGCGAAGGGGAGCACATCGAGCGGGAGATCGCCCTGGTCAAGGCCCGCGCCGCCGGTGGTGCCCGGGACGAGCTGAAACGGCTGGCGGATATCTTCCGTGGCCAGATCGTCGATGTCACCCCGGATCAATACACGGTGCAGCTGGTGGGCACCAGCGAGAAGCTGGACGCCTTCATCAAGACCGCCGCCCAGACCAACGAGATCATCGAGGTGGTGCGCTCCGGGGTGTGCGGCATCTCGCGCGCGGAGAAGTCCCTGCGCGCCTGAGTCTCCGGTTGTCGACGAAGAGCCCTGCGGGGCTCTTTTTTTATGGTGGCGAGCCCCTGGTGCCTCGCCATGGGATGGCCGACCGGGTGGAGGGATACTATTAACTTCATTGTTTATAACGAGCCGGCAGCAGAAACTGTTATCAAGCGTCACATTTGAACCTGTATGATCGCTGCCTTTTTCGCCATCCTTTTTCTCCATCAATGTGGGGTGACCATGCCATTTCGCCGCTTCAAACCGCGCCAGCAGCTCAGACGAGGAGCCCTGGCAAGCCTGGTCTTTGTGCTGATCCTGTTGCTCGGCGCCGCCATCATCGGCTGGCAGACGGTGAGGGAAATGCGCAGTGACATCCATGCCAGGCTGGGCCATGCCCGTGACATGTTCGATCGCACCCTGGATAACGCCCATCAGGCGGCCATGGCGGTCAAGCCCTTGCTGGGTCAACCCTGCGCCGATGCCAAGCAGATGCTGCGCCGCCAGGTGGCGACGGTACCGGACGTGCGCTCGGTCAACCTGACCCTGGGCAAGCGCATCTATTGCACCTCCCTCTATGGCGAGTACGACCAGGATTACGATCCCAGCGGCTATGTGCAGGGGCAGCTGGATCTGCTGCCGGGCAACCCGGTCACGCCGGACCGCGCCCTCATCGTCTATCGCAACCTGGGGGAGGAGGGCAGTGTGCTGGTGAGCGTCGATGGCTACTACATCCACAACACGCTGCGCCTGATGAGCCGCGAGACCCCCATGGCGTTTCAGGTCGGCCAACGCTGGATGGGCAGCCGGGGCGAGGTGCAAGATGGCGCCCCCAGGCTGGAGGGGGACAGGTTCGGCATCATCTCCCAGCGCTATGCCTATCACCTGAGTTCGCACATCACGCCGCGCCAATACTGGCTGCGCGCCTGGAACTACAGCAATGGCAGCATGGCGCTCTACACCCTGCTGGCGCTGCTGGCCGGCGGGGTGACCTTCTGGATCACGGGGCGACCCGTCTCCCCTGAGCAGGAGCTGGCGCGCGCCCTCTCCAAGGGGGAGTTCATCCCCTATCTGCAACCCGTGGTGGACGGGGAGGGGGAGCGCTGCACCGGCTGCGAGGTCTTGATGCGTTGGCAACACCCCCAGCAGGGCATGATACCGCCGGATCGCTTCATCCCCATGGCGGAGGCCTGTGGTCTCATCATCCCCATGACCAGCTCCCTGATGCGCCAGGTGCGGGAACGTTTCGCGCCAAAGGCGCACTTGCTGCCCGCCGGCTTTCATTTTGGCTTCAACATTTGCGCCCGCCACTGCCAGGATCTGAGCCTGGTGGACGATTGCCGCGCCTTTCTGAGCGCCTTCAAGGATAACCCCATCAAGCTGGTGCTGGAGTTGACCGAGCGCGAGCTGATCGAGGTCACCGAGGTGACGGATCGCCTGTTTGCCGAGCTGCACGATCTTGGGGTCTTCATCGCCATCGATGATTTCGGCACGGGCCACTCCAGCCTCACCTACCTGCAGAAGTTCCAGGTCGATTTCCTCAAGATTGACCAGAGCTTCGTCGCCATGATCGGCTCCGACGCCCTCTCCTGCCACATAGTGGACAACGTGATCGACTTGGCGACCCGGCTCGGCCTCATGATGGTGGCCGAAGGGGTGGAAAACCGGGTACAGGCGGACTATCTCAAGGCGCGCAGCGTCGATTATCTGCAGGGCTATCTCTTCAGCCGTCCCCTGCCCATGGGGGAGTTCGAGCAGAGCTTGTTCAGCCTGCTCCCGGCAGAGGCGCCGGCCCGCATCGCCTGAATCTCGGGTGTAAAAAAGCGGCCATCTGGCCGCTTTCTTGTGCTCATTGTCCCTGGGACCAGGCTCAGAGCATGCGCCTCATGGCGTTGCACAGCCGCTTTATCCCCTCTTCCGTAGTCGCCTCGTCGACGCAGGAGAAGCTCAGGCGCAGGGTGTTCTGGATCTCGGGGCGCACATAGAAGGGGGCGCCGGGCACGAAGGCGACTTTCTCCTTGATCGCCTCGTCGAACAGGGCCATGGCGCTGACGCTCGAAGGCAGGGTCAGCCAGAGGAACATGCCTCCCTCGGGGCGGGTGTAGCTGACGCCGGGCGGGCAGTGACGGGTCAGCGCGGCCTCCATGGCGGCGCGCTGGCGGCCATAGACCTCCTTGATCTTCTCCAGATGGGCATCCAGCGAGTGGTCGGTCAGGAAGCGGTGCAGCACCTGCTGGCTGAAGGCGTTGCTGTGCAGATCGGTGGCCTGCTTGGCGATGGTGACCTTCTTGCGCAGCCAGTCCGGCACCAGCATCCAGCCCAGACGGAAGGCGGGCACCACCGTCTTGGAGAAGGAGCCGAGCAGTACCGTATTGTTCGGCGCCAGCTTGGCGATGGGGGGCAGGAGCTCCCCCTCGAAGCGCAGCTCGCCGTAAGGGTCGTCTTCCACCATCAGCAGCTCGTGGCGTACCAGCTGCTCGGCCAGTGCCTCGCGGTTGGCACGACTGTAAGAGACGCCGCTCGGGTTCTGGAAGTTGGGCACGCCGTACAGCAGCCTGGCGCTGGAACCCTGCTCCAGCAGCGCGTCCAGCGCCGCCAGATCCAGCCCGGCTTCCCCGAGCGCGATGGGCTTGAAATTCGGTTGATAGACGGAGAAGGCCTGGATGGCGCCGAGGTAACCCGGCTCCTCGATGATGAGATCCTGCCCCTCGTCCACCAGCACCTTGCCCAGCAAGTCCAGCGCCTGCTGGGAGCCGCTGGTGATCAGGATGTTGTCCGGGTTGACGCTCATGCCGTGGCGGCTCAGGTAGCGGTCGGCGATGTACTGGCGCAGCGGCGCGAAGCCCTCGGTGGTGGCGTATTGCAGCGCCGCGGCTCCCTGCTCGCGCAGCACGTCCTGGCAGGCTTGCTCGATGGCCTTGACCGGGAACAGGTGGGGATTGGGCAGGCCGCCGGCGAAGGAGATGATCTCCGGATTGGCGGCGACTTTGAGGATTTCACGGATAAAGGAAGGCTCGACCTTCTCGAAGCGCTGGGCAAAAAACGGCTGCATAGGACTCTCTCTGACGGGTAGGCGGTCGCTCCATTCAACCGCCAAGTTATCCGTTTGTATCAGATTTAAAAAATGAGGCAATGGCTGTCACAAAAATCCATAAAAAAGGGCAGGTTTGGCACCTGCCCATATTTTATCGTCCCGACCCGTCATCCCTTCGCCAAAACCGCTGCGCCCCGGTGGGTCGACACAGCTAGAGACCGGGCTCGCGCAGGAAGCGGATCAGGATCTCGGTATTGGCGCCGAGCTGCTGTTCGATCCGGCCCGGGAAGAGTTCGGCCATCTTGTCGAGGCGATCATGGCCGGTGTGCCAGATCTTGCCCCACTGGGTCTCGCTATCTCGATCGCAGGCGCTCTTGCTGGCGTCGTCGTAGCAGTCCCACAGCGCCGGATGGGTGCTCTGGGAGTAGCCGTCGTAACCGTCCTGGCCATTGATGGTGAAGTTGGTCGCCTCCACGTAGGCGATGGGTACCCCCAGGCAGGCGAACGGTGCATGATCCGACCAGCTGCCGGTCTCCCCTTGCGGGTAGCCGTCATAGCTGGGGTGGATGGCGAATGGGGTGTCAGTCTGTTTGGCGATGGCCAGCAGACGGTCACGGACCCTGGGATCATGGCTGTAGCGCGCCGGCTCGGCGCAGCCATATTCGGCTTCATCCGAGTGGGCGGAGTGGACATAGACGATGTCGCCCCCGGCGATGGTGTCGTAGTTGACCATGGCCAGCAGGGCGTCGATGGCGGCCTCATCCAGGCTGGCGGCATAGGCCTTGGATCCGTTGAGGCCGTTCTCCTCGGCGCCGAAAAAGACGAAGCGTACCGTATGGGGCAGGGACTGGCCCTGGAGCGCCTCGGCGACCGCCAGCAGGGCCGCGACCCCGGCGCCGTTGTCGGTGGCCCCTTCCGAGCCCTCATCCTCCCCCGTGCTGTCGTAGTGGGCCCCCAGCAGGATCACTTTGTCGCTCTGGCCCCTGAGCTCGGCGACGATGTTTTGGGAGTGTTTCTCGGTACCGCCCCGGGTGTAGTTGAACGGCTGGCGGATGACCTCATAGCCCCAGCCGCCCAGCTTGTCCTGGATCCAGGCGGCGGCGCGGGTCTCGGCGGGGCTGCCGGTGGGGCGGGCGCCAATGCCCTCGGCGCTCGAGCCGAGCTGGGTCAGGTACTCGAAGGCCCGTTCGGCCGGAGTGGCGGCGGGGGCCTGTGACTCGTTGCTTGAGGTGTTGCAACCGGCCAGCAGGGCGCTGAGGCAGAGGGCGACAAGGGGCTTTTTCATACTGCAATCCTTTGTTGTATATGATGTTATTGGCGCGATGCAGGATGCACCCGCGGGAAGCCTGATGCTGTGAACCCGCTGGCAATGGCCGCAGGCGCGGCATGAACCCAACCCGCCTGGGTCATTTGTTGTCGGAAAGACTTGCGCCTTGGGCCCATCTTGGGATAATTCGCTCCCCTGTTTGTGCCGATAGATGACATAACGAGTAATCCAATATGCCAGTGACCCAAGACGAATTTAACGAAGACGGCAAGTTCATGCGCAAGATCCGCAGCTTTGTCCGTCGTGAAGGCCGCCTGACCAAGGGTCAGGAGAAGGCCCTGGCCGAACAGTGGCCTGTCATGGGGATCGATTTCGACACGGCTCCGCTGGATTTCGTCGCCCTGTTTGGTCGCGATGCCCCCGTGGTGCTGGAGATTGGCTTTGGCATGGGCGCCTCCCTGGTCGAGATGGCCAAGCATGCCCCCGAGAAGAACTTCATCGGCATCGAGGTGCACACCCCAGGGGTGGGTGCCTGTCTGGGCAGCGCCCAGGAAGCCGGGGTGACCAATCTGAAGGTCATCTGCCACGATGCGGTCGAGGTGCTGGAGCACATGATCCCGAACGGCTCGCTCTCCTGCCTGCAGCTGTTCTTCCCGGATCCCTGGCACAAGAGCCGTCACCACAAGCGCCGCATCGTGCAGCCCGCCTTTGCCCAGGATATTCGCCAGAAGCTGGCCATAGGTGGCGTCTTCCACATGGCGACCGACTGGGAAAACTATGCCGAGCACATGCTGGAAGTGATGAGCGTAGCCGAAGGCTACGAGAACACCTCGGCCCATGGCAACTGGGTGGAGCGCCCCGAGTGGCGTCCGCTGACCAAATTCGAACAACGGGGCCATCGTCTTGGTCACGGGGTCTGGGATCTGATTTTCAAACGCGTTAACTGAACCTGAGGAGCTGTCATGGCAAACCGTAGTCGCCGTCTGCGCAAGAAACTGCGCGTCGAGGAGTTCCAGGAACTGGGATTCGATCTGAGCTTTAACTTCCCGGTGAACACAGCCGAAGAGACCATAGATGCCGTCATCGATGCCATGATCGATGAGGTGATCGAGCCGCGCAAACTGGCCTTCGCCGGTTCGGGCCACCTGGCCTGGGAGGGGATGATCTGCACCCAGGCCCTGGGCAAGTGCACCGAGGAAGACCGCGCCGCCATCAAGGGCTGGCTGGATGCCAAGGGCATGGAGGCCGTCGAGGTCACCGAGCTGTTCGACCTCTGGTATGGTGAACCGGCCTGATTGGGCCAGCATGAAAAATCCCGCCGCTGGCGGGATTTTTGTCGGTGGGGTGGCTGACCCCGTTTTGAGTTGTGGAACCTCTCAATGCAGTTGTCATCGCAATTACTGGAAAGCATTCTCGATGAAGTGCGTCCCCTGCTGGGACAAGGCAAGGTCGCCGACTATATCCCGGCCCTGGCGCGGGTGTCGGGGGACAGGCTCGGCATGGCGGTCTGCACCGTGGAGGGGGAACTGTTCACCGCCGGGGATGCGGACGAACCCTTCTCCATCCAGAGCATCTCCAAGGCCCTGAGCCTCACCCTGGCGCTTACCCTCTACCGGGAAGAGGAGATCTGGGCCCGGGTCGGCAAGGAGCCCTCGGGTCAGCCTTTCAACTCCCTGGTGCAGCTCGAGTTCGAACATGGCATTCCCCGCAACCCCTTCATCAACGCCGGCGCCCTGGTGGTGAGCGATCTGCTGGAGACCCGGCTGACGGCGCCGCGCCAGCGCACCCTGGAACTGGTACGCCGCCTGGCCGGCAACCCCGCTATCGTCGCGGATGCCGTGGTGGCCCGCTCCGAGTATCAGCATTCTGCGCGCAACGCCGCCATCGCCTACCTGATGAAGTCCCACGGCAACTTCCACAACGAGGTGGACAAGGTGTTGCAGAGCTACTTCAATGCCTGCGCCATCCGCATGAGCTGCGTCGATCTCGCCCGTACCTTCGTCTATCTGGCAAATCGCGGCCTGCCGCTCGGGGCGAGCGAGCCCCTGCTGCCGGCGCGCACCACCAAGCAGGTCAATGCCCTGCTCGCCACCTGCGGCCTGTACGACGAGGCCGGGGATTTCGCCTATCGGGTCGGCATGCCGGGCAAGTCCGGGGTCGGCGGTGGTATCATGGCGCTCATCCCGGGTGAGCTCTGCGTCTGCGTCTGGTCACCCGAACTGAACAAGGCCGGTAATTCGCTGGCAGGCACGGCGGCCCTCGAGCTGCTGTCCGGGCGCCTCGGCCGCTCCATCTTCTAATTGCCATCCATCAAAAGTGAGCACGTCAATGAAACACGCGATTCGGCTGCTGCTAACCGCCACCACCAGCCTGCTGCTCTGGTTCAGCACCCCTGCCGGGGCCGACGAACTGGCCCCGCTCTCCCTCGAGGAGGCGAAGACCCAGGGCGCCATCCTGATCGACACCCGTCCCAGCCACTTCTACCAGGGCTGGCCCATGGCAGGGGAGCAAGAGGGCGGGCACGTGGCGGGGGCCGTGAGCCTCTCCGCCGACTGGAAATATGACGACGAGCAGTGGCCCCAGGCCCTGAGTGCCAAGGGGCTGGATGCCAGAAAGCCGGTCGCGCTCTATGGCGAGGAGAAGGGGCTGGCCGAGGTGGCCCGTCTGCTGCGCATGCGCGGCTTCCACCAGCTCTATGAGCTCAAGGGCTGGCAGCAGGCCGAGCGTGTCCACCTGGCCCGCTGGCAGCAACTCGTCTATCCCCAGTGGCTGGCGGATCTGCAGGCGGGCAAGCCGGTGGCGGCCGCTCCCAAGGGGGACTGGAAGCTGTTTGAAGTGGATTGGGGGGCCCCCAAGGCCTTCCTGCTGAGCCATATCCCGGGAGCGGGTTACATCGACACCAACAGCCTGGAGCAGGAGCCGCTGTGGAACAAGGTCTCCGATGCCGATCTGGAGGCGCTGCTGCTCAAGAATGGCATCCGCCACGACACCAGCGTCATCCTCTATGGTCGCAACTCCATGGCCGCCGCCCGGGCCGCCCACCTGCTGATGTATGCCGGGGTGGCAGACGTGCGCCTGCTCGATGGCGGCATCGACGCCTGGTTCGCCGCACACCTGAGTACCGAAGCGGGTCTACCGAAAAAGTATGAGGCTGTCGCATCATTTGGGGTCAAGATCCCGCAGCATCCCGAGTACCTGACCTCCACCGACCAGGCCAAGGCCCTGCTCAAGCAGGCCGACGGCGCCCTGGTCAGCATCCGCACCTGGGACGAGTTCACCGGCGAGACCTCAGGTTACAGCTATATCGACGCCAAGGGGGACATACCGGGCGCCAAGTGGGGACACGGTGGCGTGGATGCCAACAGCATGAGCGACTTCCACAACCCGGATGGCACCATGAAGCCCCAGGGGGAGATCCTGGCCATGTGGCAGCAGTGGCAGATAGCGCCAGAGGCGCAGACCGCCTTCTACTGCGGCACCGGCTGGCGCGCTTCGGAGGCCTTCTTCTACGCCTGGCTGATGGACTGGAAACGGATCAGCGTCTACGACGGCGGCTGGTATGAATGGAGCTCGGATCCCGCGAACCCCAGGGTGAGCGGGGAACGCAAGCCCAGCGCAGAGTGAGTAACAAGGCCGGATCCTATCCGGCCTTTTTGTGGGCGCTCCCGACGCTGCACCTTGGCCCCGTGAGCTAGGCTTTCTGGGTGATCCCTCACGGGGAGGGGCAGGCAAGGAAGATGGACGATGAGAGTCACCATGGTATTACTCTGCTGCGTGCTGGGCGTGACCGCATGCAGCTCCCAATACATCATGAGCACCCGGGATGGCAGGATGATCGCCACAGACAGCAAGCCCAGGCTGGATGAGAGTACCGGCATGTACCGCTACCATGACTCGGAGGGGCGGGAGGTGATGATCAGCAAGGAGGATGTGACCCAGATAATGGAGCGTTGAACGCATCTTGTCGCATGAACAGGGCTGCCAGGGGCAGCCCTGTTGCGTATGGCATCAGGCTATCTGATCTATCTGCCGGTTGACCTGACCGGCGAACAGCTGATGGAAACGGGAGGCGGGGTTGGCCAGCAGGCTGACCGGCGATCCTTGCTCCACCACTGTGCCCGCCTCCATCACCACCACCTTGTCCACCGACAGCAGGGGTTCCAGATGATGGGCTATCACCAGGTAGCTGGCCTCTGGCCGGTAGCGGTAGAGCAGCTCGGCCATCTCGCGCATGCCGCCGTGGCTCAGATCCGAGGTCGCCTCGTCCAGCACGATCAAGGGGCGGTGGGAGAGCAGGATGCGGGCGATCACCAGCAGCTGGGTCTCGCCGGCGGAGAGCTGCAGCTGGTCGAGATCCTCATCCAGCCGGCCGGCGCAGCGATCGCCCAGGCCCACCCGTCTCAGTGCCTCCATCAGCCGTTCATCCTGGCGAGCCCTGTCGCGGACGGGATGCTGGTCTGACCCCGGCCCCGGCAGTGGCATGGGGGCGATATTCGCTGCCATCTTGGGGGCCAGTGGCGGTGTGGCAGGCCCCTCGGGATCCGCCAGGGGGGCCAGGTTGGCCCTCAGGGTGCCGAAGAAGGTGAGGGGGGTCTGGGAGACGGTGTCGTAGAGATCCCGTACCGCCTCCGGAGCCAGGGTCGAGAGGGGCTGATCGCCGTAATAGATCTCCCCCTGGGTGGCGGGATACATGGCCTGCAAGGCGCCGAGCAGCGAGCTCTTGCCCGCCCCGGTGCGCCCGCACACGCCGACTTTCTCCCCCGGGGCCAGTTCGAAGTTCACCTTGTGCAGGGCCCATTGGCTCGCCTCTGGATAACGCAGGCCAAGGTTGACGAAGCGCACGGCCGGATGGGCCATCTGCAGGGGCGCGCCTTGCTGGCGCTCGCTCTCTATCTCGCTGTATTCCCGCACCCGTTCGACCGCATTCATCATCTGCTCCACCTCGGCGAAGTTGCGGATCAGGGCATTGAGCATGGCCGAGGTGGTGAAGGCATAGGTGATGGCCACGGCGCCGAACAGGGTGCTGTCGCTCAGGGCGACCATGATGGCCACGGCCCCCACCAGGGCGGCGGAGAGCAGGGTCTGGTGCATGCCGAGCCAGCGATTGATGGAGGTGGTGGTGTACCAGCTGCGCAGGTTGTTGTCATAGTGCACCAGCACCTGATCCAGGGCGTACCGCTCGGCGCCGGCCAGACGCAGGGCGGGGGCGCCGCGTATGGTCTCGCCGATGCTGATGTAGAGCGGCGAGCGCAGCACAGAGGCCTGGCGTCTGAGCTTGAGCTGTACCGCCCGGTAGCGGCGCTGCAACACATAGAGGGCCCAGCCCACCAGGGGGGCGACCAGCAACAGCAGCGGCAGGTTGATGCCGATCACCAGCACCTGCAGCAGCACCGAGATCAGCATGCCGACCAGGCCCACCAGCATGGGGAGCAGCGTCTCCTGGGTCTCTGCCAGATCCCGATCGAAGCGGTTGAGGATGCGCCCCTGGGGCACCTTGTCGAAGAAGGCCATGGGGGCGCGGCTGATGCGGCCCAGCATGCCGTCGAACAGACTCCAGGCGAGCCTGAGTCCCAGCTTGTAGTTCAGCACCCGCACCAGGGTGATGCAGAGCAGGGATCCCAGGCCCAGGGCCGCGTAGATGCCGATCAGGGGGGAGAGCGCCGTGTCTTCTGCCCGTCCGCCGAGCCAGAGATCCGAGGCGATGCGCAGCCCCTCCTGCCCCAGGGTCAGCACCAGGATCAGGAGGATGAGGCCGGGGGCCTGGAGCCGCCGCCAGAGAAAGCCGAACAGCCCCCAGTCCACCTTGCCTTCCACCATCTTCTCCTCGCTGAACCGCTCCTGCTCCCGGGGGGGGAGGAGGGGGACGTCGGACCGGCTCCCCGGCAGATCCACCAGCTGGCGCGGGGCCAGTTCGGTCAGGCTTCCCCCCTCGATGGCAAAGACCCGATCGCAGCGGGCCAGCACCTCGGGGTCATGGCTCACCAGCAAGCGGGTCGGGCCGGGGCGGAAGCTCAGCCCCAGGCGCAGCACCTGGGCCGCGACCAGGGGATCCAGGGCCGAGAGGGGGTTGTCCAGCAGCAGGATGTCGGCCCGGGTATAGAGGGCCCTGGCCAGGGCCACCCGCTGCTGCTGGCCGCCGGAGAGGCGGGTGCCCAGCTCGCCCACCAGGGTCTGATCCCCATGGGCGAGCAGGGCCAGATCCCCGTTGAGGGTACAGGCCTCCAGCACCCAGAGGTAGCGGGCCTCGTCCCAGGGCTGGCCGAACAGTATGTTGTTGCGGATGCTGTCGTTCATCAGCCAGGGCTTGTGGCCCAGGTGGGCAACCCGGCCGTGGCGGCGGATCTCCCCTTCGAACTCGTCATCGAAGCCGGCAATGAGGTGCAGCAGGCAGCTCTTGCCGGCCCCGGTGGCCCCCGTGATGCCGACCAGCTCCCCCGGCGCTATGGCCAGGTTGACCCCGGTCAGCACGGCGTGCTGCCGATGGTGGGTGCTCACCCCCTCCAGCACGATTGCCCCCCTGGCCAGGCGCTCATCGTCGAGGCTGCGGTGCTGCTCCGGGCTGTTGAGCAGTTCGCACAAGCGGCTGAAGCCGGTATTGAAGTTGATCAGGGTGCGGATGAGATAAGGCAGGCGCTGCATGGGGATGCGCAGCACGGCGAACAGGGCGATGGTGGTGAACACCTGGGGCAGGGTCAGGTGCTGACCCGATGCCAGATAGGTGATGAAGGTGGCCAGGGTGACCAGCAGGGGCGTGCCCAGCATGAGGGCATCATTGATGGCGTCGAGCCTGAGCACCCGGCCGAGCACTCTGAGCTCCTGCTGGCGTTTGCGCCGGGCCGCCCGGGTGAAGAAGGGGCCGAGCCCGTTCTGGCGCACCAGCCGCAGCTTCTTGATGTATTCGGCCAGGATGCCGTTACGCTCGTCCTGACTGTGCTTGAGGCGCTGCTCCTGCTGGTTCATGCGCCGGATCAGCCGGGTCGAGAGCAGCAACAGCAGCATGAGCACGGCGCAGCCCACCAGGCCCGCATGGCCCACCTGCCACACCAGCAGGGCGACTGTGCCCGCCAGTTGCAGCAGCAGGGTCACCGGCATGGCGGGATCGGCCAGGATCCAGGTGATGTCCCAGACGTCCCGATTGATGAGGTTCTGCACCTTACCACCGGCCCTGTCGTCGAAGCTCTTGCCGCCGAGCTTCATCACCTTGGCGAGCAGGGCCTCCGCCAGCAGGCGGCGGATGGGAACATGCATCTTGAGGGAGAGCTGCAGGGCGTGTTCAGACAACATGCCGGCGGCGAGCACGGAGGCGAACAGGGCCAGGGCCAGCAGCAGCTTGTGCGCCGTGGTGGCGCCGGCGCCCAGCTGGGTCATGACGTGATTGAGCAGCCAGGGGCTGGCCAGGGTCGCCAGCATGGCCAGCAGTTGCAACAGGGTAAGCAGACCGATGCGGCTGCCGTAGTGACGCCAGATGTGGCGGGTGATGAGCCAGGGGCGCACCGGCTGGCGGGCGGTCAGGGCCAGAAACTCATCGGCCCTGGCATCCCGGCTGTCCTGGGGCAGCAGGGGGTAGAGATCGTCCAGGCTGACGGCGCTCTCCCGCAGCCCCTTGCGCTGCAAGGGGGAGGTCCAGTGATAGAAGAGGCGGCTCAGCCAGCTCGCCGAGAGTTCCGGGTGATCCAATGGGTGTCCTTATTATTGTGTTGCTT
The DNA here is from genome assembly GCF_050266975.1 of Aeromonas sobria. Taxonomy (GTDB): domain Bacteria; phylum Pseudomonadota; class Gammaproteobacteria; order Enterobacterales; family Aeromonadaceae; genus Aeromonas; species Aeromonas sobria_B. The sequence continues at coordinate 33,493 of NZ_JBKISU010000008.1, forward strand.
CCATGGGCAGGGCGGCTCATGGGCCGCCCTCGAATTTGTTGTCATGCTGCAGGCGCGAGCCTGGTGGGATCAGCGGTCCCGATTCAGCCGGATGAGCCTGTCCAGGATCTGCTCCCCATCGGCGCGCAGGCCGTTGTGCTCATATTCGTTGGTGATCCAGGCGCGGCTGTTGCCCAGACCCTTGAGGGTGTCGCGGCAAAAATCGAACTCCACATACATGTCGTCGGCATAGACGGCGCAGGCCACCGGCACCCGGTTGCGGGCCAGCTGGGCCGGATCGTAGAGGGGACCCCAGTCCGCCTTCCTGGCAAGCAGATGGGCGGCCTCTCTCAGGGGGACAAGCTCGCGGAACTGCTCGAACATCCAGGGGAAGATCATCTCGCCGGTGAAGGCGAAGTCCTGGCCCGGCGCCCAGGCCAGCGCGGGATGCTCGGCGCGCACCCGCTCGGCCGCCCAGTCGCTGGCGTGCCCCTCGCAATAGATGGCCTCGTGCAGGATGGCGAAGATGGGGTGGGCGTTGAACGGCTGCATGGCCTGCACCTGATAGAGGAAGGCGGGATTGATCCGCTCGCCGATGAAGGCATCCTCCAGCAGGAAATAGAGTCCCTCGAAGGCACCGCTGGCCCCCAGATCCAGCCCCTGCTGCTGCAACTGCTCCACCGTCAGACGCTGGCCGTTGGGCAGGTGCACCTCGTGGCTGTGCAGGTGCCTGGCCAGCCGGTTGGCGATGGCCTGGGCATGGGGGAAGCGGGTGAAGAAGGCGCGGTTCTTGTCGGCGACCCGGCGATAGGTGGCGCGATAGACCTCATCGGCACTGCGGCCAAGAGGGGGGATCCCTCCCGTGATATAGACCTCGTCCAGGGCGGCGGGAAACAGGGAGAGATAGGTCAGGCAGCAGAAGCCGCCGAAGCTCTGGCCGAGCAGGCTCCAGGGCCTGTGGGGCGAGAGCTCGGCCCGGATCAGCTCGGCATCGCGCACTATGTCGTCTGCCCGAAAGTGGCTCAGGTAGTCGGCCTGTTCAGGTGGGCTCATATGGGCTAGCGCATCGGCGCTGACCGGGGTGGAGTGGCCCGTGCCCCGCTGATCGAGCAGCAGCACCCGAAACTCCTGCAAGGCTCGCTTGAGCCAGCCGTTCTGGTTGGTGGGGCGGGGGGCGCCAAAGCCCGGGCCCCCTTGCAGATAGAGCAGCCAGGGCAGGTCGGCGTCCAGCTTGTCCTTGCGACAGAGGGTGCGGCCAAACAGGGTGAGCGCCGGGCCCTCCGGTTGGCGATGATCGAGGGGAACGGTGAACAGCCGGGGCTCACACAGGACGCCATCCAGCACATAACTCAAGGGGCGATTCATCTGGCCTTCTCCCGAAACGAGGCAATGGGGGAGCCACATCATAACCATGGCCCCGAATGCGGTCACGCCGGTTGTGGGCCCGGCTGGCAACTTTGGTGGTTTGTGTCGCGCCCCCCTGGATGGGGGAGGGGGAAGTCGTGAGTCTGGCGCCTTCGCCCTGTCCACCGCATTGATGAAAAGATCCCGCCGCGCCTTGTTTTTTTGTCGCCATATCATCTTCGAATGAGCCTTGATTGAGGATCTTGCCCTTGCCCACGGCGCGCACGTTCAAGCTGCTATCGACTCCCTTTCTTGCCATCGTTACCGCCAAAAAAGACCTTTTCGGAGCCCGTTTTCGGGAGGAAAAGGCCAGCTTCACTCGCCGACCCGTGTCTGCCGACTGACGCAATTTGCTAACATTTTACAATTAAATCATTAGATATCTAAATTAAATTCCACCGTGTGAGATGTATTTTAACTCTATGTTTTTATGTTGTTTATTGGTTTTATTCTGTTTTTATCTGCTTTTCTTGTGTAGTTTTGATGGGTTGATCCTTTCGCTTCTAACGTTTAGGGTGTGGTTTCATTGAACAATCAATTAACAAAAACATGCCCATAGTCGGAGTCTCGGAAAAACGTCGTCAGCAGCTGATCCAGGCCACCATCTCTTCGGTGGCCGAGTTCGGGCTGCAGCACACCACCCTCAATCGCATCAGCGCCCAGGCCGGCATGTCCTCCGGCATCATCAGCCACTACTTCGGTGGCAAGCAGGCGCTGATCGAGGCGGTGGTGCGGGAGCTGCTCTCGGCCCTAGGGGCGGCGCTGCGGGAGCGGCTTCGCCCCGGCATGTCGCCTCAGGCGAGGCTGATGGCGATCGTGGAGGCCAATTTCACCCCCTTGCAGTGCTCCCGTGCCGTGGCGCGCACCTGGCTCGCCTTCTGGGCCCAGGCCAGCCATGAACCAGATCTGGCCCGCCTGCAACGGATCAACCAGCGGCGACTGCTGAGCAATCTGGCCTGCTCCTTCGGCGCCAGCCTGCCGCGCCAGCAGGCTCTGGCCGCGGCCCAGCAGAGCGCCGCCATGATAGATGGCTTCTGGCTGCGCAGTGCCCTGAGCCCCAGCCCCGAACCCGACTTCAGCCGTGCCGAGCGGCTGTGCAAACTCTTTATCCTGCAACGACTGACCCCAGCGGAGTGAATTCATGTCTTTGACCCGTTATCAGAATTTTGTCGACGGCCGTTATCTGGCCAATGCCTCTGGCGAGTGCTTCGAGGTGATCAATCCGGCCACCGGGGCCGTCATCTACGAGGTCGAGGTGGCCGATGAGGCCGTGCAGGCCGCCGCCATCGCGAGCGCCCAGCAGGGTTTTGCCCTCTGGTCGGCCATGAGCGGGGTCGAGCGTGGCCGCATCTTGCTGCGGGCCGTGGCCCTGCTGCGCGAGCGCAACGATGCCCTGGCCGCCATCGAGGTGGCCGACACCGGCAAGCCCTGGCAGGAGGCCTCCGTGGTGGACGTGGTGACCGGCGCCGACAGCATCGAATTCTTCGCCGGCCTGGCCGCCGCCATCGAGGGCAACCAGCAGCAGCTGGGGGCCGATTTTTACTACAGCCGCCGCGAGCCCCTCGGCATCTGCGCCGGGATCGGCGCCTGGAACTATCCGCTGCAAATTGCCTGCTGGAAGGCGGCCCCGGCGCTGGCCTGCGGCAACAGCATGATCTTCAAACCCTCGGAGGAGACGCCCCTCGGTGCCCTCAAGCTGGCGGAGATCTTCATCGAGGCCGGCATGCCCGCCGGGGTCTTCAACGTGGTGCAGGGGGATGGCCGGATCGGGGCCTGGCTGAGTCAGGCGCCCGAGGTGGCCAAGATCTCCTTCACCGGCGAGGTGGGCACCGGCAAGAAGGTGATGCGCGCCGCCGCCGACACCCTCAAAGGGGTGACCATGGAGCTGGGAGGCAAGTCCCCCCTCATCATCTTCGACGATGCGGATCTGGAAGAGGCGGTCAGCGCCGCCATGGTGGCGAACTTCTACACCCAGGGGGAGGTGTGCACCCACGGCACCCGGGTCTACGTGCAGCAGGGGATCTACCCCGCCTTCATGGCGCGCCTGCTGGCCCGTACCCGGGACAATATCCGCGTCGGGGATCCCATGGATCCGGCCACCAACTTCGGTGCCCTCATCTCCCGCGAGCATCAGCGCAAGGTGCTCGACTACATCCGCATCGGTCAGGAGGAGGGGGCCACATTGCGCTGCGGCGGCGAGGCGCTGCGCCCCGCCATGGCGCCCAATGGCTTCTTCGTCGCCCCCACCATCTTCAGCGAGTGCCGGGACGAGATGCGGATCTGCCGGGAAGAGATCTTCGGCCCCGTGATGTCGGTGCTCAGCTTCGAGCAGGAGGAAGAAGTGGTGCGACGGGCCAATGACACGGCCCTGGGGTTGGCGGCCGGGGTGTTTACCCGAGACATTCGCCGTGCCCACCGGGTGGTGCATCAGTTGCAGGCCGGGATCTGCTGGATCAACAGCTATGGGGCCTCCCCGGCCGAGATGCCGGTGGGCGGCTTCAAGCAGTCCGGCATCGGGCGGGAGAACGGCCTGGCGACCCTGCAGCACTACACCCAGATCAAGTCCGTCTACGTCGGCATGCAAGCCATCCAGAGCCCGTTTTAAGGAGGCACCATGAAGCGATTCGATTACATCATAGTGGGGGCCGGCAGCGCCGGTTGCGTACTGGCCAACCGCCTGAGCGAGGATGGCCGGCATCAGGTGCTGCTGCTGGAGACGGGGGGCAGCGACAAGAGCATCTTCATCCAGATGCCGACTGCCCTCTCCATCCCCATGAACACCAAAAAGTATGCCTGGCAGTTCGAGACCGAGCCCGAGCCCCATCTGGATGGGCGGCGCATGCACTGCCCCCGGGGCAAGGTGCTGGGGGGATCTTCCTCCATCAATGGCATGGTCTATGTGCGCGGCCACGCCGGTGACTTTGACGAGTGGCAGCAGGCGGGGGCCGAGGGCTGGGACTATGGCCACTGCCTGCCCTACTTCAAGCGGGCCGAGCAGTGGGCCTTCGGTGGGGATGATTACCGCGGCGACGAAGGGCCCCTTGGAGTCAACAACGGCAACCAGATGCAAAACCCCCTCTACCAGGCCTTCGTCGACGCCGGCGTGGAGGCGGGTTATGACGCCACGGCCGATTACAACGGCCGCCAGCAGGAGGGGTTCGGCCCCATGCACATGACGGTGAAGCAGGGGGTGCGCAGCTCCAGTGCCAACGCCTATCTGAGGCCTGCCATGGAGCGGGCCAACCTCAGTGTGCAAACCGGCGCCCTGGTCCACAAGGTGTTGCTGGAAGGCAAGCGGGCGGTCGGGGTGCGCTTCGCGCGGGCAGGAAAGATAGAGGAGGTGAGAGCCGACAAGGAGGTGATCCTGAGCGCCGGGCCTATCGGCTCTCCCCATCTGCTGCAACTCTCCGGCATCGGCAACCCCGATACCCTGAGCCAGGCGGGTATAGGGGTGCTGCATCCTCTGCCCGGGGTGGGCGAAAACCTGCAGGATCATCTGGAGTTCTACTTCCAGTTTCGCTGTCAGCAACCCATCACCCTCAATGGCAAACTGGGTCTGTGGGACAAATTCCTCATCGGCAGCCGCTGGCTGCTGCGCAAGGATGGCCTGGGGGCGACCAATCACTTCGAGTCCTGCGGCTTCATTCGCTCCAAAGCCGGGGTGCCCTGGCCGGATCTGCAATACCACTTCCTGCCCGCCGCCATGCGCTACGACGGCAGGGAGGCGTTCGCGGGCCACGGCTTCCAGGTGCACATCGGCCACAACAAGCCCCGCAGTCGCGGCCAGGTGAAAGTGCGCTCGGCCGATCCCCGCGAGGCTCCTGCCATCCGCTTCAACTACCTCTCCCATCCCGATGATGTCGAAGGCTTTCGCGCCTGCGTGCGCCTGACCCGGGAGATCATCGGCCAGCCTGCGCTGGATGCCTATCGGGGGGAGGAGATACAGCCGGGGGCCTCGGTGCAAAGCGACGAGCAGATCGATGCCTTCGTGCGCAGTGCCGTGGAGAGCGCCTATCACCCCTCCTGCTCCTGCAAGATGGGGACGGATCCCATGGCGGTGGTGGATCCCCAGACCCGGGTTCATGGCCTGCAAGGGCTGCGGGTGGTGGACTCCTCCATCTTCCCGACCATCCCCAACGGCAACCTCAATGCCCCCACCCTGATGGTGGCCGAGCGCGCCGCGGATCTGATCCTCGGCAAGGCGCCGCTCGCGGCACTTCCGGTCGGGGTGGGGCTGGCCGAATGCTGGCAGGAGAAGCAGCGCCCCCGGGCGCCGGTGCGCGCCCTGGCCTGAGGGTTCACCACAACGACACTGGGTGCAGAGAGCACCCTATCGCGGCAGTTCGTCAGTCTTTACCTATCGCCGGGCCCTCTGTGCGCTGGCGATAGTTAAGTCCTGATCCTGCGTCCATCCCTTCCCCCGCCGCCGTGGGGTAGGGGAAGCCATGGCCGCAGGAAGCCGAACTGCCCACCTTGAACATCACAATGCAATGACAAGGAGCAGCTATGTTTGGTCACGAAATGGATAGCGCGGGAGGTCAGTCATGACGGCCTGGCTCAGTGCGGGGATCCTCTTTACCTTTGCCGCCATCGCGTTTGTCCTCTATCGCTGGGGCAATATCCGCTGCATCGGCACCACGCCGGTACGCACCTTCACCTTTATCGCCATCCTGTTCACCTCCGGCCTGGACGTGGGACTCATCATGTTTCCGCTCACCGAGTTTGCCGGTTATGCCGATCTTCAGGGGAGCCCGGAATACGGCTTCACCAATCCGCTCGCCATCGAGTTCGGCTACTGGGGTTTTCTCATCTGGGGTTTCTACTTCCTGACGTGTTTCTATTTTTGCGTGATAGAACCCAGAGTGAAGTTCTTTGAGCTGGCACCGGTGAAGTTCCTCAACAACCTGGTGATCATCGGCACCTGCGCCTTCACAGCCTATCTGCTGCTGAGCAACCTGCCCTGGTACCTGCCCCAGATAGGGGATGGCGAGAGCCTGGTGGCGAGTTTTTACCTGCTCGTGCTGGTGGTGATAGGGCTCTCCATCTATTCGAGCACCAGTCTGAAGTTTGTGCGGATCCTGAGCCTGGGCACCACGAGCTGCTTCATCGCCCTGATCGCCCTGATGTGGGGCGCCGCCTTCCTCACCCCGGCGGGCAGCCCTGGAGACTTCGTCGCCACCCTGGCGCTGGTGGGGGGCTACTTTGGTCACATAGAGCGCTTCGTGCTGCCCCTCAATGATTACCACGCCTTTTATCTCTATTGGTGGTTCTCCTGGAGCATCATGATCGGCCAGTTCACCGCCCGCTTCGTCGGCGGCCTGCGCACCTGGCAGCTGCTGGGGGCCATGCTGGTGTTCCCCTCTCTGGCCATCGCCGTCTGGTTCGCCGTGCTCTACTACTACCACGAGCAGGGACTGTCGACCGCCGGCTTCTTCAACTGGGCCATGGTCGCCGTGGGGATCACCATGGTGATCAACTCCCTCGACTCCCTGATCCGCCTCTACACCGACAACCTGGGGTTGACGACCCAGCGGCTCGGCCCATGGCGCTACTTCGGGCTCAACCTGCTGATGCTGGCCGGCCTGACCCTGCTGTTCCAGCTCGATTTCCTCCAGATCCAGTGGGTCGGCGCCCTGGTGATAGGGCTCTTCTTCGCCTGCTTCGGCTATATCCTCAGGTACAGGTTCAACGAGGTGTGCAGCATTGAGGGGGCACCGAAAGAGAATCGCCTCGATTACGGCAAGATAGAGCTGGCGGGGTGAGCAGAGGGGCGGCGGGCTGTCAGCGCCGCCCCGGCCGTGAAAAGACAAAGGCCCGCTCGATTGAGCGGGCCTTTCAAATTTGGCTCCTCCTACTGGACTTGAACCAGTGACATACGGATTAACAGTCCGCCGTTCTACCGACTGAACTAAGGAGGAATAGTTGGTGCCCAGAGACGGAATCGAACCGCCGACACGGGGATTTTCAATCCCCTGCTCTACCGACTGAGCTATCTGGGCAACGGCGCGCATTAAACCCTTTTGCCGCGGCAGTGTCAACCGCGTGGCTCGATTAATTCACCGTTCGCTCGACATCTGCACAATCCGCCGTTTTCCTCGCCAATGGCGGTGGGGGCTTGGGGGATAGCGGTAAAAAGGCCCCTGCCGGGGCCTGGTATCAGGGGTCACTGTCTGCTGATGATGATGCGCCCCGTGCTCATGTCCCGCGCCTGGCCCGTGACCGCAATCTTGAGGCCGTAACGGGGCAGGGTGCGGCCCGCATCCGGGATGGCGTCGCTCTGGTAGCTATTGCCATCCTTGAAGATGCGCCTGGGGGCCAGCCAGAGATCCCGCAGGAAGGAGCCACTCGGGTGATCCAGTTGCAGGGGGCGCTGGAAGCCCAGGCTGAAGGTGGCATCGTGGATCTGGTAGCGGGTGCCGGCCACGGCGCCGTCACTCCAGGTCAGGGTACGCTGATCCGCGTCCACCACGCCGAGGAAGCCCTCGCCCGGATGCAGGCCCACCCAGTTGTTTTCCTGGCTGCTGTCCACGTACCAGAGCAACATGCCCGGCTCGTAGCGCATCAGCTGGTCGCTGACATTGATGTGGGCCAGCCCCTTGTCGACACCAGCGTGGTTGCGCCACTCCGCCAGATAGTAGTGCTCCCTGGCCTCGTCGCCCTTGCTTTGCACGAAACCGGCCAGGGTAAAGGCGGAGCTGGCCTCGGCCCCGTCCCTGAGCAGCACCTCGCCGTCGGCGGCGAGCTGGATGTCATCCACGAACAGACCGTGTTCGGCCACGCCGCCATCGCTCTGGTAGTGCAAGCTGAGCTGGATCTGCTGGCAGGCCCAGGGGGTGAGGTCGAACTCGGCCTCCACCCAGCCGTCGGAGTTGCCCGTGATGCCGACCCCGAAACCGACCCCGTTCGGATCGTCGCTGGTGGTCAGGTTGCCCGGGATGGGCTCGCCGTTGACCAGCACCCGGCCGTAGTCGTAGCCCTCCTCAATCTGATACCAGGTCTTGAAGGTCAGGGTAGCGCTCTGGCGGTCACTCAGGTCAAGTGCGAGGCTCATGCGGTTGTCCAGGTTGTTGCCCTTGCCGCCGTGGTACTGGAACTGACCGGCGTAGGGGGGATTGAGGGGCACCTGCTTGGCCGGCAGGTTGATGCGCACCACGTCGTCGTTGCGCCCCTTGTCGTTGGCCTGATCCAGCATGTAGACATTGTCGCGCCGGCCGAGGTCGTCGACATGCACGTTGCTGCCGTGCAGCCAGTTGCCGCCGAGGGAGGCCTGCAGGAACGCCTTGGCCCAGGGGGAGAAGCCGGTCGGCTCGGTGCCGCCGATGACCCCCGCCCAGGAGCCGGATGACATGATGGACCAGGTCGCCACCGGCTCCCCCTTGCCGCTGTACTTGGTGTCGTATTCGTCCGGCAGGCCGAGATCGTGGCCATATTCGTGGGCGCAGACCCCGGCCGCCGCATCGATGGGCTGTATGGTGTAGTCGTAGGCGGCATACTGGCCGTTGAAGTCTCCCGCCGGGCTGTTGGTGCCCGGGATGGGGTAGGGGGCGCCCAGGTTCCAGCGGTGGGCCCAGATGGCATTCTCGCCCAGATCGCCGCCACCGGCCTCTTCCCCCACGCTGGAGTGGAAGATCATCAGGTGGTCGATGAGGCCGTCCGGCTCGTTCAGCTTGCCGTTGCCGTTGAGATCGTAGCGATCCTCCTGATCGAACTCGGCGAGATCGATGGCGGGATCCGCCGCCACCTGGGCCAGGGCCTCCTTCACCAGCTCGCGCACCGCCGTCTCGTTCAGGTTGCTGCCGTAGTAGGCGGCAGGCTGGCTGGCGGTGTACCAGCCCGCCACCTGGCCGCGCACGCTGTAACTCTGGCCCGACTGCTGCTCGTAGAACTGGCGCATGGAGATGAAGCGCTCGCCATTGGGCCCGGCATAGCCCTTGGCGGAGAACAGCAGGTCGTTGTAGTGGGCCGGGCTGTAGTCCGGGTAATACATCCTGGTGAGATCCGGGGTGACGCTGTTTTTCGGATAGTCGGGAAAGTCCACCAGGATGGCGAGGATCTTGTCCTGCCGCATGCTGCCCCGGTAGTGCTCCTTCTCGATGGCCTTGAGCAGCAGGGTGGGCACCCTGTCCCCCGGCCGTGCCGTGCCCTGCTGGCGGATCTTCTTGAGGATGCGTTCGCGCACCCGCCCCTCTTTGAGCGCCAAGGTGCCCCCCTGGCCCTGATAGGCCCGGGACTTGTCACGGTAGAAGCGGGCCAGGGCGGCCTGCTCCTGCTCGGGGGAGGCCAGGGTGGGGATGCGACCGCTTTGCTTGAGCATCTCCAGCACCTTGGTTTCATCGGCCAGGGGGGCATCGAACGGGCCATGGGCCGGGGCGGCCTGGGTTGGGTTTCCAATCACAAGGGTCGAGCCGACCAGCAGGCTCAGTATGGTTTTTGTAGTCATTATCAACGTGCTCCATCACGTGAAAAAAAGGAGCCCGGTCGGGCTCCTCTCTCGATTGCAAGGCTGGCTTGCCGACCCTTGATAACCCGGGTCGTCCCACTTTGTCATGGTGCCCGGGCGCTTGCCCCGTGCTGTTGGAGAGCGGCGCCATGGTCCGATCCTTCTGTCATGTCTGGTTTTTTCCTGTGATCTATGCGCTCTTGTCGCGATTTCCTGGAATATGGTGCGGATGTTCCCCCAAAACGGGCATGTCCCCATTTGGGGGATAGGGCCGGGGTGCTGAGGAGAGGCGAGATGGCGTCGACACTCGTTGAGCGCGGCGCACCGGACAGGTATGCTTTGCGCAACCATACCGCCTGGGAGGCAACATGAGTCTGGATATGCAAGAGTGGCGCGAAGAGACCAGCGCCATCGTCAACGAACTGCTGGCCGATGGTAGCAACCCCGATCTTGATTACGAGATTGAACACCACTTCGCCTGCCAGGATTTCGATCTGCTGGAAAAGGCCGCGGTGGACCTGTTCAAGGCCGGCTTCGAAGTGACCGATGCCGAAGAGATGGAGCTGGACGACGGCGCCACCATCTTCTGTTTCGATGCCACGGTCGAATGCGCCCTGGATGTGGAGCGGATCCTCGCCGACATCGAGAAGATGCGTCCCATCCTGGAGAAATACGGCGTCGATTACGACGGCTGGGGCACCTACTTCCAGGAGTGATGCCGGGCCACAGCCAGGCTAGCAGAGCGAAAGCGGACAGCGCTGCCATAAACGAGAAGGCCACCTGCGGGTGGCCTTCTGCTATCTGGATCTGACCGCAGGTGGTCAGTCCCCCAGACCGTAGCTGCGGCCGAACTCGTCTGGCGGAATGGTGGCAGGCGGTCAGTCGCCGAGACCGTAGCTGCGGCCGAACTCGTCTGGCGGGAATGGTGGCGGGCGGTCAGTCGCCGAGACCGTAACTGCGGCCGAACTCGTCTGGCGGGAATGGTGGCGGGCGGTCAGTCGCCGAGACCGTAGCTGCGGCCGAACTCGTCTGGCGGAGTGATGGCGGCGGTCAGTCGCCGAGACCGTAACTGCAGCCGAACTCGTCTGGCGGGAATGGTGGCGGGCGGTCAGTCGCCGAGACCGTAGCTGCGGCCGAACTCGTCTGGTGGGAGAGGGCGACTGAACAGATAACCCTGCAGCCGATCGCAGCCCGCCTCGCTCAACCAGCGGCGCTGCTCCTGGGTCTCGACCCCCTCGGCGGTGATCTGGATGCCGAGCTCATGGCCCAGGCCGATGACGGAGCGGACGATGGCCGTGGTGGCGCCATTGCTGACCAGATCCCGGGTGAAGCTTCGGTCGAGCTTGAGGGTGGCGACCTCGAGCCGGGGCAGATAGGCCAGCGAGCAATAGCCGGTGCCGAAGTCATCGATGGCGAGCTGGAAGCCGGCCCTGATCAGGCTGGAGAGGTTCTGCTCTATCTCGTCGGCATTCTCCATCAGCACGCCTTCGGTGATCTCCAGCTCCAGGGTGGCGGGGGCGATGCCGTGGCGGTGGGCGCAGGCCTGGATGTGGTCGCACAGGCCGGGGTCACGAAACTGCAGGGGCGAGAGGTTGACCGACAGCATCAGACTCGGCCACACCGCCTGCCAGCGGGCGAGCTGGGCACAGCCCTGCTCCAGCATCAGATCCCCGAGTCGGCCGATGAGCCCCAGCTCCTCGGCCAGGGGAATGAATTCGTCCGGCGCTATCATGCCGAGCTGGGGGTGGGGCCAGCGGCAGAGCAGCTCGGCGCCGTGTAACTTGTCCTGCCGGGCACAGATGATGGGCTGGTAGACGGCCACCAGCTCGGCCGAGCGGATCGCCTGGGGCAAGTCGGCGCTGAGGCGCTTGCGTCGCTGCAACTGCTGATAGAGCAGGGGATCGAACAGGGTGCAGTGCTGTTGCAGCCGCTTGCCCTCGGCCAGGGCGGCCTCCGCATGGCCCAGCAGACGCTCGGCATCGTTGGCGCGCCCCTGGGCGATGCCGAGGAAGGCGGTGACCTGGATGCGGTGCTCCTCGACCTGGTAGGGGGCCATCAACTCCCCTTGCAGCCGCTGGCTCCACTCGAGCAGGGGCTTGCCCGGCTCGGGCAGCAGCAGGGCGAAATCATCGGCGGCGACCCGGCACAGCAGGGCGTTGGCCGGGGTGAGCCGTTGCAGGCGCTGGGCGACCTGGCTGAGCAGCCGATCGGCGATGCGAATGCCGAATCTATCATTGATCTCGCGAAAGTGTTGCAGATCGATGAGCAGCAGGCCTGCCGGGCGTCCGCCCAGGTGACGGCTGGTCTGCAGGAAGTGGGAGAGTTTGAGCAGGCCGGTGAGGCTGTCGTAGTGCTGCTCCTGTTGCAGTTGCGCCTGGGTGGTGCGCAGCCCTGTGATATCGCGGCTCAGGGTCAGTACCCCGAGGGAGAGGCCGTTGTCGTCCGGCACCTCGACCCGAGTGATCTCCAGATGGCGACCTTGGCCCCTGGCGTCGAAAAGACAGTATTCGCCGCGCCCCATGGGCATCTGGGGGGGCAGATACTGGCTGATGTTGTGACCCAGCACCTCGCTCGCCTGCAGCCCCATGAAATCGAGGAAGGCCTGGTTGCAATCGAGCATGCGGCCATCGTGATCCTCGAGACGGATGGGGTCGGGGATGGCGTCCAGCAGGCGGCGTTGCAGCAGCTGTTGCTGCTTGAAGGTCTGCTCCAGCGCCTTGTGCTGGCCTATTTCGCTCACCACGCCAAACAGGGCGAAGGGCTCACCGGCCTCATCGTAGAGCGGGATCTTGTGGGTCTCTATCCAGTAGTCACGCTCTTCCCCATGGCAGAGTTGCTGCTGGTGCAGCAGCGGCTGGCCACTGGCGAGGATCTGGGCGTCCTCTTCCCGATACAGGTTGCCCCAGGGCAGTTCCCCATCCGTCTTGCCGACGAGCTCGCTCGGGTGGGTGGCGCCCGCGTGCCGGGCAAACTGGCGATTGACCAGCAGATAACGGCCAGCCGGATCCCGACAGAAAATCGTCATGGGGAGCTGATCGATGAGGGCTTGAAGCTGGTCTGGGGTAAACAAGATGGAAAGATGGGCTCAAAGGGCAAGTTTCGAGCAAATCTATGACAGGTAAGCCTTTTTGTAAAGGCCGCTTGGGCACCGATCATTTCTTTGTTGCCCTGCTGACAGCCGCTTGTCCCGGCGCCATAATAGCCGCCGGTTGGCCTATGGCCTCATGATGAGACGAGAAGAGACAGATGAAAAAAATAATGGGGAGCGCCCTGGCGCTGCTGCTGGCAGGCTGTGCGGCGGACAACAACGGTGGCGAGCAGTACCGCTACAACCCGCCTATCGCCAAGGCGACCAACAACACCCAGGAGATGCAGATCCCGGTGGATCTGGTGTGGGCCCGTGCCGAGAAGTGGTTTGCCGATCACGGCCTGAACATCGAAAACAGCCAGCGTGGCTCGGGGCTGATGACAGCCAACATAGAGCAGGCCGCCGATGGCCTGGAGTGGCTCGATTGCGGCACCATGGGCTCCAAAGTGGCGCTGGGCAACCCCAATCTGCAGATCAACCTGATCATCACCCAGAGCGGCACCAACAGCGTGGCCACCGTCAACGTCAAGGGCAACACGGAGCTGTTCTTCGTCGAAGCCTCCGGCGAGCGGGTGGCGGCGCCCTCCATCACGCCGGTCTGCGTGTCACGGGGTACCCTGGAGCAGAGCCTGTTCGCCACCCTGGGCAACTGATATCGGGTCTGAGCCTGGCACTGCATGAAAAACCGGGCCTCATGGGCCCGGTTTTTCATGGCATGACACGGCGCGGGCCGGCTCACTCCTGATCGCGGAAGATGACGATGTTGGAGAAGCCCAGCTCCTTGAAGTAGTTCTCCTGGAAATCCTTCACGCTCTTCTTGTCGCGGCGACACACCTGGGCCAGCTGGGCCTCCATGGCGTGAAATGCCTTGAGATCCAATCCCTCGGCGGCCGCGATGGCATCATAGATGCTGCGAAACTTGTCGTTGGAGTAGCCTATCTCTCTGGCCTGCTTCTGATAGGTGTAGGTAATCTTAAATGCCATCTGGCCCTTCCTTCTTCTTCGCCTGTTTGCGCTGCACATACAGATAGAGGCTCTCTACCTTCTCCCTGGCCCAGGGGGTCTTGCGCAAGAACTTCAGGCTCGACTTGATGCTGGGATTATCGGTGAAACAGCGGATGTTGATCTCCTGGCCCAGCGTCTCCCAGCCGTAGTGTTCGACCAGGGCGGTGACGATCGCCTCCAGGGTCAACCCGTGCAAAGGGTTGTTTTTCTGGGAGGCGCCCGGCGGCGCTGACTTGGGCTGGTCGCTCATGCCGGCTCCGCCAGGGTGGCAAAGGGCTGACCCATGCGGGTGGTGACCCCGTTGGCCAGGTGCGGCTCGAAACCGGCCAGCATGCCGGGGCCAAACAGGCAGACGACTGTGCTGCCGAGCTTGAACAGCCCCATCTCGGCGCCTTTTTGCAAGGTGATGGCCTCATCCCCCGTGTAGTCCCAGCGCACCACCTTCTTCTCTCTGGTCGGCGCTATGTTGCCGGCCCAGATGGTCTCTATGCTGGCGACGATAGTGGCACCGACCAGCACCAGGGCCATGGGGCCTTGGGGGGTGCGGAAGGTGGCGACCACCCGTTCGTTGCGGGCAAACAGGTTGGGCACCTTCTCGGCGGTGAGCGGGTTGACGGAGAAGAGATCGCCGGGCACGAACACCATGCTCTCCAGCACGCCGTCCAGGGGCATGTGGATGCGGTGGTAATCCTTGGGCGCCAGATAGATGGTGGCAAACTCCCCATCCTTGAACGGCGCCACCAGATCCTCGAAGCCACCGAGCAGCTCGCGGGCGCTGTAGTCGTGGCCCTTGGCCTGGATGATGCGGCCCTGGCTGATGGGGCCGAGCTGGCTGACGGTGCCATCCACCGGCAGGGCCAGGGTCATGGGGTCTTCCACCAGCGGGCGGATACCGGGCTTGAGCTCGCGGGTGAAGAAGGCATTGAAGCTCGCATAGTGTGCGGGGTCTTCGTGCAGCGCCTCGCTCATGTCGACGCCGTACTGCTTGATAAAGGCCTCGATCACCCGGGTGGTGAGCTTGCCAGCCTCAGCGGCCGCCAGCTTGCCCACCAGGCGGGAGAGGGCGTGCTTGGGCAGACAGTATTGGCCGGCAATTTTCAGGTTGTCAGTAATGCTCATGTTCATCATCGATTAGGTTGCATAGGGTCACAGCCGGGCTTGTTGCCGACCGTGGCGGGCTTCCTGCATGGTTTCCAGGATGCGGTGATAGTTGTGGAAGCGGTCGGCGCTGATGTCGCCCCGCTCGACCGCGCCGCGCAGGGCGCAGCCGGGATCGTCCTTGTGGGTGCAGTCGCGAAACTTGCAGCCTCCCAGGTAGTCGCGAAACTCGACGAAGCACCAGGTGATGCGATCGGCTTCCAGGTGCCAGAGCGCGAACTCGCGGATCCCCGGGGAGTCGATGAGATCGCCGCCACTCGGGAAGTGATAGAGCCGCGCCGTGGTGGTGGTGTGGGTACCCAGCCCCGAGTTTTCGGAGATCTCGCCGGTGAGCACGCCCAGCCCCGGCATCAGGGCGTTGGTGAGCGATGACTTGCCCACCCCGGACTGGCCGACGAAGATGCTGATCTTGTCGGTCAGTGCCGCCTTGAGCTCGTCGAGCCCCTCGCCGCTCTCGCAGCTCACCAGCAGCACCGGGTAGCCGAGCTTGCGGTAGGCTTTGAGCTGATCCTCGATGCGGGTTCGGGCCGCGTCATCGAGCATGTCGACCTTGTTCAGCACGATGAGGGGGGCGATTTCCACATCTTCGGCGGCCACCAGGTAGCGGTCGACGATGTTGGTGGAGAACTCGGGCATCACCGCCGAGACGATGACGATCTGGTCTATGTTGGCGGCGATGGGCTTGACCCCGTCGTAGAAGTCCGGCCGGGTCAGCACAGAGTGGCGCGGATGCACCGCCTCTATGACCCCTGGGGTTGCCTCATTCAGGCCGGGACGCCACACCACGCGATCGCCGCACACCAGGCTGCTGATGCTGCTGCGGCGCAGGTTGCTGCGGTGTATGGTGCCGTCGCTCGCCTCCACGTCCGCATGCTGACCGAAACGGCTGATCACCATGCCTTCGATGGCCGGGCCAAACAGGGTGTCGTCCACCTGATTGTTGTGCTCTTTTTGCAACCGCTTCTCGCGGTTGACCTGGACACGCCTTTGTTGACCCAGATTGAGTTTCGCTTTCTTTGCCACGGGGTTTGCCAGTTTATGAACAGATCCAAAGCCAGTATGATACATGCAATTTGGCAAAATTCCGCCATTCCTCCCGAGATAGAGAGAGCAATCATGACAGTCAGCGCCCAGAACCTGGTATGGATCGACATGGAGATGACGGGGCTGGACCCCGAACAGAACGTGGTTATCGAGATCGCCACCATCATCACCGACAAGGATCTGAACGTGCTGGCCGAGGGGCCCGTGCTCGCCATTCACCAGAGCGACGAAGAGCTTGCCAAGATGGACGAGTGGAACGTCAACACCCACACCAAGAGCGGCCTGGTGGCCCGGGTCAAGGCGAGCCAGCATGACGAGGCCAGGGCCGTGGCCGAGACCCTCGCCTTCATTCGCCAGTGGGTGCCGGAGCGCACCAGCCCGCTGTGTGGCAACAGCATAGGTCAGGATCGCCGCTTCATGGTCAAGCACATGGCACAGCTGGAAGCCTTCTTCCATTACCGCAACGTCGACGTCAGCACCATCAAGGAGCTGGTCCGTCGCTGGCAGCCGGAACTGCTGGATCAATTCAAGAAGAGCGGCTCCCACCAGGCGCTGGACGACATCCGCGAGTCCATCGCCGAGCTGCAGTTCTATCGCGCCCACGTCTTCAAGATCTAAGCCGGTTCCTCAGGCCCGTGTTGAGCGGGGACGAGCCAGGCCGCTCGCTCTGAACAGGAGGGGGAGGGACAAAGCAGGGGGCAACCGGCACCATCGGTTGGGAAAATCGGCAGTTCGACCAGCTTTTAAGCGAACAGGCGTTGCTGGACAAAAAAGCCCTTGCAATTGATCCCCCGGCTCTTATAATTCGGCTCCCGTGTGGTAGCGCAAGCAACCAAATGCCGCACGATTTTTTTATCGATGATGTTGCGGGAATAGCTCAGTTGGTAGAGCACGACCTTGCCAAGGTCGGGGTCGCGAGTTCGAGTCTCGTTTCCCGCTCCAATATCGATGAAGAAACAAAGAGATAGGCAGATGCTTCGGTGTAACGCCGAGATGATGCGGGAATAGCTCAGTTGGTAGAGCACGACCTTGCCAAGGTCGGGGTCGCGAGTTCGAGTCTCGTTTCCCGCTCCAAGCATTCGCCCTTCTTGCAGTATCCATGTTGCGGGAATAGCTCAGTTGGTAGAGCACGACCTTGCCAAGGTCGGGGTCGCGAGTTCGAGTCTCGTTTCCCGCTCCAATACGTTTTGCCGGAGTAGCCAGGCTGGTGGAGCATGATAGTGCTTGCCAAGGCTGGGTAGCGAGCTTGAGTCTCGTTTCCCGCGCCGCTCTTGCAAAATACCGTGTTTGCAGATGCATCGACCTCATGTCGAATCGATGCGGGAATAGCTCAGTTGGTAGAGCACGACCTTGCCAAGGTCGGGGTCGCGAGTTCGAGTCTCGTTTCCCGCTCCACGCATCCGCAGAGACGTCAGCAGTACCTGTTATTGGCACTATCCGTTGCGGGAATAGCTCAGTTGGTAGAGCACGACCTTGCCAAGGTCGGGGTCGCGAGTTCGAGTCTCGTTTCCCGCTCCACTCTTGCAAAAGAGTACCCTGTTTGCAGATGCATCGACCTCATATCGAATCGATGCGGGAATAGCTCAGTTGGTAGAGCACGACCTTGCCAAGGTCGGGGTCGCGAGTTCGAGTCTCGTTTCCCGCTCCAAGCATCCGCAAGCCGTCAGTGATAGCCGTCATGCACACCCTTCGTTGCGGGAATAGCTCAGTTGGTAGAGCACGACCTTGCCAAGGTCGGGGTCGCGAGTTCGAGTCTCGTTTCCCGCTCCAATCTCTCTTCAAAGTTCGTCTATCCAGCCCCAGAATTTCAATACCGTCATCGTCATGCTCTGTTGGTAGCGCATTGTCCGCGCTTGCCAAGGTCGGGGTCGCGAGTTCGAGTCTCGTTTCCCGCTCCAATCTCTCTTCAAAGTTCGTCTATCCAGCCCCAGAATTTCAATACCGTCATCGTCATGCTCTGTTGGTAGCGCATGGTCCGCGCTTGCCAGGGTCGGAGTCGCGAGTTCGAGTCTCTTCCCCCGCATCCCTCGCTCTTGCTGTCTGCCTCTCTGGCTGGTCATTTCTGCCCATATCCCAGCATCTCCTTGTTTGCCCCTTGCTCCCCGCATCCCTTCCCGCGTCATTGCGCCGCCTCTGTTCCGACCCGGCCCGTCGCCTCGGCGGCAGGCATAAAATGTACCGCTTTGGCTCAGGCGCCCCTTTGTTGACGCTCCCCTTGATGCAACGCAAGGGAGGGCGGGATCCCCGCAGGGGCGGCGCCTGGGACGCCCTATACTGGGGCAGAGTGATGACAAGGGGACAGAAGTCATGAGCAGCAAGCAAATCAAGGATCTGTTGCGCTATCTCGGGGAGGTGCACCACAGGCTGGCGCTGGCCTATGGCCGGTTGGGCCGGGAAGTGGATGCCGAACGCAGCCGTATGTTGCTGGTGTATCTGCGGGGGAGGGAAGATGCCGCCGCCGCTCACCTCGAGGAGTATGCCCAGCAGCTGGGGGAGGCCCAGGCCCTGACCTGGTTCGAGCAGGGATTCGATGAGGAGCTGCTGCCCCTCATCGCCGAGTTGACGCTGCCGGCCGGGGCGCAAGGGGATGAGATAGTGGCCCTGGCCTGCGATCTGGAGGGGCGGTTGGTGGCCGAGCTGGACAGGCTGGCAGGGGAATGCCCCACCGAGGCCACCGCCGCCCTGCTGCGCAGCCTGAGCGGGCTGGAGCAGGCCCGTTTGACCCGTCTGGTCCATGGCGCCCATCGGCTCGATGACCTCTAGGGCAGGAGGGTCCCGCCAGGCGCCGCCATGGCAGGGGAGTGCATGGCGCTGGACGGCTTGAGCCCGCTCCGTCTCAGTGGGTCTGCTTGGGGGCGCCGCCCCGTTTTTTCCTGGTCCCCTGCTGCAACCTGATCTGTTCGGCGCCGTAGAGCGCGGCCCCGATGATCCCGGCCTGATTGAGGCTGGCAGCGGCGATGAGGGGCGCCCGGGTCGCTATCTTGTCCACGAACTTGTCGAGCTTGGCGGCGCAGCCCCCACCCAGGATGAAGAGGTCGGGGGAGAACAGAAACTCGAGCCGGGCCAGATATTGATTGAAGCGCTTGCCCCATTTCCCCCAGGAGAGATCCTCGCGCTTGCGCGCCGCATCGGAGCAGTAGCGCTCGGCAACCATGCCTTCCAGCATCAGGTGACCCAGCTCGGTGTTGGGCAGCAGGTGCCCCTCCACGAACAGGGCCGTGCCGATGCCGGTACCGACCGTGACCAGGATGACGACGCCGCCATGGGTCTGCCCGGCGCCGAAACGCATCTCGGCCAGACCGGCGGCATCGGCGTCATTGAGCACGAAGCAGGGCAGGCCCGTCACCTCGCCAAACAGCCTTGCCGCATCCGTCTCTATCCAGCTCTTGTCGATATTGGAGGCATTCTTGGCCACGCCGTGATGTATGGTGGCGGGAAAGCCGCAGCCGATGGGGCCTTGCCACTGGAAGTGCTCGACCAGCTGCTTGAGGGCGTGAGCGATGGCCGCCGGGGTGGCGGGTTGCGGGGTCGGGATGCGATGACGCTCGCCGATGAGCTCGCCGCTCTGCGTATCGACCAGGGCCCCCTTGATGCCCGAGCCTCCTATGTCCACACCCAATATCTGCATCTTTGTGATCCTTGTGATGATGGCGCCACCCAGGCGCGCTAAAGCATGGAAAATGTGCGCGAAAACAGCAAGGGGTCGGACCCTCAAGCGTGATCCGGCAGACCCTTTTCGATGCAGCGGATAAGCAGCCGGGTCTTGCGGTTCTCCCCCTGCTGGCGGGCAGTCAGGCTCGCCAGTGCCCACTCTATGTGCTCGGCCACCATGGGTTGGGCCTCTGGCAGGGCCGAACGCAGGGCGCCGAAGACCGCCTCGTCGGCCGGACCGTTGCCCAGGGCCACCGCCAGGTTGCGGCGCCAACGCTGATAGCCGATGCGGCGGATGGGGCTTCCCTCTGTATGTTTGAGAAACTCGGGCTCCGACCAGGCCCAGAGATCCAGCAGCTTGGGGCTGTGCAGATTGGGGCGCGGGCGAAAATCGGGCTCGGGGCTGGCATCGGCGTAGCGGTTCCAGGGGCAGATGAGCTGACAGTCGTCGCAGCCGTAGATGCGATTGCCGAGCAGGGGTCTGAGCTCGACGGGGATGGGCTCGTCACTCTCTATGGTGAGGTAGGAGATGCAGCGCCGGCCATCCACCACATAGGGGGCGACGATAGCTCCCGTAGGGCAGATGTTGATGCAGGCCACGCACTTGCCGCATTGCTCCTTCTCCACTGGCTGATCCAGGGGGAGCGGCAGGCTGAGCAGCAGCTCGCCGAGGAAGAAGAAGGATCCGGCGGACTCATTGAGCAGGAGTGAGTGTTTGCCAACCCAGCCGAGCCCGGCCTTGGCGGCGAGAGGGCGCTCCAGCACGGGGGCCGAGTCGACGAAGGGGCGCCAGCCCAGGGACTCGCAGCGGGCCTCGATGCGCTCGCCGAGCGCCTTGAGGCGGGCGCGCAGCAGCTTGTGATAGTCGCGGCCAAGGGCGTAGCGGCTGATGTAGCCCAGGCTGGGGTCACGCAGGGTGGCGGCGAAGCCTGCCTCGAACGGGAGATAGTTCATCCGCACCGACAGCACCCGCAGGGTGCCGGGCAGCAGCTCGTGAGGGCGGGCGCGCATCATGCCGTGGCGGGCCATGTAATCCATGGAGCCGTGATAGCCCGCATCCAGCCAGGCCTGCAATCTGGGCTCTTCCAGGCTCAGATCCGTGTCCGTGATGCCGGCCTGGTCAAATCCTAGCTCGCGTGCCCAGAGCTTGATATCGTGGGCCAGTTTGTCGAAATCGGGAGCCGTCATGATGCAGATCAACAGGAAAGGTGCGGGCAGTTTACCACAGCTTCGCACCGAACCGAGCCATCCTGGCGCGGCGCTGCCCGAGGCGCTGTGGCGAACCGAGGAGATCCGCCGGGCCGAGGTCGAGCTGGCGGGCGCCGCGGGCATCAGCCTCCATGACCTGATGGAGCGAGCCGGTAGCGCCCTGTTTGACTATGCCAGACGATGTTGGCCCGAGGCGCGCCACTGGTGGGTCTTCACCGGCCCCGGCAACAATGGCGGCGATGGCTTCGTGCTGGCCCGTCTGGCCCTGGCCGCCGGCCTCTCGGTACGGGTCATCGCCGCCCGCGCCCCCTCGGCCCTCAAGGGGGAGGCCCACAGCGCCGCCGCCGCTTTTCTGGCGGCGGGAGGACGAGTGGAGCGGTTCGCCGACGACCACAGGATCCCGACCGGGGCGACGCCCGGGCCTGATCTGGTGATAGATGCCCTGCTCGGCAGCGGCACCCACAGGTCGCTCTCCCCCGCCATGACAGAGATTGTCGCAACCATCAATGCCTTGCCCGCCCCAGTGCTCGCGGTGGATCTCCCCTCCGGCCTGGATGCCGATACGGGTCAGGTGCTGGGGACCGTGGTGCAGGCGACTCGTACCCTCTGCCTGGTCGGCCTCAAACAGGGGCTGCTGACGGGGCAGGGGCCAAGCTGGTGCGGCGAGCTGGATCTGGATCCCCTCGGCCTGGCGCTGGCGGATTGGCAGGCACCCGCCGCCCGGCGCATCGATTACCCCGGCCTAGCCCCCCTGCTCACCCCGCGCCCCCGCAGCGCCCACAAGGGTCACCATGGCCGGGTGCTGCTGGTCGGCGGCAATCAGGAGATGGGGGGCGCCATACTGCTCGCGGCCATGGCCTGCCTGCGCACGGGCGCCGGCCTGGTGCGGTTGTGCCAGCATCCGGCCAATCCCGCCGCCAGCCTGACTCAGCCCGAGCTGATGGGCCTGGCGGCGTCCGCACTCTTGCGTGAGGCCTCGATAGAGACCAACTCTGCCCGGGCGCCCGCCTGGGAGTCGGTGCGGGTGCTGGGGCCGGGACTGGGGCGGGACGAGTGGGCTCGCGCCTTGTTCGAGGCGGCCCTGTGCCGGGATTTGCCCCTGATATTGGATGCAGATGGGCTGAATTGGCTGGCGCAAGGGCCTCGCCATCAGGATAATTGGGTGCTCACGCCTCACCCCGCCGAGGCGGCACGCCTGCTGGGGTGCAGCGTGGCCGAGGTGGAGGCCGATCGCTTCGCCGCGGTGGCGGCTCTGCAAGGGCGCTATGGCGGCGTCGTGCTGCTCAAGGGCGCGGGCACCCTGATCGCGGACGGCCAGCAGATCTGGCTCTGCCACGAGGGCAACCCGGGCATGGCGGGGGGCGGCATGGGCGACCTGTTATCTGGTATAATCGCCGCCCTTTTGGCCCAGGGGCTGGGGGCACGCGATGCGGCCTGCCTGGGGGCAGTCATTCATGGGGAAGCCGCCGATCTGGCGGCGGCAGAAGGGGAGAGAGGCATGCTGGCATCGGACCTGTTGCCATGGATCCGCCTTCTGGCCAACCCCGATATTCCTGACAAATTAAGAAGACGATGGCAAAACAGTTGATGATAAGGCTGCCGGATGAGGCAGCGACCGTCGCCCTGGGTGGTCAGTTGGCCCAGGCCAGCGAGCAGGCGACCACAGTATTTCTGCACGGCACCCTGGGGGCGGGCAAGACCACCCTCACCCGTGGCTGGGTGCAGGGACTCGGCCATTCAGGCAAGGTAAAGAGTCCGACCTATACCCTGGTCGAGCCCTATGAGCTGGACGCCTGGCAGGTCTATCACTTTGATTTGTATCGACTGGCTGATCCAGAGGAGCTGGAGTTCATGGGGATCCGTGACTACTTCGGCCCCCATACCCTCTGTCTGGTGGAGTGGTCACAGAAGGGAGAGGGCTGGCTGCCCGCCCCGGATCTCGAGATAACCCTGACCTATGTAGACATGCAGCGCGAGGCCCTGCTGGTGGCCCGCACTGCGATCGGCGAAGCCATTCTGGAACGGTTGCAACCCAAGTGCGTCTGATAATCTCCCTGTTGTTTACTCTGTTGGCCTTGCCCGTCTGGGCCAACCAGCTCAAGAGCGTGCGGATCTGGCCCTCGCCCGACAACACCCGGGTGGTGCTGGATCTCGCCAGTTCGCCCCAGTTCAACTACTTCACCCTGACCGGGCCGGATCGGCTGGTCATCGACCTCAAGGGGGCCAGCAATGGCACCAATCTGGCGCGGGTGGAAAACAAGAGCGAGCTGGTGCGCAAAATCCGCGAGAGCACCCCGGTGGACAAGGGGGGGCTGCGCCTGGTGCTGGATCTCAAGTCCGCCATCAAGCCGGTGGTGTTTCCTTTGGCGCCGGCCGGTCCCTATGGCCACCGGCTGGTGATCGACCTCCCCTACGAGGAGAGCACCGCCAAGCACGCGGCGCCGCCGCCCGCGAGCCCGGGCAGCAAGGTGATCATCGCCATCGATGCCGGCCATGGTGGCGAGGATCCCGGCTCCATAGGCCCGCGCCGCACCTACGAGAAACGGGTAACCCTGGCGGTCTCCCAGAAGCTGGCCGCACTCATCAACCGCGAGCCCGGGATGCAGGCGGTGATGACCCGCCGGGGCGACTACTTCGTCGACCTCAACAAGCGCTCGGAGATAGCCCGCAAATCCAAGGCGGATCTGCTGGTGTCGGTGCACGCGGACAGCTTCCACAACCCGCGCCCCCGGGGCGCCTCGGTCTGGGTGCTCTCCACCAACCGCGCCAATCGCGAGATGGGCAGCTGGCTGGAGAAACAGGAGAAGCAGGGGGAGCTGCTCGGCGGCGTCGGCAAGGTGATCGCCGAATCGGATCCCAACCCCTATCTGGCGCGCACCTTCCTGGATCTCTCCATGGACAAGTCCCGTGCCGAGGGGTACGACGTCAGCCGCCAGATCCTCAAGGAGATGGGGCGGGTTGCCCGCCTGCACAAGGCTGCCCCCGAACACGCCAGTCTGGCGGTGCTCAAGGCGCCGGACATCCCCTCGGTGCTGGTGGAGACGGGTTTCATCTCCAACCACGAGGAGGAGAAACAGCTGGCCAGCACCGCCTATCAGAACAAGCTGGCCCAGGCCATCTTCCAGGGCATTCGCAACTACTACCGGGCGCACCCCACCAAGGGCCCCATCATGGCGGGCAAGGTGAGCAGCTCCCCGACCCGCACGGTGCAGCGCCCCGTCAGTCAGGTGGCGCCCGCCAGCCAGTCGGCCCGCGCTGCCGCCCCCGTGGTGGGCGTGGCCAGCGCGTCCGGGGCCGGGATCATCAAGCCGGTGGCCAGTCTGCCCGGCAATGGCGCGCAGAGCGCCATCGACAAGCAGCGCAGCATACGGCACGTGGTGAGGCGCGGTGAGAGCCTGTCGCGCCTGGCCGAGCGCCACGGCATCCCCATGTCCCGACTGGCGAAATACAACAATCTGAAATCCAACGAGATCCAGATTGGTCAGGTGCTTTACATCCCCAGAGGATAAGGGATGACGAGCCGTATCTTGTCGCAGGCGGTGATGGGGTGGTGCGGCCCGCCTCCATGGTGAAGGCGCCGGCTTTGTTCAAGGTCAACCATCAGGAGTAAGCGATGCCGATCCGTATTTTGCCCCCGATCCTTGCCAACCAGATTGCCGCGGGCGAGGTGGTGGAACGCCCCTCCTCCGTGGTGAAGGAGCTGGTGGAGAACAGCCTGGATGCGGGGGCGAGCCGGATCGAGATCGACATCGACAAGGGGGGCGCCAAGCTGATCCGCATCCGTGACAACGGCTGCGGCGTGGCGCAAGACGAACTGGTGCTGGCGCTGTCGCGCCACGCCACGTCCAAGGTGGCGACCCTGGATGATCTGGAGGGGATCAACAGCCTGGGCTTTCGTGGCGAGGCGCTCGCCTCCATCAGCTCCGTGTCCCGGCTCACCTTCACCTCCCGCACCCAGGCGCAGTCAGAGGCCTGGCAGGCCCAGGCCGAGGGGAGGGAGATGGATGTCACCATCAAGCCGGCGGCCCATCCGGTGGGGACCACGGTCGAGGTGGTGGATCTCTTCTTCAACACCCCGGCGCGGCGCAAGTTCATGCGCAGCGAAAAGACCGAATTTGCCCATATCGACGAGCTGGTGCGCCGCATCGCCCTGTCGCGCTTCGATGTCACCCTGCTGCTGCGCCACAACGACAAGCTGGTGCGCCAGTATCGCGCCGCCAGCACGATAGCGGAGCAGGAGCGCCGTCTCGCCGCCGTGTGTGGCAGCCCCTTCATGCACCACGCGCTGGCCATCGAGAGCGAGCACAGCGACGTGCGGCTGCGGGGCTGGCTGGCCACACCCGCCGGGGCCAGGCCCCAGAACGACCTGCAATACACCTATGTCAACGGCCGCATGATGCGCGACAAGTTGATCAATCACGCCATCCGCCAGGCCTATGACGAGCTGCTGCCCGCCGGCAGCTTCGCCGCCTATGTGCTCTATATAGAGCTGGATCCGCGCCAGGTAGATGTCAACGTCCATCCGGCCAAGCATGAGGTGCGCTTCCACCAGGCGCGGCTCATCCACGACTTCATCTACCAGGCGCTCTTCACCGCCCTGCATCGCGCCAGAGAAGAGGCCCCCCTGGCCATGAGCGAGGTGACCCTGCCGGTGGCCGAGCCGCCCGAGTATCCGGGCCAGGCTCCGCGTACCGACTGGTACGGCGCCGAGCATGGCTATCGCGCCCCCGCCGCCGTGCGCGAGGAGGGGGCGAGCGAGCGGGGAGGAGCCCCTGCCGGTGGGGGCGGCGCGGGCAGGGTGGGGCCAGCGGCGGCCATGACGGGCCATGGCGTCGGCTTGGCCGAGGCCCCGAGCCGGGAGGCGTTGCGGGGCATGCAGGCTCTGCTCACCACGCTGCCCGAATCCGGGGAGGCTGGCCCGGCCAGGGACGAGGCGCAGGGCGGGCAAGTGGCCCGGGCACTCTCTCTGGTCGAGGGGCGCTATCTGCTGCTGGAGCAGGGGGGGCAACTCGCCCTGCTGCGGCTGGTGGCGGCGGAGCGTCGCCTGCTGCGGCACTGGCTGCAAGATGGCTGGGGACAGGGGCTAGCGGCCCAACCCCTGCTGTTGCCCGTCTCCTTCAAGCTGGCCAAATCCCAGCAGCAGGTGGCCAAGGAGCAGGAAATCTTGCTCAAACGCCTGGGGCTGGAGTTGAAAAGCGGAGGACGCGACACCATGATCCTGACTCGGGTGCCCGCCTTGCTGCGCCAGACCGACCTGGCCCGGCTGCTGCCCGAGTTGTTGCAGCTGGTGGACGGGCTCGGGGCGGCCGACGACCATGAACAGGCCCAGGTGCTCTGCCAGTGGCTGGTGGAGCAAGGGCTGGCCGCAGACAAGCAATATGATTTTGCCAGTGCCAACCGCCTGCTGGGGGAGCTGGCCCATCTGCCCGGTGAGCCCCTCGCCGACAGGCGGCTGCTGCGCCCCCTGTCCCTGGCCGCCGCCCTGGCCGAATTTGATGGCGAGTGAGGACGCGCCCGGTATCTCCGTCCGAGGGCGGGGAGTGATGCCGGGGCCCGCCTGCCAAGACGACCCTGTATTTTGCCCAGTGAGAGGAAGCTGAACGTGAGCGAGTTGCCGAGCGCGATTTTTTTGATGGGGCCTACCGCCTCCGGCAAGACGGATCTCGCCATCGAACTGTGCCAGGCCCTGCCCTGCGACATCATCAGCGTGGACTCTGCCCTCATCTATCGCGGCATGGACATTGGCACCGCCAAGCCCAGTGCCGATGAGCTCAGACTCGCCCCCCATCGCCTGATCGACATCCTGGATCCCGCCCTGAGCTATTCGGCGGCGGACTTTTGCCGCGACGCCTTGCGTGAAATGGCCGAGATAGCCGGTCGTGGCCGCATCCCGCTGCTGGTGGGCGGGACCATGCTCTATTTCAAGGCGCTGCTGGAGGGGCTCTCCCCTCTGCCCTCTGCCGATCCGGCCATTCGTGCCGAGATTGAGGAAGAGGCCGCCCGCCTCGGCTGGCTGGCGCTGCACGACGAGCTGGTGCGCATCGACCCGGTGGCCGGTGCCCGTATTCATCCCAATGATCCCCAGCGGCTGAGCCGGGCTCTCGAGGTCTATCGCATCAGCGGCAAGACCCTCACCGAGCTGACCCGGGTGCAGGGGGAGGGGTTACCCTATCGAGTGCATCAGTTTGCCATCGCCCCCGCCGATCGGAGCCTGCTCCATGAACGCATCGAGCGGCGCTTCGATCTCATGCTGGCGCAGGGGTTCGAAGAGGAGGTCAGGGCCCTGCGCGCCCGGGGCGATCTCACCCCAGACCTACCCTCTATCCGCTGCGTTGGCTACCGCCAAATGTGGGACTACCTGGCCGGGGAACTGGAGTATGATGAGATGCGTTATCGTGGCATCGTTGCCACTCGTCAGCTTGCTAAACGGCAGATGACCTGGTTGCGGGGCTGGCCTGATGTCACCTGGTTGGGATCTGGTGAGTCCGGCAACCTCGCCAGGGTCATCGCCAGCGCTGGTGCGGCTTGACACTCCCTGTATAATCAGGTTGTTATAGTGATATCCGGTGTTTAAAAACTACAAACTATAAGGAAAAAAGAAGATGGCTAAGGGGCAATCACTCCAAGACCCGTTTTTGAATGCGCTGCGCCGTGAGCGGATTCCTGTTTCTATCTATTTGGTGAACGGCATCAAGCTGCAGGGTCAGATCGAATCGTTTGACCAGTTTGTCATCTTGCTGAAGAACACGGTGAGCCAGATGGTTTACAAGCACGCCATCTCTACCGTGGTGCCGGCCCGTGCCGTCAATCATCACCAGCATGCCGCCACTGGCCAGGGTGATGAGCCGTCCGGTGACGGCGAGGCGTGAGCCGACGCGGCGAGTCCGCTCGCCATGCAGATCCCATGAGTTCCGTTAAGGAGTCAGCGCTTGTTTGACCGTTATGAAGCAGGCGAACAGGCCGTATTGGTGCATGTCAACTTCAGCGATGAGGGTGAACGTGAGGATCTCGAAGAGCTCAAGATGTTGGTGAGCTCCGCCGGGGTCAACACGCTGGGGGTGGTGACCACCAGCCGCAGTGCGCCAAGTGCCAAGTTTTTTGTCGGCAGCGGCAAGGCGGAAGAGATCGCAGCCGAGGTGCAGGCCCTGGATGCGGACGTGGTCATCTTCAATCATGCCCTGACCCCGGCCCAGGAGCGCAACCTGGAGCGGCTGTTCCAGTGCCGGGTGGTCGACAGAACCGGCCTCATCCTCGATATCTTCGCCCAGCGCGCCCGCACCCATGAAGGTAAACTTCAGGTCGAACTTGCCCAGTTACGCCATCTCTCCACCCGGCTGGTGCGCGGCTGGACCCACCTCGAGCGTCAGAAAGGCGGTATCGGTCTGCGTGGACCAGGTGAAACCCAGCTCGAAACCGACCGCCGCCTGCTGCGTGAGCGCATCAAGGCCATCCTGCGCCGGCTCGACAAGGTAGCGAAGCAGCGGGAACAGGGGCGCCGTGCCCGCAATCGCAACGAAGTGCCGACCGTTTCCCTGGTGGGTTATACCAACGCCGGAAAATCCACTTTGTTCAACGAACTTACAGCTGCCAGCGTGTATGCTGCCGATCAATTGTTCGCGACCCTGGACCCGACCCTGCGTAAAGTGGAGATCCGGGACGTGGGGGATGTGATTTTGGCGGACACGGTTGGATTTATCCGACACCTGCCCCATGATCTGGTTGCGGCCTTCAAGGCGACGCTGCAGGAGACCCGGGAAGCGGATCTGCTGCTGCACGTGGTCGACTGCGCCGACGAGCAGATGCAGGACAATATCGACGCCGTGCAACGGGTACTGGCCGAGATTGAATCCGATGATCGCCCGCAGCTGATGATCTGCAACAAGATCGACAAGCTGAGTGATCGCCCGGCCCTGCTGGAGCGCGACGATGAGGGGCGGCCTGTCCGGGTCTGGCTCTCGGCTCAGACCGGGGAGGGGCGCGAGCTGCTGTTCCAGGCGCTGACCGAGCTGCTGGCGGGGACCATGGTTCACCACAGGCTGCAGTTGCCGCCTTCGGCCGCCCGGTTGCGCAGCACCCTCTATCGCCTCAAAGGGATAGAGCAGGAAGGTTTTAGCGAGGAGGGGGATTTTGTGCTGGAAGTCCGCTTGCAAGTGGCCGACTGGAACCGCCTCGTGAAGCAAGAAGGTGAAGTTTTACAACGCTTTATCATGCATTGATCCGCTATCTGGGCGACAAGGCCCGGCGGCATGATGCCGATAGAGATGACATCCATTCGCACGTATTTAAATGGAGACGCTGATGGCTTGGAATGAGCCTGGAAACAACGGCAAAGACCGTGACCCTTGGGGGAATAACGGCAAGACTCAGGGACCCCCTGATCTGGACGAGATGCTGCGCAAGTTGAGCCGCCGTTTCGGTGGTCTGTTTGGCGGCAGTGGCAAATCCGGTGGTGAGATGGGCAAGTTCGGCATCTCCATCGCCGTGCTGATCGCCGTGGTGGTGTGGGTCGTCAGCGGCTTCTATACCATTCGCGAAGCGGAGCGTGGCGTCGTGCTGCGCTTTGGCCAGTACTCCCACAACGTGGATCCCGGCCTGCGCTGGAAGCCGACCTTCATCGACCGGGTGATCCCGGTGGACGTCGAGTCCGTGCGCTCCTTGCCGGCCTCCGGTTTCATGCTGACCCAGGACGAGAACGTGGTCCGGGTCGAGATGGACGTGCAGTACCGCATCGTGGATCCCCAGGCCTACCTGTTTAGCGTGACCAACGCGGACGAGAGTCTGAGCCAGGCCACCGACAGTGCCCTGCGCTACGTGGTGGGTCACACCCGGATGGATGACGTCCTGACCACGGGTCGGGAGAAGGTCCGTCAGGAGACCTGGCAGGTGATCGACGGCATCATTGATCAATATCAGATGGGTCTTCAGATCGTCGACGTCAACTTCCTGCCGGCCCGTCCGCCGGAAGAGGTGAAAGACGCCTTCGATGACGCCATCTCCGCCCAGGAAGATGAACAGCGCTTCATCCGTGAAGCGGAGGCCTATGCCCGTGAGGTGGAGCCCAAGGCCCGTGGCCAGGTCAAGCGCCTGGAGCAGGAAGCCGAGGGTTACAAGTCCCAGATCGTGCTCAAGGCCAAGGGTGAAGTGGCTCGCTTTAACGAGCTGTTGCCCCAGTATCAGGCCGCCCCCGAGCTGACTCGTGAGCGTATCTACCTGGAAACCATGGAAGAGCTCTATCAGCAGACCAACAAGGTGGTGGTGGACATGCCGGCTGGCAACAACAGCATGATCTATCTGCCGCTGGACAAGCTGTCCGGCAAGGCGAATGCGGTGCAAGCCGCGCGTCCGGCAGGCAGTGCGGCGGTTGAATCGACCCCGGCGTCCAACGAGGGAGCCAACTCCACTCCGACCCCGCTGCGTAGCGGCGACCGTTTCAGCTCAGGGAGAAACTAATAGATGAAAAAACTAGCTATTGGTGTCATCGCTGTGGCCGCCATGGTCTGCTTCTCCTCCGTCTTCATCGTCGATGAAGGGCAGAAGGGCATAGTGGTGCAATTTGGCAAGGTGAAGCGGGTTGATTCCGGTGAGCCGCGCCTCTATGAGCCGGGTCTGCACTTCAAGGTGCCGCTCATCGATCAGGTGCGCAAGATGGATGCCCGCATCCAGACCCTGGAAGGTCAGGCGGATCGCTTCGTCACCTCCGAGAAGAAAGACCTCATCATCGACTCCTACGTGAAGTGGAAGATCGAGGACTTCTCCAAGTACTACCTGGCCACAGGTGGTGGCAACAAGATCCAGGCCGAAGACCTGCTCAAGCGCAAGATCAACAACGGCCTGCGCTCCGAGATAGGTAACCGCACCATCAAGGACATCGTCTCCGGTGAGCGCAGTACCGTGATGGAAGATGCCCTGATGAAGATGGCGCGCTCCTCCGAGCTCGGCATCAAGGTGGTGGATGTGCGGATCAAGCAGATCAACCTGCCGGTGGAAGTGTCCAACTCCATCTATCAGCGGATGCGTGCCGAGCGGACCGCGGTTGCCCGTGAGCACCGCTCCCAGGGTCGCGAGCAGGCCGAGATCCTGCGGGCCGACATCGATCGCAAGGTGACCGTCATGATCGCCGACGCCGAGAGTAATGCGCGTCAGTTGCGTGGTGAAGGGGATGCCGAAGCGGCCAAGATCTATGCCGACAGCTACAGGAAAGACCCCGAGTTTTTCAGCTTCGTGCGCAGCATGGAGGCCTATCGCAAGAGCTTCGCCGGGGGCAGTGACCTCATGGTCTTGAAGCCGGACAGCGAGTTCTTCCGCTACCTCAAGTCACCGCAAGGCAGCCAGCCGTAAGCGCAGACAGTGCATGATGCAAGAGGGCCCTCAGGGGCCCTCTTTCTATTTCTGCGGGCTCAGACCTCGCCCAGACGTCGTGTGGTCAGGGGGCGGCGTGGGGGAGTGAAGGGATTGCCTTCTCAAGTTGTTGGGGAGAAACGGGTCTCTCTTTGTTTCTGCTGGCTCAAGGCCTCGCCGACAGCGCGTGGTCAGGGGGTTCCTTGCGCAGCGTGAGGGATCGCCTTTCCCCAAGCAGTGATAGAGGGGAGATGACGGACCATGAAAAAGAGGCCGCAGAGGGCCTCTTGTTCATGGTGCCAGGAAGCAGGGCTCAGGTGCTGCGCTGAACCGCCATCTGGGCCAGCTGGATCAGGGCCTGGCGGTGCTGGGTATCCGGCAGGACCATGAGGGCGGCGATGGCCTTGTCGGCCTCTTCCCGGGCCCGCTGACGGGAGTATTCGAGGGCGCCCGTGTCGTCGAGGATGGCGAGGATCTCGTCGAGGTGCTCCATGCCGTTGCGATGTTCGATGGCATCGCGAATGCGCTGACGCTGAGCCGGGTTGCCCATCTCCATGGCACGCAGCAGGGGCAGGGTAGGCTTGCCCTCGGCCAGGTCATCGCCGACGTTCTTGCCCATCTCGTCGCGCTGGGAGCAGTAATCCATCACATCATCGATGATCTGGAACGCCGTGCCCAGGTACTTGCCGTAATCTGTCATCGCCTGCTCGATGGGCTCGGGCTGCTGGGTCAGTACGGCGGCGAGCCGGGTGGCGGCTTCGAACAGCTTGGCGGTCTTGCAGTAGATGACCGTCATGTAGCTCTGTTCCGTGGTGTCCGGATCGTTGCAATTCATCAGCTGCATCACCTCGCCTTCGGCGATGGTGTTGGTGGCGTCGGACAGTATCTCCATCACCCGCAGGTCGGCGAGCTCCGCCATCATCTGGAAGGAGCGGCTGTAGAGGTAATCCCCCACCAGGACGCTGGCGGCATTGCCAAACATGGCGTTGGCGGTTTCCCGGCCGCGGCGCAGGTCGGATTCGTCGACCACGTCGTCGTGCAGCAGGGTCGAGGTATGGATGAATTCGATGATGGCGGCGAGTTTGAGGTGATCTTGTCCCTCGTAACCCAGCGCCCTGGCGGCCATGACGGTCAGCATGGGGCGCATCCGCTTGCCGCCGGCACTGACAATGTAGAAACCCAGCTGATTGATCAGGCTGACATCGGACTGGAGCCGGGCCAGGATCAGCTCATTGACCGCCGTCATGTCGGCGGCACAGAGCGCTCGAATAGTCTGTTGGTCCATAGATCTCGTAACGTGACGGGCAGCAATGTCTGCAGTTTTAGTAATGGCGGGGATTCTACACGATTTCACAATGGGTTACAGTTAAGCGTTTATTCACGGTCGGGCATATGCGCACAAAATAAACTTTTTGCTAAATTGGTCTTGCCTGAGTAGACCGATATGCGTAGAATGCCGGCCCATTGTTATAGTTTTTGTGCGGGTCTGGCCTTGAGCAAAAGACTCGCCTTTACGGAGTTAATCAAATGTACGCGGTATTCCAAAGCGGCGGAAAACAACACCGTGTGGCCGAAGGTCAAATCGTTCGTCTGGAAAAGCTGAACGTTGAGACTGGCGCTACCATCGACTTCAACGAAGTTCTGATGGTTGCTGCAGGCGACACTTTTAAAGTAGGTGCTCCTTTCGTTGAAGGTGGCAAGGTTGTAGCTGAAGTTGTGGCTCACGGCCGTGGCGAGAAAGTGACTATCGTCAAGTTCCGTCGTCGTAAGCACCATCGCAAGCAAGCGGGCCACCGTCAGTGGTTCACTGAAGTCAAAATCACTGGCATCAGCGCTTAATTCGAGAGGAATCTGAAAAATGGCACATAAAAAAGCTGGCGGTTCATCCCGTAACGGTCGCGACTCAGAAGCCAAACGTCTCGGCGTGAAGCGCTTCGGCGGCGAAACTGTACTGGCTGGCAGCATCATCGTTCGTCAGCGTGGTACCAAGTTCCACGCCGGTGAGAACGCTGGCGTGGGCAAGGACCACACCATCTTCGCAACCGCGAATGGCAAGGTGAAGTTCGAAGTTAAAGGTCCGCAGAATCGTAAGTACATCAGCATCGTTGCTGAGTAATTACGGACCGCAAGGATCCGAGGCCCCGCCAGTATGGCGGGGCTTTTGTTTTTATACAGCATTTGTACGAAAAAACGGGACGCCGATGGTCTGCCGCAGGCGCCATCATCCAGATGCGTATCGCCCACAGGGGCCTGTACCACTATAATTGCGTATCGGTTTTTCGAATTAAGGTGACGGTTACCTATGAAGTTTGTTGATGAAGTCCAGATTCGAGTCGATGCCGGTGACGGTGGTAACGGTTGTGTGAGTTTTCGCCGTGAGAAGTACATCCCCAACGGTGGCCCGGATGGCGGCGATGGTGGCGACGGTGGTGACGTTTACCTGATCGCCGACGAGAACCTGAACACCCTGATCGACTACCGTTTCGAGCGTTTTCATGCCGCCGAGCGTGGCGAGAACGGCCAGAGTGCGAACTGTACCGGTCGCCGCGGCAAGGATCTCACCCTGAAGGTGCCGGTCGGTACCCGTGCCAGCGATGAGGATACGGGTGAGCTGCTCGGCGATCTGACCCATCATGGCCAGAAGTTGCTGGTCGCCAAGGGCGGTTTCCACGGCCTTGGCAACACCCGTTTCAAGAGCTCGGTCAACCGGGCGCCACGCCAGAAGAGCAACGGTACTCCGGGCGAGGTGCGCAGCCTCAAAATGGAACTGCTGCTGCTGGCTGACGTCGGCATGCTGGGGCTGCCCAACGCGGGCAAGTCCACCTTCATTCGCGCCGTTTCCGCCGCCCGTCCGAAAGTGGCCGACTACCCCTTCACTACCCTGGTGCCGAACCTGGGGGTAGTGCGCGGGGAGAACTCCCGCTCCTTCGTGATCGCCGACATTCCTGGCCTGATCGAGGGTGCCGCCGAGGGGGCAGGCCTCGGGATCCGTTTCCTCAAGCACCTCGAGCGTTGCCGCGTGCTGATCCACCTGGTGGATATCTGCCCCATTGATGGCTCCGATCCTGCTGAAAACGCCGTGACCATAGTCCGGGAGCTGGAGAAGTACAGCCCCGAGCTGGCGAACAAGCCGCGCTGGCTGGTGTTCAACAAGATGGACCTGATCCTGGAAGAGGAAGCGGCCGAGGTGATGGATCGTGTCAAGGCGGCCCTGAAGCATGAAGGTCCGGTCTACGCCATCACGGCCATCAGCAAGGAAGGCACCAAGAAGCTGTGCTATGACATCCTGGATCTGCTGGACACCATGCCCCGTCAGCTGGAGCAGGATGCCAAAGACGCCATCGAGAAGGTGGAGTTCAAGTGGGATGACTACCACAAGAACCAGCTGGCCCAGGCCGAAG
The DNA here is from genome assembly GCF_050266975.1 of Aeromonas sobria. Lineage (GTDB taxonomy): Bacteria > Pseudomonadota > Gammaproteobacteria > Enterobacterales > Aeromonadaceae > Aeromonas > Aeromonas sobria_B. The sequence goes on from NZ_JBKISU010000008.1 coordinate 68,210, forward strand.
CGGACGCAGCGGCGGCCTCCCGCGCCTTCGATGAATCCCTTGGCGATGATGACTGGGATGAAGACGATGATGACGGAGTAGAGGTCATCTACGTCCGCGACTGATAGCGTTTCCCGCGTCATTGCATGAAAACCGGAGTCCGGCAACGGACTCCGGTTTTTTATCGATGCTGCCAGGGATGGTGATGGACTCGAAGCGCGCCAATTGTGGGATTTGTGATGCCAGTTCTTGCCTGACATCTTCAGCTGGTTATACTGCGCACCTGAACGTAACCTGATCGAAACAATATGCTAACACTCTCGTGTGAATCAATATGCATATCTGTTTGGGTATGTTCTGATGGACGCTTCGTCTGCGAAAATACTTATGCTTAAAATAATGCATTAAAAGCTTGTTTGTGCGTTTTTTTGGAGTATTCTTTCGCCCGTTTTGCCGGGCGGGGCATGAGTATGCAGGCGACCTGGCTAAGGAAAAGTAACATTAAGGCTGTAATACCATGCTGGAAAAGACCCTCGATGCCCCCACGGTGAATACCCGCCGTAACTTGCTGATGTTCTTGGTCCCGTCACTCATCGGGATCCTGCTGTTCATGACCCCGGTGCTCTACGACGGCAATATCACCATACCGGTGGCCGTGCTGGCCAAGACGGTGCAGGCCGTGTTCGCCGACTCCCTGGTGGCCGTAGTGAGTGCCCTCATCACCACCACCATGCTGCTGACCCTGGTCGCCTGGTTGTTCAAGCCAGCCATCCTGGTGCGTCGCCCCTTCCTCAATGCCCTGTTCAATGTCTCCCCCTTCTGGGCCTGCGTGCGGGTACTTGGCGGTATCTTCGCCCTGCTGGTCTTCTTCGGCGTCGGGCCCGAGGCGCTGCGCTCCGATGCCACCGGGGGTCTGGTGCTGCACGATCTGCTCCCCGTGCTGTTCTCCGTGTTCATCTTCGCCGGTCTTCTGCTGCCCCTGCTGCTGGATTTCGGGCTGCTGGAGTTTATCGGCACCCTGATGACCCGCATCATGCGCCCCGTGTTCCGTCTGCCCGGTCGTTCGGCAGTGGACTGCTTCGCCTCCTGGCTCGGGGATGGCAGCGTCGGCATCCTGCTGACCAGCAAGCAGTACGAAGGCAAGTTCTACACCCAGCGGGAAGCCGCCGTCATCGGCACCACCTTCTCCGCCGTCTCCATCACCTTCTGTCTGGTGGTGATCTCCCAGGTCAAGCTGGAGCACATGTTCGTGCCCTTCTATCTGACGGTCTGCCTGGCTGGCGTGGTGGCGGCCATCGTGGTGCCGCGCCTGCCGCCGCTCTCCTGGAAGAAGGATGTCTATAGCGACGGCACCCCGCTGTGCCGCAAGCAGGAGGCGGTGCCCCACGAGCACAGTCTGGTGAGCTATGGCTTCGAGCGTGCGCTCAAGAAGGCCGACAGCGTCAGCGATCTCGGGGCCGTGGCCAGGGAAGGGGTGAAGAATGCCCTGGATATGGTGTTTGGCGTCTTGCCCGTGGTGATGGCGATCGGGACCTGCGCCCTGCTGCTGGCCGAACACACTCCCATCTTCAACTGGCTGGGGGCTCCCTTCATCCCCCTGCTTGAACTGCTGCAACTGCCGGAGGCGGAAGCCGCGTCCAAGACCATAGTGGTGGGTTTTGCCGACATGTTCATCCCGGCGATCCTGGCCTCCAGCATAGAGAGCGAGATGACCCGCTTCGTCATCGCCGCCATGTCGGTGACCCAGCTCATCTACATGTCTGAAGTCGGTGCCCTGCTGCTGGGCAGCAAGATCCCGGTCAAGCTGTGGGAGCTGTTCGTGGTGTTCCTGCTGCGAACCCTGGTGACCCTGCCCGTGATCGCCGGCGTTGCGCACCTGCTGTTCTAAGCACTCGTCGCAGGAATATTGATAGAAAAACGGTCAACCCGATGGTTGGCCGTTTTTTATGGCTTTTTTCCGCTTTGTGATCGGATCCTCTTTTTGTGAATGTCGGGGCTGCCGACGGCCTGCCTAGACCAAGGTGGGCGTTGAATTTCCATGGTTTCACACTAACGTAACATTCGACCGCGAGACGTCGCCAGCCGAGCCTTAGGCCACTCGCTCCCCTCATGGCAAGGAGCCCCCATGTCCGCACCGCTCAGCTATCGCGCCGGCCCGACCGACGTCCCCCTGCTCGAACAGACCATAGGTGAATACCTGCACGCCATGGCGCGCCGCTTTCCGGATCGGCCCGCCGTGGTGGTACGTCACCAGCAGATCCGCTGGAACTGGCAGGAGTACGTCCGCCAGATAGACAGGCTGGCCAGAGGCCTGCTGGCCATCGGCATTCGCCCCGGCGATCGGGTCGGCATCTGGTCGCCCAACAACATAGAGTGGTGCCTGGTGCAATTTGCCACCGCCCGCATCGGCGCCATCATGGTCTGCATCAATCCCGCCTATCGCCAGGAAGAGCTGGCGTTTGCCATCAACAACGTCGGCTGTCGGGCCCTCATCTGCGCGAGCCGGTTCAAGGGCAGCGACTACCTCGCCATGCTGACGGCGCTGGCCCCCGAGCTGGCCAGTGCGAAGCCGGGAGCGCTCAAGGCGGCCGCCTTGCCGACCCTGTCCTGGGTGGTGCGGCTGGGGGAGGCGAAAAGCCCGGGCATGCTCAATTTCGGCGATCTGCAGACCCTGGGGGATGAAGCGGGCCCTGAGCCGCTGATGCGGGTGGCCGCCGGACTCAGGGCCTCGGATCCCATCAATATCCAGTTCACCTCGGGCACCACGGGCAGTCCCAAGGGGGCCACATTGAGCCACCACAACATTCTCAACAACGGCATGCTGGTTGCCGCCGGCATGGGGCTGACGGAGCAGGACAGGCTCTGCATTCCTGTCCCCCTCTACCACTGCTTCGGCATGGTGCTCGGCAATCTGGTCTGCCTGAGCGCGGGGGCCTGCGCCCTGTTCCCGGCCGAATCCTTCGACCCCGCGACGACCTTGCAGATGGTGGAGGAGGAGCGCTGCACCGCCTTGCACGGGGTGCCCACCATGTTCATCGCCGAGCTGGAATTGCCGCATTTTGCCGAGTTCGATCTGGGGTCGCTGCGCACCGGCATCATGGCGGGAGCCATCTGCCCGGAGCCGCTGATGCTGCGGGTGCAGACCCTGATGAACATGGGGGAGGTGACCATCGCCTATGGCCAGACCGAGTGCAGCCCCATCAACCATATGACGGCGGTGGACTGCCCCCTCGACAAGCGGGTCACCACGGTTGGCCGAGCCATAGGTCACACCGAGATCAAGCTGGTCGGCCCAGGGGGCGAGACGGTCGCCATCGGCGAGAAGGGGGAGATCTGCTGTCGCGGTTACGGCGTCATGAGCGGCTACTGGCAGGACGCGGCCAAGACGGCCGACACCATAGACGCCGAGGGGTGGCTCCACTCGGGTGACATAGGCGTCATGGACGAGGAGGGGTACGTGCAGATCGTCGGTCGCAGCAAGGAGCTGATCATCCGTGGCGGCGAGAACATCTACCCGCGGGAGGTGGAGGAGCGGCTCTACGATCATCCGGCGGTGCAGGATGCCGCCGTGTTCGGCATCGACAGCGATCGCTACGGGGAGGAGGTGTGTGCCTGGATCAAGCTCAGACCCGGCTGCGATGCCGATGAGGAGGACATCAAGCACTTCCTGTCGGCGCGGATCGCCTATTTCAAGGTGCCCCGCTACATCCGCTTCGTGGAGGAGTACCCCATGACGGTGACCGGCAAGCTGCAGAAGTTTCGCATGAAGGAGCTGATGAGCGCCGAGCTGGGCGGACACTAGCCGCGCCCTCAGCGGGGGGGCGGCTCCCTGCGTGCCCGGCGGGCTGGCCTGGCGTGGGCGCAGACCTGACCGCGTTGGGACGATGGCAGGAAGGCGGCGAGATCGACCCGGTCACACTGACTCGCCTCCAGGAAGCGTTCGCCATAGTGCTGCCAGATGCGGCTGCGCAGGAAGAGGGCGAAGAGATCCGGGTCTATGTGCCCCTCGTCGGCCATCTGGCTCATGATGGCGAGGGATTGGCTGAGGGACTTGCCCGACTTGTAGGGGCGATCCCTGGCGGTCAGGGCCTCGAAGATGTCCGCGATGGCCATGATGCGGGCCGGTATGCTCATCTGCTCCCGGGTCAGTCCCCTGGGGTAGCCGCCGCCGTCCATCTTCTCGTGGTGGCCGCCGGCTATCTCGGGCACCTGCTTGAGGTGGCGGGGGAAGGGCAGCCGCTCCAGCATCTTGATGGTCTGTATGATGTGCTCGTTGATCTTGTAGCGCTCCTCCTCGCTCAGGGTGCCCCGTCGGATCCCGAGATTGTGGAGCTCGCCGCGATCGTAGCGATACAGGGGCACGGTCACCTTGAAGCCCCAGGGATTGTCCGGATCCAGCCGCTCATCCTGGCTGCGGGGGATCCTGTGCTCCGGCCTGTCGGCGAGCAGGGATTCGCGGCAGGGCAGGGGGGCGGGGGCGCCCTGGCAGCGCCCCAGCTCCTCGGCGCCGAGGCCGAGCCGGTTGTCCAGGGTGCGCCACCAGCTGCGGCTGGCGATGCGTTGCAACCGCTCGAGCCGTTCGGGAGCCATCCACTCTCCCCCCTGGTTGCACTCGGCCACGAAGGCAAACTCGGCATCCAGCTCGGCCCAGCGCGGCAACACGGCGGCCTGGGCCGCGCTCTGCTGCGCCTCGGTCAGCTGCTCGCTCAGGGCCGCGATGTGGGCATCGCGCTTGAGCACCTCGAAGCGGGTGCGCACCTCGTGGATGCGATCGTAGAGGGTCTCCAGCTTGGTTGCCTTGTCGACCACGAACTCCGGGGTGGTCACCTTGCCGCAGTCATGGAGCCAGCTGGCGATATGGATGGCCTCCCACTCCTGCTCGCCCGGATTGAAGCTGGCGAAGGGGCCTTGCCGCTCGGCGCTGGCCGCCTCGGCCAGCAGCCGGGTCAGCTCCGGGACCCGTTGGCAGTGGCCGCCGGTGTAAGGGCTCTTGGCATCGATGGCGCCGGCGATGAGCTCGATGAAGGCGGCCAGCAGCCGTTTCTGCTCCGCCAGCAGGCGCTGATTCTCGATGGCGGAGGCCGAGGTGCCGGCCAGTGCCTCGATCAGGCTGATGCGGGCACCCAGTTCGGCAGGCGAGCAGGGAGGCAGCAGGATCAGCAGGCAGCCGCTCACCTCCTGGTGGTGATCGTGCAGGGGTTCGGCCACCAGATGTCCCTCACCCGGATAGTCACCCCAACCCGCGAGATGGCGCTGCCAGAGTCCGGCCTCGAGGGTCAGCTTCACCCGCTCACCGCGCAACACGGGGCGTAGCAGGGGGGCACCATCGATCCGTTGCAGCGGTTGGCCCCGCCAGAAGGCGCGCTCCGGTCGCAGCTCCCCCGAGGCGACCAGATAGAGGGCCCCACCGGTGGCGCCCGCCGCGGCTATGGTCTCGCCGAGCACCCGCTGAAACAGGGCGTCGACGTCGTGCTCGGCCCCGAGTGCCCGCCCTATGTTCATGAAGTTGCCCAGGGTCAGGCGCATGCCCGACATGGTGCGGGAGAGATCGTCTATCTCCAAGATGGCGGAGTGGGGCTCTTCCCCCTGGCTGAAGTCGAAATGCTGGATGCGCTCGGCCTCCCGGGTCAGGGCCCGCAGGGGCATGGCGGTGCGTCTGGCCACCAGCCAGATGATGGGGAGCAGCAACAGCAGGGCCAGCAGGGCGCTGCCAAGATTGTGCAGGGCCTGCCGTCTGGCCCCGGCAAACAGGCGTTCGCTGCTGACCAGCAGCCCCAGGTAGAAGGGGGCCCCCTCACCGATGGGGGAGAGATTGACCTGCCACTCCCCCCGCTGGGGATCGTCCAGGGTCAGGCCGCTACGCCCATCAAGCAGATCGGGCTCGGCGCTGAGGCGACGCTGCAGCAGGGTGAAGACGGGATCGTTGAGGCTCGAGATCTTGGGCAAGACCCTCAGTCGCTCGTAGCCGGGCAGCTGAGCCGGATCCGTCGCCAGCAAGGTGCCGTGCCGATCGAACAGCACCAGCAGGGCTCCCTCCTGCTGCATCTTGCCGATGAGGGTGGAGATGCGCTCGACGCTGGCATCGATGCCGATCACCGCCTTTTTGTCCCGGCTCGCCATCGCCAGAGTGATCCCCGGCTCCTGGGTGGTGAAGAAGAGATAGGGCGGGGTACTGGCGATGCCGCTGCTGCGCAGCGCTTGCTGATACCAGCGCCGGGCGCGGGGATCGAACTGGTAGTCAGGCATGGCCGTGCGGGAGATCAGCTGCTGGCGGGCATCATAGTAGAGGTATTCCCCCCTGCCGCCGACCAGGCTTTGCACCAGCAGGCTGCTCCCCTCGGGCAGGGGCCCCAGCCGCCCCTTGACCCTGTCGGTCAAGGGGCGAATCAGAAAGAAATCCCCATTGTCATAGCCGACATAGATGGCGCCATAGCCATGGTTGCTGGCCAGCGCCTCGGTTAGCTGGGGCAGGAAGGTGAGCCGGGCGGCCTGGGTCTGGGCCTGCATCAGGGGGCCAGCGGCCAGCAGGGAGAGGCTGGTGCGGGCGGGGCGCTCGTTGAGTCGCAGTGCCAGGGCCAGCTGGTCGCGATACTGCAGGAAACTGCGATATTCATAAGCCATGCCCAGGGCTCTATGCTGTTCGAACTGCTGCAGGATCAACAGGGTACCGAGCAGGCCGAACAGGCCGATAAACAGGGTGGCGATATGCACGTAGAAGGGGCGGCGTCGTGCGCCAGTTAGCCTCATGATCCGGATCCTTGTGATGGCCATTCATCCATGGTTGACCAGCAATGAGTGTGGCTCATGGCATCAGGATCGCCAGCGAGGGAACGATTGTGTCTCATTTAGAGCTAATGGTAGAGTGAGCCCTTTCCCCTCCCAGGAGTGAGTCATGCGCGTTCCCTATTCGGTACTGGATCTGGTACCCGTTCCCGTCGGCTCTCACCCCGCCGATTCCTTCCGCCGCTCCCTGGCACTGGCCCAGCAGGCCGAGGCCTGGGGTTATCACAGATACTGGCTGGCGGAGCATCACAACATGCCCGGCATCGCCAGTGCGGCCACGTCTGTGCTCATCGGTCACCTGGCCGGTGGCACCCGTACCCTGCGCCTCGGGGCGGGCGGCATCATGCTGTCCAACCACTCTCCCCTGGTGATCGCCGAGCAGTTCGGCACCTTGGAATCCCTCTATCCAGGGCGGATCGATCTCGGTCTTGGCCGGGCGCCCGGCTCGGATCAACGCACCATGCAGGCCCTGCGCCGCCAGCGCAGCGGTGAGGTGGACGATTTTCCCGCCGATGTGGCCGAACTGATGGCCTATTTCGGGGACGAGGCGGGCCCGGTGCGCGCCGTGCCCGGGCTCGGGCTCCATCTCCCCGTCTGGCTGCTCGGATCCAGCCTCTACAGCGCCCAGCTGGCGGCGGCCATGGGCTTGCCGTTCGGGTTTGCCTCCCATTTTTCCCCGGCCCTGCTGTCCCAGGCGCTGGAGATCTACCGCAGCCAGTATCGCCCCTCGGCCCGCTGGCCCAAGCCCTATGCCCTGGTCTGCGTCAACCTGATCGCCGCCCAGAGCACGGCCGAGGCGCGCCTCCTGTTCAGCACGGTGCAGCAGCAGTTCCTGCGCCTCTATCGGGGGGATGCGGGCGAGCTGCCGGCGCCGGTGGAGGAGCTGACCGGCTGGGCCCCCCATGAGCTGGTGGCGATGGAAAAGACATTGTCCCGCTCCCTGGTGGGGGATGAGGCGGCGGTGCGTCATGGTATCCAGGCGCTGCTGGCCGAGACCCGGGCCGACGAGCTGATGTTCAATGGCCCCATCTTCGATCAGGACGCCAGGCTGCGCTCCTTCGAGCTGGGTGCCCGGATAATGCAGTCCCTTTAAGTCTCTGGTACGGCGACCATCCGGCGCCATGGGCTGGGTGATCGCCGGCCCCTTCCCTCGCTTTCAGCCCTTTACTGCCCCCGTCATCCCATCTATTCATCTTTCCGGGTCAGCCCTGACCCCTTCTCTGTCAGCGACAGATTTCCAGCAATCTTGTCGATATTTCGCCGACGTTTGCGTATTTTACGCGACATTTCTCGCTTTCCTGCCGAGCGATCAGGAGCGCCTGCCAGGCGTCGGTTGCCGCGGGGAGTGTCCTGTTCGTCGCATCTCTGCGCCGCAGCGCCCCATGGGGCGAAATAATGTTTAGATCATTAAACAAAAAATTGAAATGTCATTACTGGGCTAATGATAGGGGCAGGGATTTGGTATCTCTATTTAACTGTTATTTCACATAAAATCATATGTTTATGTATGTGCTGCATGGTCTCCGTGGTCATTAACCCTTTATATCTCACTATAAATTGTTTAGTGTAGTAATGGAATTTCGCCATGGCCACCCCATGGCGATGCGGTAGTAATCAATTAGAAAAGGGCAACATGACAGTCAAACTGGAAGTAAAGACCCTGTACAAGATCTTTGGTGATCAGCCTGACAAGGCATTCAAACTATTGGAAGAAGGAGAGGATCGCGCCGGTATCTTGCAAAAGACCGGGCAGACTCTCGGCGTTCATGACGTGAACTTGCAGATCCATGAGGGCGAGATCTTCGTGGTGATGGGGCTGTCCGGTTCTGGCAAGTCCACCCTGGTGCGGCTGCTCAATCGCCTGATCGAGCCGACCCGCGGCCAGGTGCTGATCGATGGCGAAGACATTGCCACCATCTCGGACGAGGCCCTGCGCCAGGTGCGTCGCAACAAGATCAGCATGGTGTTCCAATCCTTCGCACTGATGCCCCATCTGACGGTGCTGGACAATGCCGCCTTCGGCCTGGAGCTGGCCGGCGTCCCCCTGGCGACCCGCCATCGCAGTGCCCATCAGGCCCTGGCCCAGGTCGGCCTGGACACCTGGGAGCACGCCTATCCCGATGCCCTCTCCGGCGGCATGAAGCAGCGGGTCGGCCTGGCGCGCGCCCTGGCAAATGACCCGGATATCCTGTTGATGGACGAGGCGTTCTCGGCGCTCGATCCCCTGATCCGCACCGAGATGCAGGATGAGCTGCTCAAGCTGCAGGCGAACCATCAACGCACCATCATCTTCATCTCCCACGATCTGGACGAGGCGATGCGCATCGGCGATCGCATAGCCATCATGCAGGATGGCCGGGTGATCCAGGTGGGCACCCCGGACGAGATCCTGAGCCAGCCGGCCAACGACTACGTGCGCGCCTTCTTTCGCGGGGTGGATCTCGCCAACGTCTTCAGCGCCCGGGATATCGTCAGCCGCAAGCAGATGCCGCTCATCAAGAAGCATGTCACCGATGGCCCGGCCAATGCCCTGCGCCAGCTCAAGGAGCAGGACAGGGAGTTCGGCTATGTCGTGGATCGCAGCCGGCGCTTCGTCGGTGTCGTCTCCCTCGACTCCCTGGACCGCGCCGTGGCGAGCAAGGGCAGCCTGGATCAGGCCCTGCTGGGGGAGATCCCCCCCTTGCTGGCGGATACCCCCTTGCACGAACTGATCAGCCAGGTGGCGGCGGCCCCCTGCCAGGTGCCCGTGGTCGAGGAGGATGGCACCTATCTCGGTCTCATCTCCAAGGCCAGTCTGCTCAACACCCTGGACAGGAGTACCCCGGTATGAAACAGCTGATATCCCTCTGGCTGGCGACGTTGTTGCTGGCCAGCCAACCGGCCTGGGCCGATGCCGCCGAGGCGGCCGAAGATCCCTGGGCCAGCGCCCCCGCCAGCCAGAGCGAGGCGGATCCCTGGGGCAGCGCGACCCAAGATGCCGTGGCCAGCAATGACTGGCAAAGCCAGATAGCCGAGGCCGATGACGGGCCCGCCTTCGACCCCCTGGATCCCTTCCAGCAGGCCTGGCTGCCGCTCGATGCCTGGGTGGAGCAGGGCATCGACGTGCTGGTCACCCACTTTCGTCCCCTGTTCCAGATCATCAGGGCTCCGGTGGAGGTGACCCTCAACGCCTTGACCCAGGCGCTGCAAACCGTGCCTTCCGCCATCATGGTGCTCCTGCTGACCCTGATCGCCTGGCAGCTGGTCAGCGGCGCCATGGCCCTGGGGGCGCTCGGCTCCCTGATCGCGATAGGGCTCATCGGTGTCTGGTCTGATGCCATGGTGACCCTGGCCCTGGTGATGACCTCCCTGCTGTTTTGCATGGTCATCGGCCTGCCGACCGGCATACTGCTGGCGCGCAGCGAGCGGGCCACCGCCTGGACCCGGCCCCTGCTCGATGCCATGCAGACCACGCCAGCCTTCGTCTACCTCATCCCCATCGTCATGCTGTTTGGCATCGGCAACGTGCCCGGGGTGGTGGTGACCATCATCTTCGCCCTGCCCCCCATGATCCGGCTGACCATACTGGGCATTCGCCAGGTTCCGGCGGATCTCATCGAAGCGGGCCACTCATTCGGTGCCAGCCCGCGTCAGCTGCTGTTCAAGGTGCAACTGCCGCTGGCCATGCCCACCATCATGGCCGGGGTCAACCAGTCGCTCATGCTCTCCCTCTCCATGGTGGTGATCGCCTCCATGATCGCGGTGGGGGGCCTGGGGCAGATGGTGCTGCGGGGCATAGGTCGCCTCGACATGGGCATGGCCTCGGTCGGCGGCCTGGGCATAGTGCTGCTGGCCATAGTGCTCGACCGCCTCACCCAGGCCATGGGTCAGTCGAGGGTCGGGCGCCTTGGTCGCTGGTATCAACGAGGCCCCGTCGGCCTGCTGCTCGCCCCGTTCGGGCGTCATCATCAGACTCACACCAAAGGAGAAGTATCATGAGATCCATCACCAAGGGATTGACCCTGAGCACCCTGCTGCTGAGCTCGACCACCATGGCCGCCACCCTGGTGCAACCCATCCAGAGCAGCGTGCCGGAAGAGGCGTTCCAGACCCTGCTGGTGAGCAAGCTGCTGGGGGAGCTTGGCTATGACGTCAAGCCCGCCAAGGAGGCGGACTACAACGTGGGCTATGCCTCGGTCGCCAGTGGCGATGCGACCTTCCTTGCCTTCAACTGGAACCCGCTGCACAAGGACAAGTACGAGAAGTCGGGAGGGGACGCCAAGTTCTACCGCCATGGGGACTATGTGACCGGTGCGGCCCAGGGCTATCTCATCGACAAGGCGACTGCCGATAAGTACGGCATCACCAATATCGCCCAGCTCAAGGATCCCAAGCTGGCGGCCCTGTTTGACAGCGACGGTGACGGCAAGGCCGACTTGGCCGGTTGCAACCCCGGCTGGGGCTGCGAGGGGGTGATCAACCACCAGCTCAAGGCCTATGAGCTGGACAAGACGGTGACCCATCAGCAGGGCAACTATGCGGCCATCATTGCCGACACCATCACCCGCTACAAGGAGCACAAGCCGGTGTTCTACTACACCTGGACCCCTTACTGGGTGAGCGGCGAACTGGTACCGGGCAAGGATGTGGTCTGGCTGGAGGTGCCCTTCACCGCCCTGCCGGACGGCCGCGAGGGCGACACCAGGCTGGCCAATGGCAAGAACTATGGCTTCGAGATGAACAGCATGCACATCGTGGCCAACAAGGCATTCGCCGAGGCGAACCCCTCCGCGGCCACGCTGTTTGCGCAGATGAAGCTGCCCATCAATGACATCAACGTCCAGAACAGCCTGATGAAGCAGGGGCAGAACAAACCGGCGGACATAGCCCGTCATGCCGACGCCTGGCTCAAGGGGCACCAAGCCCTGGTCGAGCAGTGGCTCACGGCGGCGCGGGCCGCCAACTAGGCGCCATCCCCCGTCACTCTCCCCGCCCGGCCTTTGTGCCGGGCTTTTTTCATTCGGGCCAATCGGCTATAAGAGATTGATCTGCAATGGCTGTCACCCGAATGTCGGGTCGCTGTCGTCAAGGATTTCGCCCAAGCCGGGTACGCTTGCTCTCGTCACTACCACAAGGAGTTCATCGATGATCGTCAGGAAGTTGAGATTGCAGCGCGGCTGGTCACAGGATCAACTGGCCACCCTGTCCGGGTTGAGTGTCCGCACGGTGCAACGGATAGAGGGGGGCCAGGCCCCCGGTCTCGAATCCCTCAAGGCCCTGGCCGCCGTCTTCGAACTCGACCTCAGTCAACTGCAGGAGAGCGAGATGAGTGAAACCAAGGGGGCGCAAGGGGTTGCGCCGGACGAGCGCGAGGCGATGGAGTTTGTGCAGGGATTGAAGGGGTTCTACGGCCACCTCATCAGCTACGGGCTGGTGATAAGCCTGCTCTGGGTCATCAACCTGGTGACCAGTCCGGGACATATCTGGGCCTGGTGGCCCATGCTGGGCTGGGGCATAGGGCTGGGGGCCCACGCCTTCAACCTGTTCAAGCTGCCCAAGTGGCTCGGCCCCGACTGGGAGCGGCGCCAGGTCGAGAAGCGGCTCGGGCGCAAGCTCTAGTCCCAGCCACCGTTGCCAACCCATGAAAACGCCCGGGATGACCCGGGCGTTTGTATTGGGGGGGGCGGCGGGATCAGATCCCGGAGCCGTCGCTCTCGCCGCTCTCTTCATGCAGGCCGCATTCGCGCTTGAGGCCGAAGAAGCGGGTCTGCTCCTCGCTCATGCCCGGCTCCCACTTGGCGGTGGTGTGGACGTCGCCCACCGAGAGGTAGCCCTGCTCCCACAGGGGGTGGTAGGGGAGGTCGTGCTCCTTGAAGTAGTAGAAGACATCCTTGTTGCTCCAGTCGATCACCGGCAGGAACTTGAAGCGGCCGCGCTGGATGGCCAGCACCGGCAGCTTGCCACGGCTGCCGGACTGCTCCCGGCGCAGGCCGGAGAACCAGGTCTGGGCGCCGAGCTCGTTCAGGGCCCGGTCCATGGGCTCCACCTTGTTGAGCTGGTTGTAGCGGGTGATCCCCTCCACACCCTGCTCCCACAAGAGGCCGAAGCGGGCCTCCTGCCAGGCGGGGGATAGCTCGGCGCGGTAGATCTTGAGGTTGAGGGAGAGACGCTCCTTCAGTTCGTCGATAAAGCGATAGGTCTCCGGAAACAGATAACCGGTATCGGTCAGCACCACGGGGATATCGGCCCGCTCACGGCTCACCAGGTGCAGCATCAGCGCGGCCTGAATGCCAAAACTCGAAGAGAGGATGTGTTGTCCCGGCAGGTTGGCCAGGGCCCAGCGCACCCGCTCGGGGGCGCTCATGGCCTCCAGCTCGCGGTTGTGGGGGGCCAGGGCGGCGACCTGTTCCTCTTTGGAGAGGGTGAGCAGTTGTGTCAGATCCAGTGTCATCTCTGTGTCTCGCTCTGTGAAGAAAACGGGCGCCTCGCGGCGCCCTTGGGATCAGGCGGCGTAGAAGTCCACGGCGGAGTTGACCACGGGGGCTATGATGCCGGCGCGGATCACGAAGTCGCCGAAGCACTCGCCTTGGTTGCGCTCCTTGGCCCAGCGGCCGATGAGGGCATCCAGCTCGGCCAGGATCTGCGGCTCTGTGATGTTCTCCTGATACATGCGGGGGATGCGGGTTCCCTCCAGGTTGCCGCCCAGGTGCAGGTTGTAGCGACCGGGGGCCTTGCCCACCAGCCCCACCTCCGCCAGCATGGCGCGGCCACAGCCGTTGGGGCAGCCGGTGACCCGGAAGATGATGGCGTCTTGCGCCAGGCCGTGCTTGGCCAGCAGCCCTTCGATGTCGGTGACAAAGGCCGGCAGCATGCGCTCGGCCTCGGCCATCGCCAGCGGGCAGGTGGGCAGGGCGACGCAGGCCATGGACTGCTTGCGCTGCTCGCTCACGCCATCATCGATGAGGCCATACTGGCGGGCCAGGGCTTCGATGCGGGCCTTCTCGCCGGCGGGCACCCCGGCGATGATCAGGTTTTGGTTGGCGGTGAGGCGAAAATCCCCCTGGTGGATCTTGGCGATCTCCAGCATGCCGGTCTTGAGGGGCTTGCCCGGGAAGTCCAGCAGGCGGCCGTTCTCGATAAACAGGGTGAGGTGATGCTTGCCGTCGATCCCCTCCACCCAGCCGAAACGATCGCCACGGCTGGTGAAGACATAGGGGCGGCTCTCGGCAAACGCGATGCCGGCGCGGCGCTCCACCTCGGCCTTGAAGGCCTCCACCCCGACCCGTTCGAGGGTGTACTTGGTCTTGGCGTTCTTGCGGTTGACCCGGTTGCCCCAGTCGCGCTGGGTGCTGACCACGGCGGCCGCAACGTCCAATACGTGTGACAGCGGGATAAAGCCGAAGTCGCTCGCCTTGCGCGGGTAGGTGCTGGTGTCGCCGTGGGTCATGGCCAGACCCCCGCCCACCAACACGTTGAAGCCCACCAGCTTGCCGTTTTCTGCAATCGCCACGAAGTTGAGATCGTTGGCGTGGACATCGATGTCGTTGTGGGGCGGGATCACCACGGTCGTCTTGAATTTGCGCGGCAGATAGTTGGAACCCAGGATGGGCTCCTCGTCGCCCCCCAGCTTCTCGCCGTCCAGCCAGATCTCGACATAGGCGCGGGTCTTGGGCAGCAGGTGCTCGGAGATCTGCTTGGCCCACTCGTAGGCCTCCTGGTGCAGCTCGGACTCCACCGGGTTGCTGGTGCAGAGCACGTTGCGGTTCACGTCCCCCGCGGTGGCGATGGAATCGATGCCGGTGCTGTTGAGGGTCTGGTGCATCAGCTTGATGTCACGCTTGAGCACGCCGTGGAACTGGAAGGTCTGGCGGGTGGTCAGGCGGATGCTGCCATACAGGCTGTGCTCCTCGGCAAACTTGTCGATCACCTGCCACTGGGTCGGGGTGATGATGCCGCCGGGCAGGCGGGCCCGCAGCATGACGTTGTGCAGGGGTTCCAGCTTCTGGGCGGCGCGCTCGGGGCGGATGTCGCGGTCATCCTGCTGATACATGCCGTGGAAGCGGATCAGCTGGAAGTTGTCGCCGTTGAAGCCGCCGGTGAGGGGATCCTTGAGATCCTGCTCTATGGTGCCGCGCAGGAAGTTGCTCTCGCGCTTGAGGCGTTCGTTGTCAGCCAGCGGCCCTTCGACCGGTCCCGCTACTTGTTTCGAGATAGGTTGCTTGCTCATCAATAGACATCCCTTTGATAACGTTTGGCACGACGCAATTCGCTCAAATACTCTTCTGCTTCCTCACGGCTCTTGTGGCCGTGCTCGCTAATCACATCCAGCAGGGCTTCCTGCACATCCCTGGCCATGTGGTTGGCGTCGCCGCACACATAGAAGTGGGCGCCGGCTGCCAGCCACTGGTAGAGCTCGGCCCCCGCCTCGCGCAGGCGATCCTGCACATAGATCTTCTCGGCCTGATCCCGGCTGAAGGCCAGGGAGATCTTCGACAAGAGGCCAGATTTCACATAACGCTGCCACTCCACCTGATAGAGGAAGTCCTGGGTAAAGTGGGGGTTGCCGAAGAAGAGCCAGTTCTTGCCAGAGGCTCCGATGGCGTCTCGCTCCTGCAAGAAGGCGCGGAAGGGGGCGATGCCGGTGCCCGGGCCCACCATGATGACGGGGGTATCGGGATTGGCCGGCAGGCGGAAGTTGTCGTTGTGCTCCACGAACACCCGCACCTCGGCCCCGTCATCCAGCCTGTCGGCCAGATAGGAGGAGGCGGCGCCACTGCGCACAGTGCCATCTTCCTGGGGGTAGCGCACCACGCCCACGGTCAGGTGGACCTCTTCTTCCACCTCGCTCTGGGCGGAGGCGATGGAGTAGAGGCGAGGGGTGAGCGGGCGCAGCAGGCCGGTCAGCTGCTCGGCGCCAAGGGGAGTAGGGAAGCGCTTGAGCACATCCACCACCTGGGCGGACGCCACCAGGGCATTGAGCTGGGCCTTGTCACCGGCGATGTCATGGAGCGCCGCATCGGTGGAGATCTCGGCCAGCCCGGTGATGAAGCCGCCGTGCAGCCGGGTCAGCTCGAAGTGGCGAGTGAGGGCATCGCGCAGGGAGCCGTGCTCGCCGGGCTCGTCACCGGTGAGGCCGGTCAGGGCCAGCACTTCTCCCACCAGATCGGCGTCGTTGTCGAACCAGACCCCGAGGGCGTCACCGGGTTGATAGCTGAGGCCGGACTCTTCCAGGCTGATCTCGATGTGGCGTATGTCCTTGGTGGAGTCGCGACCGGTGATCTTCTGGTTGACCGACAGGCGCGCCGGGAAGGGGTTGGCCTTGTCGAACTGGCTGTGGCCCACTGCCGCCTTGACGGCACCGGCCACAGAGCCGGTCGGGCCCGCATTCAGGGTCGCGGCGACCGCGGCCAGGGCCTGTTCGCTCCAGGCCTTGGCGCCGGCCTCATAATCCACGTCCAGGCTGGCGAGGGGGGCGATGCGCTCGCCACCGGCCTGGGCCAGCCAGCCATCGAAGTCCTGGCCTGTCTTGCAGAAGAATTCATAGGAGCTGTCCCCCAGCCCCAGAACGGCGAACTTGACGCCGTCGAGCTTGCCGAGCTTGCCCTTCTTGAGCTGCTCGTGCAGGTCCACCGCGGGCTCGGGCGGCTCGCCCTCGCCATAGGTGCTCACCACCACCAGCAGGTGGGTCTCCTTCTTGAGCTGCTTGGGCTTGTAGTCCGCCATGGAGACCAGGGTCACCGGCAGTCCCTGTGCCTGGGCTTGCTGGTGGATGGCGCTGGCCACCCCCTTGGCGTTGCCGGTCTGGGAGCCGTACAGAATGGTCAGGCTGCCGCCGGCCGCCGCGGCCGGGATCGGCGCCGCCGCCACGCCGCCACCGGCCTGGGCCAGACCATAGAGGTAGCCGCTGACCCAGGTCAGTTGCTGGCTGTTGAGGGTGGCGAGGGCCTGGCTCAGCTGGCGCTGCTGTTCATCGGAGAGGGGGGTTATCTGGGTCAAAGAGTCCGTCACTTGCATCACACACGTCTTCCATGGTCTGATTTTTGGTCAGGGTAAGGGTTGGCATGGATAACAACAAAGAATAAAAATGTCTTTTTTATTCGATTGAGGCATTAAAAAGTACCGGACGGGCGCCGGACGCGGGATGGCGCCCATGGCGGTGCGGCGTTTCCCCCGGATTTGCGCGTGCCAATCCCCACTTCCCCCTCGTCAGGAGAGACCATGATCCAGCTGTTTCACGTCAATGCCTTCGCCCAGGACCCTTTCACCGGCAATCCCGCCCTGGTGGTGCAGGGAGGGGGATCGCAGCAGGCCCTGATCCAGAGGTGAGGGGAGTGGTTGCCCCGCTCGGCTGAGGGCCATGGGCCGCCTTTGCTGCGCCGTGATTGCCGCGCCGTGACCATAAAAAAGAGGCCCCGCCATGGCGGGGCCTCTCGTGGTACTGGCTGTCAGGGTTGGCCTGACGAGCTGGCTGTCTGCACGTCTTATTTCTGCGGACGCAGGGCCGGGAACAGGATGACGTCGCGGATGGTGTGGCTGTTGGTAAACAGCATCACCAGACGGTCGATGCCAATGCCCTGACCGGCAGTGGGCGGCAGGCCGTGTTCCAGCGCGGTGACAAAGTCGGCGTCGTAGAACATGGCTTCGTCGTCGCCGGCGGCCTTCTGGTCAACCTGGGCCTGGAAGCGCTCGGCCTGATCTTCGGCATCGTTGAGCTCGGAGAAGCCGTTGGCCAGCTCGCGGCCGCCGATGAAGAACTCGAAGCGGTCGGTGACGTCCGGGTTCTGGTCGTTGCGACGGGCCAGCGGGGAGACGGCGGCCGGGTACTCGGTGATGAAGGTGGGTTGCAGCAGCATGTGTTCCACCGTCTCTTCGAAGATGGCGGTGATCACGTGGCCCAGCTCCCAGCTCTTCATCAGCTCGATCTTCAGGCCCTTGGCGACGGCGCTGGCCTTCTCCAGGGTGGCCAGATCGTCGCGGGTCACATCCGGGTTGTACTTGAGGATGGAGTCCACCATGGAGAGGCGCTGGAACGGCTGACCGAAATCGATGGTCAGGCCCTCTTCGCCCTCTTTGGCGTAACGGATCCTGGTGTCCCCCAGAATGTCCTGGGCCAGGGTACGCAGCATCTCTTCGGTGAGATCCATCAGATCGATGTAATCGGCGTAGGCCATGTAGAACTCGAGCATGGTGAACTCGGGGTTATGGCGAACGGAGATGCCTTCGTTACGGAAGTTGCGGTTGATCTCGTAGACACGCTCGAAACCACCGACCACCAGACGCTTCAGATAGAGCTCAGGCGCGATACGCAGGTACATGTCGATGTCCAGCGCATTGTGGTGAGTGATGAAGGGACGGGCGGAGGCGCCACCCGGGATCACCTGCATCATGGGGGTTTCCACTTCCATGAAGCGCTTGTCGTTCAGGAACTTGCGGATACCGGCCACCACCTTGGTACGGGTCACGAAGGTCTTGCGGGACTCTTCGTTGGCGATGAGATCCAGGTAACGCTGACGGCAGCGGGCTTCCTGGTCGGTCAGACCCTTGTGCTTCTCGGGCAGCGGGCGCAGGGCCTTGGTCAGCAGGCGGATGCCTTCGACGTGGACGGAGAGCTCGCCGGTCTGGGTCTTGAACAGGGTCCCTTCGACACCGACGATGTCCCCCAGATCCCACTTCTTGAACTGCTCGTTGTAGAAGCCTTCCGGCAGGTCGTCACGGGTCACGTAGATCTGGATCTTGCCAGCCATGTCCTGCAGGGTGGCGAAGGAGGCCTTGCCCATGATGCGACGGGTCATGATGCGACCGGCGATCGAAACCCGCTTGCCCAGGGCGACCAGCTCGTCGCTGCTCTTGGCGTCGAACTCGGCATGGAGATCGCCCGACAGGCTGTCACGACGGAAATCGTTGGGGAAGGGATTGCCCTGTGCACGCAAGGCGGCCAGCTTGGCGCGACGCTCTGTCATCTCGTTGTTCAGTTCGAGACTGTGGTCGACTTCCGGAGTTGTGGTTTGTTCAGACATGGTGATTCCTGCTGCTGCGTGTTACAGGCCTGACTTCAGGCTGGCTTCGATAAACTTGTCCAGGTCGCCGTCGAGCACCCCTTGGGTGTTGCGGGTCTCGACGCCGGTGCGCAGATCCTTGATACGGGCGTCATCGAGCACGTAGGAGCGGATCTGGCTGCCCCAGCCGATGTCGGACTTGGTCTCTTCCAGGGCTTGTTTCTCGGCATTCTGCTTCTGAATTTCCAGCTCGTAGAGCTTGGCCTTCAGCTGCTTCATACACTGATCTTTGTTCTTGTGCTGGGAACGGTCGTTCTGGCACTGCACCACCACCCCGGTCGGGATGTGGGTGATACGCACCGCGGACTCGGTCCGGTTGACGTGCTGACCACCGGCACCGGAGGCGCGGTAGACGTCGATGCGCAGATCAGCCGGGTTGATCTCGATGTCGATGTCGTCATCGATCTCGGGATAGACGAACACGGAGCAGAACGAGGTGTGACGACGGCCACCGGAATCGAACGGAGACTTTCGCACCAGACGGTGTACGCCGGTCTCGGTGCGCAGCCAGCCGAACGCATACTCGCCGGTGAACTTGATGGTGGCGGACTTGATGCCGGCCACGTCCCCTTCGGAGCATTCGATGAGCTCGGGCTTGTAGCCGTGGGCATCGCCCCAGCGCAGGTACATGCGCAGCACCATGTTGGCCCAGTCCTGGGCCTCGGTGCCGCCCGAGCCTGACTGGATGTCGATGTAGCAGTCGGAGGCGTCGTGCTGACCGGAGAACATGCGGCGGAACTCGAGATCCACCAGCTTGGCCTCCAGCCCGTCGGCTTCGGCCACGGCTTCGTTGAAGGTGTCCTCGTCCTCGCCTTCCACGGCCAGCTCGACCAGCATGGCCACGTCGTCGGCGCCCTGGGTCAAGACGTCTATGGTGCCGACCACGTTTTCCAGCGCGACGCGCTCCTTGCCCAGGGCCTGGGCGCGCTCGGGTTCATTCCAGACGTCCGGCTGTTCCAGCTCGGCGTTGACCTCTTCTAGACGCTCTTTCTTGGCGTCATAGTCAAAGGTACCCCCTAAGCAGCTCGGTCCTCTCAGACAGCTCCTTAAGCTTGTTTAATACAGGATTGACTTCAAACATCGTGAAAACTCTCGGGGTCGATGTGATTTAAAAACGGGATATTCTAGCCAATTGCGGAAGGAATAAACAGGGTTGCCCCGCCCTTGTCGCCCTCAATGGGGCAATTAGTGGCGCATTCTTGGCCATGGCGTCGAAAATTTTGCCGGTTCGGCCAGATTGGGGTTCAGGTTTTCTGCCACCGGCCGCTATTCATTGCTGCAAGACTAAGATGCCGATGGCATCGGTGGGCACACCCTCTTCCTGACATAAGAAGCACACATGATGAAAAACCTCTCACTCAAGCAGAAGATACTGATGTCTGTGGTGATCGCGCTCTCTCTGGTGATCCTGCTGCTCTCCTGGCAGAGCTACTCCAGCCAGAAAAACCAGCTGCTGCAAGGCAGTCAGGAACAGGTGCTGCGTCTGGGCGGCCAACAGGCACAGAGTGTCAGTGACTGGTTGAGTGCCCGCCGGGACGTGATCCAGGCCCTGGGCAACAAGGCCAGTGCCCAGCCCCTCGATGCCCTGCAACAGGCCCAGGTCTCCGGTCGCTTCCAGCTCACCTACTTCGGTGAGGGCAGTGGCAAGATGCATGACTCGGACCCCTCCATCAACCGCGATGGCTATGATCCCCGCACCCGTGGCTGGTATCAGGAGGCCATGGCCAAGGGGGGCATGATAGTGACCAAGCCCTATCTGGACGTGGCCTACAACGTCATGGTGGTCACCCTGGCCCAGCCGGCCCAGGGCGGTGTGGTCGGCGGCGATCTCTCCATCGCCTCTCTGGTGGAAGACATCACCAAGATGAAGCTGCCCGCCGACGGCTTCGCCATCATGATGCACAAGGACGGCACCGTCATCGCCTACAAGGATGCCGCCAAGGCGATGAAGCCGGCCACCGAGATCGACAGCGATCTCACCAATGCCCTGATCGAGCAGAGCAAGGCGAGCCAGAGCCTGGTGCCAGCCTATTTTGACGGCGAGGGCCGCGACAAGCTGCTGCTGGCGGTCGATGTGCCGGGCACCGACTGGGAGCTGGTGCTGGTACTGGACAAGGCGACCCTGGAGGCGCCGCTTTCCTCCCTGCTGATGACCCAGCTCGCCATGGCCCTGGTGGTGCTGGTGGGCAGCATACTCGCCATCTCCTGGCTGGTCAGCCTGCTGCTCGGCCCCCTGGTCAAGGTCTCCCAGGCCCTGGCCCGCATCGCCGACGGCAACGGCGATCTGACCCAGCGCATCAAGATAGATGCCAACGACGAGGTGGGTCAGCTGGCGGACAGCTTCAACCGCTTCGTCGGCAGCCAGCATCAGCTGATCGGTCACATACGCAACCTGGCCAATGAGCTGGATGCGGACGCGGAGCGCAGCCTGGTGACCAACCAGGCCGCGGTGGAAGAGCTGCAGCGCCAGCAGCAGGAAGTGACCATGGTCGCCACCGCCGTCACCGAGATGGCCAGCGCCACCATGGAGATCGCCGGCAACGCCGAGAACACGGCGGCGGCGGCCCAGCAGTCGACCCAGAGCAGCGAGCAGGGCAAGCAGCTGGTGAACCAGACCCGGCAATCCATCAACAGCCTGGCCAACGAAGTGGGGCAGGCGACCGAGGTGATCGGCGAGCTGAGCCGCCACGCCCAGGCCATCTCCGGCATCCTCTCCACCATCCAGGGGATCGCCGAGCAGACCAACCTGCTGGCGCTCAACGCCGCCATCGAGGCGGCCCGGGCCGGCGAACAGGGCCGCGGCTTCGCCGTGGTGGCCGACGAGGTGCGGGTGCTGTCCCGCCGCACCCAGGACTCCACCCAGGAGATCCAGTCCACCATAGAGACGCTGCAACAGACCACGGCCCGTGCGGTCAGCCTGATGCAGACCAGCCAGGGGTTGGCGGACAACAGCGTGCAGGATGCCGATGCCGCCGCCGCCGCCCTCGAAGAGATCACCCAGGCGGTCTCCCTTATCTCCGACATGGCGGGTCAGATAGCGACCGCCGCCGAGGAGCAGACCCAGGTGACCGGCGAGATCACCCAGAACACCACGGCGATCAAGGACGTGACCGACGAGATCACCGCCTCCGCCATGCGCGATCTGGATCAGGCCCACAGCCTCAAGGGCCGGGCCACGGATCTGAGCAAGCAGGTGTCGACCTTTATCCTCTAAGGCACCGGATCCGCGTCATGAGAAAGAGCCCGGGAGGGCTCTTTTTTTATGGCCGGGACCGAGGGAGAGGGGAGGCCCGACGACGCCGGCTGGCCTCGATGCCGCCCTGGGAACCGGGGCGCGGCACAGTGGCGCCTTGCCCAGGCGCCGACATCTGGTTATTTCCAAGGAACCATGGGGAGAACCCAGTGTCCGTTCAGGGGCTTGGCGCGTGGCCCCAGGTAGCCGCGCCGGTGGTATCGCCATGGGAGAGCCGCTGGGGTGGCTCAGGGAATGAGTCAGGGAATGGGTCAGGGAGTGAGCCAGCCTTGCCGGCATCTGCCTTGGCATCGGGGCGGCCGAGCGTGAGCGCCGCCGATGGAGTACCGGGTTGCATGGCATGGGCGGAGGAGGTGAGGCGCGCCAGCTAAGGTGAGCACGGCGGCGGACACAGGCTTGATTCGCAAGGCCCAGGGGGATGCAGGTGGGCAGGGCGCATGCCGGGTCGAAAGCGAGGGCTGAGCCCCGGGCCCGCCAATGACAAAGG
This sequence comes from Aeromonas sobria, assembly GCF_050266975.1. Classification (GTDB taxonomy): domain Bacteria; phylum Pseudomonadota; class Gammaproteobacteria; order Enterobacterales; family Aeromonadaceae; genus Aeromonas; species Aeromonas sobria_B. Next base: position 90,747 of record NZ_JBKISU010000008.1, read on the forward strand.
CGACCGCAAGGTCGCCTTTCTTCATCCTGCAGAGCGCGGGATCAGAGCTGCTCGATACCCACGATATGCCAGGGGGCGCCGGCCTTGGCCAGGTTGCGCTCCAGGTGCCACACCTCTTTGATATCTTCCTCGACCTGCTCCTGACGGTCCATGTAGCGGCCGCTGAAGCGTACGCTCACCTGGGCCCAGTCGCTGCCGTGGTCGGCGCGAACCAGCTGGGTGTCCACGTACATGACTTCGGTATGCTGCTCGCCGGAGAGTTCGGCGCGCTCGGCCTTGAGCTGCTCGAACAGCTCGGGGCTCACGTACTCGCGCACCTTCTCCAGGTCGTTCTGGTTCCAGGCTTCTTGCAGGGTGCGGTAGTGATCCCGGGCACCGGACAGGAAACCATTCATGTCAAAGCCCGGCGGCAGGCGGAAGGGCACGTCGCTGTCGGCGAAACCGGTCGCCTGCGGCGCGCTGGTGCTCTGCTCGAACTGCTGGGGTGCCTGAGGCTGGTAGCCGGCATAGGCCGTTCGCTGCTGGGGTGACATCTGGGCCGCCTTGCTGCGGCGCAGGGTGCGGATCAGGAAGAAGACACCGAGGGCCAGGGCGGCGATCAGCAGCATGTCCATGCCCTGCAGGCCTTCGAAGGCGCCGCTGCCCAGCAGGTAGGCGAACAGACCACCGGCCAGCAGGCCACCCAGCAGACCGCCCATCATGCCGCTCTTCTTGGGCGCCCCTTGGGCACCCACAGTCGGGTTCTTGGTGTCGACAGGCTTGGCCGCCGGTTGGGCCGGCGCCGTCTTGTAGCTCTTGCCAAAGGATTTGCCGCCGCCAAATTTCTTGGCTTCGGCGATGGGGGCCCCCAGGCCAATGGCCAGGATCAGGGCAAACAGGGTCAGCATTTTTTTCATTTTGACGCGTTTCACTCTCAGCTATGGGTGGGGCATGTCCCGCTAGTGGCAAGGCGCATGGCAGGCTGCCAGTCCCGCTATGTGGCGCAGCTTGGCGCTAGGAGTAACACCCCAGGCATGAATTATTCATGAACGAAGTAAGGAGGCGACAGCCTGCCCGAGTGGCGCCCCCCTGGCAAGGGCGGCGCGGGCGCGCGGGGCGATCCGGCCTCTGGCCAGATTAGCGCTCGCGGTGGCGGGCTTTCTTTTGTAAAATTCCCGTCCCCTTCCCGCTGCGGTTTTTAGGTGTATGGCAGAGCAAGTGACGGCGAAAAAAGACGCCAAGACACAACAGCTGAAAGTTCCCCCCCACTCCTTCGAGGCAGAGCAGTCCGTACTGGGCGGCCTGATGCTGGACAACGAGGCTTGGGATCGGGTGGCCGAGCGGGTGATCGACAAGGACTTCTACAGCCGGCCCCACAGGCTCATCTTCCAGGCCATGGACAGGCTCTCCAACGCCGGCAACCCCATCGACCTCATTACCCTGCAGGAGGAGCTGGAGCGCTCCGAGCAGCTGGAGGAGGCCGGTGGCTTCGCCTATCTGGTGGAGATCGCCAAGAACACCCCAAGTGCCGCCAACATCAGTGCCTACGCCGAAATCGTGCGCGAGCGCGCCGTGGTGCGGGAGATGATCTCGGTCGCCAACGAGATAGTCGAGGCGGGCTACGAGCCTCAGGGGCGTACCTCCGGCGATCTGCTGGATCTCGCCGAGAGCAAGGTGTTCAAGATCGCCGAGCAGCGCACCAGCGCCAACGAGGGCCCCCAGCCCTTGAAGCTCATCCTCGAGCAGACGGTCGACAAGATTGAGGAGCTGTTCAAGACCCCCCACAACGGGGTGACCGGGGTTTCAAGCGGTTATGGCGATCTCGACAAGATGACCGCCGGCCTGCAGCGCTCGGATCTGGTCATCGTCGCCGCCCGTCCCTCCATGGGCAAGACCACCTTCGCCATGAACCTGTGCGAGCACGCGGCCCTCACCGCCGACAAGCCGGTGCTCATCTTCTCTCTCGAGATGCCCTCGGAGCAGATCATCATGCGTATGCTCGCCTCGGTGGGACGCATCGACCAGACCAAGGTGCGGACCGGTCAGCTCGACGACGAGGACTGGGCCCGCCTCTCCTCCACCATGGGGCTGCTGCTGGAGAAGGGCAAGATGTACATAGATGACGCCTCCGGCCTGACCCCGACCGACGTACGCTCCCGCGCGCGGCGTATCGCCCGCGAGCATGGCGGTCTGTCCATGATCATGATCGACTACCTGCAGCTGATGCGGGTACCGGCGCTGTCTGACAACCGTACCCTGGAGATCGGTGAAATCTCCCGCTCCCTCAAGGCGCTGGCGAAAGAGCTGCAATGCCCTGTGGTGGCGCTCTCCCAGCTCAACCGAAGCCTGGAGCAGCGGGCCGACAAACGCCCGGTCAACTCGGATCTGCGGGAATCGGGCTCCATCGAGCAGGACGCGGACTTGATCATGTTCATCTACCGCGACGAGGTGTATCACGACGACAGTCCCGACAAGGGGATTGCCGAGATCATCATCGGCAAGCAGCGTAACGGCCCCATAGGCCGGGTGCGGCTCACCTTCCAGGGTCAGTTCTCCCGGTTCGACAACTATGCCGGCCCGGCATTTGACGATGACTATTGATGTAAACCCAAGGTGAGGGCTGCGTAGCCATCACTACAACTGCCCTGACTGATAGCCAACTCAGATAGTGGCCGACCGTCAGGGCTTGTTTTCCCGGTTCGACAATTCTGCCGGTCCGGCCTTAGACGATGAGATTTGAGGGCTGACACCACCCGGTGCCTGATTATCATGCCCTCGTAAGGGAAAACAGATGAAAGCGGCTATCGCCCAGATCAATACAGCGGCCCTGCGCCACAACCTCGCCGTGGTCAAACGCCACGCCCCTTCCTGCAAGATCATCGCCGTGGTCAAGGCCAACGCCTATGGCCACGGCCTGTTGCCAGTCGCCCGCACCCTGGTGGATGCGGACGCCTATGCGGTGGCCCGCATCGAGGAGGCGCTGATGCTGCGCTCCTGCGCCGTGGTCAAACCCATAGTGCTGCTGGAGGGCTTCTTCTCGAGCGCGGATCTGCCGGTGCTGGCGGCCAACAACCTGCAGACCGCGGTGCACACCTGGGAGCAGCTCGAGGCCCTGGAGCAGGCCGAGCTGCCGGTTCCCGTGGTGGCCTGGCTCAAGCTCGACACCGGCATGCACCGGCTCGGGGTGCGGGCCGAGGAGATGCCCGCCTTTATCGAGCGCCTCGGCAAGTGCAAGAACGTGGTACAGCCGTTCAACATCATGACCCACTTCAGCCGCTCCGATGAGATCGAGCAGCCCACCACCCGCGAGCAGATCGATCTCTTCAGCCGCCTGACCGCACCGCTCAAAGGCGAGCGCGCCATGGCGAACTCGGCGGGCATCCTGGCCTGGCCGGACTCCCACTGCGACTGGATCCGCCCCGGCGTCATCCTCTACGGCGTCTCCCCCTTCCCGAACACTGTGGCGGCGGATTATGACCTCAAGCCGGTGATGACCCTCAAGACCCAGCTCATCGCGGTGCGGGATCACAAGGCGGGGGAGCCTGTGGGCTATGGCGCCAACTGGGTGTCGACCCGGGATACCCGAGTCGGCGTCATCGCCATCGGCTATGGCGACGGCTATCCCCGCATGGCACCCAACGGCACGCCGGTGCTGGTAAATGGCCGCATAGTGCCCCTGGTGGGTCGGGTCTCCATGGACATGACCACGGTGGACTTGGGCCCAGGCGCCACCGACAAGGCCGGCGACGAGGCCGTGCTCTGGGGCGAGGACCTGCCGGTGGAGAGGGTCGCCGAGGAGATAGGCACCATTCCCTATGAGCTGATCACCAAGCTCACTTCTCGGGTATTTATGGAGTACGTTTAACCCCCCTCATCCCCGACCCTTCTCCCGCAAGGGGAGAAGGGAGTGACGACCACAGTTTTCTCTCTGCTGGGAGAGGGATTAATCAATGAAAAGGCCGCTCGCGTGATATCGCGAGCGGCCTTTTTGATCGGTGAAGGATCATAAAAAGCCCCGCGTTGGCGGGGCTCGATTCTGTGCCGTTAAGCGCGACGCTTAGCCTATGGTCATCAGGCTGGCGTTGCCACCGGCGGCGGCGGTGTTGACCGAGAGGGCGTGCTCGATCAGCAGGCGTTCCAGGGGGATGTCGGTTTCGCCACGGTGCAGGCCGTATACGCCGACGATGGCGCCAGCACGGGCGGCGGCCAGCTTGGCCACTTCCCGCAGCTGATCCGAGTCACCGTGGTGCAGCAGGGCATCGAAGCCGATGTCGCTGTTGGCCCAGTCCGCCACCAGCTGGATACGCCCTTGTACCTCGCTGGGCAGGCTGGCCAGCAGGGTGCGGTTCTGGGCATTGTCCTGCCACAGCACTTGCGTCCCGACGGCCAGACAGGCCGCCAGTTGGGCCAGCAGATCCGCCCTGGCTTCTTGATCGTCGGCGGCCAGACAGAGCACCCGCTCCCTGGGCAGCAGGCTGTAGCTGTTGCGCTCGCCGGTGGGGCCGACCAGCAGCTGGGTCAGGCCGCTCAGCGCCAGCTCGCCGTAGCGATCGCACAGGGCCACCAGTGCCGGTGCCTGCTTGGCTGCCCAGCCACGCAAGGCCAGCAGTGCCGGTTTGGCGGCCTCGGCTTGCGGGGTTGCCCCCTGCTCCTGGTGCAGCTGGTTGGCGACCGCCTCCTGAGGACGCGCCCCAAGCAGACGGTACATGTAGAGCGGGCCGCCCGCCTTGGGACCTGTGCCTGAGAGCCCCTCGCCGCCGAACGGCTGCACCCCGACCACGGCGCCCACTATGTTGCGGTTGACGTAGAGGTTGCCGACTTTGGCGGTGTTGACCACCTGGGCTATGGTCTCGTCGATCCGGGTATGGACTCCCAGGGTCAGGCCGTAGCCGCTGTCGTTGATCTGCGCGAGCAGCTCGCCGAGCTTGGCGCGCGGGTAGCGCACCAGGTGCAGCACGGGGCCGAACACCTCCGGGCCCAGCTCATCCAGGCTGTCGAGTTCGATCAGGGTCGGCAGCACGAAGGTGCCGCGGTTGCAGGCGCCCTCTTGGGTGCGGGCAATCTGGTGCACCCGGCGACCCTTGTCCCCCATGGCCTTGATGTGGCGCTCTATGTTGGCCTTGGCCTCGGCGTCGATGACAGGGCCTATGTCGGTGGAGAGGTGCTCCGGGCTGCCGACCTTGTACTCGGCCATGGCGCCCTTTAGCATGCGGATCACCCGCTCGGCCACATCGTCCTGCACGCACAGCACCCGCAGGGCGGAGCAGCGCTGACCGGCGCTGTCGAACGCCGAGGAGATGACGTCCATCACCACCTGTTCGGTCAGGGCGGAGGAGTCGACGATCATGGCGTTCTGGCCGCCGGTCTCGGCGATGAGCGGTATGGTGCGGCCCTGGGCGTCGAGGCGACCGGCCAGGTTGCGGGAGATGATGCCCGCCACTTCGGTGGAGCCGGTGAACATGACGCCACGGACCCGCTCGTCCGCGATAAGCGCCGCACCCACGGTTTCACCGCGGCCAGGCAGCAGTTGCACCGCTCCGGCGGGGACGCCAGCCTCACGCAGGATGCGCACCGCCTGGGCGGCGATGAGGGGGGTCTGCTCCGCCGGTTTCGCCAGCACCGTATTGCCGGCGGCCAGGGCCGCGCAGACCTGGCCGCTGAAGATGGCCAGCGGGAAGTTCCAGGGGCTGATGCAGACCACGGGGCCGAGCGGCCTGTGGCTCTCGTTGGCGAAGTGGTTGCGCGCCTGGGCGGCGTAGTAGCGCAGGAAGTCCACCGCCTCGCGCACCTCGGCGATGGCGTTGGCGAAGGTCTTGCCGGATTCGCGCACCAGCAGGCCCATCAGGGGTTGCAGCTCGGACTCCATCAGATCGGCGGCCCTGTCCAGCACGGCGGCTCGTTCGGCCGGCGGAGTCGATTGCCAGATCTGGCCGCTGGAGAGGGCGCAGGCCAGTGCACCGTCCACCAGCTCGGGGCTGGCCTCGCTCACCTGACCGACGACGTCGCGGTGATCAGCCGGGTTGACGACGTGCTGGAACTGGGCCGGTGTCTCGGTGTCGCAGCCCGGCTGTTCATTACCCAGCATGGGCAGGGCCTGATAGGCGGTGTTGGTGCTGGCGAGCAGGGCGGCGGACAGGGACCCCAGGCGGTGCTCGTTCGCGAGATCCAGACCCGCGGAGTTCGGGCGAGCCTCGCCGTACAGCTCGCGGGGCAGGGGAATGCGCGGATGGGGCAGACCCAGGCTGCCTTCACGGGCGGCCATCTGCTCGATCTGCTGCACCGGATCCTGCACCAGATCCTGCAGGGAGATGCTGTTGTCCGCGATGCGGTTGACGAAGGAGGTGTTGGCCCCGTTCTCCAGCAGGCGGCGCACCAGGTAGGCGAGCAGGGTCTCGTGGCTGCCGACCGGCGCATAGATGCGGCAGGGGCGACCCAGCTTGCCGTCGGCGACCTTGCCGACCACCTGTTCGTAAAGCGGTTCACCCATGCCGTGCAGGCACTGGAACTCGTACTGGCCCGGGTAGTAGTTCTGCCCCGCCAGCTGGTAGATGGCCGACAGCGAATGGGCGTTGTGGGTGGCGAACTGGGGATAGATGGCTTCCGGCACCGCCAGCAGCTTGCGGGCGCAGGCGAGATAGGAGACATCGGTGTAGGGCTTGCGGGTATAGACGGGGTAACCCTCCAGGCCGTCCTGCTGGGCGCGCTTGATCTCGCTGTCCCAGTAGGCGCCCTTCACCAGCCGGATCATCAGGCGGTGACGGCTGCGCTTGGCGAGATCGATCACATAGTCGATCACATAGGGGCAGCGCTTCTGATAGGCCTGGATGACGAAACCGATGCCGTTCCAGTCCGCGAGGGACGAGTCGAAGCAGAGCTTCTCCAGCAGGTCGAGGGAGATCTCCAGCCGATCGGCCTCCTCGGCGTCTATGTTGATGCCGATGTCATACTGCCTGGCGAGCTGGGTCAGGCCCAGCAGGGTGGGGTAGAGCTCTTCCATGACGCGATCGTACTGGGCGCGGCTGTAGCGTGGGTGCAGGGCGGAGAGCTTGATGGAGATGCCCGGCCCCTCGTAGATGCCGCGGCCGTGGGAGGCCTTGCCGATGGCGTGGATGGCCTGCTCGTAGGAGGCGAGATAGCGCTTGGCATCCTCCTCGGTGAGGGCCGCTTCCCCCAGCATGTCGTAGGAGTAGCGGAAGCCCCTGTTTTCCATGTTGCCCGCGTTCGCCAGCGCCTCGGCTATGGTCTCGCCGGTGACGAACTGCTCCCCCATCAGGCGCATCGCCATGTCCACACCCTTGCGGATCAGCGGCTCACCGCCCTTGCCGATCAGCCCCTTGAGGGAGCTGTTGAGGCCAGTTTCGTTGTGGGTGGCCACCAGCTTGCCGGTGATGAGCAGGCCCCAGGAGGCGGCGTTGACGAACAATGAGGCACTCTGGCCCAGATGCTGGCTCCAGTTGCCACCGCTTATCTTGTCGCGGATCAGGGCATCCCGGGTCGCCTTGTCGGGGATCCGCAGCAGCGCCTCCGCCAGGCACATCAATGCCACCCCTTCCTGGGAGGAGAGGGAGAACTCCTGCAGCAGCCCCTGCACCAGGCCCTGACGGCCGCTGGCGCTCTTCTGGTTGCGCAGCTTCTCGGCGATGCCCATGGCCAGCTTCTGGGTGGCCTCGGCCTTCTCCTTGGGCAGGCGGGCCTGCTCCAGCAGCATGGGCACGGCCTCGGTCTCGGGGCGGCGATAGGCGGAGGTGATGGCGGCACGCAGCACGGACTGCGGCAAGATGCTCTCGGCAAACTCGAGGAAGACCTGGATGCCCTGCTCGGTGAGGGTCTCGATGGCCTCTTCCCCGGCGGCAACGGCCAGCCCGGAGTGCTCGGGCGGAGTCAGGCCGCGATCCAGCTGCTCCAGATAGGTGAAGATCGCCTGCTTGATCAGCCAGTGGGGGGTGCGATCCAGGGTCTGCGCCGCCTGTTTGAGGCGGTCGCGGGTCGCTTCATCGAGTTTGACGCCGAGGGTGGTAGTGGCCATGGGACTTCCTGTGTCTATAAGGTAATAATATTACCGGACGGTTAAATTTTGCCGATGATGGTGCAACCAGGTGCAACCTTCAAGAAAGAAATTTTAATGTATTGGTTACATTGTTGAATTTCTCCATGAGGTCAGTCTTCATCGGACTCTCTTCAAACGCGCCGTTCGTGCCCTTTTCACAGCATTATTAATGGGTTGGCAATGCACCTTATGAATGCCTATAAGAGGTGCAACCCATCTGTGGGTAGGGTTGCACTTTTTGCAGGTGTGGCCCGGGCGGAGCCAGCGAGCCCGGCTCCCCATGCGGGGAGGGGGGCCGGATCGCCACCCGACAGCGCCCCGTGCTCTTCTAAGCTGTTAGCTGGCCACAGTGGTCAGCATAGGTGACAAGGAGAAACCCATGGCGCGTGTCAGTACCTATCTCAATTTTGCCCGGGAGACGGAGGCGGCCTTCCTCTTCTACCGCGAGGTGTTCGGCGGCGAGTTCAACGGCCCCATCCACAGATTCAAGGAGTCCCCCGGCTGCCCGGGTCAGCCGCCCCTGTCACAGGAAGATGGCGATCTGGTGATGCATGTGGAGTTGGCGATCCTGGGCGGCCACGTGCTGATGGGCACGGACGCCCCCGCCAGCATGGGGTTCACCCTGGTGCAGGGCAACAACAGCTACCTCAACCTGGAGCCGGACAGCCGGGCCGAGACCGACCGCCTGTTTGCGGCCCTGGCCGAGGGAGGCCAGGTGGAGATGCCGCTGCAGGAGATGTTCTGGGGCGACTATTTCGGATCCCTGGTGGACAAGTTCGGCACCCGCTGGATGTTCAACTGTCAGAGCAAAAGCTGAGACGGCTTTGCTAATGAAAAGGGCGCCATGGCGCCCTTTCTGTTTTTAACCGCCTCCATGTACCTGGTCCCACCATCTGGGCAGGCACCGGCATCTGACTCCCGGTGGCTGAGTTGGCCTATGGCTGCCGTCCCACCATGTCGGCGGGCACCACCCAGGCATCGAACTGCTGGGCCGTGAGGTGGCCGGAGGCGATGGCCGCCTCCCGCAAAGTCAGCCCCTGGTGGTGGGCCCGTTTGGCGATCTCGGCGGCCTTGTCATAGCCGATATGGGGGTTGAGGGCCGTCACCAGCATCAGGGAGCGGGCCAGCAGCTCGTCGATCCTGGGCTGGTTCGGGGTGATGCCCACGGCGCAGTGGTCGTGGAAGTTCTGCATGCCGTCCGCCAAGAGGCGCACGCTCTGCAGGAAGTTATGGGCGATCATGGGCCTGAACACGTTGAGCTCGAAGTTGCCGCTGGCGCCGCCGATGTTGATGGCCACATCGTTGCCCATCACTTGGGCGCACAGCATGGTGAGCGCCTCGCTCTGGGTCGGGTTGACCTTGCCGGGCATGATGGAGGAGCCGGGCTCGTTCTCGGGGATGCAAAGCTCCCCCAGCCCGCTGCGGGGGCCGCTCGCCAGCCAGCGCACGTCGTTGGCGATCTTCATGAGGGAAGCCGCCAGCGTCTTGAGGGCGCCGTGGCCGTGCACCTGGGCATCGCTCGCCGCCAGGGCCTCGAACTTGTTGGGGGCGCTCACCAGGGGCAGGCAGGTCTGCTCGGCCAGAGCCCTGGCCACCGCCTCGGCAAAGCCGGGGGGGCAGTTCAGACCGGTGCCCACCGCGGTGCCGCCGAGGGCCAGCTCGCACAGATGGGGCAGGGCGGCCCGGAGATGGCGCTCCCCCTGTTCGAGCTGGGCGACCCAGCCGGAGATCTCCTGGCCCAGGGTGAGGGGGGTGGCATCCTGCAAGTGGGTGCGGCCTATCTTGACGATGTGGTCGAAGGCGGCGGCCTTGTCTGCCAGGGTCTGTTTCAGGGTGGAGAGGGCCGGCAGCAACCGCTGTGTGATGGCGGTGACCGCCGCCAGGTTCATGGCGCTGGGGAAGACATCGTTGCTGGACTGGCTCTTGTTTACCTCGTCGTTGGGGTGCACCTGCCGCGCCTCTCCCCGCGGGCCGCCGAGCAGTTCGCTGGCCCGGTTCGCCAGCACCTCGTTGAGGTTCATGTTGGTCTGGGTGCCTGAGCCGGTCTGCCACACCATCAGGGGAAATTCGGCGTCGTGCAGGCCGCACAGCACCTCGTCGGCGGCGGCCATGATGGCCTGGGCCTTGCGGGCGGGCAGCAGCCCCAGGGCGTGGTTCACCCTAGCGCAGGCGGACTTGATACGGGCCAGGGCATGGATGATCTCCATGGGCTGGCGCTCCCCCGAGATGTTGAAGTGATGCAGGGAGCGCTGGGTCTGGGCCCCCCAGAGTCTGTCTGTCGGGACGGCTATCTCTCCCAGGCTGTCTCTTTCCATCCGGGTCTTCATGGTTCTCTCCTGACGTTTGCTGGTTCGGTGCTCTTAAGCATGGGAAGAAGCGGGCTCGGGGGCCAGCATTGCATGCTCCGGGTCTGGTCATGCCGGATGCCGATGCCCCGACCATGGTGCGGCATGACGGCGTCTGCTCCATCGAGGTCGTCAGATAGCGCGACCCGGACCCAGCTCGAGATCCACCCACACCAGGCGGTGATCCGAGCTGACTCCCTTGGCGATGCCCAGCTTGGCGTCATACACCAGGTGGTAGCCAGGCTCGAAGCTGGCCGGCCAGAACACGCCCGAGGCGACCGCGTTCAGGTTGGCGGAGGGGATCAGGTGATCGAGCTGCAGGCCGCTGCTGCTGGTGATGCGCGCCGGATGTGGGCGAGTGTGGTGGCGCTTGCAGTCGCTTCCCTTGGCCAGACTCTCGGGGCCGCCCTGGCTGACCGGGATCAGGGCGCCGTGGGTGACGGCCTGGTTGACCTTGTCATGCCGCAGCAGGGCCTGGATGGCGCCCCTGTCCCCGTCCCCTGCCAGGGGGTCTGCGTTGAGATCCCCGGCGATGACGAACCTGGCGCCTGCGGGCAGCCCACCGGCCTTGCCTGCGTCATCCACCATGTAGCCAGCCCCTGCCACATAGTCCTGCCAGAAGGCTATCTCCGCCCGATTGCGCTTGACGTTGTGGCGCGCCGCGTTGGCGAAGATGGGGGGAGTGGGGTGGGAGACGAGAAAGTGGACCACCTCCTCCCTGTCGCCCTGCCTGATGCGCACCGGCACGTCGGCGTGGTTCTTGGACGAGAGCGGGAAGGTTTGCCAGGCGGCCTCGTCATACCAGGGCTCGCCGCACTGGCGGCCGGCCGGGATCGGCGCCCTGGGGTGGTGGCAGTCGTCGATGACGGGGTTCGATTCGCCCGGCATGTCCTTCCACTTGAATGTCTGGAAGGTGCGGATCCCCTGAGTGTCGATGGGGAACTTTGACATGACGGCTAAGGCATATTGTCCGTGGTAGCTGCCAAAGCCCCAGGCGTCGTCCGGCCCGCTCACCCTGCCATCCAGATTGAGGTCATGGCCGCTCATCAGGCCGGTGTTGGTGGCGAAGTTCTGCAGCACCGGGTAGCGGATGGGCTCCACCTCGTCGTGCTGGGGGTGGGCCAGGTAGTGGTCGTTGAAGGCCTGGAGATCGGTTGTGTGCTCGCCCTTGCCGTCGTTGTCGAATTCATTCAGCAGCAGCACATCCGGCCGGGTGCGCTGAATGATCTCGGCGACGTTGCGGATCTGTCGCACGTTGCTGGCTTTGGTCTGCTCTGCACCGCTCAGGCGCCCATCGGCGAGACGGGCCAGCAGGGCGTCCTGGGCGGCGCGGGTCAGGGCGAGTTCGCCGGAGAGCATGCTGGGGGCGGTGCGATCGAAGGCGAGGTTGAAGGTGGCGAAGCGAACCATGGGATCTGTGGTCTCGGAGTCGTGGTTGTCGTGACAGCCTGCCATCAATCCGAGGGAAATGGCAGCGGTGGGGTCTGTTTCATGCTGTTTTCCGTCGTGACGATGAGTCTTGCCCTTTTGCGACGCGAGCCTACCATTTGGTTTCAAGTGACTTCGACTGTGAACCATCTGGCGGCGCGCAGGCGGGGGCTTGCCATGCTGTTCATGGAATAATCAGGCGGAGCGCGATAAGGTAAATCACACCAAGGGTGGTAAAAGCGGCGTCATGGGTGAGAAATCCCCCGTCTGGACGTTGAAATTTGCGCCTCGGCAGGGAAGAATGCGCACCAGCCGTGCCGCCGTGTTCATCAAGGGATGAACGGGCACCACCCTGACCTGGTTGCCAGGAACACTCATAGGAATTGTATGAACGCCTTTAGTACCGCGGTTAGCACCGCCACCTCGGCCCTGCTGTGCAGTCTGATGCTGGTCAGCCAGCAGGCCGCCGCCGTTGAATATGCTCTGCCCGCGGCCAACAGCCGCCTGATCGGCGAGAACCAGGAGTACGTGGTGCCCGCCGACAATCGTGCCCTCGAGCAGATCGCCGCCGATTTCCAGCTGGGGCTGACCAACATCATGGAAGCGAACCCTGGGGTGGATCCCTTCCTGCCGACGCCGGGCAGCACCCTGGTGATCCCTCGCCAGCTGATCCTGCCGGACGCACCGCGTCAAGGCATAGTGGTCAACGTGGCCGAGATGCGCCTCTACTACTACCCCAAGGGCAAGAAGGTGGTGCATGTGCTGCCCATCGGCATCGGCCAGCTGGGGGTGAATACCCCGGAAAACTGGGTCACCAAGGTGGAACGCAAGCGCGCCAACCCGACCTGGACTCCGACCGAGAACATCCGTCGCCGCTACGCCGCCCAGGGCAAGACACTGCCTGCGGTCTGGCCGGCCGGCCCGGACAACCCCATGGGGCTGCACGCCCTCTATATCGGCAACCTCTACGCCATTCATGGTACCAATGCCACCTTCGGCATCGGCCTGCGGGTGAGCAGCGGCTGCGTGCGCCTGCGCGCCGACGACATCAAGTACCTGTTTGACAACGTGCCGGTCGGTACTCGCGTCCAGTTCGTCAACCAGCCGGTCAAGGCCACGGTGGAGCCGGACGGCAGCCGCTACCTGGAGGTCCATGAGCCGCTGTCGCGCAGCGAGGCTGAGTTCAACTCCAATACCCCCGTGCCCCTCAAGCTGACCGCTCCCATCAGCCGCTTCATCGCCAACGCCGAGAGCGACTCCAACCTGGTCAAGCAGGTGCTGGAAGAGCGTTCCGGCATGCCGACCCGTCTCAATCCCGAGGCGTGATCGTCTCCTCGCGATACGCATAACCACAACGGCGACCCCAGGGTCGCCGTTGTGGTTTCTGGTGGTCGCTCAGGGGTGGGGAGGGGCATAGAGGGCCAGCCGGTTGCCTTCGGTATCCTCTATGATGACCCGGGAGCCATGGCCGCTGCCAATGCTGTGCAGCGGTGCCAGCACGCGCCCGCCGAGGCCGGGCACCAGCCGCTGCGCCTCTTCCAGCCTGTCCCCCAGGGAAAGGTAGATGAGGGGACCGGCGCCGCCGGGCTGGTGGTATTCATCCATGGGGCCGAGGCAGGCCGCCGCGTTGCTGCCATCGTAACGTAGCATGGCGAAGCGTATCTCCTCCTGTACCGGCGTGACCTCTACGTCGAGCAGGGCCGCATAGAAGGCCATGGCGCGATCCAGATCCCGTGTCGGAATGTCGGCCCAGACCAGGGTATTGTCCATCTTCGTATTCTCCAGCAATATCCGGCCGATGCGACCGGCGGCACCTTGAGGTTAGGAGTGGCCGAACAGGGGCGCCATCAATGAAAAAGCGGCGCCTGATGGCGCCGCTTTTGGGGTGAGGAAGAGCAGCCATTTCCGCTCTGTATACAGTTACTTGCCGGCGATGCTCAGCCCACCGAAGCGGATGAGGGGGGCGTAGAAGCCCTTGCCATCGTCGTGGTGCAGCACATCGCCGACCGCCTCCAGTTCGCCGAGCAGGCGATAGAAGTTGCCCGCCACCGTGATGCCGCGCACCGGCGCCACGCGCTCGCCATCCCGGCACAGGAAGCCGGAGGCGCCAAACGAGAAGTCGCCGCTCACCGCATCGGCCCCGGAATGCAGGCCGTCGAGCTTGACCAGCTCCAGGTACTCGCCGCCCTGCACCTCGCTCTCGCTGTGGGGGCCGAGCCCGAACACCAGATGGCGCGGACTCACGTCCAGGGCGCTGCGGGCACTGCGGGCCGCCGCGCCGTTGCTCATCACGCCGAAGTGGCGGGCGGTGGCGCTGTTGTGGAGCAGGGTTTTCAGCTCCCCCTCGCCGATGAGCAGCAGATCCGAGGTGGCGGCCCCTTCGCCGTCGAAGGCCTTGATCTTCATCCCCCCCGGCATATGGACCCGGCTCTCCAGGGTGAGCCAGGGGGACGCCACGCTCTGCCCCACCTTGCTGCGCCAGGGGTTGATCCCCTGCTGGGCCCACTTGCCCGACAGCGCCCCCTGGAAGCAGCCAAACAGGCTGGCCAGGCAATTTGTGCTGAAGAGGACGCTGTAGCGGCCGCTCGGTACCGCTTCCCCTGCCAGCAGCCCATCCGTGATGGCATGGATCTGGCGGATGAGGGCCTGGCTCTCCAACTCGTCGAAGCGGCGGCCATACTGCCCCTGGTAGTGCATGGACTGGCGACCGTCCCGCTCGATCAGCGCCGAGCTGTGGCAACCGACGCTGAACTCCTCATGCTGGCAGAGGCTGCCCCGGCTGTTGGCGAGCCAGAGACTGCTCTCCCCTTCGAAGAAGCCGTTGTAGGGGGCGCCGGTGACACCCGGCAGGGCCAGCATGTCCGACTCGAGGCGCAGGGCCAGGGCGATCTTCTCCTCCACCGCCGTGGTGTCGGCCTGGTGTATCTCGGCGCACGCCGTGGTGATATGGCTGCCCGTCACCGAGATGCGCTGATCCGCATCCACCTTGGCGAAGCGGCTGGCATCGAGGGCGTCCTGCACCATGGCGTCCAGTGCGGCCTCGTCGAGGGACTCGGAATAGGCGATGCCGACCCGGCCCGCCTTGATCAGGCGAATGCCGATCTGCTGGCTGCTGGTGACCTTGTACTCGCTGAGCTCGCCCTTGTCGGCCTTGAGGGAGAAGGCCTTGTCCTGGTTGGCGATGATGTCCGCCTCGGCATTGATATCGGCGACCTTCTCCAGCAGGCGGGTGAGCAGTTGATTCATGTCGAGTGTGCTCATCAGGCGTTCCCTCCTACCAGGATCTTGTCCACCTTCAAGGCAGGCTGACCGACCGAGGTGGGCACTGAGCCGGAAACCGAACCGCACATGCCGGCGGCCAGGGCCAGATTGCTCCCCACCATGGAGATCTCCTTGAGCACCTGGGGGCCAGTGCCTATCAGGGTCGCCGACTTGAGGGGCCGGGTTATCTTGCCGTGCTCGATGAGGTAGGCCTCCTGCACGTTGAAGTTGAACTCGCCGGTGCCCGGCTGCACCGAGCCGCCCCCCATCTTCTTGGCGTAGATGCCGTGCTCGACGGTGGCCAGCATCTCGTCCAGGCTGTGGTGGCCCGCTTCGATATAGGTGTTGCGCATGCGGGAGGTGGGGGCGAACTTGTAGGATTCCCGCCGCCCGGAGCCGGTGCGGGCATGGCCGGTCTTGAGGGCCCCCATTCTGTCCACCAGGAAGCCGGTGAGCACGCCGTCCTTGATGAGCTGGGTGTGCTGGGTCGCCATTCCTTCGTCATCGACGTTGATGGAGCCCCAGGCGTTGCTCTGCAAGCCTTCATCCACGGCGCTGACCGCCGGATTGGCGATAAGCTGGCCCATCTTGTCGTGGAATACCGAGGCCTTCTTGGCTACCGAGGTGGTCTCCAGCAGGTGGCCGCACGCCTCGTGGAAGATGACGCCGCCAAAGCCGCTCTCCATGATGACCGGCAGGGTGCCGCTCGGGCAGGGGGCGGCCCCCAGTTTGACCAGGGCCTGGCGGGTGGCGGTGAGGGCCAGCTCCCGCGGGTCTATGCGCTCGGCGTGTTCCCAGCCCATCAGGGCGCCTGGGGCCTCGTAGCCCATGGTCTGCTCGCTGCCAAGGGCGGTGATGGTCTGGGCCATGATGCGGTTGTAGTGGCGGCGATCGCTCACCTGGAGCCCTTCGCTGTTGAAGATCTCCACCTCCTGCTCCCAGCCCAGCACATTGCCGGAGAACTGGCTCACCCGATCGCTCTCGGCGCGGGCCGCGGCGTCCATGGCGTGCAGGTAGGCGATCTTCTGCTCCAGCAGCTTGTCGGCCGAGAGGGGCAGGGTGACCGGGTTGCGATCGGTGAAGCGGGTGAAATCGAAGGCGGTGGCGGTGACCACGGGATCACGCCTGTCCTTGGCCGCCAGCAGGGTGACGATGCGCAAGAGCTCGTCGCGGTCGGCCAGGTTGGTGTAGCCGTAGAGCACCTTGTGGCCGTAGCACAGGCGCACGCCTATGCCGAAATCGAGGCCTCCGCTGATGTTTTCTATCTGGCTGGAGAGCAGGCCGAGCTGGCTGCGGCGCTTGCGCTCCACAAACAGCTCGGCAAAGTCGGCCCCGAGTCGCAGCGCATGATCGAGCACGTCGCGGGCAATGCTGGGGGCCAGGAGGGAGATCTGGTTCATAGAATGTCCTTTTCTGGTCTATTCCTGTTTGCTTCCGGCGCCCTGATTTTTAGGGTTATGTTGGGCGCTGGTTAACATTGTTACAGACCAGGGTGCAAAAGTCGCTAGGCCTAACCCGATGACGACAATAGAAAATACGCAGGGAGGGGAGGCTTGGCGCCGCGCCGGGCTCTCGTCGAGGGGCTGCCGGGCCCACTGCGCGGGCCGCTCTGTCAGAGCCGTGCCTGGTGTGATCTCGCCGAGGGGCTGCCGGGCCCACTGCGTTGGTCGACTTGTCAGAGCAGTGCCTGGATCTCGCCGAGGATCTGTTCGACCCATTGTTCGAGCCGCTCGTCGGTCTGCTCGTACTGGTTGGCGTCATCGAGGGCCAGGCCGACGAAGTGGCGGCCATCGTCGATCAGTGCCTTGGAGGCTTCGAATTCGTAGCCCTCATTGGGCCAGTAGCCCACCAGCTTGACCCCCTTGGGTACCAGCTGATCGTGCAACAGGCCGAGGGCATCCTGATACCACTCGCCATAGCCCAGCTGATCCCCCATGCCGAACAGGGCGATGATGCGCCCCTCCAGGTCGATATCGGCGATGTCTTCCCAGCGGGATTCCCAATCCTCCTGCAGCTCGCCAAAATCCCAGGTGGAGATGCCGAGGATCAGGATCTCGTACTCCGTCATACGCGCCAGGGGGACATCCTTGATGTTGTGAATGTCGACCAGCTCCGGGCCCAGCAGGGTGCGGATCTTCTCGGCGGCCATCTCGGTGTAACAGGTGGTGGAACCGTAAAACAGACCAATCTTCATCGCTCTTCCCGCCAGCTCAAGTAAAGGGGCGAGTTTACCAGAGAGTGGCGCCCCCTTCCCAGCCTGCTCATTCTGCTTCAGGCCGGCGTGGTACTTGCCGCCTCGCCCCGCCTTGGCGTTAGAATGGAGGCCCGTTCGCCAACCCGACTCGCGCCATGACCCGCAAAGCCGTCTCGTCCGCCACGCCGCCTCATCCCTTGATCGAGCAGTTCCTCGATGCCCTCTGGCTGGAGCGGGGTCTGTCAGACAACACCATCGCCTCCTACCGGGTCGATCTGGGCAAGTTCGCCCTCTGGCTCGACGGCCAGGGCGGCGCCCTGTTGCTGGCGGGAATGGATGACATCCAGCACTACCTCGCCTGGCGGGTGGATCAGGGCTTTGCCGCCAGCAGCACGGCCCGCTTCCTCTCCGCCCTGCGCCGCTTCTACCAGTACCTCAACCGGGAGAAGTTGCGGGGGGACGATCCCACAGTGCTGCTGGAGGGGCCCAAGCTGCCCAAGAAGCTCCCCTCCGACTTGAGCGAGGGGCAGGTGGGCACCCTGCTCGACGAGCCGAACGTGGAGGATCCCCTGGAGCTGAGGGACAAGGCCATGCTCGAATTGCTCTACGCCACCGGGCTGCGGGTCTCCGAGCTGGTGGGGCTCACCGCCGAGCATGTCAGCCTGCGCCAGGGGTTGGTGCGGGTGCTGGGCAAGGGCAACAAGGAGCGGCTGGTCCCCATGGGGGAGGAGGCGGTTTACTGGCTGGAGCGTTACTACCGGCAGGGGCGTCCCCTCTTGTTGGGGGGAGTGAGCTCGGACGTGGTCTTCCCCTCCAAGCGGGCCCAGATGATGACGCGCCAGACCTTCTGGCATCGCATCAAGCTCTATGCCCTGCGGGCCGGCATCCAGGGGGAGCTCTCCCCCCATACCCTGCGCCACGCCTTTGCCACCCACCTGCTTAACCATGGTGCCGACCTGCGGGTTGTGCAGATGCTGCTGGGTCATGCGGATCTCTCCACCACCCAGATCTACACCCATGTGGCCAACGAGCGGCTCAAGGCGCTCCATGGCGAGCACCACCCCCGTGCCTGAGTCACCCTGCTTCGGGCAAAAAAAAACCGCGTTCACGCGGTTTTTTCAAGAATGCACCCGCAGAGGGGGTTACTTGCCCTGCTGGGATTTCAGCAAGTCGCGGATCTCGCTCAGCAGCTCCTGATCCTTGGTCGGCCCGGCCGGGGCGGCCGCTTCCTCTTCCTGCTTCTTCTTCAGGGTATTGATGGCTTTGAGCCCCATGAAGATGGCGAAGGCGATGATCAGGAAGTCGATGATGGTCTGGATGAACTTACCATAGGCGATGACCACGGCCGGGGTGTCCCCCTCCGCCGCCTGGAGCACCACGGCCAGATCGCTGAAGTCTACCCCGCCGAGGATGATGCCGATGGGGGGCATGATGATGTCGCCGACGAACGAGGAGACTATCTTGCCAAAGGCGGCACCTATGATGATACCGACGGCCATGTCGATCACGTTGCCACGGGCAGCAAAGGCCTTGAATTCCTGGATAAGGCTCATTGAATTCCCTCCAAAATGGGTAAAGTTGAGCAAAATAAGGGGGTCATGACGCTAGGCCCTGGGGCGGGATAATCCCAGCCCCCTGGCCACCCCTGATAGCTTGCGGTGGCAGAGTCCAATTGGCAACCTGAGTGGGCTAAATTTCTGTTATCTCCCGGTTATTAACGGGATTGGCAATAAGAGGCCCTGGCCAGCTCGCGCAGGGGCGGACGTTTTCTCAGCGCCGGCATTTGCCTAAGGGGAAGAGGAGTGCGATCCTTGCAGCCTGTTTCGGCCTCTGCCCCCGTTTGAACCCACTGGATATCGCCATGTCTTTGCAAATCCGTCGTCGCCCCCGGGTGGATGATTCCCATCTGCCCGATACCCTGCACCCCCTGCTTCGCCAGATCTTCGCCAGTCGTGGCGTGGAGGATCCCGCTCTGCTCGAGCGCAGCGCCAGCTCGCTGCTGCCGCCCCAGCGTCTGTTTGGCATGGAGCAGGCGGTGCCCCTGCTGGCGGATGCCCTGACGGCGCAGCAGCGCATCCTCATCGTCGGCGACTTCGACTGCGACGGCGCCACCAGCTCGGCCCTGTGCGTGCTGGCCCTGCGCGCCATGGGGGGCCATCACATCGATTTTCTGGTGCCCAACCGCTTCGAGTTTGGCTACGGCCTCACCCCCGAAATCGTCGAGCTGGCGGTGGCGCGCGGCGCCGAGTTCCTCATCACCGTGGACAACGGCATCTCCAGCATCGCCGGGGTGGCGGCGGCCAAGGCGGCCGGCATGCAGGTACTGGTTACCGATCACCACCTGCCAGGCCAGGAGCTGCCTGACGCCGATGCCATCGTGAACCCCAACCAGCATGGCTGCGATTTCCCCTCCAAGTCCCTGGCCGGGGTGGGGGTGGCCTTCTATCTGATGGCGGCCCTCAACACCCATCTGCGCCAGAGCGGCTGGTATGAGCGCCAGGGGCTGCGCGCCCCCAACGTGGCGGATTACCTGGATCTGGTGGCCCTCGGCACCGTGGCCGACGTGGTGGCGCTGGATGGCAACAACCGCATCCTGGTTCATCAGGGTTTGCAGCGGATCCGGGCCGGACGCTGTCGCCCCGGTATCCAGGCACTGGTGGATGTCTCCGGCCGGGATGGTCGCCGCCTGTGCGCCGCCGATCTCGGCTTCGCCCTGGGGCCGCGCCTCAACGCGGTGGGCCGGCTCGATGACATGTCTCTCGGGGTTGCCTGTCTGCTGTGCGACGACATCAACCTGGCGCGCCAGCTCGCGTCCGAGATGGACAGCCTCAACCAGGAGCGCAAGGAGATAGAGCAGGGGATGCAGCAGGAGGCCCTCGCCACCCTGGAGCAGATCCGGTTTCGCGATGGCGAGGTGCCCTCCGGCATAGTACTGCACAGAGACGAGTGGCATCAGGGGGTGGTGGGGCTGGTGGCCTCCAAGGTGAAGGAGAAGTACTACCGCCCCGTCATCGCGTTTGCCGAGAGCAGCGAGACCGAGCTCAAGGGCTCGGGCCGCTCCATCCCCGGGGTGCACCTGCGCGATGCGCTGGAGCTGCTCGACACCCGCCATCCGGGGCTGATGGGCAAGTTTGGCGGCCACGCCATGGCGGCGGGGCTGACCCTGCCCAAGGCCAATATCGAGGCCTTCGGCCGGGCGTTCGAAGCGGTCATCGCCGAGCTGGTGACCCCGGAGCTGCTGACCGGGGTGCTGCTCACCGATGGCGAACTGCTGCCGGACGAGCTCAGCCTGGAGCTGGCGGAGCTTATCCGCGCCTCCGGCCCCTGGGGCCAGGCCTTCCCCGAGCCGCTGTTTGACGGCGAATTCGTGTTGGTACAGCAGCGGCTGGTGGGGGAGAAGAACCTCAAGATGATGCTGACCACTGATTCCGGCCACGCGGTGGATGCCATCGCCTTCGGCGTCGATCTCAAGCGCTGGCCCGATGCCTCGGTCAAACGGGTGCGGCTGGTCTACCGGCTCGATGTCAACGAATGGCGCGGCAACCGCAGCGTGCAGCTGCTGGTGGAGCATCTGGAGGCGGCCGGCCTCTGACGCTCGTGAGTCTCTCTTGCTGCCGATGACGGCCACCCCAGGGTGGCCGTGTTTGTTTGCAGGCATGGCGATAGCGTCATCCCCATGGACATCTGACCTGGCCCCTCGCCGGCGGCCTCGCGGGTCAGCTTGCCTGCGGGATCGTCGCCGCCGCCCTGATGGCGCCGGCCATCTGCATCAGCAGTTCATAGGCGAGGGGCAGCTCGGTGAATCCCTCCCGATCGAGAAAATGGCCCCCCTGTGCGATCGGGTGCAGGGGGGCCTGCAACCGCTGGGCCAGGGCATGGGAGCTGGGCGGGGGGACGATGGCGTCATCGGTGGAGGCGATCAGGGCGCAGCGCGGCAGCCTGGCCCTGATATGGGCGAGGGGCAGGGGCTGGGCGACGAAGGGAGTGAGCTCGGGCAGGGTATCGAGGGGCTCGTCGAAGCCGGAGACCAGCAGCAGACCACCCAGATTGTTCAGGGGGGGATGCTGATGCAGGTAGCGCAGGGCCGAGATGCAGCCCAGGCTATGGCCAACCAGCAGGGTGTGGCCATCCGCCTCGCCTATGCTGGCCGCCAGGTGGGCATCCCAGGCGGCAGGATCTGGAGTATGGGGATCCGGCATGGCGAGCACCCGGGTCTGGATACCCTGCTCCTCGAGCCGGGCGGCGAGCCAGGGAAACCAGTTGGCCTGGGGCGAGGCGGTGTAGCCATGGATGATAAAGGCCTTGATTGGGGACATGTGACACTCCTGAATCGGGCGGGGAGTGCGCATGATAGCCTCTGCCCGCAGGAACAGGAATGCTCGAACGGGGCCTTGCCGTTGTCTTCGGGCGTTGATGAGGCGCCCTGTGCCGCGTCAGGCGCTGGCGATTCATTGCCCTGACCCGGCGCCGCCTGGCGGAGGTGCGGGCCTTGCTTGCGCTGCATCAGCAGTGGCGGGGCCCCCATTGAGATCGTGATGGACGGTCATAAAAAAGAGCGCCTTTTGGCGCTCTTTTTTTCAGTGCAGGGGGGAAGGGGTTATTTGACCTCTTCGCCCTTGGCCTGCAGATCCGCGTGATAGGAGGAGCGCACGAAGGGGCCGCAGGCGGCATGGGAGAAGCCCAGCTCCATGGCGACATCTTTCAGCTCGTCGAACTCTGCGGGCGGCACATAGCGCTTCACCGGCAGGTGGTGGCGGCTCGGCTGCAGGTACTGGCCCAGGGTCAGCATGTTGACGCCGTGCTCGCGCAAGTCCTTGAGCACCTGCACTATCTCTTCGTTGGTCTCGCCCAGACCCATCATGACGCCGGACTTGGTCGGCACATGGGGGTGCATCTCCTTGATGCGGCGCAGCAGTTCCAGGGACCACTTGTAGTCGGCACCCGGGCGGGCGACCCGGTACATGCGCGGGGCGGTTTCCAGGTTGTGGTTGAACACGTCCGGCGGCGTCTCGCGGAACACCTCCAGCGCCTGCTCCATGCGGCCGCGGAAGTCCGGGGTCAGGATCTCGATGCGGGTCTGGGGGCTGTGCTCGCGGATCTGCTTGATGCAGTCGGCGAAGTGCTGGGCACCGCCGTCCCGCAGATCGTCGCGGTCCACCGAGGTGATGACCACGTATTTCAGCCCCATCTCCTTGATGGTGAGGGCCAGCTTCTTCGACTCTTCCGGATCCAGCGCCAGCGGGCGGCCGTGGGCCACGTCGCAGAAGGGGCAGCGGCGGGTGCAGATGGCGCCCATGATCATGAAGGTGGCGGTGCCGTGGTTGAAGCACTCCGCCAGGTTGGGGCAGGAGGCCTCCTCACACACAGAGTGCAGCTTGTTCTTGCGCAGCGTGCTCTTGATGTGCTCGATCTTCTGGCTCGAGGGGGGCAGTTTGATCCGCATCCAGTCCGGTTTACGCAGCACTTCTTCGGTGGGATCCGGCATGAATTTCACCGGGATCAGGGCCATCTTGTCGCCATCGCGCAGCTTGACGCCCGGCTCCATACGAACGGGTTTGCTCATGATTCACTCTCGGTGTTTGTTACTGTCTGATTGATGTCCGCAGAGGGCATCTTGAGATTCGCATCGCGCCATGGCATGGCGGCTTGCTCGATATGGGTGATGGTCTGGTAACCGATGAGGCTGGCCAGCTCGGCCATCAGGGGCCGGGCCGCCTCGGGGACGCTCAAGGGGCCCCCCAGGGCACTGGTCTGGGTCATGGCCATGCCCGCATAGCCGCAGGGATTGATGCGCAGGAAGGGGCTCATGTCCATGTTGACGTTGAGGGCCAGCCCATGGAAGGAGCAGCCACGGCGAATGCGCAGGCCCAGGGAGGCGATCTTGGCTTCGATGCCGAGCGCGTTTCGCACGTAGACGCCGGGGGCGTCCGCCTTGGCATAGGCCTGGATGTCGCTCCTGGCGAGCACCTGGATGATGGCGGTTTCCAGGCAGGTGACCAGCTCGCGCACCGACAGCTTGCTGCGGCGCACGTCCACCAGCACATAGAGCACCAGCTGGCCGGGGCCGTGATAGGTCACCTGACCGCCGCGATCGCTTTGCACCACAGGGATGTCGCCGGGGGCGAGCAGGTGCTCGGCCTTGCCCGCCTGGCCCTGGGTGTAGACGGGATCGTGCTCCACCAGCCAGAACTCGTCCGGGGTCTCCTCGTCGCGGGCGTCGGTAAACGCCTTCATGGCGTCCCACACCGCCTGATAGGGGCGGCGACCCAGGTCTCTTGTCAGCAGATGGCGTTGTGCTGGGGTGGACATGGTTTCCTCATGGGCTGGGCGGACAAACAGGCCGTCGCCCCTTGGACGGGGCGACGCGGGTGTGATCACAGAACGTAGCGAACCAGGGATATATTGCCGAGGGCGGTATACATGGTTTCGATATGTTCCTTGCTCTGGGCGGTGACCGTCACTCGTACCGAGTGGTAGTTGCCCTTTGAGCTGGGTTGTACCGTGGGGCTGTAGGTGCCGGGGGCGTGCTGCTGCAACACCTCGACCACCAGATCCGGCAGGGCGGGATCGGCCACACCCAGTACCTTGAAGGGGAACTTGCAGGGGAACTCCAGCAGTTCATCAAACTTGGTATTCATTGACTCACCTTTTCGTCATCGGGGATGACTCTCTCATGTGGCTCGTTGCCATTGGCCCAAAGGGCCGCCAGTACAAGTCTATATGGGCATGGCCCACACCGGGATCAAGACCCGGTATCGTGCGACAAGACGTGGAAGTGCTGCTTTTTACCACAAATCCCGGGTCGGCGGAACCTGCAGATTGCAGGGTTATTCGCTGCCAGGCTCCATCAAGACGGCAACGGCGCCCGATGGCGCCGTTGCTTGACAAGATTTTACCCTGAGATCACTTGAACCAGCTGGTGACCAGCAGCACCACATAGTCCCACAGACGGCTCATCAGGCCACCCTCTTGCACCTCTTCCAGGGCAACCAGGGGAACCTGTTTGATCTCCTTGTCCCCCTGCTTGAGGAAGACGGTGCCGACACGCTGCCCCTTGGCCAGCGGTGCCTTCAGCTCGCTGTCGAGCTGGAAGTCCGCCTTGAGGTTGCTGGCCTGGCCACGGGTCACCAGCACGGAGACATCCTGATCCACCCCGAGTTTCACCTCGGGCTTGTCACCCATCCAGATCTTCTGGCTCACCAGTTCGGTGCCCGCCTTGTAGGGGGTGGCGCTCTGGAAGAAGCGGAAGCCGTAGGTGAGCAGCTTCTTGCTCTCGGCGGCGCGGGAAGCCTCGCTGTTGGCACCGAACACCACGGCGATCAGACGCATGCCTTCGTTGTTGGTGGCGGAGGAGACCAGGTTGTAGCCGACCTGGCTGACGTGGCCGGTCTTGATGCCATCCACTTGCAGGGATTGATCCCACAGCAGGCGGTTGCGGTTGTGCTGGGTGATGCCGTTGAAGACGAAGGACTTCTGGGCGTAGATCTTGTACTCCTCCGGCAGGTCGCGGATCAGGGCCTGGCCCAGGCGCGCCATGTCGTGGGCGGTACTATAGTGACCCTCGGCATCCAGGCCATGGGGGTTCATGAAGTGGCTGTCATTCATGCCCAGCTTGGCGGCCCAGGTGTTCATCAGACTGGCGAAGGAGTCGGTGCTGCCCGCCAGGAATTCGGCCATGGCGACGCAGGCGTCGTTGCCGGACTGGATGATGATGCCCTTGTTGAGATCATCGACCGAGACCTGCTTGCCCACCTCGATGAACATCTTGGAGGAATCGGAGTAGTTCTTGGACCAGGCGTTCTGGCTGATGGTCACCATGTCGGTGCGCTTGATGTTCCCCTTGGCCAGCTCCTGGCCGATGATGTAGGAGGTCATCATCTTGGTCAGACTGGCGGGGGGCAGCCGCTCCTCGGCGTTCTCCTCGGCCAGCACCTGGCCGCTGGCGTAGTCGATCAGAATATGGGCCTTGGCCGAGATGGTCGGCGCGGCGGGGACGACGACCGGCATGCTGTTGGGGGTGGGCAGCGGATCCGGCGTCGGAGTATTGGCCTGGGCGGTCGCGCTGATCAGGGCGGCGAGGATGACTGAATGGGCAAATTTGGACATCGTGAAAATTCCTGCGAGCCTGGTTGGGGGTGACCCCTGGTAAATGAAAATGCGGGGCTCACTATACCAGAAGCGGGCTCTGGTCATAGCCCGGCATGGCGATCGATGGGTATTTTTTAACACTCACCGACAGGTGGCGCGTCGTAATCAGGCGCGCCACCGGCCGTGGTGAAAAGCAGGGGCTCAGGGGAGGAAGAAGGCTTGCTCGAAACCTTCACTGCGCACCTGTTGCAGCAGCGCCCCCTGCTTTGCCGCCGGGATGGGGCCGAGCAGCACCCGGTAGATCTGACCGACGGCCTGGATCTGATGGGGCACGCCGTACTGGCTGCCGAGCTGCGCGGCCAGGGCCTGGGCCCGCTCCCTGGATCCGCTGGCGAGCACCTGCATCCGTTTGCCGCCGCCAGCCTGGGAGGAGGCTGCCGGTGCCGGGGGCGTCTCGGCCCGGGTGGCGGGAGCGGCGGCGACTGTGGCCGCGGCCAGGGGGGCCGCCTTGGCGGGGGCGGCAGGGGCTGTCTCCTGGCCGGGGCGGGTGTCCGTCATGGGGATATCCGTCACCCGTTCAATCTGCTGATCCGGGGTGTCGGTGATGAGATCCAGCCTGACCCGCGCCTCTCCCTGCTCGACCATGCCAAGCTGATGGGCCGCGGCATGGGAGAGATCGATGAGCCGGGATGGGGTGAAGGGCCCCCTATCGTTGACCCGCACTATGGTCTCACGGCCGTTGTCGAGGTTGGTGACCCGCACATAGCTCGGCAGCGGCAGGTTGCGATGGGCGCCCGTGAACAGGGTGCTGTCCATGGTGTCGCCGTTGGCGGTCTTGTTGCCATCGAGCCCCTTGTCGAGCCAGCTGGCGCTGCCTTCCTCGCTGTAGTGCCTGATGTCGCGCCACACCTGGTACTTCTGCTTGCCAATCCAGTAGTCCCGGTTGCCGCTCGCGCTCAGGGGTTCGGGACGGGGAATGGCCCCCGTGGCCTGGGGAAACTCGATGACGGGGGCCTTCTCCACTTCCACCGGTACGGGGAGAGGAGCGGGCGCCGGGGTATCCGGCTGGCTGCTACAGGCGGCCAGCAACAAGGCCAGGCTGAGGGGGAGGAGTCTGTTGTGCTGCATAGGCATCCTGGATGGCTTGACTGAGTTGGTATACCGCCATGCCGTACAAGGGGCTGCGGTTGTAGCGATTGATCACGTAAAAGTTGTGGCGGGCGACCCAGTAGCGGGGGCCGTCGACCTCCTCGAGGGCCAGCAGCCGCACCAGGGTATGGTCCGCGGGGGGGTTGGCCAGACGCAGCCCGGCCTCGGACAGGGTCTGCCAGCGAAGGCCGGGTTCGGGGGCCTGGCCAATCAGGGCCTCGGCCACCGGCGCCGTGGCCTCGGCCGGCTCGACCACGGGTTCGTGCCAGCGCCAGCCATGCTCGGCGAAGTAGTTGGCCACGCTGCCGATGGCGTCGGCCCGGCTGGCAAACAAGTCTCGCCTGCCGTCGCCGTCGAAATCCACGGCGTAGTGGCGATAGCTGGAGGGCATGAACTGGCCCATGCCCATGGCGCCGGCGTAGGAGCCCTTGAGCCCGGTAAGGGGCAGCTGCTCCTCCTTGGCGAGCAGCACCAGCTGGGCAAACTCCTTGGCAAAGAAATCGCTGCGCTCCGGGTAGTGAAAGCCCAGGGTGTAGAGGCTGCCGAGCACGTCGTGGCGTCCCATCTGCTTGCCGTAGGCGGTCTCCACCCCCAGGATGGCGGTGATGAGGGCGGCGGGCACCCGATAGGTCTGCTCCGCCCGGGTCAGCAGTGCGCTGTTTTCCTGCCAGAAGCGCACCCCGGCCTCAATGCGTTGCGCCGTGACGAACAGGGGCCGGTACTGGTGCCAGGGCTTGGCCTCCCAGGGGCGGCGCATCAGGGCCAGCACCTCGGGATTGAGCCGGGCCGCCCGGACGGCAGCCTCCAGCTCGGCCAGGGGCACGCCGTGGCGCTCGGCGAGATGGGCCAGGGCCTGCTCATCGGGCCCGGTGGCGGCCCCTGCGACCGGCAGCCAAACCGCCAGCAGCAGGGCGGGAGCGAGGCGCATCATCAGGCCAGTAGCCTTCTGTGGGTCTGAATGGACATCAGGATGCCAAAGCCCGCCATCAGGGTCACCATGGAGGTGCCGTCGTAGCTCACCAGGGGCAGGGGCCTCCCACCACCGGCAGAATATATCCACCTCATCAGGCCAGCAGCCTTCTGTGGGTCTGAATGGACATCAGGATGCCAAAGCCCGCCATCAGGGTCACCATGGAGGTGCCGCCGTAGCTCACCAGGGGCAGGGGTACCCCCACCACCGGGAGTATGCCGCTCACCATGCCCATGTTGACGAACACATAGACGAAGAAGGTGAGGGTCAGGGCGCCGCCGAGCAGGCGCTCGAAGCTGCTCTGGGCCTGCATCGAGATGTAGAGGCAGCGGCTGATGATGTAGAGGTAGAGGGCGAGCAGCAGGGCCACACCCACCAGGCCGAACTCCTCGCTGAACACGGCGAAGATGAAGTCGGTGTGGCGCTCTGGCAAAAACTCCAGCTGGGACTGGGTCCCCTGCAGCCAGCCCTTGCCGAACACGCCGCCTGAGCCGATCGCTATCTTGGACTGGATGATGTGGTAGCCACGGCCGAGCGGATCCTTCTCCGGATCGATCAGCATCAGCACCCGCTGGCGCTGATAGTCGTGCATCAGGAAGAACCAGAGCAGGGGCAGGAAGGCGGCGAGCAGCATCACCGCCAGGCCGATCAGCCACCAGCTGATCCCCGCCAGGAAGATGACGAAGAAGCCGGAGGCCGCCACCAGGATGGAGGTGCCGAGATCGGGCTGGGCCGCGATCAGCAGGGTGGGCAGCAGCACCATGACGAGGGCGATCACCACATGGCTGAGCTTGGGGGGCAGGGAGTGCCGGCTGAGCCAGGTGGCCACCATGATGGGCATGGAGACCTTCATCACCTCGGAGGGCTGGAACTTCATAAAGCCTAGGTCTAACCAACGTTGCGCCCCCTTGCCGATGTGGCCGAACACGTCCACCGCGATCAGCATCAAGACCACCACCACGAACACGGGAATGGCCCAGCGGGCATAGAGGGTCGGGGGCAGCTGGGCCAGAGCCAGCATCAGCACGAAGGCTAGGCCGCCGCGCACCAGCTGGCGCACGATGGATTCCAGATCCTGGCCCGAGGCGGAGTAGAGCACCACCATGGAGAGGGCCATCAGGCAGAGCAGACCGATGAGCAGGGGCAGGTCGATGTGCAGCCGGTACCAGATGCTTTGCTGGCGGGCAGAGTTACTCATGGTGGGTTACCTCTGTCGGGGTGACGGGAGCCGGGGGCAGCTGGGGCTCCGGCGGCAGCAGATAGGCATCCAGCATATGGCGGGCGACGGGGGCGGCCATGGCGCTGCCGCCACCTGCGTTCTCCAGCACCAGGGCCACCACGGCCTTGGGGGCGTCGAACGGCGCGAAGGCGACGAACAGGGCGTTGTCCCTGTGCTCCACCTTGGTGGTGGCCGCGTTGTAGACCTGATTCTCCTTGAGACCGACCACCTGGGCCGTGCCCGACTTGCCCGCCGCCACATAGGGGGTGTTGGCGAAGGCGCGCCGCCCCGTGCCCTCGTGGCCGTTGATGACGCGCCACATGCCATCCCGTCCCACCTGCCAGTAGCTGTCGTGCTTGACCTTGAGCGCCACGTTCGGGTTGATGGGCGCAGGCACGGTGCCGTCGAGGGAGACGGTGCTCTTGAGCAGGTGGGGCGTCACGTCATGGCCATTCTGGGTGAGAATGCTGATGGCCTTGGCGAGCTGGATCGGGGTGGAGCTCCAGTAGCCCTGGCCGATGCCGACCGAGATGGTGTCCCCCTGGTACCAGGGTTGGCGCCAGCGGGCCATCTTCCAGTCCCGGGAGGGCATGACCCCCTTGGTCTCTTCATACAAGTCGACCCCGCTGTAGCGGCCAAAGCCGAACTGGGTCATGTATTCGTGGATCTTGTCGATGCCGACCCGGTAGGCGAGATCGTAGAAATAGGTATCCGCCGACACTTCGATGGCGCGATAGACATCGAGCCAGCCATGGCCCCAGCGCCGCCAGTCCCGGAACTTCTTGGTGGTGCCCGGGATCGAGAAGCTGGGCCCGCCGAAGTAGCGGTACTGGGGGGTGATGGCCCCCTCGTTGAGCCCCATCACGGAGAGCAGGGGCTTGACGGTGGAGGCGGGGGCGTAGATGCCCTGGGTGGTGCGGTTCACCAGCGGGCGGGCCGGATCGTTGAGCAGGCCGGAATAGTTGGCGGTGGAGATGCCGGTCACGAACAGGTTGGGGTCGTAGCTCGGGCTCGACTCCATGGCCAGGATGGCGCCCGTCTTGGGATCCATCATGACGATGGCGCCCCGGCGACCGTCCAGCAGCTGCTGCGCCTTCAGTTGCAGGCGGATGTCGATGTTGAGGTAGATGTCCTTGCCGGGCTGGGGCGGCTGGAACTTGAGGGTGCGCACCACCCGGCCACGGTTGTTGACCTCGACCTCCTGGTAGCCGGCCACGCCGTGCAGCTCATCCTCGTAGAACTTCTCCACCCCCTGCTTGCCGATGTCCTTGGTGGCGGCATAGTTGGCGAGCTTCTCCTCCTTGTCCAGGCGCTCCACGTCCCGGGTGTTGATCTTGGCCACATAGCCCAGGGCATGGGTGAGGGTGTCGCCAAACGGGTAATAGCGCTTGAGGTAGGCCTCAATGCTGGCCCCAGGGTAGTTGTGCTGGTCGACGGAGAAGAGCGCCACCTGTTTCTCGGTCAGCTTCTCGTAGAGGGAGACCGGCTTGAAGCGGCGCTGGCGCTTGACCTCGGCCAGGAACTTCTCCTTGGTCCCCTCCGGCAGGCCCAGCAGGGCGATCAGACCGTCGGCCATCTTGTCGATGTCCCCCGCCTCTTCCGGCACGATCTCCAGGCTGTAGACCGGACGGTTTTCCGCCAGCAGCACCCCGTTGGCGTCATAGATGAGGCCCCGGGGAGGGGCGACAGGCACGACCCGGATCCGGTTGTCGTTGGATCGGGTCTGATAGGTGTCGAACGATTCAACCTGCAGATAGTAGAGGTTGCCGAGCAGCACCAGCATCAGGGCAAGCATGCCCAGATAGGCGACCAGGGTGCGACGAAAGAAGAGGTTGCCCTCTGCGCTGTGATCGCGCATCTCGATGCGCTGTTTCAGCATGGGGAGGCCTCAGGGGTCGGGGCGAGCGAAGGCATAAGGCGCTATTCCCTGTGATAGGGGTGGTTGGTGGTGATGCTCCAGGCCCGGTAGAGACTCTCGGCCACCAGCACCCGCACCAGGGGGTGGGGCAGGGTGAGGGGCGAGAGGGACCAGCTCTGTTCGGCGGCGGCCTTGCACTCGGGAGACAGGCCCTCAGGCCCGCCCACCAGCAGGGCCACGTCGCGGCCATCCAGCTTCCAGGCCTCCAGCTGGCCAGCCAGCTGCTCCGTGGTCCAGGGCTTGCCCGGGATATCCAGGGTCACGATGCGCGAGCGACCGGCGGCCGCCAGCATGGCTTCCCCTTCCTTTTGCAGGATGCGGGGGATATCGGCGTTTTTACCGCGTTTTCCGGCGCCTATCTCCACCAGTTCGAACGGCATGTCTTTGGGAAAGCGGCGACGGTACTCCTGGAAGCCGTGCTCGACCCAGGTGGGCATCTTGGTGCCCACGGCAATCAACTGAATCTTCATGGGGGATCAGGCTTGCACCGGAGCATTGCCCCAGAGTTTTTCCAGTTGATAGAAGTCGCGAAACTCGTCTTGCATCACATGCACGATGACGGAGCCCAGATCCACCAGCACCCACTCGCCGGTCTGCTGCCCTTCGACGCTGAGCAGGTCGAGCTTGGCATGACGGGCCTCGCTCGCCAGGTTGTGGGCGATGGCGCAGACGTGGCGGCTGGAGTTGCCGGAGCAGATGATCAGGGTGTCCGTGATGCTGGATTGACCGCGCACATCCAGGGTGACGATGTCGCGGCCCTTCATGTCATCGATCTTGTCGATGATGAAAGCGTGCAGTTCTTGGCCTTGCAATAGTGTTTCTCCTCTGGATCCGCCGCGGCTCGCGCAGGCGTGGGGCGGCGGATTATATCATGGGTGGCCTGGTTTCCCACCCGGCTGGGCGGGGGAAGCCTGGGGGTCGTCCGCCACAGCGCGGTAGAGCCCCTCTTGATCAATATAGTGCGCGACACAGGCTGGCAACAGGTAGCGGGTATCCTGGCCCCGGGCCAGCAGATCCCGCAGCCGGGTCGCCGAGAGCGCGATGGGCAGGTTGTCCGCCAGCCAGATGTGGCCGCTCACCTTGCGGTGCAGATCTTCGGCCCGGCGGGTGCCGTGGCGCGCCAGCAGCTCGGCTATGTCGGCCGGGTAGTCCGGCTGCCAGCCCGGGCGCAGGCTCACCACCAGGTGGGCGTAATCGAGCAGCTCCTGCCAGCGATGCCAGCTCGGCAGGCCGAGCAGGGAGTCCATGCCCATCAGGAAGCACAGAGGGGTATCGGGCAGCGCCTGCCTCAGCTCGATGAGGGTGTCTATGGTCCAGGAGGGTTTGTCCCGCTTCAATTCCCGCTCGTCCACCACGAAGCCCGGGTTCTCCGCCGCCGCCAGCCTGACCATGGCCAGGCGCTGCTCGCTCGAGCAGAGCGGGTTGGCGCGATGGGGGGGGATGTGGTTCGGGATCAGCCTGATCTCGGCCAGACCCAGGGCGTCGCGCGCCTCGATGGCGGGTCTCAGGTGACCGATGTGAATGGGATCGAAGGTTCCTCCGAGGATACCGATGGGCGGCTTCAGCATCATGCTCCTGCCCCTGTCAGATCAATATGACCGATATGGATAGGATCGAAGATTCCTCTCTGGATATCGATGGGCGGCTTCAGCACCATGCTTCTGCCCCTGTCAGATCAATATGACCGATATGGATAGGATCGAAGATTCCTCTCTGGATACCGATGGGCGGCTTCAGCATCATGCTCCTGCCCCTGTCAGATCAATATGACCTGTGTGGACAGGATCGAAGGTGCCGCCAAGGATGCCGATAGGGGCCTTCAGCATGATGCCACCTCCGGCAGGGGCAGGGGCGTACCGTCGCGAAACGCCAGCGCTATGGTCTGCAGCATCAGCCAGGCCTGCTCGGTGTCGAAGCGGCGTTGGGCGTCATCCAGTCGGGCCATCAGCTGCCACAGCTGCTGCAACTTGGCGAACGGCAAGCGGGTCAGGGCCTGCTGGATCAGCTGCTGGCGGCTCTGCCAGATGCGCAGCCGACTGAAGTGCTCCCCCAGGGGTTGACCACTGCGCATGGCCAGCGACAGCTCCGTGAGCTGCTCCAGCTCCCGGCACAGGGTCCAGGCCAGCATGCCGGGCTCGGTGCCCTCGGCCCGCAGCGCCAGCAGGATGCGCTGGGCCCGGTTCACCTTGCCCTCCAGCAGGGTATCGACGAGCTGGAAGGGGGTGAAGTGGGCGTGGCGTATGATGGTCTCTTGCAGATAGCCGACGCTGATGGGCTGGGGCGGCGAGAGCAGGGTCAGCTTCTCTATCTCCTGACTCGCCACCAGCAGGTTGCCCTCATAGGCATGGCACATGAAGTTGACCGCATCGGGCAGCGCCTTGAGGCCAAAACGCTGGAACCTGGCCCCCATCCAGCGCGGGAAGAAGCGCGGCTCGGGATGATTGACCGGCACATGGGTGCCAATCTGGTAGAGCTTGTCGAACCAGGCGCTCTTCATCTGGGTCTGGTTGAGGCGACCCCCCGAGAGCACCAGCAGCAGGTCGGGATGAAGCTGCTTGCCGATCTCTGTGATGCGGGCGGCCAAGTCCTTGTCAACCTTGGCCGGCAGCTCCAGCTCGATGAGCTGGCGCGTCGAGAACAGGCTCAGGGCCTGACAGGCGTCGTAGACCTGATTCCAGTCCAGACCCGGCTCGACCACGAAACTGTGGCGCTCATCGAAACCCAGCTTGCGCGAATGGAGACGGATGGCGTCGATGGCTTCCTGCTTGAGCAGCGGCTCGTCACCAAAGATGAGATAGCAGGGTCTGAGCCCTCCCTTGAGGTGGTCGGTGAGTTGTTCAGGGTAAATCCGCATCAGAGCATGGCCTGGTTGAGGGAGGAGAACGCAAGGTCGATGGCCTGCTCTTTCTCGAGCAGCGGCTCGTCACCAAAGACGAGATAGCAGGGCCTGAGCCCTCCCTTGAGGTGGTCGGTGAACTGCTCGGGATAGATCCGCATCAGCATTTTCCCTGGTTGAGGGAGGAGAACGCACGGTCGATGGCCTGCTCTTTCTCGAGCAGCGGCTCGTCGCCAAAGACGAGATAGCAGGGCCTGAGCCCTGCCTTGAGGTGGTTGACAAGCGGCGGGGGAGAGACGCCCATCAAGCGGCACCCATCAGAACTTGACCTGGCTCAGCTGACGGATGATGAGGCTGGCGGCCTGCTCCTGCATCTCCTTGCCCAGCTGCTCCTGCTCGCGGGAGGAGGCCAGGGCCGCATCCGGCTTGTTCAGGAAACTGCGGTTGAAGGTGATGGGGAAGATCTGGGTCGGCTGACCCGGCATGGAGACGGTGAAGCTGGTGCTGTAGCCGAGCACGTACTCCTTGTCCTGGCCAAGGGCGTCGACGGAGGCGACCTGGCTGCTGTTGCTGACCCCACCCAGGGTCAGCACAGGGATGCCCTCCTTGTCAGTCAGGTTCACCCCCGAGGCCTTGAGGCGGGTGGTGACTTGGCGATAGAGATCGCTCTTGGTGTCGCCGACCACCTTCATGGTCATCAGCTCGGGGGGGATGGCCTGGTCACGCAGCTGAAAACCGCAGGCCGAAAGCAACAGGGCGGTCACCAGAATGGTGACCCGGCGAATGAGGGGCGAACCCATGGCATGTCCTCTCTGATTCAAGAAGGAGGCGGCGCGCATCGGCGCCCCGCCTCCTTCGATTATATGAAGGTGCGCGGCCAGAGGCCGGGCACCAGGGTGGCGGGTATCAAACCGGCCCGGATCAGTTGGCAACGATGTTGAGCAATTTCCCCGGCACATAGATCACCTTGCGCACGGTCAGCCCGTCGGTGAACTTCTGCACCGAGGCATCGTTCATGGCCAGCTGCTCGACATCGGCCTGGCTAATGTCGGCCGGCACCGTCAGTTTGCCGCGCATCTTGCCGTTGATCTGCACCACCACCAGCTTCTCGGTCTCGACCATGGCCGCCTCGTCGGCCACAGGCCAACCGGTCACGTCAATGTCCCCTTCCTTGCCCAGCATCTTCCACAGCTCGAAGCCGATGTGCGGGGTGATGGGGTAGAGCATGACCACGACGGCTTCCAGCGCTTCCTGCATCAGGGCGCGATCCTGGGCGTCTGAGCCCAGCTTGGCCAGGTTGTTCATCAGCTCCATGATGGCGGCGATGGCGGTGTTGAAGGTCTGGCGGCGACCCACGTCATCGCTCACCTTGGCGATGGTCTTGTGCAGCTCGCGGCGCACCGCTTTCTGTTCGCCGGTCAGGGCGGCCAGATCCAGCGCCGGAACGGCGCCACCGGCAACGTGCTCGAAGGTGATGCGCCACAGGCGACGCAGGAAGCGCTGGGCGCCCTCTACGCCGGAGTCGGACCACTCCAGGGTCATGTCGGCCGGGGAGGCGAACATCATGAACAGGCGGACGGTGTCGGCGCCGTAACGCTCCACCATCAGCTGGGGATCGATGCCGTTGTTCTTGGACTTGGACATCTTGGTCATGCCGGAGTGGATCACCTCGCGGCCCTCAAGATCCACCGCCTTGGTGATGCGGCCCTTGTCGTCACGCTCCACCTTGACCTCGGTCGGGCTGACCCAGACGTTGCCGCCCTTCTCGTCCTTGTAGTAGAAGGCGTCGGCCAGCACCATGCCCTGGCAGAGCAGGCGCTTGAACGGCTCGTCGCTGTTCACCAGACCCGCGTCACGCAGCAGCTTGTGGAAGAAGCGGGCGTAGAGCAGGTGCATGCAGGCGTGCTCGATGCCGCCTATGTACTGATCCACCGGCAGCCAGTGGTTGGCGGCCGCCGGATCCAGCATGCCCTTATCGTAGTCCGGAGAGCAGTAGCGGGCGTAGTACCAGGAGGACTCCATAAAGGTGTCGAAGGTATCGGTCTCGCGGAACGCTTCCTGGCCGTTGTAGGTGGTCTTGGCCCACTCGGCATCGGCCTTGATGGGGCTCTGGATGCCGTCCATCACCACGTCTTCGGGCAGCAGCACCGGCAGCTGGTCTTCCGGGGTCGGCACCACGGAGCCGTCAGCCAGGGTCAGCATGGGAATGGGGGCACCCCAGTAACGCTGACGGGAGACGCCCCAGTCGCGCAGGCGGAAGTTGACGGTACGCTTGCCATGGCCGAGGCCTTCCAGCTTGTTGGCGATGGCGTCAAACGCCCCCTGGAAGTCGAGACCGTCGAACTCGCCGGAGTGGAACAGCACGCCCTTGTCGGTGTAAGCGGCGGTGCTCACGTCCACCTCGCCATCGGCCGGCTTGATCACCGCCTTGATCTCGAGGCCATATTTGGTGGCGAATTCGAAGTCACGCTGGTCGTGACCGGGGACGGCCATCACGGCGCCGGTGCCGTAGTTCATCAGCACGAAGTTGGCGACCCAGACCGGGACCTTGCGGCCATCCAGCGGGTGAATGGCATAGAGGCCGGTGGCCATGCCCTTCTTGTCCATGGTCGCCATGTCAGCCTCGGCCACCTTGGTGTGCTTGCACTCTTCGATGAAGGCAGCAAGCTCCGGATTGCTTTCGGCAGCCTGGGCGGCCAGCGGGTGACCGGCGGCGATGCCCACATAGGTCACGCCCATGAAGGTATCAGGACGGGTGGTGTAGACCTCCAGCTGCTCATCCTGCCCCTCGATATTGAAGCTGATGTTGACCCCTTCGGAGCGGCCAATCCAGTTGCGCTGCATGGTCTTGACCATCTCGGGCCAACCTTCCAGGTTGTCGATGTCATTGAGCAGCTCTTCGGCATAGTCGGTGATCTTGATGAACCACTGGGGGATCTCTTTTTGTTCCACCGGGGTGTCACAGCGCCAGCAGCAGTTGTCCACCACCTGCTCGTTGGCCAGCACCGTCATGTCGTTCGGGCACCAGTTGACCGAGGAGGTCTTCTTGTAGACCAGACCTTTCTCGTAGAGCTTGGTGAAGAACCACTGCTCCCAGCGGTAGTAATCCGGCTTGCAGGTGGCCAGCTCCCTGTCCCAGTCATAGCCCAGCCCCAGCATCTTGAGCTGCTTCTTCATGTATTCGATGTTTTCATAGGTCCAGGGAGCCGGCGCCGTCTTGTTCTTGACCGCGGCGTTCTCGGCGGGCAGACCGAACGCATCCCAGCCTATGGGTTGCAGCACGTTCTTGCCATTGAGCCGTTGATAACGGGAGATCACATCACCTATGGTGTAGTTACGCACGTGCCCCATGTGTAGACGACCAGACGGGTAGGGGAACATGGAGAGGCAGTAGAATTTCTCTTTATCTACTTTCTCCACTGCCTTGAAGGTTTTCTTGGCGTCCCAGTGCTGCTGCACTGCTGGTTCAATGGATTGGGGAACGTATTGCTCTTGCATTTGGTGACATCCGGATCTGTGAAATGGATAGATAAATCGGCTGGGAAATCGCAATAGAATACCCATATCCTGCGGCGGCAACAACCGTCAGCGTCCCGGGTCGCCCGAGGCAGAGCACCCATCCGTCATTGAGAGAGGAGTTACGCCATGGAC
Organism: Aeromonas sobria; assembly: GCF_050266975.1. GTDB lineage: Bacteria > Pseudomonadota > Gammaproteobacteria > Enterobacterales > Aeromonadaceae > Aeromonas > Aeromonas sobria_B. Next base: position 127,832 of record NZ_JBKISU010000008.1, read on the forward strand.
AAGCGCCGAAAAGGTTATGAGGCCTTCATCGCCCAGCTCAGAAAGCAGTGGGAGGAGACGGAGGCCTTTCAGGAAGAGCGTCTCAACAAGATGATCGCCAAGGTGCAGGCCTATCTGGAGGCGGCCGGGGATCTGACCCAGGATGAGCTGGCCCTCATCGCCGAGTATGTGAAACGGGATCTGGGCAACTATGACGAGGGGCGGGCCGAGGCGCCCGAGTCCGCCTTTATGCTGGCGCTCAAAGACACCGTCTGGTCCTGGTTGGCGGATGTGACCGACCGCTCCCAGGTGGAGTGGCAGGAGCTGGCGGACGAGTTGGAGCACAAGGGGCTCTACCAGGCCGGCGACTGGGTGGGGCTGGGGGTCATGGTGTGCGACCAGTGCGGCTGGCGTCATACGGTATTGAGACCGGAGCAGCTGGGCACCTGCCCGGAGTGCGGCGCCAGCGAATACCACAGGGAGCCGCTCTCTCCCTGATGGCTTCCGTGCCGCGCTGCCATGGCCTGGTCAGCACGAGCGGCTGGCGTCATATGGTATTGAGACCTGAGCCGCTGGGGATTTGCTCGGAGTGCGGTGCCAGCGAATACCACAGGGAGCCGCTCTCTCCCTGATCCCGTCCCCATATCATCGACGGGTTGAATAGCAAGAGGCGCCCCATGGGGCGCCTCTTTTCATTGAGCGTCAGCCTTGGCCGAACCAAGCCGCTTACAGCTCGCGGGCCCAGGGGTGGGCGCGGGGACGCAGCACCAGCGCCAGCAGCAGCCCCAGGGCGCAGAAGCCGTAGAGCGGCCAGCTGCCAAAGCGCAGGTAGGGGGTCTGGCCGTGGGCCGGGCGCACCTCGGTGCGCAGCACCCCTGCCTCGAACTGGGGGATCTGACCCGTGATGCTGCCATCTATCTCCGTGGTGATGGTGATGCCGTTGTTGGTGGCGCGCAGCAGCGGGCGAGCCAGCTCCAGGGCGCGCATGCGAGCGATCTCCATGTGCTGCCAGGGACCTATGCTGCTGCCAAACCAGGCGTCATTGGAAACGGTCAGCAAGAAGTCGGTGTCCGGCTGGACGGTGCGGCGCAGCTCCTCGGGGAAGATGATCTCGTAGCAGATGGCGGCCGCCAGCTTGAACCCCTTGGCGATCAGGTTCGGCTGCACCGCCTCCCCCGGACTGAACGAGGACATGGGCAGATTGAAGAAGGGAGCGATGGGGCGCAGCCAATCTTCGAACGGCACATATTCGCCAATGGGCAGCAGATGATACTTGTTGAAGCGGTTCTCATGCTCATAGTGGTAGCTCTGCTTGCCGTCCGCATCCTGCACCCCCATGCCGAGCACCACGTTATAGAAACGCTGCTGCTTGGTGTCGTAGTTGATGATGCCGGCCAGCAGGGCGGTATCGTTCACCTTCATCGCCTTGTCCAGGCTCTCCAGATAGTTGCCCATCTCCTTCTCGAGTGCCGGAATGGCGGATTCCGGCCAGACGATGATGTCGGCATCCTGGTTGTCGCGGCTGAGATCCTGATAGGTGCGGATGGTGGGCACCAGGGCGTCCGGGTTCCATTTGACGGACTGGGCGATATTGCCCTGCACCAGCGCCACCTTGACCGGCTCGCCCCGGGTCACCCAGTTGAGCTGCATCAATCCATGGGCGCTGGCGACCAGGGCGACCGGCAGCAGCAGCCAGGCCGGTTTGCGGCTCTGCCACAGCAGCCAGAGGGCTGAGGCGGTGAGCAGCAGGGCCAGGGTGATGCCCTGCACCCCGAGGATGGGAGCGAAGCCCTTGAGGGGGCCGTCTATCTGGGTGTAGCCAAACCAGAGCCAGGGATAACCGGTCATCACCCAGCCCCGCAGCCAGTCGGCGATGAGCCAGAGCGCCGGGAAGGCGAGCAGCCAGCGGCTCCAGTGACGGGCGGTGAAGTAGCGGGCGAAGACCCAGCAGGCCAGGGTCGGGTAGAGGGAGAGGTAGGCCGCCAGCACAGCCAGCAGCAGGAAGGCGGCCGGCAGCGGTATGCCACCAAACTCCGTCATGCTGACGTGGATCCACCACTGACCCGGCAGGAAGAGGCCCATGGCATAGCCGAAGCCGCGCCAGGCGGCCTGGCGCGGGCTCGCCTTGTCCAGCAGGGCGTAGAGGCCGAGCAGGGAGGGGATCACCAGGGGCCAGTAGCCGAAGGGGGAGAAGGCCAGGACGGCGAGGGCACCACAGGCCAGTGCGCACAGGCTGGTCAGGAGTTTCGATTTCACGGGTGATGGGGCTCAAATTGGGCTGTAACGGGATTGGTGGATATCTTAACCCGTAATGGCGGGCAACGGCGAGTCCGGGGCGCCCCCCCCGCCTTATCTCCAGCCATCCAACGACAAGGCCCCGCATTGCGGGGCCTGATGTCGAGGGGGAGACGATGGCGGATCACTGGGTCTCGGACTGAGCCGCGACATGGTTCTCCGGGATCTTGACCTGCAACTGCTGCAGGCGGCGCCGGTCCGCGTGCATCACCTTGAACAGGTAGCCGCCCAGCTCGATCTCCTCGCCCTTTTTCGGCAGGTGGCTGAAGGCGTGCATCACCAGGCCGCCCACGGTATCCACCTCTTCATCGCTGAACTGGGTGCCGAAGAAGTCGTTGAAGTCCTCTATCTCGGTCAGGGCGCTGACCGAGAAGACCCGCTTGCTGATGCGGCGGATCTCGTCTGGCTCGTTGTCATCGTCATCGAACTCGTCATCTATCTCGCCGACGATGAGCTCCAGTATGTCTTCAATGGTCACCAGACCCGAGACGCCGCCAAACTCGTCCACCACTATGGCCATGTGGTAGCGCTCCTCGCGAAACTCCTTGAGCAGGCGGTCGACCCGTTTGCTCTCGGGCACGATCACGGTGGGGCGCAGGATGTTTTCGAGGGCGAGGGGCTCGCTGGCATGGTGGGAACCAAAACCGAACGGCAGCAGATCCTTGGCGAGCAGTATGCCCTCCACATGATCCTTGTCTTCGTTGATCACCGGGAAACGGGAGTGACCCGACTCTATGATGACCGGCAGGAGCTCATCCACGGACTGGGATTTCTCTATGGTCACCATCTGGGAGCGGGGGATCATGATGTCGCGTACACGCAGATCGGCGATCTCGAGCACACCCTCGATCATGTCCTTGGTGTCCTGATCGATGAGATCGCGCTCCTCGGCGTCGGCAATCACATCCACCAAATCGTTGCGGTCTTTTGGCTCGCCCTGGAAGAGTTGGCTGAGTTTGTCGAGCCAGGTTTTCTTCGGCGAGCCGGTACTAGGGTGATCGTCGGTCATTTTTTCTCTTGGTTACTCATCTAAACATACGGGGATAGTGTGTTTGCTACATGAGGATGACAGCGGCCTGTTTCAATGCCGTGACACGCCTCGGTCAGGGATCAGGCGTCATCGTCGAGATAGGGATCCGCAAAGCCGAGCTCGGCCATGATCTCGCGCTCGAGCCCCTCCATCTCCTCGGCCTCCTCATCCTCGATATGGTCATAACCTAGCAGATGCAGACTGCCATGCACAACCATGTGGGCCCAGTGGGCCTCGAGGGGCTTGTTCTGCTCGATGGCCTCCCGCTCCACCACCTGGCGGCAGATGACGAGATCGCCGAGCAGGGGCAGCTCCATGCCGGGCGGCGCCTCGAACGGGAAGGAGAGCACATTGGTGGGGCTGTCCTTGCCACGATAGCCGTGGTTGAGCTCGCGGCTCTCCGCCTCGTCCACCAGGCGTACCGTCACCTCGGCTTCCTGCTGAAAGCCGAGAATGGTGCCGTCGAGCCAGGCTTGCAGCCGGGCTTCGCTCGGCAGATAGCCCCCTGGCTCACAGGCCAGTTGCAGATCCAGGATCACGCTCATTTCGCGCCCTCCTTGCCGGCGGCAGAGTTCGACTGGGCGGCCTGCTCGGCGTCGAACGCCTCGTAGGCCTGGACGATGCGGGCCACCACGGGGTGGCGCACCACGTCCCTGGATTCGAAGAAGTTGAAGGAGAGGCCATCGACCCCCTGCAGCACCTCGATGGCGTGGCGCAGGCCGGAGCGCATGTTGCGCGGCAGATCCACCTGGGTGATGTCACCGGTCACCACCGCCTTGGAGTTGAAGCCGATGCGGGTCAGGAACATCTTCATCTGCTCCGTGGTGGTGTTCTGGGCCTCGTCGAGAATGATGAAGGCGTCGTTGAGGGTACGGCCGCGCATATAGGCCAGCGGCGCCACCTCGATGATGTTGCGCTCCATCAGCTTCTCCACCCGCTCGAAGCCCAGCATCTCGAACAGGGCGTCGTAGAGGGGGCGCAGGTAAGGATCCACCTTCTGGGAGAGATCCCCTGGCAGGAAGCCGAGCTTCTCACCGGCTTCCACCGCCGGGCGGGTCAGCAGGATGCGGCGTATCTCCTGGCGCTCCAGGGCATCGACCGCGGCGGCGACCGCCAGATAGGTCTTGCCGGTCCCGGCGGGGCCTATGCCGAAGCTGATGTCATGGCGCACTATGTTGCTGATGTACTGCGCCTGGTTCGGGCTGCGGGGCTTGATGAGACCTCGCTTGGTCTTGACCGTCACCGCCTTGCCGACCCCCTGGGCGGGGGCCTCGTCATCCTGCTCCAACACCCGGGACTCCTGCACCGCCAGGTGCACCATCTCGGGCTGGATGTCGCTCACCTTGCCCCCCTTGAGGGCCTGGGTCTCCACATAGAGATGCTTGAGGATGGCGGCGGCCGCATCCACCTGGGCCTGTTTGCCCAGCAGCTGGAAGTGGTTGTTGCGATAGTTGATCTCGACGCCGAGCCGGCGTTCGAGCTGCTTGAGGTTGTCGTCGAAGGGGCCGCACAGGCTGGCGAGCCGCAGGTTGTCCGCGGGCTCCAGATGCAGGTTCAGGGTCGAGATGTGTCGGGTCAAGGGATCCTCGTCTCATGAGCGAGATCGGCGGGGGGCCCGCCGATCCGGCGTTTAATGGGGGGTAAAACCGGCGACACCGAGGGCATCGGGCACGTTGTCCGGGCGACGGGCCAGGATCTCCCGGGGCGCGACGGCAACCCGCAAATCCATCTCGGCCTCACCGCGCAGCAGGGTGGCGCGCAACGAGTGGGGCAGCACCTCGGTGATCTCCACGTCGGCGAAGCCGCCGATGAGGGAGCGGGGCCCCACGAAGTTGACCACACGGTTGTTCTCGGTGCGACCGCGCAGCTGCATGGGATCCTGCTTGGAGGGGCCCTCCACCAGGATGCGCTGGCTGGTGCCCAGCATGGCGCGGCTGATCTGCATCGCCTGGTTGTTGATGACGTGCTGCAACCTGGCCAGGCGCGCCTTCTTCACCTCCATGTCGACATCGTCGGGCATGTCGGCGGCCGGGGTGCCGGGGCGCGGGCTGTAGATGAAGCTGAAGCTCATGTCGAAGTTCACCTCTTCGATGAGCTTCATGGTGGCCTCGAAGTCCTCGTCCGTCTCGTTCGGGAAGCCGACGATGAAGTCGGAACTGATGGTGATGTCGGGACGGGCGGCGCGCAGGCGGCGGATCTTGGACTTGTACTCCAGCGCCGTGTGGGGACGCTTCATCATGGTCAGGATGCGATCCGATCCGCTTTGCACCGGCAGATGCAGGAAGCTGACCACCTCTGGGGTGTCCTTGTAGACCTCGATGATGTCGTCGGTGAACTCGATGGGGTGGCTGGTGGTGTAGCGAATGCGGTCGATGCCGTCGATGGCGGCCACCAGGCGCAGCAGATCCGCGAAGGAGCAGATGCCGTCGTCATGGGTCGGGCCCCGGTAGGCGTTGACGTTCTGGCCGAGCAGGTTGACCTCGCGCACCCCCTGTTCGGCGAGCTGGGCGATCTCGTAGAGCACGTCGTCCAGGGGGCGGCTCACCTCCTCGCCACGGGTGTAGGGCACCACGCAGAAGGAGCAATATTTGGAGCAGCCTTCCATGATGGAGACGAAGGCGGTGGCCCCTTCGGCGCGGGGCTCCGGCAGGCTGTCGAACTTCTCTATCTCGGGGAAGGCGACGTCCACCTGGGCACCGCGTCCCTCCTGCACCTGCTTGATCATGGCGGGCAGGCGATGCAGGGTCTGGGGACCGAAGACGATGTCCACATAGGGGGCACGGCTGCGAATGCTCTCCCCCTCCTGGGAGGCGACGCAGCCCCCCACCCCGATGACCAGACCGGGTTTGTCAGCCTTGAGCTTCTTCCAGCGACCGAGCTGGTGGAACACCTTCTCCTGGGCCTTCTCGCGAATGGAACAGGTATTAAGCAGCAAGACATCTGCTTCTTCCGGCTCGTCGGTGAGTTGATAGCCGTTGCTGGCATCCAGGAGGTCGGCCATTTTGGACGAGTCGTACTCGTTCATCTGGCAGCCCCAGGTTTTAATATGAAGTTTCTTGCTCATTGCTACTCTTGACTGTTTTTGAAAGCGACATGGTCAAAGGACCGGGCATTTTACCCCGCAATCGGGATACTGCCTAGCTAATATCCAGCTGGCACCTGGCCCCGCGCGCGCATCCGGCCGGGATCTTGGCGAGCCGGGTCACTGCTTGCCAGAGCATCTTGGGGTATCATGGCCCGCAGGTGCCGGGCCGTCCGCGCCACCTTGTGTCACCCGTCCGCCCCCGGCGGGCCTTGCGCCTCGCGGCGCCCGTTTTCAGGAAGCAGCCATGTCCGCAATGCAAGATGCCCAAACCGCCGCCCCCCAAGAGTGCGATGTGATCATCGTCGGCGCCGGCATGGTGGGCGCCGCCACCGCCTGCCTGCTGGCAGGCCAGGGCCGTTCGGTGCGCCTCGTCGAGAGCCGCTTGCCCGCCCCCTTCTCCCCGGAGCAGCCACCGGATCTGCGGGTCTCCGCCATCAGTCAGGCCTCGGTCGCCCTGCTGGATCGCGCCTGCGCCTGGGAGCCGCTCAGGCAGATGCGTTTGTGCCCCTATCGCCGGCTGGAAACCTGGGAGCTGGATGGCTGCTCGACCAGCTTCGATGCCGCCGCTCTGGGCTTGCCCCAGTTGGGATACATAATAGAGAACCGCCTCATCCAGCTCGCCTTGCTGCACCGCATCGAGGCGCTAGCCCAGATCCGGCTCCACAGCCCGGCGGCGGTGAGCGGCCTCGCGCAGGACGGCGACGGGGTGACCCTGACCCTGGCGGATGGCAGCGCGCTGCGGGGGCGCTGGTTGCTGGCCTGTGACGGCGCCGAGTCGCAAGTTCGCCGGCTGGCGGGGATCGGCGTGTCCCGTTTCGAGTATCGCCAGCACTGCCTGCTGATCAATATCGACACCGATTTCGCGCAAGAGGACATTACCTGGCAGCAGTTCACCCCGAGCGGCCCGCGCGCCTTCCTGCCCCTGTCCGGGCGGCACGGCTCCCTGGTCTGGTATGACAGCCCGGCCCGGATCCGGGCCCTGGCCGCCATGGACAACGCGGCGCTGGCCACCGAGGTGCGTCGCCACTTTCCGGCCCGGCTCGGCGGCTTCACCGTCACGGCCAAGGGGAGCTTTCCCCTGGTGCGCCGCCACGCCAACGCCTACCACGCCGATCGGGTGGTGCTGCTGGGGGACGCCGCCCACACCATCAATCCGCTGGCGGGGCAGGGCGTCAATCTGGGCTTCAAGGACGTGGCCTGCTGGGTCGAGCTGCTGGCGAAGGCCGGTGCCGACTGGCACGACATCGCCCTGGCCGAGCGCTATGAGCGGCGCCGTCGCCCGGACAACCTGCTGATGCAGTCGGGGATGGATCTCTTCTACGGGGTGTTCAGCAACGAGATAGGGCCGCTCAAGCTGGCTCGCAACCTGGCCCTCAATCTGGCGGACAGGGCGGGCCCGCTCAAGGAGATGGCCCTGCGCTATGCCCTGGGGCTGGTGTAGCCGCCCGCCTTGTCCGCCCCTGGCGAGCCAGGGGGCCAGGCCTCTCCCCGAGGGGGCCGCCTCTTACCCGGGCCAGCCCATCGTCAGCGGGCGCGATAGAGCTCCCACTCCTCCGTCACAGTACCATCCGGCAGGTGGCAGTAGCCGACCGTGCCGCCCGGCTCTTGCTCCAGCATGACTCGGCCCCCCAGCTCGACGCAGTGGACGGACGCCGGGTTGGCCAGGCCGACCCGAGCCGGTGCCTCGTGGCTCGTACAGGCTCCCAGCAGCAAGGCGCAGAGCAGGGTGAGTAGGGGTTTCAACATGATGTCTTCCTTCAGACGGCCGCAGGAGCCAGGGTTCGCTGGCTTCACCTTAATGCCGGTCCCCTCCGGAGGGCAAGCCGTCGTGGCGTTCTTCAGGGTTCAGACCGGGATGGCATCGCCTCCCGATCGCCCGTCGATGACTTGCGTCGTGTCGATGAACATCTGCAGACAATGATCCCGGATGGGGTCGGCAAAGGCTGGATTTCACACCAGGCTTAATTCCCACTCGGACCAGGGGCCCGAGAGGAGGGAGAGGGTGACGTCGGGGCCGGCGGCGATCCAGGATTGGCGCCAGGTGACGGTGCGGCTCGATGAGGGAGAGGGCTGCAGCTGACCCTGCTGATCTGAGCCGGCTTGGCGGGGAGCGGGCAACAAAAAGCCCCCGACGAGCGGGGGCCTGGGACGGGCGGAGCCTGGGTTACTTGAAGACCCGGAAGCGTTCGGCGTCATCCATGAAGGTCTTGTCGCCGGCGGGCTGCTCTATGCTGCCAAAGGGCATCTGGGCGCGCAGCAGCCAGCTGGCTGGCAGTTCCCAGCGCTGGCGAACCTCGTCATCGATGAGGGGGTTGTAGTGTTGCAGGGAGGCGCCAATCCCCTCCTGGGCCAGGGCAGTCCAGACCGCAAACTGGGCGATGCCGGTGCCATGTTCCGACCAGATGGGGAAGTTGTCGGCGTAGAGGGCAAATTTCTGCTGCAGATCCTCGATCACCGCCGTGTCTTCGAAGAAGAGCACGGTGCCAAACCCGGCGCGGAAGCTGCCGTTGATCTTGCTTTCGGTCTGGGGGAAGGCCTCGGCCGGTACTATCTTGCGCAGGGTCTCCTTGGTGAGATCCCACAGGGCATGATGCTGCTCACCGAACAGGATGACGGCGCGGGAGCTCTGGGAGTTGAAGGAGGAGGGGCTGTGCTTGATGGCCTCCTGGATCAGGGTCGTCAGCTGCTCCGGGGTGTGAGACACCTTGTCACCGAGTGCATAGATGGTGCGGCGTATCTTCATCTGTTCGATAAATGAATGACTCATAACCTCTCCTTTGTGTGACATGACTACGTATTTGCGGCATGGAAAAGGCCGTTTGGCTCCTGTCCATCGAGCCATTGACTATAACACCCGCGCTCGGCTCGCCGTCAACGGCCGAGGTCACGGTTTTGCCTTTTTGTGTTTTCTGTCAATTGCGGTGGGTTCCACTGATTTCAGTCAAGGATCAAGCGGATGCTTTCGCTATAAAATTCGCTTTCATCAGCGGATTAAATGGATGAGTGATGTTCAAGTGGGTGTTTAATCGGCGTTACTATGTGTTGACTTCCTGTACCTGCCTGCTGGGGATCCTGGTGCTCATCGCCACCCTGGCCCTGGCCGCGGCCAGTTACCTGCGCAGCATCGACAAGACGATCGCCGGTTATGGTCACATGGTCTCCTCCATTGAGGCGGCGCTCATCCACGAGCAGGTGCTGGCCAACCTGCGTCAGCTGGCGGTGCTGGAGGCCTCCCTGGACAAGGCCGCCATCGCCCGTGGCGAACCGGCCGACAATCCCATCTGGGCCATCGCTCATCAGATCAAGCGCGACAGCCACTACATCTATTTCTACAACGCCCGCTTCGATCGGCTCAGCAGTTACCCCCTCTGGGTGCAGACGGCCGAATATGATCCCACCCTGCGCCCCTGGTATCCGGCCCTGTCGATGGCGGGGGAGTCACCGGTCTGGCTCGGCCCCTACGAGGAGTACCACTCCAGCAGGCAGATCCTGACCCTGAGCAAGCGGGTCATGGATGATGAAGGCGAACTGCTTGGCCTGCTGATGGTGGACATGTCGTTCCATACCCTGCAGCAGGCGCTGCAACGGGCCATGGCGGACAACCAGGCCGCCATCTACATCAGCCAGCGGGGCAGCAATCGACTGGTGGTGGGCTGCAACATGGCGCTCTATGACGGGGACAGGGTCACGGCCGAGACTCATCGGCGGGGATGGGACGTGATCTGGCACGGCAGCCACTTGCGGCGCGAGCTGGCGGACATCGACTGGGATCTCAATATATATCTCCCCCCCGAGCTGTTTCGTGACAGCCTGCTTGAGGCCCTGTTGATGGTGGTGGTGCCCCTGCTCTCCCTCTTTGCCATCTGGTTTTTCAGCATCAAGTTTCTGGTGCGGGTGTTTCGCCAGGAGCAGGCGCTGGTGGCCGGCTCCCTGACCGGCATAGTGCAGGATCCCAGCCTCCCCAAGGCCTCTCGCCAGCTGAAGACCTGGTTTGTGCGCAATAGCCTCAGCGAAATTGACCAGGTCCGCGCCAGTTTCTTGCAGGGGCAGGATGCCCTGCTGCACGACCCCCTCACCGGCATCATGAACCGGCGCGCCTTCAGCCAGCGCAGGGAGGCGCTGGAAGAGAGTCTGACCCCCCATTGGCTGGTGCTGTTCGACGTGGATAATTTCAAGCGCATCAATGACAGCTGGGGCCACAGCACGGGGGATGCGGTGCTCAGCCGGGTGGCGGGGCTGATGGTGGCCGAGTTGGGGGAGGAGGTCGTCTATCGCATCGGGGGGGACGAGTTTGCCGCCCTGCTCCCCTGGGATCGCCCCGAGCTGGAGGAGCGATTGCATGGTTTGCTGGCTCGGGTGCGTCAGCAGCAGTGGCGTGAATTCAAGGCGTCCATCACCCTGAGCGCGGGGGGCGCCCACTACCCGGATGATGCCCCCCTGCTGTTCGAGCGGGCCGATGAGTGCCTCTATCAGAGCAAGCGGCTGGGGCGGGATCGCTGGCATCTCTTCCAGCCCCGGGGGGAGGGCGTGCGTCCGACCCCCCTGTGATGACAGTATCTGTCTGAGGGACACCCTTCCCGGGCTGGCTACGACAGGCTTGCCCGGGGGGAAATCCTGTGTTCACTATGGGAAATGGTGTTTTTTTATCTTGTTTTTCATGCTGTTAGCTTTTTTGTTTCATGCCTGACTCCGCCACGGGATTCTTTTGGAGTAAGTGTCGGCTTGTTGCGACAACTAGCGCCCAGAATGGCCATTCGTATAGTGCAGGGGAAATTAATCAGGTTTGACAGGAGTACCCCATGAAGATGAGAAGACATGGCATGAGCGCTCTGGCCCTGTTGGGCTCCCTGCTGCTGATGAGCGGTGCGGTTCAGGCCTCGGAGACACTCAATACCGTGCTCGGTGGCGGTCTGGGGGGCGTGGCAGGCACCATGCTGGGCAAACAGCTCGGCGGTGATACGGGCGCCCTGGTCGGCGCAGCCGTGGGGGGAGCCGCCGGTGGCGCGGCGACCGCCAATCGGGGCAACAAGAACGAGGCGGCCATCGGTGGTGCCGTGGGTGCCCTGGGAGGGGCCGCCATCGGCAAGAGCGTGGCTGGCGACACGGGTCAGCTGATCGGCGCCGGTATCGGCGGCGCTGGCGGCTCCGCCATAGGGGCTCGCACCGGTGACGGACACGAGGCCCGTGGCGGCGATCGGGGCGGGCGACGTTATGATGGGCGCAACTATCATGGTGATCGCCATTATCACCATCACCCCAAGCACAAGAAGAAATATTACAAGAAGCACCGCAAACACAGATGGCATGACGACTGACGTCAGCCGGGAAATGCAGCAAGGGGCCAGGGGCCCCTTTTTCGTACCCCTCGTTCAGACCAAGCGGCCCGGCCGAGCGGGGCTTGATATTGTCTGCCAGCTGCTCCGTGAGGGAATACTCCGTGTCAGACCAGGCGGTGCTGGCGCCTGCCGGCGGCGAAGGCGTTGATGTTGTCGATCAGCTGATCGGCGAGGCGCTGCATCGACTCTTCGCTGGCCCAGGCCACGTGGGGAGTCAGGATGAAGTTGGGGTATTGCAGGGCCTGCATCAGGGGGTGATCCGGGGGCGGCGGCTCTATGCTTGCCACGTCGAACCCGGCGCCGCCGAGGCGACCGTTGCCGAGGGCCTCGAGCAGCGCCTGCTCATCCACCAGGCCGCCGCGACCCACGTTGATCAGCAGGGCCCCGGGTTTCATCAGGGCCAGCTCCCGCGGGCCTATGAGGTGGCGAGTGTAGGGGGTGAGCGGGCAGTGCAGGCTCACCACATCGGAGCTCTGCAGCAGGGCGTCCAGGGGCAGGCGGTCATCCTCGGCGGCGCCACCCACCTGGCTCTGGGCGTAGCGCACCTCCATGCCGATCCCCCTGGCCCGCTCGCCCAGCGCCTGGCCCAGGGTGCCCTTGCCGATGATGCCGAGGCGCTTGCCCTGCAAGTCCATGATGGGGTGATCGAAGAAGCAGAACTGGCCGCTCTGCTGCCAGCGCCCCTCCAGCAGGGACTGGCGCCAGGCGAACAGGTTGCGCGACAGGGCCAGCATCAGCGCCATGGCGTGTTCGGGCACCGAGGGGCCCGAGTAGTTGCGGATGTTGCACACGGCGACATTGGCGGCGCGGCACGCCTCCAGATCCAGGTTGTCGCTGCCGGTGGCGGCCAGGGCGATCAGCCGCAACTCGGGCAGTTGATCCAGCTCGGCTTTGCCGATGCGCACCTTGTTGATGATGGCGATGCTGGCCTCCCTGAGCCGCGCCACCACCTGTTCGGGGGCCGTGCTCGGGTAGCTCTGCCAGTGGTGGGGAAAATCGGGACGGTGCAGATGCACGTTCGCATCCAGGGTGTCGCTGTCGAGAAACACGATTTGCTGCATGAAGCCTCCTGCCAATGATGGGGCCATGATGCCAAAGAGTGGCGCCCAGTAGCCAGCCCCAATGCCGCCAATCGTGGGAGAGGCAAGAGTGGCGGGATCAGAGCCAGCCCGCATGCCGTCAGGCTGGGGAGAGGCAATAGTGGCGGGATCAGCGTCAGCCCGGATGCCGTCAGGCTGGGGAGAGGCAATAGTGGCGGGATCAGCGTCAGCCCGGATGCCGTCAGGCTGGGGAGAGGCAATAGTGGCGGGATCAGCGTCAGCCCCAATTCCGTCAGGCTGGGGAGAGGCGATGGGGCGGGATCAGAGCCAGCCCCAATGCCATCAGGCTGGGGAGAGGCAATAGTGGCGGGATCAGAGCCAGCCGAGGTGGGCGAGCCAGCCCTGAATGCGGGTGGGGGTCTCGTCCAGGGTCATCAGGGCGTAGGGACGGTAGTTGAGCTTGTGGCTGCGCCGGCTCTCGCTCTGGCGGGCCTCGGCGGCCAGTTGCGGCCAGCGCCCCGGCTCGTCTTGATAGAGATCCAGGGTCGGCACCCTGGTCTGGGCCACCTGCTTGGCCAGGGCCTGGTTGCTCTGGGGCAAGGGGAAGAAGCCGTCCAGCAGCACCAGGGCGTCCGGGGCCGGCAGCTTGTCGCTGGCGATGAGGTTGGCGGCCCAGGCTGCGCTGGTGCCCTGGGCCAGCAGCAGCCTGAAGCCCCCCTCCTTCCACTTGGCATCCCCCAACTTGGTGATGCGCTCGGCGAACTGGTCGCGAAAGCGCTCCATGGCGGGTTGCCGCTTCTCGGCGGCAGGATCCAGCTCGCTCTGCCGAGGGGAGGGGAGCAGCAGCAGGGTGTCGAAGCCCAGGCGTCCCAGATCCCGGGTCAGTTGCCACAGCTGGCCGCTGCGCTGCCAGTCCGGCAGCAAGATGGCCAGCCCCAGGTAGCTGTCACCGTCGTGCCTGGCATAGAGCACCGTCTGCTGCTCTATCTGGGTGCTGTCCGGCAGCCCCTGCCAGTCCGCGTTCTGCCAGTAGTCGGCGGGCGGAGGCGGGGCGAGCTCGCTGGCACGGGTCGCCCCGCCGCTCAGGCAGCACAGACTCAGCAAACACAACGGTAGTGACACTCTGGCCATGGGCCCCTCTCGACTCGCCCCGGGACTGGGTCTCCTCCTGTTAACGGCGGCCCGCGCCATTTCTGAAGGGGATGTGTGAGGAGGGGTCTGTGGCAATGGATGCACTCTTCCCCATGACCCTGCCGGGTCTGGGGCGGTTGTCATCCTGGCTTCATTCATCGAATGCATGGATTGGGCAAGAAATGAGTCCTGCCATCGGCATGTGTGGCCAGTTGATGGCCTGGTTGTGGTCGGCGGCGTCCCATGGCGCGTGCATGGGGTCCTGTGCCGGGCATCTTGTTCCCCGTCGAATGTCTGGGCGGCAGGATAAAAAAATCCGAAACCGGATCCACCGGCTTCGGATTATTGCCCCTGGGAGGGGCGATCCATGGCCCCTGGTCGTCGCACCTGGGTTAGATCATGCCGTCGACCTTGATGAGGCCGTCCATCAACATGTTATTGAGCAGCTCGCTGGCGCTGCCGCCCCCCAGATCGTCGAAGCTGAGCCCTTCCAGCACTATCTCCTGGGTCACGGGCCCGCTGCCCGTCGTCTTCACCTCGATGACGGTGCTGCCATCGCGTTCCACCAGGGAGAGGTACTGATCCAGGGTCGTCCCCGTCTCCCCTTGCAACAGGTCGCGCAGGTCGAGACTGTCCCCTTCGTGGCGACTGAAGTCGAGTACCCTGTCCTGGGCAGGGCGCCCCCCCGAGCCTTCATCGCCGGCCTGCCAGACAAAGGTGTCGGCGCCACTGCCTCCGCTCAGGATGTCGTTGCCGGCGCCGCCAACCAGCGTGTCATCACCGGCGCCGCCGATGAGAAGGTCATCGCCATCTCCGCCGATCAGGATGTCATCGGCCCCGACGGTGAGGGGTATATCACCTTGCCCCCCTGGCTGCCGCGGGTGGGTCGTCTCCGGCACGGGCATCAGCGCCAGTTCGCGGGCCCATTCACTCAGCGTGCCGCCATCCATGCCCTGGATAGCCTGCAACAGCAGTCCGGGATCGGCGCTGGCGGCGCCGGTGAGGCTCTGCAACTGGCCGAGGAGGGCCGCCGTCTCGGCGCCGGCGTTCACAGCCCCATCCGTCACATCGGCATCGACCGGCAGGGGCTCCCCTGGCGCCGCATCCTGCGTCAACCATCCTTCTGCTGCCAGCGCCTCGGGTGCCTTAAAGCCCAGCTCATCCCCATGCTGCTGGATGTAACCCAGCATCATGGTCAGGGGCAGCGCCTCCACCCCCACGCCTAGCCGGCCAGCGATCAGCGCTTGCAGATGGCTAAAGGCCCCCGCTGGTTCTGGCTCTGGCGCGGCGAAGCGGGAAGTCACGGCAGAGCGCCCCTGAGTCTGACCGCTCTGATCGACCACAAACTCCAACTGAGACTCCGAGCTGTCGCCATCCCCATCGGTCAGCACATAGTCAAAAGAGACGTCCTCGGTCACGGTGCCGGTCGCCACCGAGATGGCCCCCACGTTGAAGGCGGTGTCTTCACCGACCGCATAGATGACCACGCTGTTGAAGGGGGCGTCGCAGTTGATCTCCAGAATGGGTTTGTTGTCCGCCGTCCGGACATAGGTGCCTGAGTCGATCACATTGCCATCTGCGTCAAATACCGTCCAACCGACCGTCTCCCCCGGCTCGAAATAGACCAGATCAAACTGGATTGCACTGGCCGCATCGGGGAAATCAACTTTGACCCCGTCGTTGGCCTCACCTTTCTTGTCTCCCTGGCCATCGATCTGCGAGTTCTCCGGCCCACCACCCGCATCCCCCTTGATCCCCAGCGACCCCTTGCCACCCGGCACGTCGAATTTCAGGTCACTGTCATACTCGATGCCATTAAAGGATTGGTCACTCGAGAGCACCACATTAACCGCAGTAAAGGTGTAATCCCCCAGAGTGGTTGTGTTCTTCCCGTTGACGCTCTCGGCATGTCCCCCCTCGGTATCGGTGGGATCGAAGATGGTCTGGTAAGTCGGGCTGAACTCGTAACTGCCATCCGAGTAGAGAGTCAGGGTGCCCTGCTCGGTCTCGACCACGGCGCACAGGCGAGCATCACCGGTGGCGGGATCCTGTGGCTTGAGCTCGATATAGTCATTGCTGCCCTCCGGCGTATGCATGCGTACGTGCGTGACCGAGGCCTCATCAGCCCCCTGCGTATCCGCATCCCCCGAGATCTGCGTCCAGCCAGCCGAGTCATTGGTGGTGCCCCACAGCCCCGTCATCACGTTGCCGTAGTAGTTGCCGGTGTCAGTGTCGGTGACTTGCACCCTGTCGATGGTCGCAATGGGCACGTCGTCCGTGATGGTCACGGTGACCTCCAGCACGGTCTGGTTGCCGTTGCTGTCCGTCACCTCAAAACTCACCGGTGGGAAGGTCGCGCTATCGCTGCCCTCATCGTGCCGATACGCCTCACTCTGGGTAAACACCAGGGAGATCTTGCCATCGTCCCCCACCTTCAGACTGAACTGGCCGTAGGTGATGGTCTTGTTGACCGCATCCACTGCCGCCTGAGTCAGGATCACCCCTTCCGCCAGCGCCAGTACCTGCACCGACTCGCCGCTGCTCCCCACCTCATGGTCGTGGGTCTCAAACGTCATGCCCTCTGGCTTCACCGTCGAGTCGACCACGGTCACCTTCAGCGTCGCCTCGTCGCTATCCCCATCCCGGTCGGTAATGCTGAAGATGAAATCATCGGTGCCGCTGGCATTCGGATTGGCCTGGTAGCCGTAGCTACCGTCAGCGTGCACCGTCAGCGTGCCGTATTGTCCACTTATCGTCAGTGATGTCCCCGGCGCCAGCGTCAGCGTCTTGCCATTGATGGTGATGCTCTCCAGCTCCGGCAGGTCGGCACCGAAACTGTGACTCCAACTGCCCTCGGCATACGAGGAGCCCGAATCAATCACCCCCTCCGGGGTATCGACCTCGATACTCGGCAGGCTGTCCGTGATGGTCACCGTGACCTCCAGCTCGGTCTGGTTGCCGTTGCTGTCTGTCACCTCAAAACTCACCGGTGGGAAGGTCGCGCTATCGCTGCCCTCATCGTGCCGATACGCCTCACTCTGGGTAAACACCAGGGAGATCTTGCCATCGTCCCCCACCTTCAGACTGAACTGGCCGT
>NZ_JBKISU010000009.1:0-134138 GCF_050266975.1 Aeromonas sobria
TCGATGTGGTTGAGGATTAGTTCGTGGTTAAACATGGGGATAGTCTGTTGGGTATTAGCTGGTCAAGGATGGCGATCATACCTCAGAAGCCGCGCCACGCCTCGCTCATATGAGGGGATGGTTAAGGCTCCCGGTGACTGCCGCTAATATGACGCATCCGACACCCGTGGCTGCGGATGCGTCATATTGGGAAGCGCGCCCTTGCCCGGCGAGGCGCGCAGGTTCCCCCACAGGGCGGCGCAGACTTGCTTTATCCACCCGCTCGCAGCGGCCATCCCGAGCAAGGCCAGTGACAATATTCACTCATGATTCACCTATGGCTCACCGGTTATTTACTTATGATTCACCCCTGACTTGTTTATTTTATCTCTCCCGTCACCCTGCTAATAAATTCGACCTCACCCCGTTCTGAATATGACACACCTTTATTCCGGCAACACTCAGCGATCCACAGAAAGACAATCAAAAACAACAAGATAGAAAACAAAGACTGGGCTAATTGCGGGAGTAAAAGATAAGACCGGTTGCGTATCAATGAGGAAAATACGCACTAATTCATCAGCAACAAGCGCCCATTAATTAGATTGCTATCATTGCATCGAGGGATTGTTCAATATGCAATGACCCGGAGCCGATAATTAGCACCATGTAATATGCAACATTAATATTCTCGGCAATCGGGAACATAATAAACATTCGGCCTGAGCCCCTGCCCCTATTCAACATGATGCCATTTCACCTTCCTTCATCTATTCAAGGAGGCAAATGGTCGTGCTTTTCAATCAAGATAAGGATGTATGATGAAAACCTCCCTGCTGGCCTGCACCCTGCTGCTCTGCCCCGTCGCCTTCGCCGCATCCCCGCACTGGGAATACGGTGGCGAGGCCGGCCCGGCGCAATGGGCCAGGCTGACCCCGGAGTTTGGCCAGTGCGATGGCAGCAACCAGTCGCCGGTCAACCTGACAGACCTGGTCGAGGCCGAGCTGGCACCCCTGCAGTTCCACTATCTGGCGGGCGGCAAGACGCTGGTCAACAACGGCCACACGGTGCAGGTCAACTATGCCCCCGGCAGCACCCTGCAACTCGACGGCATGCCCTTCGAGCTCAAGCAGTTCCACTTCCACGCCCCCAGCGAGAACCTCATCGAAGGCAGGTCCTACCCCCTGGAGGGGCATCTGGTCCATGCCAACGACAAGGGGGAGCTGGCGGTGATCGCCGTGATGTTCGAGCCGGGCCAGGCCAACCCGGCCCTGAGCCAGGCCTGGCAAGCCTTGCCCGCCAAGACAGGGGAGATCCACGGTCTCGAGGCGCCCATCTCGGCAGAATCACTGCTGCCCGCCAACCGCGACTACTACCGTTTCAGCGGCTCCCTCACCACGCCGCCCTGCTCGGAAGGGGTGCGCTGGCTGGTGATGAAGCAGCCGGTGCAGGTGAGCCAGGCCCAGATCGACGCCTTCAAGGCGGTGATGCACCACCCCAACAACAGACCGGTGCAGCCCCTCAACGGCCGCCTGGTGCTGCAATAACCAGACAGCGGCCCAGACAGTAACCGGCAGACAATGAAAAGAGGGCCAACAGGCCCTCTTCTGCATTCACCGCGAGCCGTTACAGGCTGGCGGCAATGTGCGCCCCCAGCACGGCGTTGTTCAACACCAGCTGGATATTAACCGCCAGGGAGTCACCGCCCCGGACTACCCGTTACAGACTGGCGGCGATGCGTGCCCCCAGCACGGCGTTGTTCAACACCAGTTGGATATTGGCCGCCAGGGAGTCGCCACCGGTCAGCTCGCACACCCGGGCCAACAGGAAGGGGGTGGATGCCTTGCCCTTGACCCCCTGCTCATCCGCCTCCTTCAGCGCCTGGGCAATGGCGGCGTCTATGTCGGCCCTGGGCATGGCAAACCGGGCCGGGATGGGGTTGGCCACCACGGCGCCACCGGCCAGTCCCAGCTCCCACTTGATGCGCAGCGCCCTGGCGATGGCCGCCGGGGTATCCTGGCGGTAATCCACCTGGAAGCCGCTCTCGCGGGTGTAGAAGGCGGGCAGCTCATCGGTCTGGTAGCCGATGACCGGCACCCCCTGGGTCTCCAGGTACTCCAGGGTCAGGCCGATGTCGAGGATGGATTTGGCGCCGGCGCAGACCACGGCCACCGGGGTCCGGGCCAGCTCCTGCAAGTCGGCGGAGATGTCGAAGCTCTGCTGGGCACCCCGGTGCACGCCGCCGATGCCGCCGGTGGCGAACACCCGGATCCCCGCCATGGCGGCCACTATCATGGTGGAGGCAACCGTGGTCGCCCCCAGCCCCTTGCTGGCCAGCACGAAGGGGATGTCCCGGCGGCTGCACTTGATGGCGGCGTGTCCGGCCCGGCCCAGGGTCTCCAGATCCTCCTCCCTCAGCCCCACCTTGAGGCGACCATCCAGGATGGCGATGGTGGCCGGCACGGCGCCGTTGTCTCGCACCGCCTGCTCCACCTGGCGCGCCGTCGCCACGTTCTGGGGGTAGGGCATGCCATGGGAGATGATGGTGGACTCCAGGGCCACCACCGGCTTGCCGGCGGCCAGGGCGGCGGCCACCTCCGGCTGGATATCGAGGTAAGGGTTCAGCATGGGTACTCCTCCAGCATGCGTTCGACGGCGGCCTTGGAGAGGCCGGGAGAGACGGTATCGGAACAGTTGGCGGTGAAGGCGGCGCAGCCGAGGGCGAAGCGGGTGGTCTCGGACATGTCCAGCCCCTGCCACCAGGCGTGGGCCAGCCCTGCCATGAAGGCGTCCCCTGCGCCGGTCACGTTGACGACCGGGCTGCCGAGCACGGGCAGATGGCCCTGGCGCTCCCCGTCGCTGTAAAAGATCCCCTGATCGCCGAGGCTCAGGAACAGCCGCGCCACCCCGGCGCGGTGGAACCAGGCCGCCGCCATGGGCCAGGTCTCGGGTCCGGCTATGGCAAAGCCGCACAGCCGCTCCGCCTCGCTGCGATTGGGCTTGAGGGTATGGATGCGGTGCAGCCAGGGGCGGATCTTCTCCACCTTGGCGACCGAAACGGTGTCGACGAAGATGCAGTGCTCCCCCTGGCGCTCGAACAGCCAGTCCAGGGTGTGGCTGGCGAGGTTGGTGTCCAGCACCCAGAGCCCGGCCGCGCCGAGAAAGCCGCCGAGGGGGGCGAGCCGGGCCGGGGTGAGCTCGTCTATGATGGCCATGTCGTTGACGGCGCAGCGCATCTCGCCGCTGTCATCGTGCAGGCTGAGGTAACAGGAGGTGGCCTGCCCGTCCAGCACCAGCACCTGGCGCACGTCCACCCCGGCCTGCTGGCTCGCCTCCAGCAGCCGATGACCGTGCTGATCGTTGCCCACCGCGGTCAGCAGCCGGGTGTCGGTACCGAGCCGCGCCAGGTTCTCGGCGATGTTGCGCCCCACCCCACCGGGGGAGGTGCGCACCGCCCCCGGGTTGGAATCCCCCATGCGCAGGGCCCCCCGGCTCTGACCGCAGATATCCATGTTGGCGCCGCCGATCACCAGGGCGTAGGGGCCTTCGCGCAGCACATAACCGCGCCCCATGACGACCCCCTGCCGGATCAGGCTGGAGACATGGCTCGCCAGGGCCGAGCGGCTGATGCCGAGCCGGTTTGCCAGCGTCTGCTGGGGGATCATGGGGTCCTGGCGCAGCAGGGCGAGGATCTCTTGTTCACGTTCCGTCATAGACAAACATCCATACCTAGCCTTTTGTCTAATACATTCCTTGTCCAATCTAGCGGGAAAACGTTTTTATCCCAGGGCGCGACGGCAGAAGTGTCGAGCAACGCACAAAAAAACACCGGGACGGGCCCGGTGTCTGATCTCGCCAGGGTCAGAGGCTCACGCCAGCTGGACCCAGACCGACTCTCCCTCCAGCCGGGCGGGCCAGCTGCGCACCTCGAGCGCCGGATCGTCGAGACAGCGACCATCGGCCAGGGCATAACGCTGCTTGTAGAGAGGGGAGGCGACCACGGGCTCCCCCCCTATGTCCCCGAGGATGCCCCGGGAGAGCAGGGTCACACCGGAGGCGGGATCCCTGTCGTCGAGCACATAGACCCTCTCCCCGAGCAGGAAGACCGCCAGCTGGCGCTCCCCTATCCGGGCACTGCGGCCCTGACCGGGCAGCAGGCTGGCCAGGGGGCAGAGGGGTAACCAGGTGGATGGCTGTGTCATATCAACTCCTTGATGGCGATCTCCGGGGTGAAGGGGACTGGCGCGTCCTCGCGGGGCGCCATGGCGGGCACCCACTGGCCGCGCTCCTCCCGTCTGGGGGGGGTGGCGGCGGGCGCCTCATCCAGGAAGGCCTTGAACAGCGCCACCTTGTCCGGATCGGCCAATGTGCTCTTCCACTCGCACTGCCAGGTGCCGACGATGGCCGCCATCTGGGCTTCCAGCTCGGCCCCCAGCCCCAGGCTGTCCTCCAGGATCACTTCCTTGAGATAGGCCAGCCCCCCTTCCATGTTCTCCATCCAGACCGAGGTGCGCTGCAGCCTGTCGCCGGTGCGCACGTAGAACATCAGCAGCCGGTCTATGTAGCGGATCAGGGTCTGCTCGTCGAGGTCGCTGGCGAACAGGTCGGCGTGACGGGGCCGCATGCCGCCGTTGCCGCACACATAGAGGTTCCAGCCGCGCTCGGTGGCGATGACCCCTATGTCCTTGCTCTGAGCCTCGGCGCACTCCCGGGTGCAACCGGAGACAGCGAACTTCAGCTTGTGGGGCGCCCGCAGCCCCTTGTAGCGGTGCTCCAGGGTCTGGGTCAGGGTCATGGAGTCCTGCACCCCGTAGCGGCACCAGGTGGAGCCGACACAGGACTTCACGGTGCGCACCGACTTGCCATAGGCCTGGCCGGTTTCGAAGCCCGCCGCGATGAGCTCGCCCCAGATGTCCGGCAACTGATCGACACGAGCGCCAAACAGGTCGATGCGCTGGCCGCCGGTGATCTTGGTGTAGAGCCCGTACTTGCGCGCCACCTCCCCTATGGTGATGAGGCCGTCCGGGGTGATCTCCCCACCGGGGATGCGCGGCACCACAGAGTAGGTGCCGTCCTTTTGCAGGTTGGCGAGGAAGGCATCATTGGTGTCCTGCAAGCCCCGGTGCGGCTTCTCCAGCACATGCTCGTTCCAGAGCGACGCCAGGATGGAGGCGACCGTCGGCTTGCAGATGTCGCACCCCAGCCCCTGACCATGCCTGTCCCTGAGCTCGTCGAAGGTGCGGATCTCCTCGACCCGGGCCAGGTGATAGAGCTGCTGGCGGCTGTAGGCGAAGTGCTCGCACAGGCTGTGATCCGCCTCCACCCCCATCTCGGCCAGGGCCTCGTCCACCACCTGCTTGAGCAGGTTGCTGCAGCCGCCGCAGCCGGTCCCCGCCTTGGTGCAGGACTTGATGGCGGCCACATCCTGGTTGCCTGCCCGCACCGCCGCCACCACGGCCCCCTTGGTGACGTTGTGGCAGGAGCAGATGAGGGCGCTGTCCGGCAGCACCATGGGGGCCGCGCTCTGGGTCCCCTCCGCCACCAGCAGCGAGAGGGCGGGCTCGGGCAAGGGCAGGGCGTTCTGGTAGTACTGGAGCAGCCGATCATAATCGGCCCCATCCCCCACCAGGATGGCGCCGAGCAGCCGCTTGCCCTCGCCGTCGGTCACCAGCTTCTTGTAGATGCCGTTGACCCGGTCGAGCAGCAGCAGCTCCTGGGCTCCCTCGGTGCTGCCATGGCCGTCGCCGATGGCCCCCACGTCCACCCCCATCAGCTTGAGCTTGGTGGACATGTCGGCCCCGGCGAAGCGGGTCTCGCCGCCGCACAGGGTCGCCACCGCGGCCCGGGCCATCTGGTAGCCGGGGGCCACCAGGCCAAAGATTCGCCCCTGCCAGAGGGCGCACTCGCCGATGGCCAGGATGGCGGGATCCGAGCTCTGGCAGTCGTCATCGATGCAGATGCCGCCGCGCTCGCCGACACTCAGCCCGGATTGGCGGGCCAGGGCATCGGCGGGGCGGATCCCCGCCGAGAAGAGGATCACGTCCGTCTCCAGGTGGCTGCCATCCTTGAAGCGCAGGCGATGGCGAGCCTGCTCGCCATCCTCGATGCACTCCGTGGCCTTCTCCACCAGCGCCTCGACGCCGAGGGCGCCAATCTTCTCCCGCAGCAGGGCGCCGCCGCTCTCGTCGAGCTGCACCGGCATCAGGCGCGGGGCAAACTCCACCACCCTGGTCTCGAGACCGAGCAGGCGCAGGGCGTTGGCCGCCTCCAGCCCCAGCAGGCCGCCCCCTATCACCACGCCACTGCGGGCCTGGGTGCAAGCGTCGCGGATGGCATCCAGATCCCCCAGGGTGCGGTAGACGTAGCAGCCCGCCCGCTCGTTGCCCGGGATGGGGGGCACGAAGGGCACGGATCCCGTGGCCAGCACCAGGCGGTCGTAGCCGAGGCGCTCACCGCTGGTCAGGGTCAGGGTGCGGCTCTCTCTGTCCAGCGCCTCCACCTCGGCCCCCAGCCGCAGCGCAATGCCGTGCTCTTCATACCAGGCGGGATCCGCCAGGCGCAGGGCCTGGGGCGCCTTGCCGCCAAACACCTCGGACAGATGGACCCTGTCATAGGCCGGATCGGGCTCGGCCCCCAGCACTGTCACCTCAAAGTGCGCCAGACCGCCTGCCGCCACCAGCTGCTCGATAAAGTGGTGACCCACCATGCCGTTGCCGACCACCAGCAGCTGCCGCTTCTCAACTAAATGGGCTTGGCCGCTGACCTGGTGGCCCGTCTCACCATCCAGGCCGTTGCCGACCACCCGTAGTGTCTCTTTGTTCGCCATATCTCTCTTCCTTGAATTCGGTGGGACTCAGGCCCGCAGCTTGCTGCGCACCTGACCGGCCGCCTTGAGGGGGGTCACCTTGCGCTGCTTCTCGTAGAGGAAATGCAGCACCTGCTGGCGCAGCCTGTGGTAGGCGGGGTCGTCCGCCAGGGCCACCCTGTCCCTGGGCCTGGCCAGGCGGACATCGAGGACTTCCCCTATGGTGGCCGCCGGGCCATTGGTCATCATGACGATGCGATCCGAGAGCAGCACCGCCTCGTCCACGTCGTGGGTGATCATGATGACGGTGTTGCCAAGCTCGGCCTGGATGGCCATCAGGGCATCCTGCAGGTGGGCCCGGGTCAGGGCATCCAGGGCGCCAAACGGCTCATCCATCAGCAGCACCTTGGGGGAGAGCGACAGCGCCCGGGCGATGCCGACCCGCTGCTTCATGCCCCCCGACAGTTCGTGGGGCAGCTTGTGGCTGGCGTGGTCCATCTGCACCAGGGAGAGGAAGTAGTCCACCTGCTCGGCCACCTCCTCGCGCCCCGTCACCCGGCGCTTGACCGCCAGCTCGACGTTCTGGTGGACGCTGAGCCAGGGCAGCAGGGCATGGTTCTGGAACACCATGGCCCGCTCCGGGCCCGGGCCGTCCACCTCGCGGCCATCGAGGATGATGCCCCCCTGGCTCGGCTCCAGCAGCCCGGCCACCAGGTTGAGTACAGTGCTCTTGCCACAGCCGGAGTGGCCGATGAGGGAGACGAACTCCCCCTTGTCTATCTTCAGGTTCACCCCCACCAGCGCCTCGAAGCGCCCCTGTTCCGTGTCGAACGCCATGCCGACGTCACTCAAATCCAGATAGGTTTTCATCACGACTCCTTGCCCATCCGGGCGATTAACGTAGCTGCTGCCGCTTGTCCCAGGACAGCCACTGTTGCAGTGCCAGCATGAGGCGATCCAGGGCAAAACCGATGAGGCCTATGGTCACCACGGCCACCATGATCCGGGCCAGGGAGGCGGAGCTACCGCTCTGGAACTCGTCCCAGACGAACTTGCCGAGCCCCGGGTTCTGGGCCAGCATCTCGGCGGCGATCAGCACCATCCAGGCCACCCCCAGGGAGAGGCGCATGCCGGTGAAGATCATGGGCAGGGCGCTTGGCAGCACGATGCGCACTATGTGGGTCAGGAAGGGCAGCCGCAGAACCCGGCTCACGTTGCGCAAGTCCGGGTCCACCGAGCTCACCCCGACCGCCGTGTTGAGCAGGGTCGGCCAGAGGGAGCAGAGGGTCACGGTCAGGGCCGAGTTGACGAAGGATTTCGCCAGCCAGGGGTCCGGGCTCACGTAGACGGCGCTCACCACCATGGTGATCAGGGGCAGCCAGGCCAGGGGGGAGACCGGCTTGAGCAGCTGGATCACCGGGTTGGCGAGGCGATAGAGGGCCTGGTTCATGCCGAGCAGCACCCCGATCGGGATGGCCAGCAGGGTCGCCAGGCCAAAACCGGCGGCCACCGTCAGCAGGCTGGTGCCTATCTGATCGAAGAAGGTGGCGCGCCCCGGGTAGGCCCGCACCTTGACGCTGGCCTCCGGGTCTGCGGCAAGCCGCTCGGCGTTGCGCGCTTCCTGGCGCGCCAGGAAGGCGGCTTCGCGCTCCCGCTCGGCCAGGTGCTCCTCGGTCAGTTGCCACAGCTGGCTGGCGGTGGCCCCCGGCCCCGGCAGGGTGCCCAGGCTGGTATTGACCTGGCTCGCCCCCAGTTGCCAGAAGAGCAGGAACAGCAGTATCCCCATGCAGGGCGCCAACAGGCGCCCAGTCGCGGTCGTTTTCATCATTGCCTCTCCCTATCCCGGGTTCATTGCACCTGCTCATCGCCCTTGAGGCCGATGGCAAGACGGTTCAGATAGTCGTTGGGGTGGCGTCCGTCATAGGCGACGCCATCGATAAAGCCCTGCTGGGGGCCGCGAAAGCCGCTCTCGCTGGCAAAATCGGGGAAATCCCCTGCCTTGAGCCTGCCCTCCTCGATGAGGGCCAAGGCCGCCTGGCGGTAGACCTCGGGGCGATAGACCGCCTTGGCCACCTGTTCGAACCAGGCGTCCGGCTTGGCCTCGGGGATCTGGCCCCAGCGCCGCATCTGGGTCAGGAACCAGATGGCGTCCGAGTAGTAGGGGTAGGTGGCGTGATGGCGGAAGAAGACGTTGAAGTCGGGCACGCTGCGCACATCCCCCTTGTTGTACTCGAAGGTGCCGGTCATGGAGGCGGCGATCACCTGCTCGTCGGCCCCCACGTAGTCGGGGCGGGCCAGCAGCTTGGCGGCCGCCAGCCGGTTGCCGTTGTCGTTGGCGTCGAGCCAGTGGGCGGCGCGGATCAGGGCCTTGACCAGGCGGGCATGGGTGTTGGGATGGCGCTCGGCCCACCCCTTGCTGACCCCGAACACCTTCTCCGGGTTGTTGCGCCAGATCTCGTAGTCCGTGATGACGGGCACCCCTATCCCCTTGGCGATCGCCTGCTGGTTCCAGGGCTCCCCCACGCTGTAGCCCATGATGGTGCCCGCCTCCAGGGTGGCGGGCATCTGGGGCGGCGGCGTGACCGACAGCATCACCTCCCCCTGGCGCTGGCCCGAGTCATCCCCCTTGAGGGGGGCGTAGTAGCCAGGGTGTATGCCACCGGCGGCCAGCCAGTAGCGCAGCTCGTAGTTGTGGGTCGAGACCGGGAAGACCATGGCGAAGTTGAAGGGCTTGCCCCCCTGGCGATAGTGATCCAGCACCGGCTTGAGGCTGCTGGCGGAGACGGGACGCGCCACCTGGCCGTCGGCCTGCTTGGGCAGGTGCGGCAGCATGGCCTGCCACACGGCGTTGGCGACCGTGATGCCGTTGCCATTGAGATCCATGGAGAAGGCGGTCACCAGCTCGGCCCGGGTGCCGATGCCCACATGGGCCCCCAGGGGCTGGCCCGCCAGCATCTGGGCACCGTCCAGCTCGCCGTCGATGACTCTGTCCAGCAGCACCTTCCAGTTGGCCTGAGCCTCCAGGGTGACGTAGAGCCCCTCGTCCTCGAAGTAGCCCTGCTCATAGGCCACCGCCAGGGGAGCCATGTCGGTCAGCTTGATGAAGCCCAGCCTGAGCTCTTCTTTCTCCGGCGCCCCTATGGGGCCAAGGCCGGTCGCGCCCTGCTCCGTGGCCGCCAGGGCCGCCAGGGCCGCCAGGGCCGGCATGGCCAGCAGCGCCCCTTTCCAAATCATCTTCGGCGTCATGTTCACCTCGTTACATCCTTGTCCGGGTCGGGAGGGAGCGCGCCGTTGCGCCCCGCCTTCGCCGTGTAGCCAAAAAAAAGCCCCATCGACCGTCTGGTCGATGGGGCCACATTGCCCAATGTTGATGGTGGTCGGCCCCTGGGGGCCCGGCGGCTTGCCGCACTGGCGGCGCCTGCCTGTTATTGCTCTTCTCTTCAGGTTATTCAGGATGTGTGCCAGGTTGGCAAACCCCCTGTCGGCGGCCCCGTCAGGGCCCATCCCCCCCACGGACTGCGCCAGCGCGGCGCAACTGCACCAAAATGGCCACCCAACTCCTGCTGATAGGGGCCCTTCCTCCTGATTGGGCCCTTAGCCGGGCAGGGCCTGCAACAGGCGGCGGGCCAGCTCGGCCAGGCTGTGATTCTGGGCCATGGCCGCGCTGCGCATCGCCTGGTAGGCGGCCTCCTCATCCAGCCCCTGGTGGCGCATCAGGCGCCCCTTGGCCTGCTCGATCAGCCGCCGCTCCTCCAGCTTGAGCCGCAGGGCATCCTGGGCCTGCTGTTGCTGCTGCACCATGGCCAGCTGGGCCCGGGCCAGTCGCAGCCACTGCTCGACCGGTTCCCGCTCGCCGCAGCCGTGGGGCACCATGAGGGCGCCCTGGTTCAGCAGATCCGCCTGCTGCTGCGCCGTCAGCCGATCGCAGAACAGCACCCGCGGCAGATGCAGCCCCTGGGCCATGGCCAGCCGGATCTCGGCGCTGAAACGGCGGCAGCTGATCAGGAGGCCATCCCCCTGCAACTTGCCCGCCAGCAGACCCGCCTCGTCCAGGATGCGGGGGCTGTGACCATAATGGCTGACCAGGGCCCCCAGCCGGTTGGCCTGCACCCTGTCATCGGCATGGATCAGCAAGATGGAGTGGCGGCGCTCCTGGCCACCGACTGGATGTGACATGCCCTTTCCTCTCGTCAGTTCATTCCGTCGAACAGGATGGAACCGACGCAACTTGGAGGCCAAGTGTTTGAATCTACCCCCTATTTATCCATCTCTAGGTAGAAGGGGTAGACCCGGACGCCCTCCGTTGCTCCCGCCCCAGGATCGACGTAAAAGGGGGCAGCCCAGGCTGCCCCCTCCATGCCATCGCCGAGCCCGGAAAGCTATCAGGCGACCCGGCTCTCCAGGGCGCCGAGCAGTCCCTTGAGTTCATCGCGCAGCGCCACCACCTGGCCCAGGATGATCAGCACCGGGGTCTCCCCCGCCAGGGCCTGCGCCGCCCGGCTCAGGCCGTCGAGCCGGCAGCGCACCACCCGCTCCCGCTCGCTGCACCCCGCCACTATCAGGGCCACGGGCAGGGCGCCGTCGGCCCCCGCGCCTCGCAAGCCGGCCTCGATCCTGCCCGCCTGCTCCAGCCCCATGTAGCAGACCAGGGTGTGGCCAGCCGCCACCAGGGCGCCCCAGCCCCCGAACTGCTCTCCCCCCTGCAGGTGGCCGGTCAGCAGGGTCACCGAGCGGGCCAGCCCGCGCTGGGTCAGGGGAATGGCGCTGCTGGCGGCGCAACCCAGAGCGGCCGTGATGCCGGGCACCAGCTCCGCTTCGAAGCCATGACGGGCCAGGTGCAGGGCCTCCTCTCCCCCCCGGCCGAAGATGAGAGGATCCCCCCCCTTGAGCCGCACCACCCGCTTGCCGGTGCGGGCCAGGGCCAGCAACAGGGCGTTGATCTCCTGCTGGCTCGGGCTGGGTTCACCGCAGCGTTTGCCGACGTCGAACCGGGCCGCGCCGACCGGAATGCGGGCGAGGATCTCGGCCCCCACCAGGCGGTCGTACACCACGGCCTCGGCCGCCTCGATGCGCCGCAGTGCCCGCAGGGTGAGCAGTTCGAGGGGGCCGGGGCCCGCCCCCACCAGGCTGATATGGGACTGTTGCATGGCCTCTCCCTCCCGCTTGGCTGCACCGAAAGATGCGCTGCCCTGGTTTCCTTGTCCATTCCCCTCCGGGTGCCAGGGCCTTCCCTGGATGATCGGTTCATGTTTCATCATGCGGACTCCAGAAAGCGATGCTGTATCAATAGTTTGTCAATCTCTGGCAGGCAGGTGCCGCAGTTGCTGCCGCACTTGAGCAGCCCCTGCAGCCCGGCCAGCTCGTTCACCCCCTGCTCGCGGATGGCGCTGACGATGCGCGCCTCCGTCACCCGAAAGCAGGAGCAGACGAGGCGGGAATCCCCAGCGAAGGCGTCGCTCAGGGTCTGGCTGAGCCCCCCCGCCTGCAGGGGCAGGCTGAGCAGGCTCGCCAGCAGCTCCACCCTCAGGGCCGGCCAGCGTTCGGTCACCAGCAGCAGGCTCTGGATCCGGCCCTGGGCCAGGGAGATGGCGAGCCAGCCCCCCTTGAGGGGCAGGCGCAGCCAGTGACCCGAGCGGGCCAGCCGCTGCCAGCAGGCACCCATCTCTTCGGACCAGGAGGCCAGCAGCCAGCACTCCCCCTCGGCCAGGGGGCGACGCGCCCACCAGTCTCCCCGCTCGGCCGGCGCCCCCTCCCCGAGCCAGATCCCCTGCCAGCGGGTCGGTTGGCCGGCCATCTGCACCCTGGCCTGCTTGAACATGGGCTGGCCCGAGAGAGGATCCGTGACCGGCGCCAGCAGGCGGTTGACCGCCCCCTGGCTGCACTGGCTGTCGGTCCAGTGCATGGGCAGGAAGGCCTCCCCCTCCCGCAGCCCCTCGTCCAGCCCCACCAAGGCCCGCACCTGGCCGCGATCGTTCTCCAGGCGGACCAGATCCCCCACCGCCAGCCCCTGGCTCAGCAGGCTAGCCGGGCCCACCAGCACCCTGGGCCAGGGTTCGGCCTCCAGCAGGCGGGGCACATGGCCGCTGCGGGTCATGGTGTGCCACTGATCTCGCAGCCGCCCCGAATTGAGCAGCAGGGGCGTCCCCTCCCCGCTCGCCAGGGGGGCCAGCTCGGGGTCCCGCTGGCTCAAAGGCAGCAGGCGGGCCTTGCCGTCGACCGTGGCGAAGCGGCCATCGCCAAACAGGCGATCGCAGCCATAGGGGTGCGCCTCGTTGACCGGCCAGCGGATGGGGGCCAGCTCCTCGAACTCGGCGGGGCTGAGGCGGGCCAGTCCCGAGATGTCAAACCGGCGCGTCCCCCGGTTCTCGAAGCCAGAGAGGGCGGCGTGCTCGCTGAAGATGGCGTGTTCGTCCGGGAAGGCGAACGCCTCCTCGAAGCCGAGCCGCCGACCCAGGCTGGCCAGGGCCCACCAGTCGGGCCGCGCCTCGCCGGGGGGCGCCAGGAAGGCGCGCTGACGGCTGATGCAGCGCTCCGAGTTGGTGACGGTGCCGCTCTTCTCGCCCCAGCCGAGGGCGGGCAGCAGCAGGCTGGCATGGCGGGCCGTGTCGGTCAGGGCGGTCAGATCCGAGACCACCAGAAACTCGCAGCGCGCCAGGGCCTCACGCACCCTGTCCCCGTCGGGCAGGGAGGCGGCCGGGTTGCTCCCCAGCACCCAGAGGGCGCGGATCTGCCCGCTATGCACCGCCTCGAACAGCTCGACCGCCTTCAGGCCCGGGCCCGTCACCATGCGCGGGCTGCCCCAGAAACGCCGCAGGCGATCGCGCTCGGCCTCGCCAAAGCCCATGTGGGCGGCCAGCTGGGTCGCCAGCCCCCCCACCTCGCGCCCGCCCATGGCATTGGGCTGGCCGGTGAGGGAGAAGGGGGAGGCCCCGGGTTTGCCGATCCGCCCGGTCAGCAGGTGGGCATTGATGATGGCATTGGCCTTGTCGCTCCCCTGGTTGGACTGGTTGATGCCCTGGCAGTAGAGGCTGAGGGTGCGGGGATGGCGGGCGAACAGGCAATAGAAGCCGAGCAGATCGGTCAGGGGCAGGTCGCAGCACAGGGCCACCGCCTCCGGCGTCCAGGCGGGATCGGCCAGGGTCTCGGTCAGCTGCGCCATGCCGCTGACGTGGGCTGCCACATACTCCTTGTCCCAGAGCCCCTGATCGACCAGGTAGCGGCACAGGCCGTTCCACAGCGCCACGTCGCTGCCCGGACGCAGGGGCAGGTGCAGATCGGCCTGCTCCGCCGTCATGGTGCGGCGGGGATCCATCACCACCAGCTTGAGATCGGGCCGGCGGCTGCGGGCCTGCTGGATGCGGCGAAACAGCACGGGGTGGGTCCAGGCCGTGTTGGCCCCCGTGATGATGATGAGATCCGCCAGCCCCAGATCCTCATAGCAGGCCGGCACCAGATCCTCGCCGAAGGCGCGCTGCTGGGCCACCACGGCCGACGACATGCAGAGCCGGGAGTTGGTATCCACGTTGGCGCTGCCCAGATAGCCCTTCATCAGCTTGTTGGCGACGTAATAGTCCTCCGTGGTGAGCTGGCCCGAGAGGTAGATACCGATGGCCTCGGGTCCGGACTCCGCCAGCACCTTGCCAAACCGCTCCGCCATCAGATCGAGGGCCTGATCCCAGTCGATGCGCCGCCCCTGATGGCGGGGATAGAGCAGGCGCTCGGGGAAGGCCAGGCTCTCCAGCAGGCTGGCCCCCTTGACGCAGAGTGCGCCGCCATTGGCGGGATGGCTGTCGTCCCCGGCCAGCTGCCACTCCCCCGCCTGGCGCGTGATGCTGATGCCACAGCCGACGCCGCAGTATGCACATGTGGTCTTCATCCTTCCTCCTGCCTGCCGGCAATGAAAAAGGCGTCCGCCCCGGCAAAGGGGACGGACGCCTGTGTCCTGTCATCGATAATGGTGATCTGATCAAGGGCAATGCAAGTATCTTGCCAGCACGTCGAGGGCGCCGGGGCGGCCTCCGGGCCACGCCAGAGGGGGCAGGGGCGCCGCCCCCGCTCACCAATTCGGTGCAGCTGCCCCCAGCCAGGGCAAGGGAGGCGAGCACTCTCGCGAACACTATGGTGATCACTAGGGCGAGCACTAGGGGGCCGACCCCCTTATAATGGCGCCCCAACCAGGAGAGCGAGATGAACCAAGAGATCAGCAAACGCAGGGCCCCGTCGGCCGATGAGCCCCAGGGCGACTATGTCGGCATCGGCCTGGTCAACCCCAAGTCACCGACCAATGTGGGGGCCGTGCTGAGGGCAGCGGGCTGCTATGGCGCCGACGAGGTGTGCTACACCGGCAGCCGCTTCGAGCTGGCGCGCCGCTTCGCCACCGACACCAAGCAGATGGCGGAGAAGATCCCCCTGCTCGGGGTGGACGATCTGCTCGCCCTGGTGCCACAGGGGGGAGAGCCCGTGCTGGTGGACCTCATCGAGGGAGCGACCCCGCTGCCTGACTTCGTCCACCCGGCCCGGGCCTTTTACATCTTCGGCCCCGAGGATGGCACCCTGGATCCGGCGCTGTTCGCCGGGGTCAAGCGGGTGGTCTATGTGCCAACCACTGGCTGCATGAATCTCGCCGCCAGCGTCAACGTCATCCTCTATGATCGCCTCGCCAAGGCTCATAGAGCAGGGGCCGCAGCGTCATGATCCGCAGGTGAACGCAAAGCTGAACAGGCGTGGCCAGCGTCAACGTCATTCATCAACAGGATGATCGCCTCGCCAAGGCCCATAGCGCAGAAGCAGCAGCGTCATGATCCGCAGGCGACAGCAGAGCTGAACAGGCGCGGCCAGCGTCAATGTCATTCATCAATATGATCGCCTCGCCAAGGCTCATAGAGCAGAGGCAGCAGCGTCATGATCCGCTGGCAAAAGCAGAGCTGAACAGACGCCGCCAGCGTCAATGTCATTCATCAATATGATCGCCTCGCCAAGGCCCATAGCGCAGAGGCAGCAGCGTCATGATCCGCTGGCGACAGCAGAGCTGAACAGGCGCCGCCTGCGTCAATGTCATTCATCAACAGGATGATCGCCTCGCCAAGGCCCATAGCGCAGAGGCAGCAGCGTCATGATCCGCTGGCAACAGCTGAGCTGAACAGGTGCGGCCAGCCCCCGCCTTCTGCGTGAGCGCAGGCTCGCCAGTTATCGGGCAGACTCGCTCTCCCGCTTCTGCTTGAGGCTGCGCAGGAAGTCATGGTAGTGGTCGAGCAGCTTGTTCTCCCGGTAGAGGCGGGTCAGCTCGCCGCTGTTGATGAGGCGGGCCATGCCCAGATCCCACTGCTGCTGCAACCTGAGACCGGGCTCGTCCCTGGCGAAGATGGGATAGGTGGGCAGCCAGCGCAGGAATACCCGGCTCATGTTGGGCGGCAGTGACTCATCGGCATGGAGCACGCCGGCGCTCAGATAGTAGCGGTAACGCTCCTTCTGCAGCAGCGCCATGGCATCCTGATGGCTGTTGACCTCATACCAGTGCATGGAGACCCCGATATACTTGTCGAAGGCCCAGCCGCGCTGCCAGAGCACCCGCTGCTCGGCCAGGCTCTGCTCCCCCTGCCAGCCTGCCTGCCACTTGTCGAGCATGAAGACGGTGACATCATCGGCGCCGTCCGGGTAGTGAGGCCAGCGCACGCCTTCCACCTCGTTGAGGTAGACCCCCATGGTCATCCCCTGCCCCCCCTTGCTCACCATGGCCAGCGCCCGTTTGTAGGGCATGATCTGGGGCTTGATCCGATAGCCGAGGGGCTGGTAGATGTGGCGCGCCAGATCCAGATAGAGGCCGCGCCCGTCCTGCTGGCAAAAACCCGGCCAGTCATCGCAATAGACCGGCAGCGTCTCTCCCCGCGCCGTCAGGGAGAACAGGCCGCAGCAGAGCAGCAGAGCAGCAGAGCAGCAGAGCAGCAGAGTCAACTTCATCATTCCCATTCCATTACCTCTGTTCTCTTTCTATGGCTCTGATTATGCGCCGATTTTCCATGTAATTTTCTGATCCTGGTCCACCAGGGCAGCCTTTTCATCAAATTTTCGAGTCCATCACAGGTTATTGCCCGGCAAGCTGGTATAAGGGTAGATAAGATTCATTGGTAACCCATTACCTCGCGTTACCCCTCCAGTCTGACCGCGAAAGGAGCCATTTATGTCTATCCGTACCCTGCTCTGCCCCGTCGATTTCTCCCAGATGTCCCAACCGGTGCTGGACTATGCCGTCTTCATGGCCAAGAGCCACGACGCCAGCCTCAAACTGGTCCATGTGGTCGACCAACTGCACGGGTTTGACAGCTACAAGATCCTGCACATGACCGCCCTGGAGATCACCCATGAAATGGAGCGCCAGGCCAGGGAGCAGCTGCAACAGCTGATCGACACCCTGCCGATCGCCGCCGGCTTCACGGTGCGCTTCGGCCGCGCCGCCGACGAGATCGTCGCCCAGGCCAAGGAGGACAAGGTAGATCTGGTGGTGATGGGCAGCCATGGCCGCTCCGGCCTCAGCCACCTGCTGGTGGGCAGCGTCGCCGAATCCGTGGTGCGCCACGCCCCCTGCCCCGTGCTGATCGTGCGCTGACGCCCGGGCCTGAAACGAAAAAATGCCGACCCCGGGGTCGGCATTTTGCTGGGCGCAAGGGCTCAGGGACGGGAGAGATAGTCCGCCTGTCCCACCCACTTGTAGCTGGTCAGCTCGGTCAGCCCCATGGGGCCCCGGGCATGGAGCATCTGGGTGGAGACGGCCACCTCGGCCCCCAGGCCAAACTGGCCGCCATCGGTGAAGCGGGTCGAGGCATTGACATAGACGGCCGCCGAGCCGGCGCCGTTGACGAAGCACTCGGCGTTGTAGAGATCATTGGTGAGGATGGCGTCCGAGTGGCTGGCATTGTGCTCGCGCATGTGGGCCAGCGCCTCGTGGACATCCGCCACCAGCTTGACCCCCAGAGTCAGGCCGAGCCATTCGGTGTCGAAATCCTCGGCCCCGGCCTCACGCAGCCCCTTGGCCCCCGTCAGGTGGGCCAGGGCATTGCCATGGGCCACCAGGGTCACCCCTTGCTCGTTCATGCGCGCGACCAGCTGCGGCAGCAAGTCGGCGGCGATCCCCTCGTGGACCAGCAGGGTATCGAGGGCGTTGCAGGCGGAGGGGCGCTGCACCTTGGCGTTGTCGATGACGGCGAGGGAGCGGGCGAGATCCGCGCTCGCATCCACGAACACATGGCTGATGCCAAAGCCGCCGATGATGACGGGGATGGAGCTGTTCTCCTTGCACATCTTGTGCAGCCCGGCGCCGCCGCGGGGGATGATCATGTCCACGTAGCGATCCAGGCGCAGCAGCTCGCCCACCAGGGCCCGGTCCGGGTTGTCGATGTACTGCACCGCCGCGATGGGCAGGCCGGCGCTGGCCAGGGCAGCCTGGATCACCTTGACCAGCTCCAGGTTGGAGTGGAAGGTCTCGCGCCCGCCCCGCAAGATGCTGGCGTTGCCCGTCTTGAGGCAGAGGGTGGCGATGTCGATGGTGACATTGGGACGCGCCTCATAGATGACCCCTATCACCCCGATGGGGACCCGGCGCCGGGAGAGGCGCAGGCCGTTCTCCAGCACCCGGCTGTCGAGTTCGGCACCGACCGGATCGTCCAGGCTGACCACCTTGCGCACGTCCGCCACTATCCCGGCGAGCCGGGCGGGGTTGAGCAGCAGGCGATCCAGCATGGCGTCGGACAGACCGGCCTCACGCCCCGCCGCTATGTCCTTGGCGTTGGCGGCCAGGATGGCGCCCTGACGGGCTTCCAGCTCGCTGGCGATGGCCAGCAGCGCCCGATTCTTCTGGGCCGTGTCGGTGGCGGCCAGCTGATAGGCGGCCCCGCGGGCCGCTTGTCCCAATGTCTCCAGACTCATTTCTCATCCTTTCATAGGGGCGGGCTCGGCCCGCCGACTCGATTACAGCAGCACCATGTCGTCGCGATGGATGGCCACGGCGCCATAGCCGTAGCCCAGCAGTGTCTCTATCTGATCCGAGTGAACCCCGCGCAGGCGCGTCAGCTCATCGTGGTTGTAGCGGCAGATGCCGCGGGCCAGCTCGCTCCCCCTGGGATCCAGGATCCGCACCACGTCGCCACGCACGAAGATGCCGCTCACTCCCGTGATGCCCTTGGGCAGCAGGCTGGAGCCCTTGTCGCGCATGGCGGCCACGGCGCCCAGGTCGACCTGGACCTCTCCCAGAGGGGGGGGACCGGCCAGGATCCAGCTCTTGCGTCCCTCCAGGGGCGAAGCCAGGGCCGGGAAGCGGGTCCCGATCCGCTCGCCATTGGCCAGGCGACCCACCACTTCCGGCACCTGGCCGGTGGCGATCACCACCTCGACCCCGGCCCGGCGTGCCACATCGGCCGCCTGCAGCTTGGTGGCCATGCCGCCGGTGCCCAGACCGCTGACGCTGCCGCCGGCCAGCTTGCGCAGGGTGTCATCTATGGTCTGCACCTCCTCGATCAGCTGGGCGTCGGGATTGGTGCGCGGATCCGCGGTGAAGAGTCCGGTCTGGTCGGTGAGCAGGATCAGCAGATCCGCATCGGCCAGGATGGCGGCGCGGGCGGAGAGATTGTCATTGTCCCCCACCTTGATCTCGGCGGTGGCGACGGCGTCATTCTCGTTGATGACGGGGATGATGCGGTGGTCGAGCAGGGTGCGCAGGGTATCACGGGCATTGAGGTAGCGCTCCCTGTCCTCCAGATCGGCCCGGGTCAGCAGCATCTGGCCGACGTGCAGATCATAGAGGTTGAACAGATCCTGCCAGATGCGGATCAGCTGGGTCTGGCCCACGGCCGCCAGCATCTGCTTGTTGGTCAGGGTCGAGGCCAGGGGCGGATGGCCCAGGTGGGCACGACCGGCGGCGATGGCGCCCGAGCTGACCAGCACCACCCTGTGGCCCTGGCGATGGAGCGCGGCGCACTGGCGCACCAGTTCCACCATGTGGGCACGATTGAGCTGGGCTGAGCCCCCGGTGAGTACGCTGGTGCCCAGCTTGACGACGATGGTTTTGTTTTCCATGGAATTGACAAGGCAAAAAGGTAAGGATTCCCTTTATACCCACGGCCCTGCTGCCCTGCAAGGCAATTAACCCCGGCAGGGCAGTCGGCTCAGGCGGCGGTGACCGATAACTCGCAGGTGACCTGCTCGGCGGGCGCCAGCTGGCACTCAAGCTGGGTCAGCTTGGTATTGATCAGGCGGTAGAAGTGTTGCAGGGAGCGCTCCACCTCGGCCTGGTGCTTCTTGGGCAGGGGCTTGTCTATCCAGCTGCCTTCGCCGTTGTAGAAACCGAGCTGATAGTGGTAGCGGAAATGGTGGTCGTCCTGCTCCAGCACCAGCCACCAGCCCCAGAACTCCCGCTTGTCCGGCGCCGCCTTGGCGCTGACGCAGACCGACAGGCAGTCGAAGTAATAGCGCCCCTCCTCGCACAGATCTTCGCGCAGATAGGGGCCGATGGCGGCAAATTGCCGCAGCAGACGTTTGTAGGTGACTCTTTCTGACATGTTAACCTCCGTGTTGAACAGGCAGTGCCATCCATCAACCGAGATATGAATGGCGTAAAAAGAACGTATTCAAGAACATAGATGTTGCTTCAGCCAGGTTACCGTTTCGTTAAGTGCCTGGTTGTATACCTCTCGCAGTGGCTGCTTGTCGAACACCACCGCCTTGCCATTGTGGCTGGCCGCCGCCAGGGCCCGGATGTCGGGCTCGGGACAAATAAAGTCTCGCTTGTGACCGATGCTGAGGATGGGCACAGGGGTGCGCGTGCTCATCAACCCCTGTTTTTTCAGGGAAAAGACCTGACTCTTGGTGCGGATCAGCTCCCAGTCGGCCGCATCGGCGCCGAGCCTGTTTGCCAGACTATCACGCATCATGCGCGGACACTTGGCAAAAAGCGACGGGTCGGTGAAGCACTGGTTGACTCCGGCCCCGATGCAGACCACGGTGCGCAACTTGAACGGCTCGATGAAGGCGAGACGGGCCGCCACATTGCCGGCGAGACGAAACCCCACCATGGCGATGCGCTGGTGATCGACCCAGGCCACCTCGGCCAGATACTGCAACACCGCCTGGTGCAGGCGGCTGGTGTCCTGCACCAGGGGCCAGTGCTCCGCATAGCCGATGCCGGGCATGTCCAGGGAGAGCATGCCGATGCCATTGGGCGCCAGATGGTTGCGGTAGAAGTTGAGGTAATCGAGCTGGAGGGAGTCGATGCCGCCGCTCACCATCACCAGGGGCACGGGCTTGTCCGTGGTCGGCAGATGGAGATAACCCTGGATGTGCTTGCCGCGAAACGGCACCTGGATCTCCTTGAGCGGCACCTCGAACAGGCGACCCGCCTCCCGGTAGGCCAGGTTGCCAAGCAGTTGGGCCTGATCCGCCAGCTCATCGTGCTTGAGGTGGGGATAGCTGGCAATGGAGTAGTAACGCACCGCCTTGAGCAGGGTATCGATCGCCTCGGTATGCTGACCCGCCTCGGCCAGGGCGCGCCCCTGCTTGAAGTAGCCGCCGGCCTGCTGGCTCCACTCATAGACCCAGTTGCCCGGCACATAGCCCTTGATGGTATCGAGCAGCTCGGGGTGGCTGCGCTCCCCCTTGCCCATGGCGATCCGGGCCAGGATCTGCTCCACCTCGACCGGATCCGCCCCCTGCCAGGCCCAGGAGGGGCGACGCAGCAGACGATACCAGCTGCGCACCGCGGCGCCGTCGATAAAGTCTTCGTTCTCGCCCTGGGGATCCACTGGGCTGCTGTTGGATATCTGCGAGGTTTCCAGCACCTGTTTGACCCGGGTAAACAGCTGCTCGGTCAGATTAATGTCGTCGTTTGGCTTCACCGCATTCTTCTCATGGCCATCCATCAATGGCCCATCTTACCCAGGTTTGGCCACGGCAGACCACCCCGGACTGAGCCCAGGGGGAGGCCACAACGAAACGGGGCTCCCGAAGGAGCCCCGTTTTCATCTGGCTGCGCCCTGGCAGCCCGGCACATCACTGCTCTTCGCAGATGGGCGTGGTGAACTCCAGCGCCATGTCCCAGGGCTGTTCTATCCAGGTATCCTGCGGGATGGCGACTTCGAAGTCGTCCACCAGCGGCTCCCCCAGCGGCTTGGCGAAGATGGTGATGAACTTGGCCTTGGGGTAGAGCTCGCGGATGGCCTTGGCGGTACCACCGGTATCCACCAGATCGTCCACCACCAGCCAGCCCTCGCCATCCCCTGCCGTGGTCGCGCCCTTGACCACCACCAGCTCGCGCTGGTTGTTGTGGTCATAGCTGGAGATGCACAGGGTCTCGACGTTGCGAATGCCCAGTTCACGGGCCATCAGGGCTGCCGGAACCAGACCACCGCGGCTGACGGCGATGATCCCTTTCCATTGGCTGACGGGCAGTTGACGACGAGCCAGACGACGGGCTTCCCGCTGCAGGTTATCCCATGACACGTAGAATTTTTTCGGCATGCTATCGATCTCGACAAGTGATTTTTAAAACGGACGAACATATCAAATGCATTGCCTGCCAGGCGCGGCCCCCATCATGCCTCCTGCGCCGAATTTGGCTTGCACGCCGCCCGCTCGGGGTGGCGACCGGGCCGGAACACAGGCAACAGAGAGAGACGGGAGCGGGCTCGCCATGGGGAACCATCGCACGCGATGGGGCATGGGCAGGCTATTGGGCGGCTATGATAGCACCATTTATTCGCGAGGGGATTGGCAAACGTATGCCTTTTTGCCTGCAACAAGGGGGGAGACGGCCCGATCACGGCCCCCATTCGAGCGACGACGGCCCTTGATGGAACTCTCCTGCCGGACCCGCCTGGCGGGGATAAGCGGGATCAGGGCGCTAATCACTCGAGCAGGCAGCCGTTCCACCTTGGCATCAGGCCCCCAACCAGCAAGACGCCCCGCCAGTCATGGCGGGGCGTCTGTGCGGTATGTCGCCTCGATCTCCCATGGCTCACGGCAGATCACTGGCCATGGTAGGCATGGCAACGCTTGAGCTCCTCGAAGTCGTAGAAGAAGCTCCCACTCTTCAGGGGCTGGCACCCGGCCTTGAAGGCCACCTCTTTTTCGTTGTAGAGCATCTTCACCAGTACCTGCTTCTGCGCATTCTGGAACACATCCCACTGGATATTGGCACTGTAGGGAGACACCCAACCACCGCGCCACTCATTGTTGTCCTGGCTAAAGAGGCTCCCCTGCGTCGCACCCTGGCGGCTCCCTTCCAGCTGCATCAGGGCGGCGAGGGGAATGATGGTTTCGGCATGGGCAAAGCGCAAGGTGGCATCACGATGCCGGAGGGCATCCACGACCTGAGTCTGCACCTCGTTGAACATACCATCGAGCAGGGACTGGGCGATGGCATAGGCTGTGTCCTGATGCGCAAAACTGGGACCTTTCTCGTAAAAGTCTTCGGCGTCAGAGAGATAAGAGAACCAGGCGGACTCTTCCGGGGTCAGGTACTGCTCCAGCGCCCACGCCTCCTCACCCTGGGCGGCGGCCTCGCGGACCATGCCCGGGCCAATGATGAACAGGTTGTAAAGCATCAGGGCAGCATCCACCTCATCACGGACATAGGTCATGCCGCCATCTTCCGGATTGATGGCCACAAATTCGACACCACTGGCGAGCCGATCCACAAAGGCGCGGCTGTAGATGCGCTCCAGCATGCTGCGGGCCATCAACTTGGTATTTTCCAGCCGCTTCAGCGCGTCGAGGGCCGTTTCCAGCTCAGGGGCCGGGGCTAT
Organism: Aeromonas sobria; assembly: GCF_050266975.1. Taxonomy (GTDB): domain Bacteria; phylum Pseudomonadota; class Gammaproteobacteria; order Enterobacterales; family Aeromonadaceae; genus Aeromonas; species Aeromonas sobria_B. Next base: position 23,572 of record NZ_JBKISU010000009.1, read on the forward strand.
CCCCTCGTCTTCATCACCGATGAAGGCCTGATAGGCCTCGTAGGCGGGCAAGTACCGAGCGTAGTCCCCTTCTGGTTCCGTCTTGTGGAAGTAGAGCTCGGCTTTGTTGACCAGTTGCTTGTCCATCTTGGAAGGATCTTGCTGGCTGAGATAGCACTGTGCATCATCCGCGACATAGCTCACCCGGCTCTTGAGGCTCTCCATGAAATAGAAAGCGCTCTCGTTCGCCCTGTCCTTGCCTGAGGTCTCAACCCTGATGCAGTGGCGCTCTCCCTCCTCAAACAGGCCGGGTAACCGAGTGGCCAACCGGAGAGCCAGATTGGCATGCTCTTCCTTGCCCAACTGGGTCAGCAAGCCATATCCCAATGCCTGATTTGCCGCCGTCACCAGATCGACCTTGTGACCCAGGCTCTGGCCGAGTGGCGTCAGCGCCCCCTCTTCGGCGGCAGCCTCCCAGACCAGCTTGGTCAAGACATCGTACTTCGGGCTGGAGAGCGAACGGGAGCCATGACGGGCGACCATTTCGGTGAACACGGGGGTGAAGCCATCCGGGGCGGCTTCGTAGCTTTCTGCCGACTGTTGTGGGGTATAGACCGCCTTGGTGCTGTACTGGTACTCCATCTGGACAGAGGCTGGGGCAGAGGAGTCGTTCTCGGAATTGCACCCCGTCAGCAGCATCAGTATGGCGGCGGCAACGAGCGCGTGGGAAAAATGAGGTGTCATGGTCATCCTTGGTATCTGTTTGAAAGGGAAGAGCAAAATCCTAAATGCTCTCGATGACAGTTTGATGTGAGTCCGATGAACAAGAGGGGCCGCAGGCCTGAGGAAGCTGGCCACCAGGCTATGGTCGGATAGAGGAAGGAAGTAGCCACTTCTCCCCGAAGGGGTCGCCACGACACGATGGCCAGCGATTAGCCTCCCTGGCTGGCGAGGCGGGATAGACGGGATATCACATTGGAAGTGGCACTTTCGGCCAGGATCGGGCCAATCAGGGTACAGGCCGCCATGGCCCACCGCTGATCTGGCCGGGACTATCGCCGGGCCAGGCAGAGTAAACGATATGAAGCAGGATCTTGAGGTTTTTTTCACCGGGGAGCTTGTTCAAGCTCCCCGGCGCATCACGTCTTAGCGACGAGAGACGAAGGCATTCGGATAGCTGAAGCCCTGGGTGTAGAGGGAGGGGGTAAACCAATAGGTTGCATTGCTGCCAGACATATAAACTCCTGATTGCTTAACAAGTTACGTACCTTAATGCGGGCTTGAATCCTTAAGCTGACACTCGGTTCCATGGAGGCGCACTTGCTTTGCTTCGGTTCCCTGGAGGCACTGATCGTCATCCTGACGGTGGTGGATACCACGGCTGGCTAATCTACCAGCCTCACCGTCAAACTCAATCATTTTGTGAGCCATATCACAAAAAATGAATCACTGCTCCCGGCGGGAGAGCCAGCGTAGCCGCCTGGCACAACCGGGCCTGGGCCATGATTTGTGCTGACCGCTCACAGTTTTGTGGAATTGACTGTATTATCTTTATCCTCTTTCCTCAGGCCCTAGTGGGCCCGGTCATTTCCCGTGCTGGTAAGGAGTCTGACGTGGCACAACTGAGTTCTCTATCTCCCAAGCTGATTTGGCACTTCTTCGAACAGATCTGCGCCATCCCCCACCCCTCCAAACATGAAGCCAGGCTGAGCGCCTGGATCCGCGCATGGGCCGAGGGAGAGGGCCTGGCCGTCAAGCAGGATGCCGTGGGCAACCTCATCATCAAGAAACCGGCCACGCCGGGGATGGAAGATCGCAAGGGCGTGGTACTTCAGGCCCACATGGACATGGTGCCCCAGGCCAATGCGGACACCCAGCATGATTTTACTACAGACCCCATCGACGCCTATATCGACGGTGACTGGGTGACCGCCCGCGGCACCACCCTCGGCGCCGACAACGGCATGGGCATGGCCGGCTGCCTGGCGGTGCTGGCCGACAAGACCCTCAAGCACGGCCCGCTGGAAGTGCTGCTGACCACGGACGAAGAGACCGGCATGACCGGCGCCTTCGGCCTGGAAGCGGGCTGGCTGGAGGGGGAGATCCTGCTCAACACCGACTCCGAGGAGGATGGCGAGGTCTACATGGGCTGCGCCGGTGGCGTGGATGCCAACATCCGCTTCCCCCTGGAGCGGGTGGCCGCGACCGACGGGGTCGGCTTTGAGCTGCAGGTGAAGGGGCTGCGTGGCGGTCACTCCGGGGTGGACATCCACCGCGGCCGCGGCAACGCCAACAAGCTGCTGGTGCGCCTGCTCAAGGCGGCCGAGCCCCTGGGGATGCGCCTTGGCGCTCTCAGCGGCGGCACCCTGCGCAACGCCATCCCCCGCGAGGCCCGCGCCAGCCTGCTGGTGCCCGCGGCGAACGTGAATGAGTTCAAGGCGCTGGTCGACCGCTATGCCGGCATCTATCGGAGCGAACTGGCCGCCGTCGAGGCGAACCTGACCGTGCTGCTGCAGGAGCAGGATGCACCGACCCAGCTGATGAGCGACGATCTGCAGCGCCGCCTGCTCGATGCCCTGATGGCCTGCCCGAACGGAGTGATGCGCATGAGCGACGCCATCCCGGGCGTGACCGAGACCTCCACCAACCTGGGCGTCATCAAGACACTCGACGGTGAGGTGTACGTGCAGTGCCTGATCCGCTCCTTGCAGGATTCCGGCCGCGAGAGCGTGGAGCAGATGACCCGCTCCCTGTTCAGCCTGGCCGGCGCCAGCTGCGAATTCACCGGCGCCTATCCGGGCTGGGCGCCGAACGTGGATTCCCCCGTGATGGCCCTGGTGCGAAGCAGCTACCAGACCCTGTTTGGCGAGATGCCCAACGTCATGGTGATCCACGCCGGCCTCGAGTGCGGTCTGTTCAAGAGCGCCTACCCTGAGTGGGACATGGTCTCCTTCGGACCCACCATTCGCGGCGCCCACGCGCCGGGCGAGAAGGTGCATATCCCCGCGGTCGAGCGTTTCTGGCAGCTGCTGGTCCATGTGCTCGAGCAGATCCCGGCCAAGTAAGGCGGCGATCCTCCCCTGCTCCCTGCCCCGCCCAGTGCGGGGCAGCTTTTAGCGTCCCATCCCCCTTTACCCCGCCGCAAACGGCCTGCCAGCCGCCCTGTCGACTGTCCCCTGCTCCCCCCGTACGCCCGCCGCCCGGGTTGAAAACGTATCCATGAGCCAGATTGCATGAGAAAACCTTTTCCAGGAATTTTGTTGTTTAATTACTCCAAAGTTTGATCCACATCACATTTGTGGCTAGGATGCACATTGTGACATCCGTCACAGAAAGTCCGAACAACAACCGATCACGAGGTGAATCATGTTTGAGAACCTGGCAGTGCTGTTCCACCTGAAAGGTGCATCCAGCAAGCAAAATGAGCGCGTCGAGAAAGACGCATATGCCCCGTCAACCCGTCAGTACTACTTCCGTTACGGTGCCTGATCCCGGCGGCAATACTGTCGTAATTAACCAACAAAACAATCACAACCCGTCTTACCGACAGCCGCCATGCCACCCGGCAGGCCGCCCCGCCCAGGCCTACCCAGCGTCACCTTGTTGCGCCGGGCATCTTCAGGCCGAACCTGAACGCCAACCATGAAGATGGGGCCCACGGGCCCCATTTTTTTAATCTGCTGGTTCTGCGGCCCCTCTCCTGTTCGGGCCCCGGACACTCAGATCGCCTTTCCCAGCGGCACAGGATCCTGAGTCGGCGCCTCCTGCAGCGGCAGCGGGAAGTGGCAGGCCACCTGATGCGCGCCGCCACAGGACTCAAGCTGGGGCGACTGGCTGCGGCAACGCGCCACCGCATAGGGGCAGCGCTGATGAAAGTGGCAACCGCACGGGGGCGAGATGGGGGACGGCACATCGCCGGTCAGCAGGATGCGCTGGCTGCGCCTGCGGGGATCCGGCACAGGAATGGCCGAGATCAGCGCCTGGGTATAGGGGTGGCGCGGGTTGAGATAGAGCTCCTGGGCCGGCGCCATCTCGACGATGCGCCCCAGGTACATGACGGCGACCCGATCCGAGATGTGCTTCACCACGGAGAGATCGTGGGCGATGAAGATGATGGCCAAGTCCATCTCCCGCTGCAGGGTGAGCAGCAGGTTCACTATCTGGGACTGCACCGAGACATCCAGCGCCGACACCGCCTCGTCGCACACCAGCAGCTTGGGCTTGAGGGCAATGGCCCGGGCGATGCCGATGCGCTGGCGCTGGCCCCCGGAGAACTCGTGGGGGAAGCGATCCGCCGCCGTCTCCGGCAGCCCCACCTTGCCCAGCAGCTCTCGCACCCAGGCCTGGCGCTCACTGCGGCTGCCCTTGCCGTGGATGATGAAGGGCTCCTCCAGGATCTGGCCCACGGTATGGCGGCTGTTGAGGGATTCTGCGGGATCCTGAAACACGATCTGCATCTCCTGGCGCAGGGATCGCATCTCCCTGGGCGAGAGATGGGTGATGTCCCGCCCCTCGAAGCTTATCTGTCCCGCGGTCGGCTCGAACAGCTTGAGCAGGGATCGCCCCAGGGTGGACTTGCCACAACCGGACTCTCCCACCAGGCCGAGGGTCTCCCCCCGTTTCAGATCGAAGCTGATGCCGTCCACCGCATAGACGGTGTACTTCTTTCGCAGCAGGCCGCCGCCCATGGAGAAGTGCTGCTTGAGCCCCTTTATCTGCAGAAGTGGCGTCATAGAGAGATCTCCTTCCAGTGATGGCAGGCCACCGCATGCCGGTTGGCCAGCAACTCCACCGGCGGCACCTCGCCGACGCAGCGCGCGCTGGCGTGGGGGCAGCGGTTGGAGAAGCGGCAGCCCGCCGGCATCTCGGACAGGCTTGGCACCTGCCCCTTGATGGTGTTGAGCAGGGTCTTGGGCGCATCTTCGAGCCGGGGAATGGAGCGCATCAGGCCATGGGTATAGGGATGATGGGGCCGCTCGAACAGGTCAAACACCTGGGCCCGCTCCACCGCGCGCCCCGCGTACATCACCACCACCTCGTCGCACAGCTCGGCCACCACGCCGAGATCGTGGGTAATGAAGAGGATGGCCATGCCGGTCTGGGCCTGGAGTTCCTTCATCAATGCCAGGATCTGGGCCTGGATGGTGACATCCAGCGCCGTGGTCGGCTCGTCGCAGATGAGCAGATCGGGCTCGCAGGCGAGGGCCATGGCGATCATCACCCGCTGGCGCATGCCGCCGGAGAGGTTGTGGGGATAGACGTCAAAGCGCGCCTCCGGCTCCGGCATGCCGACCTTGCGCAGCATGGCAATGGCGGCCTCCTTGCGATCCCGCTTGCTGTATTCGGGCCTGTGCAGGGCAAACACCTCCACCAGTTGGGCGCCTATGGTCTTGACCGGGTTGAGCGCCGTCATCGGCTCCTGGAAGATCATGGAGATGCGGTTGCCGCGCACCTTGTACATCTGATCCGGGCTCAAGCCCAGCAGCGCCTCGCCCTGGAAGTCGATGGCCCCCGCCACCACCCGGCCGTGGGGCTGGGGCAGGAGCCCCATGATGGCGAGGGAGGTGACGCTCTTGCCGCAACCGGATTCGCCGACTATCCCCAGGGTCTGGCCCGGGGCCACCTGGAAGCTGACCCCGTCGAGTACCTTGACCTGGCCCTCATCGACACTGAACTCCACCTCGAGGTCACGTACCTCCAGGATGGGTGCCTTGCTTATCGCCATCTGGCTGCCCCTCTCAACTGCGTGCATGGGTCTTGTCGACCATGTCTTGCGAGGGCAGGCTCTCGCCCGCGTCCCTGGCCTGCTCGGTCCGCTCCCGTACCTTGGGATCGAGCCAGAGCAGGCCGCCGCTGCTATAAGGGTAACCGTCCATGGGCCAATAGAGCAGATCCGGCGAGTTCTTGGTGGCGGGCACCTCGGGCAGCATGACGTAACGCCAGGCGCTGGCCCGCACATAGTTGAGCTGGGCACCGGGCACGAAGATGGCAAGATCATAGATGCGCTGCTGGATCTGGCGGGAGAGGGCGGCCCGCGTCTCTATGTCGAACTCGCTGCCATAGCGGTCGATCAGCCCATCGAGCTGCTGGTCGGCCACATTGAAGAAGTTGTTGGTCTGGGACTTGTTGGCGTTGTCCGAGTGGAAGAACTCCCAGTATTGGGGATAGAGACCGCCGCCGCCCCAGCCGAGCCAGGCCGCCTCATGCTTCTTCTCCAGCATCACCTTGAAGCCGGTGGCGCCGTCCACCAGATTGAGCTCCAGATCCAGGCCCGCCTTCTTCGCCTCTTCTTTCAGCACGGTCAGACGCTTGGTGTGCTCCGCGGTGGCATAGGTGATGGCCAGACTGAGGCGATCGCCCCTGGCATTGCGCAAGATGCCATCCGGCCCCGCCTGATCGAAGCCCCCCTTGGCGAAGTAGTCACGGGCCTTGTTGATCTCGTAGCCGCGGCCGGGGAGATCCACCTCGGTGAAGGGGCCGAAGCCGGAGTCGAAGGTGGTGGCCCGCTGGTAGTCGCCGTAGAGCACCGTCTTGATCATCTTGTCGATGTTGATGGCATGCTGGATGCCGAGGCGCACATTGAGGTCGGCCAGCTTGGGATTGGCGATGTTGAGGTGCAGCCCCTGGGCCCCCTGTTTGGTGTCCGTCATGGCCATCACCTTCTTGACCAGCCCCTGCTTGTACTCCTGGGTAGTCGCCTTCTCATGCCACCAGTTCGGCAGTAGCATCTCGAAGGTGTCGAACTCCCCCTTCAGGAAGTGGCGAAACGCGATGTTGCGATCCCGGATCACCTGCACCTTGATGGTGTCCACGTTGAACCTGTGCTGGTTGTAGCGATCGTCTCTGGCCCACCACGCCTTCTGCTTGCTGAAGGTGACCGACTTGCCCTTCTTGACATCCGTCATCACATAGGGGCCCGTGGTGGGCACCAGGGCCCAGTTGTACTTCTTCACCCAGTTTTCATCGAGCTTGTAGAAGTGCCTGGGCTGGGGCCACAGCTCAGTGGTGTTGAGCAGATCCAGCCTGGCCTTGGGGTTGCCCGCCTTGACCAGGATGGTGTGGGGGTCAATCTTGTCCACCGCCACCACCTCATTGGTGTAGTAGTTGTTGAACCAGGGACCCTTGATGTGCTTGGAGCGCATCATCTCGTAGCCGAAGGTGTAGTCATCGGCGGTGACCGGCTTGCCGTCCGACCACCTGGCACGGGGATCCAGCTTGAAGTAGACGGTCTGGTTGTCCGGCGCGATGGCCCAGTGGGTCGCCAGGGACGGAATGGGGTTGCCGGTGTTGGGATGGAAGCTGATGAGCCTCAGCTGGTTATCCAGAATATAGGAGCGAAACGCGCCATTGGAGTCCGGCCCCACGGTGCGAAACGTCAGGGGAAAGCTGTCCACAAACATGTTGAGGGTGCCGCCGGGCAGCGCCTGGGGGGAGGCGAAGGTGGGATCCGTGTCATTGGTCTCCCACTTGAGATCCGCAGGCAAGCTGGCTGCCCAGACCCAGGATCCGTTCACCATGAGAAAAAGAGCACCTATCCATTTGATTTTATTGTTCATGTTTGACTTCCTGGTCTAGCCCCTGCACTGGGGTCTCATTGATAAGGGAAAATACGCAATCGGTTCGTTCCAGGCGCCATCTGCCGCCGTCACTGATAACGGGTGAACTTGCGCGGATCGAACGCCTCGCGGATGGCCTCGCCGATGAAGGAGACCATGATGAGCACCAGGCTCACCGCCGCCACCACTGAGCTGACGATCCAGATGGCATCCAGGTTGTTGATCCCCTGGGAGAGCAGCTCCCCCCAGCTCGGGGTGGGCGGCGCCAGGCCAAAGCCCAGGTAATCCAGCGCCGTCAGGGTGGAGATGTTGCCCACCACGGCGAACGGCGCCAGGGTCACTATCATCACCAGGGTGTTGGGCAGTATGTGGTTGAAGATGATCCGTTTGGTGCTGGCCCCCTGGGCCCGCGCAGCCATCACATAGTCCCGCGCCCGCTCCTTGTAGGTGAGGGTGCGCATGTACCAGGTGATCCCCATCCAGCCAAACAGCACGTTGATGAAGGCAAACAGGCCGAAGTTGGGCTTGGCCAGGGACACCAGGATCATGATGACGTAGAGAAACGGCACCTGGGACCAGATCTCGATAAAGCGCTGCAAGATGAGATCGAAACGCCCCCCGAGAAAGCCCATCATGCAGCCGATGCTGACCCCGATGACATAGCTCGCCACCAGCACGATGAAGGCAAAGCCGATGGCGATGCGAAAGCCGTAGATGAGGCGCGCCAGCACGTCCCGTCCGCTGGTATCTGTGCCGAGGAAGTGACGCTCGGCCAGGCTGGGGGCATAGGGAGGATAGCTGTCTTGCTTGAAATCCTGCTCGTAGGGGTTCCAGGGCACGGGGGGCAGCAAGACCCAGTCCCCCTTCCCTTCCTCGGCAAACTTCGCCTTGAGCTGGCGATAGTTGGTCTCGTACTGGTAGTCGAGCCCGAACTGCTGGCCCGGGATCACGTCACCATAGGTGGGGAAGTAGAGCTGACCCCCGTGGCTCACTATCAGGGCGCGGCTGTTGACAATCAGCTCCGCCAGCAGCGCCAGCAGCACCAGGGTTGCGAAGATGATGAAGGAGTAGTAACCGCGCTTGATCGACTTGAAGCGCTTGAGTTTTTTCAGTGTGACCGGATTGAGGTTCATGTTCACTCTCCAAACCGCACGCGGGGATACACGAAGGCAACGCAGATGTCGGAGACGATATCGGGTGACATCGGCATCGGCATGGCAATAGAGATCTGACTCATGATTACTCTCCAAACCGCACGTGGGGATCGACCAGGGCGACGCAGATGTCGGAGACCATATGGCATGACACCCGCATCAGCATGACAAGAAGGCTCGCGTTCATGTTCACTCTCCAAACCGCACGCGGGGATCGACAGAAGGTGCAACGCAGATATCGGAGACGATATAGGGTGACATCAGCATCGGCATGGTAATAGAGATCTGACTCATGATTACTCTCCAAACCGTACGCGGGGATCGACCAGGGCGACGCAGATGTCGGAGACGATGTTGCCCACCAGCATCAGCATGGAGGTGATGGCCAGTATCCCCATGACGGTGGGGTAGTCCCGCTCGACGATGGCCTCGTAACCGAGCAGGCCTATGCCGTCGATGTTGAAGATGGTCTCGATGAGAAAGGATCCGCCGAAGAAGACGGTGAGCACGCTGCCCAGATGGCTGGCGATGGGGATCAGGCTGTTGCGCATGGCGTGGTCGGTGACCGCCTTGCGAAACGGCAGCCCCTTGGCCACCGCTGTGCGCACGTAATCCGCCGACAGGTTCTCCATCAGGCTGTTTTTCATGGTCATGGTGAGGATGGCGAAATCCCCGATGGCATAGGCGATGAGGGGCAGCAGGGCGTGAGCGAAGAGGGTGCGTATCTGGTCCCAGCTGCTCTCCATGTACTCGAAGTCATCGCCGGGGAAGCCCCCCATGGGCAGCCACTCCAGATGAAACGCGAAGACGGTGATGAGGAAGATCCCCACCACGTAGGCGGGCAGCGCATAGGCCATGTAGATGAACATGGAGCTGAGGGAGTCGAAGCGGCTGTTGTGCTTGAGCGCCTTGGCCACCCCGAGCGGGATGGAGACCAGATAGCTCAGCAGGAAGGTGGCCAGGCCGAAGAAGGCGGTGACCGGCAGTCTCTCCTTGATGAGATCCCACACCGGCTCGTAGTAGCGGGTCGACTCCCCCAGATCCAGCACCACCAGCTTCTGCAGCCACTCCCAGTAGGCGATCAGCATGGGCTTGTCGAGACCGTAGAAGGCCTTGAGTTCCTCGATCTGCTCGTCCGAGAGGGCCTGCGCGCCCTTGCTGCCACTGGAGCGTCCGGACTCGCCTTGGGAGACCTGCGCCTGCAGCAGCATGCGTTCCACCGGGCCACCCGGCACGAAACGGGTAACGGTGAAGACCAGCAGCGTGATACCGAGAAACGTCGGGATGATCAAAAGCATCCGACGTAAGAAATACGACAGCATGGTGGGTTGAACCTCGTCCTTGTTGTTATTGTGTGGCCAGTCATTTCCTGTGACTCGCCTCTCCTTCCTGGCATTACTCGCTGGATTGACTGACTATTTGGCAAACAATCCGCTCGGCCACTGTAAAACCTCTGCAACAAAAATCAAGTAAAACGAAGTCCATAACCGCCCTCCTCCGCCAAACTGTCGCCACAGCGTAAATCACTGCACTCTTTTTTCTGAAAAACCCAATTCAAGATAAAAATCCAGCATTAAAAAATGATTAAACCCATTAAAACATTGTTTGCATTTCGTCAGGAAGTTAACAAAAAAACGATTTTTTTCATCATCTTAATAGAAGACCTCCCCCAGTTATTTCCAGGTATATAGAAAAGGGGCCATTCATGCTCATCAGACCAGCCATGACGAAGGCCAGGGGCGAACGGCAGAGATGCAGATAAAAATGTCGTTAGAGAGGGAAAGTATGGAATAAAAAACAGAGAGACCGTGCCGATACTAATAAGTTCCACATTAATCGGATAATTTGAATAAAGCGAAATTAACAAAACATTAACTCGCGGTTTGTTTTTCAGCCAGAATATCTCACCAAGAAAACGCCACTCACTCGGTATTCCCACCCTTCCCACCCTGACTCCCCCAGCCAGGGGCGGTCAATTGACGCCCGCCGCCAAAACTTGATAAGCCTTACGCACCGCTCCAACGAGGGCGGTTCAGGAAGCAAACAATAAACAACCAGGAAGGATATAAGCGATGCTTAGGAAAAGCAGGATCTCTGCTGCCATCGCGTTCGCGTTGGCGAGCGCAGCAGTGGCGGCCCCCTCTGCCCATGCAGAAGAGGGACAGGAAGTCGAACAGCTGCAGAAAATCAAGGTCACCGGCTCACGCATCTCCCGCGTCGACGTCGAAGGCGCCACCCCGGTTGTCTCCGTCAGCAAGGCCAAGATAGAACAGTCCGGCCAGCAGACGGTGGCCGACTACCTCAAGCAAGCCTCCTACAACTCCTTCGGTGGCGTCTCCCCCGCCTCGGGCAGCTCCTTCCAGTCGCAAGGCACGGTCGGCCTGCGCGGGCTGGGCTCCGAGCGTACCCTGGTGCTGCTCAACGGCAAGCGGGTCGCCGGCTCCCCCACCATGGGCGGCACCGCCATCAACCTCAACACCATTCCCATGGCCGCCGTTGAGCGGGTGGAAGTCAACCTGGACGGCGGCTCCGCCATCTATGGTTCCGATGCCATCGGCGGCGTGATCAACGTCATCCTCAAGCAGGACTATGAAGGGTTGCAGTTCCAGGGCCGCCTCGGCAGCCCGAGCGAAGAGGGGGGCGATGAGAAGAGCGGTTCCGTGATGGCCGGGATCACAGGGGAGAAAGGCTCCCTGATGGCCGTCTATGAGCACGACAAGAAAGACATCATCTTCGCCCGGGATCGCGACTATCTCAGCAAGCAGGGCAAGGAGTCTCCGAGCGCCTACGGCCGCAACGTCGAGGGGATCACCGGCGTCGATGGCAATGGCGATGCCCAGTGGAGCTACGGCCCCCTGGCCGGGGTGACCGACGCCAACGGCACCTGCAAAGAGCCCTTCACCAACTTCGATGGCGGCTGTAACTATGACTACGGCAAGGTGGCCGCCACCACCGCCTCCCGCAGCCGCGACACCCTCTACCTCAACGGCCGCTACCACATCAGCGACAGCGTCGACTTCGTGCCCCAGGTGGTCGCCTCCCGGGTCGAGAGCTTCAGTCGCTTCGCCCCGGCCGCCGGCTTCTTCACCGTGGATGCGGCCAACCCGAAAAATGCCGACTTCTACAGCCAGAACGGCCTGGACGCCGCCGCCACCCAGAGCCTGGGGGAAGCCGCCTACGTCTACTACCGCTTCAACAACGTCGGCCCCCGCGACAACCTGGTCACGGACACCACGGGCAGCCTGAACCTGGCCTTTGAGGGCACCCTGCCCACCGAAGCCGTAGGCGATATGCAGTGGAACGCCGGTTACATGTACTCCAAGACCGACAACAAGGAGAACGGCACCGGTTATGTGCTGGCCTCCGCCGCCCAGCAGGCCGTGGCCGATGGCAAGTTCGTCAATGGCGAGTTTGATTCAGACACCACGGCCGCCATGGCCGCCGACACCAGCCGCCGCTCCACTATGGACTTCTACCAGTGGTACGCCGGGGTGCAGTGGGACATGGGCGAGCTGCCCGCAGGCCCGGTCAGCTGGTATGCCGGCGCCGAGTACAACGACTGGATCTATGCGGACAAATATGACGCCCAGTCCGAGGCGGGTAACATCATAGGCTCCTCCGGCAACTCCTCCGGCGGCGATCGCAACGTCACCGCCGTCTACCTGGAGACCCTGATCCCGGTGCTGGACGAGGTCGAGCTGAGCATCGCCGGTCGTTATGACAAGTACAGCGACTTTGGCAGCGCCTTCTCGCCCAAGGCGAGCCTGCGCTATCAGCCCCTGGACAACCTGATGTTCCGCACCTCCTGGTCCCAATCCTTCCGCGCCCCGAGCCTGCAGGATCTCTACGCGGCAGACTCCTTCTCCGCGGATTGGGCCAAGGATTACGTCTACTGCCAGAACAACGGCATCTCGGCGGCCGACTGCCCGAACCAGCAGTACAACACCACTCGCACCTCCAACGAGGATCTGAAGGAAGAGACGGCCAACACCTGGAACTTCGGTGCCAGCTACAGCCCCCTCGACAACCTGAACCTCTCCCTGGACTACTACATCATCAAGATCGAGGATGTCATCCAGCTCAACTCCACCCAGTCCATCATCTATGACGAGCTGAACAACGGCGGCTCCAGCCTGGTCGAGCGTCGCAGCGACGGCAAGATCCGCAACGTCATCTCTCCCATGGTCAACCTGGGGGATCTGAACACCAGCGGTCTGGACTTCAAGCTCGATTACAACTACGACCTGGATGTCGCCACCGTGCGCTACGACTTCGGCGGCACCTACATCCTGGAGTACAAGGAAGGCCTGTACGCCGGCGGCCCCGAGATCGACAAGATCGGCCAGAACGGCATGCCGCAGCTGCGCTTCAACACCGGGATCGGCGTGAACGTGCCCCAGTGGTGGAACATGGACACCTATCTGAGCGCGAACTACATCGACTCCCAGAGCCAGGACTATATCGCCGACACGGGTGAGGAAGTGGGCCACATCGCCTCCAACACCACCTGGAACCTGAACGTCGGCGTGGATACCCCCTGGAACGGCAAGCTGCAGGCCGGGGTGAAGAACATGTTCAATCGCACCCCCTCCCTCGAGAGCGATGGTTTCACCTACGACGAAGAGGTCTACAGCATCGACGGTCGCATCTACTACCTCGACTACACCCAGAAGTTCTGATCCCTTTGCTGACATGACAACAAGCCGGCCCCCGGGCCGGCTTTGCCCAAGATTCCAAGGAAGTAACGGAGATAGGGTAATCCTATGAAAACAAGGACTATGACAATGAAGAAAGCGCTCCTGGGCAGCCTGGTATCGGCCGCTCTGTTGACCAGCTTCAACCTGAGTGCCGCCACCGCCGGTCAGGCGGTAGACGCCCAGGCCGCCACCGACAATGCCTCGAAAGTGTCCCAGCAGAAGATCGACAACTACGCCGACAGCGCGGAGTCCGCCCTGGCCCAGTACAAGGCGAGCCTGCGACAGCTCGACAGCCTGCGCACCTACAACGAGCAGGTCGGCAAGATGGTGGAATCCCAGAGCAGCGAGCTGGCCTCCATGGCGCGCCAGATAGCCCAGATAGATCAGACCAGCACCGAGGTGGTGCCGCTGATGCTCAAGATGATCGACGCCCTCGAGCAGTTCGTGGCGCTGGACCTGCCGTTCCAGCAGGTGGAGCGCGAAGACAGGGTCGCCGCCCTGACCGATCTCATGAACCGGGCCGACGTCACCATCTCGGAGAAGTACCGCAAGATCCTCGAAGCCTACCAGATAGAAGAGGGCTTCAGCCGCACCATAGAAGCCTACAAGGCCAGCCTGGACAAGGATGGCGCCCAGAAGACCTATGAATTCCTGCGGGTCGGTCGCATCGCCCTGCTCTACCAATCCCCGGACGGCATGGAGACAGGGGTGTGGAACAAGCAGACCCGCCAGTGGGACACCCTGCCCCAGGAGTATCGCAGTGCGGTTGAACAAGGCCTTCGCATCGCCAAGAAGCAGGCGCCCCCTGCCCTGATCAAGCTGCCGGTTCACACTGCGGAGAAAGCATCATGAAAGGACTCAGACTCACGATCGCCTCGCTGATAGCCGGCGCGACCCTGTTCACCCTGCCGGTCACCGCCGCCGAGAAGCCGGTGGATCTCAATGCCCTGCTGAGCCAGGTCAAGGCCGACAGCCTGACCGAATCCCAGCTCAACAAGGAGCGGGAGGCCCGCTTCCTGGCCGACAAGAATGAGCAGGCCAACCTGCTGGCCAAGGCCAAGGCCGACTTGGCCGCCGAAACCGCCAAGGGCGATCAGCTCAAGGCCAGCTTCGACGCCAACGACAAGCAGCTGACCGAGCTGACCGAGACCCTGCGCCAGCGCTCCGGCAACATGGGGGAGATGTTCGGGGTGGTGCGCCAGTTCGCCGGCGAGTTCAAGGGCATCTTCAACGCCTCGCCGCTGCGGGTCGAATACCCGGAGCAGGGCCCGCTGCTCACCAGGCTGGCCGAGAGCAAGGAGCTGCCCTCCAGCGGTGATCTCGAGGCGTTCTGGACCACCATCCTCAGCCGCATGATAGACGCCGGCAAGGTGAGCCGGATCCCGGCCACCGTCGTCTATGGCGAGGGGAGCCAGGCCGACCAGACCGTCACCCAGATAGGCGAGTTCAACACGGTCGCCGATGGCAAGTACCTCAACTTCGTCCCCGAGACCGGCAAGTTCGAGGAGCTCTCCCGTCAGCCCGACGGCAAGATGACCTCCCTCATCGCCGGCTTCGAGCAGGGTGGCGCCGGGCTCGAGCCCATCTATGTGGATCCCTCCCGCGGCGTGATCCTCTCCCTGCTGGTGCAGTCCCCCACCCTGGCCGAGCGGATCGATCAGGGCGGCGTGGTCGGTTACGTCATCCTGGCCCTGGGGGCCGTGGGGGTGCTGATCGCCCTGTTCTGCGGCGCCCGCCTCTCCCTCCTCGGCGGCGCCATGCGCAAGCAGATGAAGTCAGACGCCATCATCAAGGGCAATCCCCTGGGTGAGATGCTGGCCGCCTATCAGGGCCACAAGGGCGACAACATAGAGGATCTGGAGTCCAAGCTCGACGAGGTGATACTGCGCAACGTGCCGACCCTGGAGAAGGGGGTGGGCATCATCAAGCTGATCGCCTCGGTCGCCCCCCTGCTGGGGCTGCTGGGTACCGTGGTCGGCATGATCGCCACCTTCCAGGCCATCACCCTGTTCGGTACCGGCGATCCCAAGCTGATGGCCGGCGGCATCTCCGAAGCCCTGGTCACCACCATGCAAGGCCTGGTGGTCGCCGTGCCCATGCTGTTCCTCTACACAGTGGTACAGACCCAGAGCCGTCGCCTGATCCAGGTGCTGGAAGAGCAGAGCGCCGGGTTCGTGGCCCGTTATCAGGAAAGCCTGCACGCCTCCAAAGCCGCAGCGTAAGGAGTCTTCCATGTGGTTCTGGTTGATTGAGGAAGTGGAATCCATCCGGCGCTTTCTGGGGATGGGGGGAGATGTGCTGGTCGCCATCTTCTTCCTCACCCTGGTGATGTGGGCCCTGTTGCTCGAGCGCTGGATCTATTTTCTGACCGTCTATCCGCAGCAGGCCAAGGGCACCCAGCAGACCTGGCTGGCCCGCCATGACCATCAATCCTGGTCTGCCAGGCAGATCCGGCGCGAGCTGGTATCCCGGGTTGCCCTGGCGGTGGACAAGGGGATGCCGATCATCAAGGTGCTGATCGCCCTCTGTCCGCTGATGGGGCTGCTAGGCACAGTGGTTGGCATGGTGCAGGTGTTTGACACCCTCGCCATCACGGGGACGGGATCGCCGCGGGCCATGGCCTCCGGCATCTCCAAGGCGACCATTCCGACCATGGCCGGCATGGTGGCCTCCCTCTCCGGCCTGTTCTTCGCCAGCCGGCTGGAGCACAAGGGCAGGCTGGCGGTGGACAAGCTGGAAGACAGCCTGAAGCACGGTTGAGTCAGGGAACGATGCGGTGGCCGGGCCAGACCCGGCCACCCGGTACAAGCAAGGAGTTTTTGCTATGAGAAAGCGTCACAGCGCGAGCAGCGCAGACGAGGCGGCGATCGATATGACCCCCATGCTGGACATAGTGTTCATCATGCTGATCTTCTTCATCGTCACCACCTCGTTCGTCAAGGAGGCCGGGGTGGAGATCAACCGCCCCAGCGCCAACACCGCCGAGACGGTCAAGAAGGGCAACATCATGGTGGCCGTGCGTGAGAACGGTCAGGTCTGGGTCGACAAGCGCCAGGTCGAGGTGGGCGCCGTGCGTGCCAACATCGAGCGGCTGCGTGCCGAGAACCCGGAGGGCGCCGTGGTGATCCAGGCCGATACCGAATCCAGGTCCGGTATCGTGGTGGAAGTCATGGATCAGATCCGCATGGCCGGGGTGCAGAACATCTCCATCGCCGCCAATAAAGAAGGCTGATGCCAGGGGTCACCAATGAGATACCTGATATCCTTCGCAGCCGCCTTCCTGGTGGTATTCGGCCTGTTCTGGGGAATGGACAAGCTGGTCAACCAGGAGCGCCGGGAATTGCTGGAACAAGACGACGTCAGCATGGTCGACTTCATCCGCATCAAGCCCCAGGAGACGCTGCAAGAGAAACAGAGAGAACTGCCCAAGCCACCGCCGCCCAAGCGCCCGCCCCCCCCACCCGAGATGGAGGTGTCGAGCCCGGACAAGCCGCAGATGCAAACCATGGCCATGGACATGCCCAAGCTGGACTTGCCGGTCAACATCGCCGGCGGCAACGCCCTCGGCGCCTACAGCACAGGGGGTGGCGGCGGTGGCATGGGAGGCAACAATGGCGCCATCCCCCTGGCCACCTTCGAGCCCATGATGCCGCGCAAGGCCGCCCTCGCGGGTCTGGCCTCGGGCAAGGTATTGCTGGAGTTCACCGTCACCGAGCGGGGCACCGTCAGCAACGTGCGCGTGGTCAAGGAGCAGCCCCGCAGCTATGACCTCGGCAAGGAGGCGCGCAAGACGGTGGCCAAGTGGACATTCAAACCCGCCATGGTCGATGGCAAGCCGCAAGCGAGTCGCATGCGGCAAGAGATCGAATTCGCGGTCAACTAAGGAAGGTGGCGATGAACAAGTTACACAAGGGGATATTGGCCCCGGTCGCCCTGGCCGTGTTGATGAGCACCGCCAGTTGGGCCGCCGAACAACCCGCCCTCTCCGACCGCGCCTACCGCGCGGTCAACAAGGCCCAGGAGCTGATCGCCGCCAAGCAGTACGGCGAAGCCAATGCCAAGTTGCAAGATGCCCTCTCGGGGGCCGGGGAGAAGGTCTATGACAAGGGGGTGATACTGCAAACCCTGGGCTTTTTGGCGGCGCAGCAGGAGCAATATGGCAAGGCGACCAAGTATTTCGCCGCTGCCATTGCCACCGGCGGCCTGCCCCAGCCCGTGGCCCAGCAGGTGCGCTACAACCTGGCCCAGCTCTACATGGCCGAGGGCAACTACCAGGGATCGGTGGCAACCATGAAGCAGTGGTTCGCCAGCCTTGGCAAGGATGACAAGCCCACCCCCCATGCCTACATCACCCTGGCCAACGCCCATGTCCAGCTCAAGCAGTACCGGGAGGCCATTCCGGCGGTAGACAGTGCCATCCGTCTCTCCGCCGGCAAGGCCCCCGAGTCCTGGTATCTGCTCAAGATGGGGGCGCACTACGAGCTGAAACAGTACAAGCCGGCGACCGAGGTACTGACCACCCTGGTGGGCATGTTCCCGGAGAAGAAGAAGTACTGGACCCAGCTCTCGGCCATGTATATGCAGGCGGGCAATGATGCCAAGGCGCTGGCCGCCCTGGAGGGCGCCTACCGGCTCGGCATGCTGACCGAGCAGGCCGAGCTGCTGCGCCTGGCCAACTACCTCGCCTTCGCCGGCATTCCCCACCGCGGCGCCCGCGTGCTGGAGAAGGCCATGAAGGAGGGCAAGGTGGAGCGCAGCGTGGCCAACCTCAAGACCCTGGCCAACTACTGGCATCAGGCCAAGGAGCTCAACCCGGCCATCGATACCCTGATGACGGCCTACCGCCAGGCGCCCAACGCCGAGTTGCAGCTCAAGATGGCGCGCATGATGATCCAGAGCAAGCGCTATCAGGATCTGGTGGCCCTGGCGGGCAAGCCGGCGGGCAATGCCAGCGCGCTGCAGCGAGCCGACCTCACCTTCCTGACCGGGGTGGCCTACTTCGAGCAGAACCGGCCCAAGGAGGCGCTCACCGCCTTCACCCAGGCCGCCCAGAATGGCCAGGTCAGCGGTCGTGCCACCCCCTGGATCAGCTTCCTCAAGGAGCAGGCCCCGCAGGCGCAGGACAGCCAGACCCAGTGAGGCGAGGGGGACGCGCCCCGTGACGCGGCCCGGATGACCAGAACCGCTCCTCGGAGCGGTTTTTTTCATTGCCGGTTCGTGGCGAGGGAGATCCAGGTTTTAGACGTCTAGACGTAAAAACACACGTTGACATAGCCATCCAGACATCTTAGCATCATCAACCATGATGACAGAGCAAACCCAGTGTAACCTCTGCCCAACTTACCCGCCTGTAGCGCCCTGTGCTTTAAGGCTTTGGCACGGAAGAATCCATGATCAAGTTGAATGCCCTCAACAAAGTCTACGGTAAAGGCAGTGACGCCGTGCACGCCCTGCGTGATGTGAGCCTGCATGTACCCCAAGGCAAAATCTTCGGTGTGATCGGTGCCTCCGGCGCCGGCAAGAGCACCCTCATTCGCTGCGTCAACCTGCTCGAGCGGCCCACCGACGGCCAGGTGGTGGTCGATGGCCAAGACCTGACCGCCCTCGGCGATGGCGAGCTGACCCAGGCCCGCCGCCAGATCGGCATGATCTTCCAGCACTTCAACCTGCTCTCTTCGCGCACCGTCTCCGCCAACATCGCCTTCCCGCTGGAGCTGGCGGGATGGGACAAGGCCCGCATCCAGGCCCGGGTGCTGGAGCTGCTGGCCCTGGTGGGTCTCGAAGCCCGCGCCCATGCCTATCCGTCCGAACTCTCCGGCGGGCAGAAGCAGCGGGTCGCCATCGCCCGCGCCCTGGCACCGGCCCCCAAGGTGCTGCTGTGTGACGAGGCCACCTCGGCCCTGGACCCCCAGACCACCCGCTCCATCCTGACCCTGCTCAAGGAGATCAACGTCAAGCTGGGGCTGACCATACTGCTGATCACCCACGAGATGGATGTGGTGAAGGGGATCTGTGACGAGGTGGCCATCATCAGCGATGGCAGCCTGATCGAACAGGGGGAAGTGGCCTGGTTCTTCAGCAACGCCAAGACCCAGCTGGCCCGCGACTTCATCCACTCCACCATCCACCTGGACGTGCCCCAGGAGTATCAGGACAGGATGACCCCAACCCGGGTCCCCGACAGCTATCCGCTGCTCAAGCTCGGCTTCACCGGCGCCAGCGTCGACAGCCCGCTCATCTCGGAGGCGAGCCGCCGCTTCAACATAGACGTCAGCATACTGGCGGCGGACATCGAATACGCGGGGGGGGTCAAGTTCGGCTTCCTGCTGGCCGAGGTGTTCGGCGACGAGGCCCAGTGCGAGGCCACGCAACAGTTCTTCATCGACAACCACATACAGCTGGAGGTAATGGGTTATGTCCGACGCCATGACTAGTCCGCTGTTCACGGCCCCTGGCGCCACTCAGACGCACGCCTTGCTCAACAATCCCATTCAGCTGGAGGTAACGGGTCATGTCCGACGCCATGATTAATCTGCTCATCACGGCCCTTGGCGACACCCTTATCATGGTGTCCGCCTCCGCCCTGTTCGGTTGCCTGCTCGGCCTGCCCCTGGGGGTCGCCCTCTACGTGACCAAACCGGGTCAGATCCTGGCCAATCCGGTGCTCAACCGCCTGCTGGGGGTCGTGGTCAACATAGGTCGCTCCGTGCCCTTCATCATTTTGCTGGTCGCCATCATACCGCTGACCCGACTCATCGTCGGCACCAGCATCGGCACCATAGCCGCCATAGTGCCGCTCACCATAGGCGCCGTTCCCTTCATCGCCCGTCTGGTGGAAGGGGCCCTGATGGAGGTGCCGGACGGCTTGCTCGAGGCCGCCAAGGCCATGGGCGCCAAGCCGCTGCAAATCATCACCAAGGTGCTGCTGCCAGAGGCCCTGCCCGGCATCCTCAACAGCGTCATCATCACGCTGGTGACCCTGGTCAACTACTCCGCCATGGCCGGTGCCATCGGGGGGGGCGGCCTGGGAGACGTGGGGATCCGTTACGGCTACCAGCGTTTCGATCCCACCGTCATGCTGGTGACCGTGGCCATTCTGGTGGTACTGGTTCAACTCATCCAGAGCGCAGGTGAGCGCCTGGTCAACAAATGCGATCATCGCTAAACGTCGATTTCTAACAGGAGGTTTTCATGAAATTAGCCATTAAATCCATCGCGGCGGCTCTGCTGGCTGGCTTGGTACTGGTCGGCTGCGGCCAGAAGGAAGAGAGCAAGACCCTGAAGATTGGCGCCATCGCCGGCCCCGAGACCGAACTGGTTGAGACCGCCGCCAAGGTTGCCAAGGACAAGTTTGGCCTGACCGTCGAGGTGGTGACCTTCTCCGACTATGTCACCCCCAACGTGGCCCTGAACGATGGCAGCATCGACATCAACGCCTTCCAGCACAAACCCTACCTGGATGCCCAGATCCGTGATCGCGGCTTCAAGCTGGTGCCGGTCGGCAACACCTTCGTCTACCCGATTGCCGGTTACTCCAAGAAGATCAAGGCCCTGAGCGAGCTGCAAGATGGCGCCCAGATAGCGGTGCCCAACGATCCTACCAACCTGGGTCGCTCCCTGATCCTGCTGGAGAAGCAGGGTCTGCTGACCCTGAAAGAGGGCGCCGGCCTGGAGGCGACCGTGCTGGACATCGCCACCAACCCGCGCAACTTCAAGATCGTCGAACTGGAAGCCGCCCAGCTGCCCCGCTCCCTGGAAGACGTGGATCTGGCCATCATCAACAACACCTTCGCCGGTCAGATCGGGCTGACCCCGACCGAGAACGGCCTGTTCGTCGAAGACAAGGAGTCCCCCTACGTCAACCTGATCGTCTCTCGTGAAGAGAACAAGGATGACGAGAAGGTCAAGCAGTTCGTGCAGGCATTCCAGACCGACGAGGTCTATCAAAAAGGCATGACCCTGTTCAAAGAGGGTCTGGTCAAGGGCTGGTAAGCGGCTCTCCAGGCAAAAAGGCCACGTCAGCGTGGCCTTTTTCGTCTCTGCCGCTATCATAGCCCTGAGCACGACGACAACAAGAAACAATCAGCATGAAACAATGGTATCTGGCCTACTGCAAGCCCAAGGAAGAGGCGCGTGCCCGAGCCCATTTGGCGGCTCAGGGCATTGAATCCTATTACCCCATGGTGGAGGTCGAGAAGCTGCGCCGTGGCAAGCGCGTCCCCGTCCGCGAACCCATGTTCCCGAACTACCTGTTTATCTTTGTGGATCTCGAGGAGGTGACCCCGGTGACCCTCAAGTCCACCCGGGGCATCAGTCGCATCATCCACTTCGGACGGGAGTGGACCCCCATCTGCAGCCAGCTGGTGTACCAGCTGATGAGCAAGGATGACAGCGACGAGGCGAGAGCCAGCTATGCTTGCCTGCCGAGTCAGGGTGACAAGGTACTTATCGAATCTGGCCCCCTGGCCGGATTCGAGGCCATCTACCTGGAGCCGGACGGCGCGAAACGGGCGATCCTGCTGGTCAACCTGCTCAATCAGGAGACCAGCAGCAGCTTCGATAACTTGGCGTTTCGCCGGCTGGATTGATCCTTGCCTGACGCCCATAGATAAAGCGCCCCGCCACCTCAGGTTGCGGGGCGCTCTTTTGGCGCCCAAAGGCACCGCTCACTGCAGGGTGAAGCGGCTGATCGCCTGGCTGAGGCGGCTCGTCTCCTGGGCCAGGCGCGTCACGATCGCCTCCCCTTGCTGGCCATGGTGGCTGGATTGATGGCTGAGCCCGGCTATCTCCTCCACGGCGCCGGCCACCTCACGGGCGGTGCGCGACTGCTGCTCGGTGGCGGTGGCGATGGCCCCCAGCTGTTCGCTCAGCGCCTGCACCCGATCGATGGCCCCCTGCAGGGTATGGCTGACGCTCTCCACCGCGCCGCGCCCCTCCTCCACCAGCCGGGTGCCCGTGCTCACGGTCGCCACCGTCTGCCGGGTCTGCTGCTGTATGCTGGCGATGGTCTGGCTTATCTCGGCGGTGGACTGGCTGGTGCGGCTGGCCAGCTGACGCACCTCGTCGGCCACCACGGCAAAGCCGCGCCCCTGCTCCCCGGCCCGCGCCGCCTCGATGGCGGCATTGAGCGCCAGCAGATTGGTCTGCTCGGCGATGGTGGCGATCACCTCGGTGACGCGGCCCACCTGCTCGCTCTGGGCGCTGAGGCGCGCCATGGCGCCATTGGCCTCCCCTATCATGGTGGAGATGGCCTGCATGGTGCCCACCATCTGGCCGAGGGCCTGCTCCCCCGCCCGGCTCTGGCTCTCTGCCGCCGTGGCGGCGCTGGCGGCCTGGGCGATGTTGCCGGCCACCTCCCGGCTGGTCACCGAGATCTGATCGATGGCCGATGCCACCTCATCCACCCTGAGATGCTGACTGGCAAGGTCCGAGACCAGGGTGCGAGTGGTGCCGCTCACCTCGCCGCTGACCCCCTCCACTTGCGCGACCGCCCCCTGAATATCGGCCACCAGCTGGCGCAGCTGGGCCGACATCTGGTTGAGGGAGCCGGTCAGCCGCCCCAGCTCGTCCCCGCGCCGCATCGGCAAGGGCTCGGCCGGCAGACGGCCGGACGCCACCAGGCTGGCGCGGCGCTCGAGCCGCTGGATGTCGCCGGTCAGATGGCGGCTGAGCCAGAGCGCCACCAGGGTACTGAGCAGGAGCACCCCCAGGGTGGAGGCGATCAGCATGGTGCGGATGCGGCGGCTGGCGCTCTCCATCTGCTCCCCCATGCCGTCGACCTCGGCATGGGTCTGACGGACCTGATCCGCCAGCAGGCTGCCCAGGCGCAGCAACTCGGGCTCCACCTCATGGGCCATCAGATGATTGGCCCGGTTCCAGTCCGGGGCCCGGCGCGCCGCGATCACCTGATCGACCAGTTCGCCGAAGGGGGTCGACATCTCCTCGAACAGACCCCAGAGCGTCCGCTGCGCCTCGGTGAAATGGGTCGCCTGCCCCTCTATCTCCTGCACCCGTTGCCGGTGGAACTGGTAATAGTCGAGATATTTCTGGCGATAGTCATCCTCCCCCGAGATGAGGTAATCCCGCAGCGCGGAGAGGGCATTGGAGAGCCCGTTGTAGGCATCCCCCACCTGCTTGAGCAGGCGGCGTCTGTCCCCAGAGAGTCCGATCTCCTCGGTCGCCACCTCCTCGTTGGTGAAGGATTGCAGCTGATCCAGGGCCGCCTCCGCCAGGGGGCCGGCCTCCTGCAACATCAGGGTATGGGCGGGCAGGTTGTCATCCGTGTGGGCCAGATCCCACACCCGCTGCTGGCTCGCCTTGAAGGCGGACAGCG
Source organism: Aeromonas sobria (assembly GCF_050266975.1). Taxonomy (GTDB): domain Bacteria; phylum Pseudomonadota; class Gammaproteobacteria; order Enterobacterales; family Aeromonadaceae; genus Aeromonas; species Aeromonas sobria_B. The sequence continues at coordinate 47,291 of NZ_JBKISU010000009.1, forward strand.
CCTCGGCCAATGGGGGGGCCATGGTCTGACCCTCGATGCGCAGCCAGGCCTGCTGCCACTCCTGTTTGAGCCGCTCCCCCTGGGCGGGATCCGCCCCCAGGATCAGATAACCCCGCAGGGAGGAGACGGTGGCTACCAGGGCCTGCTGGCTCGCCTCGTCCCGCTGCAAGGCAGGCAGGGCCTGGCGCATCAGCGCCTGCTCGGAGGCGGCGATCTGATGCTGCTGATGGGAGATGAGCACGGCAGAGAGCAGGATCAGCAGGTTGACGAAGCCGAAGGCCAGCAACAGTTTGACGGCAATTTTCATAAACATCCTTGTTCCGCAGGGAACCTCTTGGCTCCGAATTGAGAGGGCCGGTCACCACACGCCCGGGTGCGAGTGGGGGGAAGGCTTCATGCCCTCCCGGCCGTGTCGGCATGCGAGCGTATCACACTGGCGCTGCGGTGTGACCGCCATGAAACGGCGCGCTTTTTCACTTATTTCACTTATCGGACGACGGGGACGCGTCATGAGGGAAAATCACTGCAAAGGGCCAAACGACAAGGCGGTGTGACCACCACGACACGGCACGCTTTTCACTTGTCGGACGACGAAACAACGTCATGAGAGAAAGTTGCTGCGGGAAAAGAAACGGCAAGGCGGGCCAACGGCCCGCCCAGAGTAAGCAATGGGTGATGGTATGGGGGCCAGGCCCCCACCCATCAGGTTATTCGCGTCCCAAGCCGAAAGCCGGTCTGATATTCCCGCTCCCGCAGGTGGGAGACCTGCACCGCCTGCCCTTCCAGTCCGATATCCTTGAGCAGGGCCGGGGACAGATTGAGCAGGGTACGGCGCTGCTCGATGCGGGTAATACGATAGGCGATCAGGCGCGCGGCACCGCGCAGCAGGGTCAGTTCGATAGACATAAGATCTCTCCGTTTGAACCTTGCGGCCCTCCCGAAGAGCGGAGACATTCACCCGGCGGAAGAACCGCGGGTGATAAATGGTGACAGGGTTACCTGTTCACTCCACGCGGCAAAAGAGTACGAACGGACTCACGGCAGGCGCCGTGTTGAGTCGCAACGTTGACCATTGAATGTTGCATATTCGTCTCCTTATGGGTGAAAAGTGGAACAAGTGTCGGAAGTGTAAAAAAGCACCGAATTCAATACAAGCCAGCCCTCACCACCCGCCCCCCATTTGGGGAGGGCGGCAAGGGATCATCCTAGATCCCAGACAGCAGTCGGTACTCTTCCAGCACATAGGTGTCCGTCATGCCGCTGACATAGTCGAGCAGCAGGCGCACCCGGTAATACCACTCCTGCTCGGCGTGGCACAGGAAGCGGGCATCCGGGCTGGCCACCGCCAACCGGTATGCCTTGAGATGGCGGGCGGAGAGGCGGTGAAACAGGCGACGGGCGAAGAAGAGATCCGCTCCCCCCGCCCCCGCCAGCAGCCGGGAGAAGCGCTTCTCGGGCAGGGCCAGCAGACAGGCGTAGGTCGACAACACCCCCCGCAGGGCGGCGTAACCTTCCAGTTCGAGGGCCTCCACCTCGGGACGCATGAACACCTGCTCGCGCGCCACCCGCTTGAGGGTGTCCAGCACCCTGGCCGCCGGCGCCTGGCCGCTGAGCAGAGCCTGGGGATAGCGGCCCTGCAAGATGGCGTCATGCTCGGCCAGATAGGTCCGGGCCGCCAGCGCCACCAGATCCTCGGTCAGTCGCTGGCGAAAGTGGGGGAAGAATCCCTCGCTGCCCTCTCTGGATTCCCCGAGCAGGGCCTGCATGTACTCCCCCTCGTCGGCACTGGCCAGGGCCTGGATCAGCTCGCTCTGGCTCAGGATCCGCCGATCCACCGCGTCCTCGAGATCCGCGATGCAGTAGGAGATGTCGTCCGCCGCCTCCATGATATAGACCAGTGGATGGCGGCAGCCCGGCGCCAGGCCCAGGCGCTGGCTAAGTTGGGCGTAGAGGGGCTGTTCGCTGAAGAAGATGCCCCCCTTGGCCGCCCAGCCGTGGTGCTGGGCCTGGCCCGCGGCGAGATCCTGCTGCTGGGGATACTTGCACAGGGCCGCCAGCTGGCCCAGGGTGAGGTTGAGCTCGTGCAGGCTGTGCACCAGCCGCAGGCTCTGGGCATTGCCATCGAAGCCGAGCAGATCGGCCCGCAGCCGCGGCCACTGCTCGCTCGCCGTCCCCACGGCAGTGGCAAACAGGGGATCGAGCTGCTCGCCGAGCCACTGCCCCATCACCTGCTCCCCGAAGTGGCCGAAGGGAGGGTTGCCCACGTCATGGAGCAGGCAGGCCATCTCCACCAGATTGATGAAGGACCAGGGGCAGACCGCCTCGGCGGGCAAGTGCCCCAGGATGCGGCGGCTGATCTGGCGCCCCGTCTCCTGCACCTCCAGGGAGTGGGTCAGCCGGCTGCGCACCGAGGCTTTCACATCCAGCGGGAACACCTGGGTCTTTTGTTGCAAGCGGCGCACCGGGGCCGCCTGGACGATCCGGGCCCGATCGAACTCGGTCGCCGCCAGCAGGCTCTCTTCCCCCCTGGAGACGATGCGCAGGGGCGGGATCAGGGTCTGGTACATGGGCTCACTCCTCTGGGCTCCCTCGCTTGGGTGCGCCGTCATGGCTTGGGGTTCATGCCTGCAACCAGGCGCGCAGGCGGGCGATGTCACCCGGGTAGGCACGGCGTAGCGACTCAATCCAGTCTTCCACGTTCTCCCACCAGGCGGGCTGATCCGGACTCTGGATCAACTGGGCCAGCTGCTGCAGGCGACGCAGACCGATGGAGCCGGCGGCGCCCTTGATCTTGTGCGCCTCCTCCACCACCCCGGCCTGGTCCCGGGCCGTCATGTTCGAGTCGAGCACCGCCATGTAGTCCGGCATCATCTGCTCGAACAGATCCACGCTGGAGATCAGCACCCCCTTGCCGACCGTGTCCGCGTAGTCGGTCAAAAAGCCCAGATCCAGCCAGTCGTTCTGTTCGGCCTGCTCGCTGGCGGCGTCGGCCTCCTCATCGGCCAGGTCCGCGAACAGGTGGGCGATGACGGCGCGCACCGCCTGGGAGCGCAGCGGCTTGTTGATCACATCCTGCATGCCGCGCTCGAGGTAATAGTGGCGATCGCCGGTGACGTTGGCCGTCAGCGCCACCATGGGGGGCAGGCTCTCCCCATAGCGTTCCAGCAGCCGGGCCGCCACGTCGAAGCCCGTCATGTCCGGCAGCTGGATATCGAGCAAGATGAGATCAAAATCATCCGGGTTGGCCATGGCGATGGCCTCGCCACCGGTGCGCGCCACCCTGACCTGGTGCCCCAGCTTGCCGAGCAGGGCGCAGGCGACGGTGACGTTGAGCTCCACATCTTCCACCAGCAGGATGTCGAGGCGCAGATCGCTGTCGGGCAGCTCGGGCTCGGGAGCGGCCTCGACGCAGGCCACCTCCAGCTCGGCGGTGAAGCAGGCGCCCTCGCCGACATCGCTGTCCACATGGAGCTGGCCGCCCATGGCCTGCACCAGCTGGCGCGAGACGGCAAGGCCGATCCCGGTGCCGGTGGCGTGCTGCTTGCCCTGCACCTGATAGTACATGGCGAAGATCTTCTCCTGCTGGGCGCGTGGTATGCCGATGCCGGTATCTTCCACCTCGAAGTGCAGGGCCAGCCTGCCCTGGGTCTCGGCCTCGTGGGCGAGGCAGCGGATGGTCACCCCCCCCTCGTCGGTGAACTTGACCGCATTGCCCACCAGGTTCCACAACACCTGGCGCAGCCGGGTGCCGTCGGCCATCACGAATTGCGGCATCTCTCCATCCCGATCGAAGTGCAGATAGAGTCCCTTCTGTTCCGCCTGAATGCGCGACAGCGTCTCCAGCTCGTCGAGGAAGGCGGGCAGGTCCATGGGGGTCGGCACGATTTCCAGCCGGCGCCGGTCGAACTTGTCGAGATCGATGATGTCGTTGAAGATGTTGCCCAGCGTCACGGCGCTCAGGTGGATGGTGTTGAGCTGCTTGTGCTGGGCCGGGGTGAGCTGGGTGTCCATCAGCATGCGGCTCAGGCCCACTATGCCGTTCAGGGGGGTGCGCAGCTCGTGGCTGATGGTGGAGATGAAGGTGGTCTTGTCCCGGCTCGCCTTCTCCAGCTTGTCCTGGTACTGCTTGCGCTCGGTGATGTCGCGGCCAAAGCCGAGCAGGCCGAGCCGCTTGCCGAAGCGGTCGAAGAAGGGCACCTTGCGCAGCTCGAAGTAGGCCTTGCGCCCATCCGGGTACTCGAGCCACTGCTCATAGGTCATGGGCTCGTTGCTGGCAAACACCTGGCGATCCGTCTCCACCACCTTGTTGGCGATGTCCTGCTTGTAGACGTCGAACGGGGTGAGGCCGATGAGCTCCGCCTCGACCCGGCCGGTGAGCTGCTCCATGGCGGTGTTGCAGCCGGAGAACTGCTCGTCCTCGTTGCGGTAATAGACCAGATCCGGCGAGCAGTCGATGAAGGAGCGCAGCAGGGCGGTGCGCTCCCCCAGGTGCAGCTGGGCCTTCTCCCGCTGGAACACCTCGTTCTCCAGATCCTCGATCGCCTGCTGGCGCAGGGTCTCGGCCCGGTTGGTCTCGGCGATCTGGGCGTTGAGGCGGCTGATGTTCTCCTGCAACTGGCTGTTGAGCTCCATGTCCCGCTCGCGCATCTCCTGCAGCTTGCGCACCATGCGGCTCAGCCGCTGACGGGAGTCCTCCAGCTGATCCACCACGATGGAGAGAAAGTAGACGGCCCAGGGGGTCACCAGCAGGCCGAAGAAGACGGAGCGCACCAGATCGACCACATCGACCGTGCCGCGCAGAAACAGGGTCACCCCCATCTGGATGGAGACAGCCAACACTATGATGGCCGCGGCCAGGAACATGCTGAAACGCACCAGCCCCAACTTGGTCATCAGATCCACATAATACTGGGCCCAGGATTTAATCTGCTTCATCTCGTTGTTTTCTCCCCACAAGTGCCCCCCAGAATACCAGCAGCCGCCCCGGAACACTTGCCTCGCCTCTGGTTTTATTGCGTTCGGCCCTCCCCCTTTGTGAGCTGGCCCTCACTGGCACGGAGCAAGGCGCGGTGGGCCCCGCCGGTGGCGGGCGGGTGACAAGGTGTCGCCTGCCCCCCGGGCGACCGGGATGCCATTGAGGCAGACAGCGGCGGAGCACCGCCTTATAATGCCGTCCGTCAACCTGTTTGAATCCTACTCGTTTGAGGAGTGAGCAATGCGCAAGAGTCTGTTACTCGGCCTGGGTCTGCTGGCCGCGGGCCCCCTTCATGCCGAGATCATCGAGATCCCGAAACAGTCCGGCTTCTCCGGCTTCCTGCTCGGCGGCGTCACCGCCAGCAGCTACGAGTCCAACTTCTACAAGGGCCACGACAGCCATGACCGCATCGACAGCCTGGGCGCGGCCGAGCGATCCGATGGCCTGACCCCCCTCGTCAATGCGGATCTGCGCTACACCTTCGCCGACACCCGTACTCAGCTCTACCTCGGCAACCTGATCCAGGATGCGGTGCGTTTCGACTTCACCCAGCAGCTGGGGGTGCGCCAGCAGGTGGGCGACAAGGGCATCATCGCCGGTGCCTATGTGTTCAGCGCCCTGCCCAACAAGCAGTGGCAGGATCCCTTCGCCACCGGTGTCGATCGGGAGACCACGAAACGCAGCTCTCGCGGCCTGCGCCTGAGCTGGGACAAGATCTGGGGCTCGAACTTCAACGGCAAGGCCACCGTGCGCCACATCGACATCGACAACGAGCACAGCGGCGAGCGCTATGGCCACGAGGTTGCCCGCCAGCTCGATCGCAACGGTCGGGAATATACCTTCGAACTGGGCTACCTGTGGCAACCGGCCCCGGGTCATCTGCTCGAACCCTCCCTGGTCTACCGCCAGGCCGATCTCGATGGCCGGGCGGAGAGCTATGACAGCACGGGGGTTCAGCTGAGTTATGGCTTCAAGCAGAGCCAGTGGTCCCTGGTGAGCAACCTCTACCTCGGCAAGCGCGACTATGACGCCGTCCAGCCGATCTTTGGCCGCCGGGCCGATGCCAATGAGTTCGCCATCGGCGGCTCCTTCTTCTGGCATCGACTGTTCGGGGTCGCCCCCCTCTCCGCCGTGGTGAGCGCCGGTTACGCCAAGGCCGACTCCGACATCGCCTTCTACGACAGCAGCGTCAGCTCCCTGAGCACAGGCCTGCTCTACACCTTCTGATGGCGCGTGGCGCCGGCTGAAAACAAGGAGGCCACCCCAGGGGTGGCCTCCTTTTTAATGCCGTGACGGCGCTCAGATGCCGAGGGAATCGAGCAGATCGTCGTGCTCGTTCGCGCTGGCGACGGTCGCCGCCGGTTGCGGGGCCTGGGCCAGCTTGGTGCGGGCGATCAACTCGTCCGGGCTCAGCTCCTCCTGATCCCGCCCCTCGTCGTGCAGCCGGATGAACTCCGTCTTGTCCATCGCCAGCTCCAGATAGAAGATGTTGTTGCGGGCGGTGAAGAAGGTGACCCGGCGCGACTCCGGATTGTCGAGGTTGGTATCGACGCTCAGCATCACCTGCTTGTTCAGGGCCAGCATCTTGGGCTGGTTCTGGGTGATGTGGGTCTGCAACTCGCGGCCTACCTTGTGGGTGAAGCTGCCGACGATCTGGTTCATCAGCTCCCCCATCACGTTGCTCACCTCGTCCGAGGTGTGGGAGATGGCGAGATCCTCCTTGGAGAGCCCCATGCTCAGCATGTAGTTCTGGTAGAGTTCCATGGCGGCGGCGGCGGAGAAGTTGATCACCACCAGACCGGAGAAGCCGCCATCGAACAGCACGAAGCAGCCGATGTCGGGCTTGAGGCAGGTCTTGCTGATCTTCTGCACCATGCCGGAGAAGCGCACCTGGCTCTGGCTGGCCGCGCTCAGCACCTTGGTGACCGAGTTACACAGGCTCAGCAGTACATCTTCCGTGGTCAGCACGGTATCGTCATCGGCTCTCGTTACTATCATGGGCTCTTCCTGAACGGCGAAAATGGGCTTATCTATAACACAAAGGGAGCGGCGTGGCGGGCCCTTGTCATCGGGCTGGGAGCCAGCGCGCTCTTTCGTCACTCATCGGCATCGTTCGGGGTGAACCCGGGGACAGTGCCAAGGCGCGTCTGCCATGTATCGGCCTCCCGCGCCAAAACTTGCGGCCCATGGGGGATGACAGGATGAGCCCCCCAGATGGGACCCGGCCAGGCCTTGTCACCGACGAAACGTGCCACATGGTGCAAATGCAGCTGGGGCACCAGGTTGCCCAGTGCCGCCACATTGATCTTGTCGGGGTTAAGCGCCTGCTCCATCAGGGCGGCGACGGCGCAGGACTCCTGCATCAGTTGCTGCTGCTGAGAGGGGGCCAGATGATGGATCTCGCGCAAACCGGCCACCCGAGGCACCAGGATGAGCCAGGGATACTGGCTCTCCTTGGCGAGCAGGACGCGGCACAGGGGCAGATCGCCAAGCACCCGGGTATCGGCGGCCAGGCGGGGATGCAGTTCGAACATGGGGACCTCATGCAAAAAGGGTGGGCACGGCAGTGTGCCCACCTTACTGCAAGCGACCCGGCAAGGAAAGCGGGAGAGCGGTGACGGCGACCCGGCCAGGGGAGATCAGAGCCGGGGCACGGCCCAGCCGATGAAGCGCTTGCGCAAGGCGGGATCCGCCTGCAGGAACAGCTGTTGCAACTGGGCCTCCAGGCCGCTGGCCTCGACGGCCAGGGCCGGGCGCGGGGTCGGCGCGGCGGCGACCATCAGGGCCGCCACGCCGCCATCCCGGTTGTAGTCCGCCAGCCGATCGGGCCAGTCGATCCCCAGCTGTAGCCCCCGGCTGACCAGCTCGTCCTGGGCAAACGCGACCGGCCGGCCCTGCTCATCAGCCAGGCTCAGTTTGGGCGCCCTGGCAAAGGCGGCCATCTGCTCACCACTGCGCAGGGCGGCGGGGAGCGCCGCCGGCGTCAGGATCAGGGGGCCGCCGCTGGCATCGAAGCGCACCACCTGGGGCTCGGAAACATGGTGGCTATCGTTGTCGCTGCTGTTGCGGCTCTCCTCCACCCCGTCGTAACGCACCAGCAGCTGGGCTGCTCCCTCCCTGACGCTGGCACTATGCTCGTCGAGCAAGCTGCCCTCCTGCACCGCCAGCAGCTGGAACGGCGCCGGTACCGAGACTCGGACATCGGCCAGGGCCAGGCCACTCACACTCCCGCAGCCCAGTAACAGGGCCAGGCTCCACACTCGTTTCATCTCATCATCCGTTATCGGTGCCACACATGGCCCGCTACCTTAGCGGGCCTTTGTGACAGCCAGATAACAGTATGCTGCCGCTCCGCCTGCCCCCTTACACCAGATGGTGGGGATGCTCGCGAGACCAGGCCTGCAACAACTTGTGTGACGGGATCCGCCGATGACGAGATGACACACATGAAAACGGGCCCCGCAATGGGGCCCGCTCGTGTATGCCGCCTCGTACCCGAGGCAACCCCGCCAGGTAAACGTTTGTTTCCTGGCGGCGAAAAAGGCGATCCGTCTCAGTCGATCAGCCCGTACTGCTCGCGCAACACCTCGATGATCTCCTGCTTGGGATGGGCGCTGCGCACCAGCGGCTGACCTATGATGGTCTCAGCGATGCCCACATAGGTGTGGGAGATGTCCATCATCACTTCGGTGGGCAGCTTGTTGTCCCGGGCCAGGGCGAAGCGTTCCGGCATGCGGCGCTTGTTGAGCAGTATGTCCGGATCCGGGAAGTGGTTCAGCAGCCACTGACGGAAGCCCTCTTTGGACTTCTCGACGATCTCGCCATTGCGCAGGGCGGCGCCGTCCCAGATGCGGGAGCTGTCGGGGGTGCCCACTTCATCCATGTAGATGAGCTTCTCGTTGCCGGCGGCGTCCTGGACGTAGCCAAACTCGAACTTGGTGTCGACAAACAGCTGATCCCGCTCGGCCAGGGCTTCGCTGATGACGCCGAAGCCTTCCTTGAGCAGCACCTCGTAACGGTCGATGTCCGCCGGGGAGCGAAAGCCAAAGGCCTGATGGTGACGCTCGATGTCGGCGCGGGAGACGTTGACGTCGTCCGCTTCCGGCACGCCGTCCAGTCCCTTGAGCACACCCTTGGTGGAGGGGGTGATGAGGATCTCGGGCAGCTTCTGATCCTTTTGCAGGCCTTCGGGCAGACGGATGCCGCAGAATTCCCGCTCGCCATCCTGATAGGCGCGCCACATGGACCCAGTGATGTATTGACGGGCGATGGCCTCGATCAGCACGGGGCGGGCTTTTTGCACTATCCAGACGAAGGGGTGCGGAATGTCCAGGATGTGGCTGTCCGCCAATCCCTTCTCCTTGAACAGCTTGAACCAGTGGCTGGAGATGGCATTGAGTGCAGCCCCCTTGCCCGGCACGCCGTTCAAGCCCTCCACCCCCTGCCAGATGCAGTCGAAGGCAGAGATGCGATCACTGATCACCATGATGGCCAGGGGCGCATCGGCCGGCACGTCATAGCCTTTCTCTCTGATGAGCCGGGCACTGTCCGCCGGGGTCAACCAGTAGACGCTGCGCACCTTGCCTGAATGGACAGGTTTATCGGTACGGATCGGCAAATCGTCATTCACCGCCAATACTTGATCTGCAAGACTCATGGCTTTTAACACTTCCTGTTGTGGGACGAATAAAACAGAGCAGCCACCCCCACGGCTCGGGAATGGATGCAATCAAATCTGGGTAGCCCTCCCCGGCGTCACGCCGGGGGATCCACATAACAAAACAGGGGCGCCGGGCCCCTGTCTGTTATTGTACTGCTGCCTGATCGGCCTGGGCCTTGGCGAATGCCTCGGACAGGCTGATGTACATCTGGGAGATGACGCCGGACGATACCGGCTTCTTGTCCTTGTCGAACAGGGTGATGGAGGTCTTGCCACCCGCCATCTCGCCGAGCTGGAAGCGGTACTTCTCCTCCTCCAGCTTGAAGGGATCGCCCCCCTTGCTCTGCCAGAAGTCGCTGCCCGGTTCGTCATACTCGACGTCGATCCAGCCCAGGGACTGCTGGGTATCCTTGATGATGAAACCGTAGCCGGGCAGGATCTGGTTGAGGCGACGCCACACCTGATCAAAGGAGCCATCGGCAATCCAGGCGCTCAGGTCGTTGTTGTCAAGACCCAGTTGCAGGCCCATGCCATCGCTGCTCTTGTGCTGCTCCCGCGCCTTGAGCTCCTGGTCGTAATAGAGGGAGAACTGGTTGAGGGCGCGGGTGGCGTAACGCTTCGCCTCGGCCGGGCTCAGGCTGGTGCTGGTGTCGCCGTCCAGCTTCTCTTCGTGGTCGATCACCCTGACCGACATCTTCATGGCATGGCGCTGGTCGTCCGGGCTCAGGCTGAAGAGGTAGCGCTGACGGATCTGGTAGTCGTCATCTTCCTCACCCCAGCCGTCGAGGGCCATGGTGTTGTCGAACCAACCGGTTTCCAGCACGCCGCCTTCGCGGTCGAGGCGCTCGGTAGTGACCTTGTATTTCGCCAGGAAATTCATCAGGAAGGCCCAGGTATCGTCCTGCACACTCTGCCCGGTACTCAGGGCGTAGAAGGCGACGGTGGGCTCGGCCGCATTGGCTACCACCTGGCTGCCTGGGACCACGGTCAGCAGCTGGGCGGGGGGACGCACGTCCACATCGGCACCGAGGGGGCCTTCGAGGCTGCTCTCGGGCAGGGCGGGAATATTGAATTCGCTGTTAAAGGCGGGGGTCTGCAACCCGGCGGGTATCAGGAATGCGCGGCCTTCCAGGCGGGCGTCCTCATACTCAAAACCACGGTTGGCCATCTTGCGCTCCGCCGGTGAGCTGCAACCGGCCAGCACGGCCAGGGTCACCACACTCATCGCCAGACGCACTGCACTTCCCTTTCCGTTTGTTTTAAACACTCGCCATCAACTCCGCAGTCATCAGAGCCTGCGTCATCGCCTGTTCGCCCTCTGGGGTGAGGTCGGTCAGCGGCAGACGCAGGGTCGCCGTCGCTATCAATCCCAGCCGGGCGCAGGCCCACTTGACCGGAATGGGGCTCGGTTCGCAGAACAGAGTCCGATGCAACGGCATCAATCGATTGTTGATGTCGTGGGCCAGACCGGCATCACCGGCCAGGGCAGCACGACACATGTCGGCCATCTGGGCCGCCGCAATATTGGTGGTGACGGAGATGACCCCATCGCCCCCTTGCAGCATAAAATCACATCCAGTCTCGTCATCGCCACTGTAGAGGGCGAAATCCGCACCGCACAGCGCCCGCAACAGCGGGGTGCGCGCCAGATCGCCGGTGGCCTCTTTCAAGCCGATGATCCCGGGCACCCTGGCCAGCCGGCCAACGGTCTCGGGTTTGAGATCACAGCAGGTACGACCCGGCACATTATAAAGAATTTGGGGCAGACCACTAGCCTCGGCGATCGCACAATAGTGACGATAGAGCCCTTCCTGGGTCGGTTTGTTGTAGTAAGGGGTGACGGAGAGCCCGGCATCCACCCCCAGTTCGGCAAAGCGACGGGACAGGGCGATGGCATGACGGGTATCGTTGGAGCCGCAGCCGGCCACCACGGCGATGCGTCCCGCTGCCAGCTCCAGGGTCCTGGCCACGACGGCGATATGCTCCTGCTCGCTCAGGGTCACCGACTCCCCCGTGGTACCCACCGCGACGATGGCCGAGGTACCGGCGGCCACATGATACTCGACAAGGCGAGCCAGACTGGCCCAATCGACGTCCCCTGACGCCAGCATGGGGGTGACAAGAGCGACAAGACTACCGCGTAACATGGATATTTCTCCCGATTTTCAGGGGCGTAATGGTAAAGCTGCCCCCTTTGAAAAACAAGGGAGGCGGGGGACAAGCCGTGGTACCATCCGCCACAAAACGGCGCAATGCCCCACCCGGCTCCAGGCTCGCCCGAGTCGGCCTGCGCCAGCAAAATGAATGGACGAGAGAGGACTTATGACGCATTACCTGGTCGTAACGGCCATCGGCACGGACAGGCCTGGCATAGTGAACGAAGTGACCCGCCACGTGAGTGGCTGCGGCTGCAACATAGTCGACAGCCGCCTTGGCATCTTCGGCAACGAATTTACCTTCATCATGTTGCTGTCGGGCGACTGGAACAGCCTGATGCAACTCGAGATAAGCCTGCCCCTGCGCAGCCAGGAGTGGGATCTCATCACCATGATGAAGCGCACCGAGCGCCATCACTCCCTGCAATACGACATCCACGCCAGCGCCGAGATCCTGATCCGCGACGAACCCGGCATCGTCAGCCAGTGCACCCAGTTCTTCAGCGACCATGGCTGGGACATCCAGGCCATGCAGACCCAGACCCGGGAGCAGGAGCCCTACAACCGCTTCAAGGCGAGTTTCCAGCTCAACCTGGCACGCGCCGGCGAAGTGACCGACTCCGAGGCTGCCTTTGCCGCCTTCTGCCAGGCGCTCGGCGCCGAGTCGTTCGAGTTCATCATTCACCGCAAGCACCCCTGAGGTGCCCCTACCCTGTCGTCAGCCTGCCCGAGGGCAGCCACCGAGGAGTCAAGATGTCTACCATTGAACCCATCCACCCCTTGTCCGCCGGCGCCAACGCGCCCGATTTCACCCTGCCGGATCAGGATGGCCAGCCGGTCAGCCTGAGCGGACTGCGCGGCAAGAAGGTGCTGATCTACTTCTATCCCAAGGCGATGACCCCGGGTTGCACCACCCAGGCCTGCGGCCTGCGGGACGTCAATGCCGAGCTGGCCGCCCTCAATGTGACCGTGCTCGCCATCAGCCCGGACCCGGCCAAGCGCCTGAAGAAGTTCGAGGAGCGCGACGGCCTCAATTTCCGCCTGCTGAGCGATGAGGATCACGCCGTGGCCGATGCGTTCGGGGTCTGGGGCCCGAAGAAGTTCATGGGCAAGGAGTACGACGGCATCCATCGCCTGAGCTTCCTCATCGACGAGACGGGCAAGGTTGCCCACCGTTTCGACAAGTTCAAGACCAGCGATCACCATCAGGTGGTGCTCGACTTCATCAAGGGCTGAGCCCGCCGGATCGGGCCTCATCCGGGATCAGACGCGAGGGGGCCGATGGCCCCCTCGCTCTTTGGCCAGGCCCGGCTCCTCACCCCCCGGCCCGTTTTTGCGCGCAACTCCCCTGCCAGATCAAAAAATCCATCTGATATCTGGGTTAACTTGGTGCCAGTTTCCTCTTGCAGCGAGAAGTCCCATGAATATGAGCCACACAGAGCGCCTCATCCTCAGCAACCAGTACGAGATCCTGGCCAAGCTCAACCCGGAAAAGGCGGCGTTTTACCAACGGGCCAGCACCATCATAGAGAAGGGTTACTGCCTGCAGATCCTCGAGCTGGAGAAGCACTTCGGCCATCTGGATCTCGCCACCTGCCAGGAGGTGCTCGGCACCCTGGAGCTGCACCATGCCCTGGCCATCTCCTGGGGCAACTTGGCCCCCGCCCATCAGGCCGAGGTCGCGGCCAGCCGGCTGCGCTTCAATGGTTACAGCCGCAGCCAGGAGGCCGCCCTGGCCGATTATGTCTGCTTCCTGCTGGAGGTCGACAAGCGCTTCCCCGAGCTGGACTGCCCCTGCGACGAGCTTTCGAGCGACATCGCCATGCGCGACAAATACCAGCGGATGCTGAGCGTCTGGCACCAGTGCCCGCGCCAGTACAAGCTCTCGGTCCAGGAGATCCGCAACATACTGGCGGCCTGATCCGGCCATAAGAAAAGGCGCCCCAAGGCGCCTTTTTCTCCCTTGCCGGGGCTATTCGTAGAGAAAGGATTTATCGAGCTGCTTGAAGGCGGCATTCAGGGTGTCGGCCAGCTCTTCGTATCTGGGCTGGGCCACCAGCTGACGGCGGCCTCCCTGCTCGTTCATCTTGCCGTTGATCTCCCGATACCAGTTCGCCAGGGAAGGAGGCAGCCGGGTCTCGGCACGCTGGCCGAGCCAGTAGTAACCCTGCAGCGGCAGACTGAGCAGAAACAGCACGCTGGTCATCACCGAAGGCCAGTAGTGATCCTGACCCAGCTGAAACTGCAACATGATGCTGAGCACGGCCAGGGCCGGGATCACCTTGAGGGCGAACTCGGTGGCCCGGATGATACGGTTTTCAGGAAACAGTGGATTGAGCTCGGGACGGCGTGGCCAAATCGTCATATAATGTCGGCCTTGCTGTAACTTAGTTCCAAAAGACGTCATGCTCATACTGCCTCCGAGCCAATTTTGACCGCGCCAAGTGGCAAAACCGCGTAAAAATTTGATGGAATGTAACAAAGGTTTAGGATGACTTTGTTATTTTTCAACAATGAGGTTATCCTTTGTACGCCCATTTTTACCGCCGATGGCCCCTCCGGGCCCCATCGGAAGGCGTCAGGATGTCGGGCCTTGTATCACTATACAAGGGGCAAGCAACAGATTGCCAACCCTCATCAGGATAAGTTGAAGATATTGGGCGCCCTCGCGTCCGTGCAGTCCTCCTACACAACCCAATCTGCGATAGGATTTATTCATGAGTAAGCTGGTTCTTGTACTTAACTGTGGCAGCTCTTCCCTGAAGTTCGCCGTGATCGATGCCACCACAGGCGATGACCTGCTGTCCGGTCTGGCAGAGTGCTTCGGCCTCGACGACGCCCGTATCAAGTGGAAGCTCAACGGCGAGAAAGGCAATGCCGATCTGGGTGCCGGTGCCGCTCACCAGGAAGCGCTGGACTACATCGTCAACAAGATCCTGCCCCTGAATCCGGCCCTGGCCGAAAACCTGATCGCCATCGGTCACCGCGTGGTACACGGCGGTGAGAAGTTCACCTCCTCCGTGGTCATCACCGACGAAGTGGTCAAGGGCATCGAAGATTGCGCCACCCTGGCCCCCCTGCACAACCCGGCTCACCTGATCGGCATCCGCGCCGCACTCAAGGTGTTCCCGCAGCTGGCCGACAAGAACGTGGCCGTGTTCGACACCGCCTTCCACCAGACCATGCCCCAGGAAGCCTTCCTGTACGCCCTGCCGTACAAGCTCTACAAAGAGAACGGCATCCGTCGCTACGGCATGCACGGCACCAGCCACTACTTCATCAGCCTGGAAGCGGCCAAGCAGCTGAACAAGCCGGTTTCCGAGCTGAACATCATCAACTGCCACCTGGGCAACGGCGGCTCCGTCTGCGCCATCAAGAACGGCCAGTCCGTCGACACCTCCATGGGCCTGACCCCCCTGGAAGGCCTGGTGATGGGCACCCGTTGCGGTGATATCGATCCGGCCATCATCTTCCACCTGCATGACAATCTGGGCATGAGCGTTGCCGAGATCAACACCATGCTGACCAAGGAGTCCGGCCTGCAGGGTCTGACCGAAGTCACCTCCGACTGCCGTTTCGTCGAAGACAACTACGACAGCAAGGAAGAAGCCAAGCGTGCCATGGATGTTTACTGCTATCGCCTGGCCAAGTACATCGGCGCCTACGCCGCCGCCATGGACGGTCGTCTGGATGCCGTGGTCTTCACCGGTGGCATCGGTGAGAACTCGGCCCCGATCCGTGAGATGGCCCTGAACAAGCTGGGTCTGCTGGGCTTTGACATCGACCACGATGCCAACCTGGCCGCCCGCTTCGGCAAGGGTGGCGTGATCTCCAAGGCCGGTACCACCAAGGCCCTGGTGATCCCGACCAACGAAGAGTGGGTGATTGCCCACGACGCGCTGGACCTCGTCGGCGCCTGATCCGCAGTAACGTGAGGCCGCCCCAGGGCGGCCTTTTCCTGATCCCAAAAAATGAACAAGGGGTATTAAGTGGCACGCACTATTATGCTTATCCCGGTTGGCACCGATGTCGGTGTGACCTCAGTGAGCCTTGGCGTTGTTCGCGCGATGGAACGTCATGGCGTCAACGTCAGCTTCTTCAAACCGATTGCCCAGCCGCGTCCGGGCGAGATGGGTGCCGAGCGCTCCACCGCCGTGATCCGCGCCGCCGCCAACATCAACCCGCCCGAGCCCTTCGCCCTCTCCTACGCCGAGAACATGATCTCCACCAGCAACACCGACATCCTGCTGGAAGAGATTGTGGCTCGCTTCGAGGAGCACGTGAAGGCCAGCGGCGCCGAAGTGGTGGTGGTCGAGGGCATGGTCCCCACCGACAAGCAGCCGTTCGCCAACAAGCTGAACTATGACGTCGCCAAGGCCCTGGATGCCGACATAGTGTTCGTCACCCACCCGGGTCATGACTCCAGCCAGAAGCTCAAAGAGCGCATCGAGCTGGCCTGCTCCAACTTCGGTAGCGTCAACAACCCGCGCATCGTCGGCTGCGTCATCAACAAGGTCGGCGCCCCGGTTGACGAGCACGGCGTGACCCGCCCCGATCTGACCGAGATGTTCGAGGCTCATCACCACACCACGGATGCCGCCCACAACCTGGAAGTGCTGCAGGTGTTCGGCAAGAGCCCGCTGCGCATCCTGGGCTGCATCCCCTGGAACACCCAGCTGATCGCGCCGCGCGCCAAGGATCTCGCCAAGCACCTGGCCGCCAAGATCCTGCACAAGGGCGAGCTGGACAGCCGTCGCCTGCAGACCGTGACCTTCTGCGCCCGCTCCATCCACAACATGATCGAGCACTTCCGTCCGGGCAGCCTGCTGGTCACCTCGGGCGATCGTTCCGACGTCATCGTCTCCGCCTGCCTGTCCGCCATGAACGGCGTCAAGCTGGGCGCCCTGCTTCTGACCGGCAACTATCATCCGGAACCCCAGGTGATGGCCCTGTGCCAGCAAGCCATGGCCACCGGCCTGCCGATCATGATCACCGGCACCAACACCTGGCAGACCGCCGTCAGCCTGCAGAACTTCAACGTCGACATCCCGGAAGATGACCGCGAGCGGATCGAGCTGGTGCAGGACTATGTGGCCGGCCACATCGACAAGCACTGGATCGAGTCCCTCTCTGCCAAGTCCACCCGCTCCCGTCGCCTGAGCCCGCCTGCGTTCCGTTATCAGCTGACCGAGCTGGCCCGCCAGGCCAACAAGCGCGTCGTGCTGCCGGAAGGGGAAGAGCCGCGCACCATCAAGGCGGCCGCCATCTGTGCCGAACGTGGCATCGCCCGTCCGGTGCTGCTGGGCAACCCGGAGGAGATCCGCCGCGTCGCCGAACAGCAGGGTGTGGTGCTGACCGACCGCGTCGAGATCATCGATCCGGTGGCCGTGCGCGAGCGTTACGTGGCCCGTCTGGTCGAGCTGCGCAAGAACAAGGGCATGACCGAAGTGGTCGCCCGCGAACAGCTGGAAGACAACGTGGTGCTGGGCACCATGATGCTGGAACGCGGCGAAGTGGACGGTCTGGTTTCCGGCGCCGTGCACACCACCGCCAACACCATTCGTCCGCCGATGCAGATCATCAAGACTGCCCCGGGTTCTTCCCTGATCTCCTCCATCTTCTTCATGCTGCTGCCGGATCAGGTGCTGGTATACGGTGACTGCGCCATCAACCCGGATCCGAGCGCCGAACAGCTGGCCGAGATCGCCATCCAGTCCGCCGACTCCGCTGCCGCCTTCGGCATCGAGCCGCGCGTCGCCATGATCTCCTACTCCACCGGTACCTCTGGCGCCGGCGCGGACGTAGAAAAAGTGCGCGAAGCGACCGAACTGGCCAAGGCCAAGCGCCCCGACCTCATCATCGACGGCCCGCTGCAGTACGACGCGGCCATCATGGAGAACGTGGCCAAGTCCAAGGCACCGAACTCACCGGTCGCGGGTAAAGCCACCGTGTTCGTGTTCCCGGATCTGAACACCGGCAACACCACCTACAAGGCGGTACAGCGCTCCGCCGAGCTGGTCTCCATCGGTCCCATGCTGCAAGGCATGCGCAAGCCGGTCAACGACCTCTCCCGTGGCGCCCTGGTGGACGACATCGTCTACACCATCGCCCTGACCGGTATCCAGGCAGCCCAGGCCGAGTAATTTCGCCGACCGCTGACCTTGTGAAAAACCCGCCTTTCGGCGTAATGCCAGTCAGTTAAGGCTGACTGGCATTGTTTTTATTGGCTTTTTTCACACTGTACTTCTGTGGTCTTGGCTTCACGCAGCGAGGGTAACTTCGCTCTCTTCGTGCCGGCAGCACAAACTGCCCCGCCTGCTTCTCCAGCTCCGCCACCCGCCCCGGGATATTCCCCGGTGACACATACGGCATGCAGCTCAGTTCATGGATGAGGTACACCGACGCCATGTGAAAACTCAGCTGACTCGCCGTGTATCCCTTCAGGCTCGCCGCCATCTTCACCATCTGGCTACGCAGCAGGTTATAGGCCAGCAGCACGCCCCACAGCTCTTGCCGTATCCCCGCCGCCTTCTTGCTGCGCAGGGTCAGTCGGTGCTGCTGCAGGCTGTGTTTCATCTCCCGATACCCCAGCTCGATTTCCCAGCGATGGCCATACAGCTCCACGATGTCAGCCCCCGGAAAGCGCATCGGGTCAACCATCGAGGTCAGCACTTGTCGCTCTTTGCCGTTGATGCTGCGGGTCAGCAAGCGAGCTTCCACCGTGTCCGGCAGTTGCGGCCACTTTTTGCGTGCCTGTGGACTGGTCTTGAGCTGCACCAGCGCATCCTGGCGCCCCAGCTTGCGTACCACCTCGTATTGGGTGCCCTTCTTGAGCGGCAGCAGCCAGTGCCGCTCACTGCCGGTGGTGTGCCAGGCGTGGAGCAGGCCAAGGGAGTAGAAGCCTTTGTCGAACAGGGTCAGCGAGTGGTCCGGTGTGCGCTCGATGAGCTGCTCGGCCAGCACCATCTCGTTGACGGCGCAACTCTCCATCACGGCCTGAACCAGCAGATGGCTGGTCAGCTCCATTTGACAGAGCATGCGCACCTGGGGATAGGCGGTCTCGCCATGCTGGGTGCCGGGCTTGGCAAAGGCGGCGGCATTGTCCGGGGTATCGGGGGTGCGCCACATCACGCCATCGACGGCGAGCAGTTGCAGCCCGGCCCAACCGGGGTGATTGGCCTGCTGGTGCCAACCTGTGGCAGTCTCGTGAAACAGCCGCTCAATGCTCTTGTGGCCAAGCTTTTGGCGAGCTTGCAGGAAGGCGCTGGGGGCGACGAAGGGGCGGTCACCGGGCAGCAGGATATCGAGCTGATTGACCAGTTGGGTCATGGGGACGTTGCGGAAGATGGCCATGCCGATGATGGCCCAGACCAGGCGCTCCATGGGCATGCGGCGACGGCGCAGAGTGGCGACGCCCTCTTCGCCGAGCAGGGAGGTGATGAGCGCGGGGGGAATGAGGTCAGAGAGTGACTCAAACTGGGCCATATTGCTGGCGTGGAGGAAGTCGAGAGCCTGTTCGATACGCATAAAGAATCCGAAACCAAATCAATAGGTTTCGGATTTTTACACATCAGGAGGATCGGTCAATGGATCCTTAACTGATCGGCATTACGCCTTTCGGCGGGTTTTTTTGTACCTCGGCGGCCGATGTTGATCCCCGAGATCAAATCCGGATCCCCTCGGTTCGGCCGTCACCACCCCGGCACGGCGACCGGCCTGGGGCAACGCCAGAGCGAACACTCACATTCGCGCCAGGGGATTGCGCAATTGCACCCCAGTCGGGATCAGATGAAAATAGTCGTTTAAGATCAGCCAACTAACGCTAGAAACACCGCTAATCTACAGACTTTTCCACAGCTTTTGTGGATAGTTTCCGGATCATTTGAAAGAAAACAACAGATGCAGATGGTGCCGCAGGGATCGGCCTCTCTCGGTCTCATGGCTTGTTCATCCCTTGCCGACTCACTAGAGTAGAGCCAGACATGGAGGGGACGAGATGAAGATTCTAATCACGGGCGGGACAGGGTTCATCGGTCGCAAGCTGGTGGCGCACCTCAAGGTGCAGCATCAGGTCGTGGTCCTGAGCCGCCAGGGCAGCCAGGCCTATCAGTTGCTGGGTCACGATGTGCAGGTGCTCGACTCCCTGGACCGGCTCGACGATCTCAACGACATAGATGCCGTGATCAACCTCGCCGGGGAACCCATCGCCCAGGGGCGCTGGAACCGGGCCCGCAAGCAGCAGCTGTGCGACAGCCGCTGGCTGCTGACCGAGCAGCTGGTCGATCTCATCAAGCTCTCCAGCCATCCCCCCAGAGTGCTGCTCAGCGCCTCCGCCATCGGCTGGTACGGCCGCCAGGATGACAAGCCCCTGGATGAGGGGTGCGACCACCCCAGCCAGGAATTTACCCACCAGCTCTGCCACCGTTGGGAGTCCCTGGCCCTGGCGGCCAGCAGCGAGCAGACCCGGGTCTGCATACTGCGCATCGGCCTGGTGCTGGGGCTGGATGGCGGCGCCCTGCCCAGGATGCTGCCCCCCTATAAGGTCGGGTTCGGCGGCCCCATGGGGGAAGGGGGGCAGGTGGTCTCCTGGATCCACATCCAGGATCTGGTGCGGGCCTGGCTCTATCTGCTCGAACATGAGGAGTGCCGCGGCATCTATAACGGCACGGCCCCGACCCCGGTGAGCAATCGGGAGTTCAGCCAGCAGCTGGCCAGGGCACTCAAGCGTCCCCATCTGCTGCGCATTCCCGCCTGGGCCCTGCGGCTCATGATGGGCGAGGCCGCCGATCTGGTGCTGACCGGGCAGAGGGTGCTGCCCAGGCGCCTGCAGGAGGCGGGTTTTCACTTCACCTTCCCGGCCCTGCCCCAGGCCTTCGTCAATCTGCTGGAACGCCCCCAGCCCAGCAAGTAGCCCAGCCGCCCGATAAAAAAAGCGCCTCCCCGGGGGGGAAGCGCTCTGTGTCATGGCGAAATGCCTGCGGGCAGCCAGGCCGCTTGTCCCTAGAGCAGGCCCTGGCCCAGACCCCGCAGTCGATCGCTCAGGGTGCCGGCCAGCAGCTGGCGCTGCATCCCCTGCCCGGCCAGGGTGACCAGCAGGGCACCAAGGGCCGGCAGCCCCAGCCAGATGAACCAGTGGAACTGCCACTGCCCCTCGAACCAGGCCAGTTGCAGGCCCAGACTCGCCAGCTCCACCACGGCCGCGCCGCACAAGCCCGCCAGCAGGCCGGTCGCCACCAGCTCCCAGCGCAGCATCCGCTGCAGCAGCTGGCTGCCGGCCCCCAGGGTGCGCATCAGCAACAGCTCGCGGCGGCGGCTCGCCATGCTGGCCTGGGTCTGGGTCAGCAGCACCAGCAGGGCCGCCACCGTCACCAGCCCCAGCATCAGGGCCAGGGCGCGGCTCACCTGCTGGGAGACCTGGCTCAGGCGGGCGATGAGATCATCCACATCGATGAGGGAGACGGTGGGGTATTGGCGGATGAGCGCCACCTCCGCCGCCTTGCCTTCGGCCGGCAGGCGGTAGCTGCCGAGCCAGGTGTGCGAGAAATCGGCCAGCAGATCCGGGGAGAAGATCATGTAGAAGTTGGGGCGCATGTTGTCCCACTTGATGTGGCGCAAACTGGTGACGCGCGCCTCGAACTCCCGCCCCTCGATGTTGAATCCCAGGGTGTCCCCCAGCTTGATGTCCAGCCTCTCGGCCACCTCGTCATCCACCGACACCTCCCCCTTGCCCGCGAGCCAGCGCCCCTGGGTGATGCGGTTGTCGGCAGGCAGCTGCGCCGTGCTGGTGAAGTTCAGCTCCCGATCGATCCCCTCCCGGCCGTTGGGGCCCACCGCCTCGCCGGCGATACTGCTCAGGCGCCCGCGCACCATGGGGTAGAAGTCCGAGGTCACCGCCCCCGCCTCGCCGAGGGCGGCGAGGATGGGAAGGCGCTCCTCGCTGGCGATGTTGACCAGGAAGCGGTTCGGCGCGTCCGCCGGCAGGCGGGCGGAGAACTCGTCCAGCAGATCGACCCGGGCCGCCCAGAGCAGGCCAAACAGCATGAGCGCCAGGGCAAAGCCCGCCAGCTGGAACAACCCGGCCCCCCGTTCCCGGGAGAGATGGGCCAGGGCCAGGCGCAGGGCATGGGGCCCCTTGAGACGGCTGCCCAGCTTGAGCAACCCGGCCGCCATCAGCGCCAGCAGCAGCATCAACAGCCCCATGCCGGCCACCAGCCCCAGGGCCAGCCCCCAGTCAGCGGTGAAGCCCCACACTAGGCCAAACAGCCCCAGCAGGCCGACCGGCAGCGCCAGCCAGGTCGGCACGCTGGCGGAGAGCTCCCGGCGCAGCACCCGCAGTGGCGGCACCTTGAGCAGGCGCAGGAAGGGGATGAAGGCGAGCAGCAGGGTGATGAAGAGCGCGACCGCCAGCCCCAGGGCGAAGGGGCGCCAGGAGGGGGGCGGCAGATCCGGCGGCAGCAGGTTGCCAAGGAGTTGCAGGGTGAGCCACTGCATCAGGCTGCCGGCGGCCAGGCCCAGCAGGGCCCCCACCAGGGTGAGGCTGAGCAGCAGTGTGCCCATCAGCCGCCACAAACTGCCCCTGGAGGCGCCGAGCGTCTTGAGCAGGGCCACCATGCTGGTCTGACGTTCGGCAAAATGCCGCACGGCGATCCCCATGGCCAGGGCGCCGAGCAGCACCCCGGCCAGGGAGGCGAGGCGGAAGAAACGTTCGGCATTGGCCAGGGAGCGGCCGACCTGGGAGCCCTGATCATCCGGGGTCACCCACTTCTGGCCCGCCACCAGCTTGGGTTTGATCCAGGCTTCGAAGCGGCCTATGTCGGCCCGCTCCCCCTGGAACAGATAACGCCACTGCTGGCGGCTGGCAGGCAGCAGGGCACCGGTCGCCTCTATGTCATCGCTGTGGATCAGCGCCCTGGGGGCCAGCAGGAAGGGGCTGAAGCCCTGATCCGGCTCCCGGCCGAGCAGGCCTGCCACCTTGAGATGGGTGTTGCCCACCTCCAGCACCTCCCCTGTGCTGGCACCCAGCAGCTGCATCAGCCGGGCCGACAGCCAGATTTCCCCGGGCCTGGGGGCGCGCTGGGGTTCCAGCTCCAGCTTGCCGTAGAAGGGAAAGCCGTCGGGTACCGCGCGGATGGAGGCGAGCTGAAAGGCGTCGCCGTGAAACAGCATGCTGTTGAAGCTGACGGTGGCCTGCACCGCCACCTTCTCCTGCTGCGCCCGCGCCAGCCAGGCTGGATCCAGGGCCCGCCCCGTGCCGATGGCCCGATCCGCCCCGATAAAATCGCGGCCCGAGGCCTTGAGGCCTGCATCCAGCCGATCCGCCACCAGGGCCACGCTCAGCACACAGGCGACACAGAGCGCCAGCGCCAGCACGAACCAGCGCAACTCGCCGCTGGCCCCTTCCCGGCGCAGCAATCGCAGCGCCAATCGTACATGGGTCATTCTTGCTCCCTATCGAACGGGCATGCCTGCCACCCCGGGTGTGTCATCCCACGTCAGCGAACGGAGGCCGGGCTCGGCTGCACCCGGGCATCCACCCCGGCGTCATCTTGCAAGCGGCCGCCGGCCATGGTCAGCTGACGCTGACAGCGCTGGGCCAGGGCCAGATCGTGCGTGACCACCACCAGGGTGGTGCCATGGCGGCGATTGAGATCGAACAAGAGTTCGATGACGGTCTCGCCTGTCTTGCTGTCGAGGTTGCCGGTCGGCTCGTCCGCCAGCAGCAGACTGGGCCGGGTCATGAAGGCACGGGCGATGGCGACCCGCTGCTGTTCACCGCCGGACAGGCGGGGCGGCAGGTGATCCACTCTCTCTTTCAGGCCCACCGCCGCCAGCAGCTCACGGGCCCTGGGCTCGCAATCCTGCTCGCCCCGCAGCTCGGCGGGCAGCATGACGTTCTCCAGGGCGCTCAGGGTCGGCAGCAGCAGAAAGGATTGGAACACGAAGCCGATATGGTCGGCCCGCAGCCGGGCACGCCCCTCCTCATCGAGCTCGCCGAGGGAGTGGCCCTGGATGCGGATCTCGCCGCTGCTCGGCAAGTCCAGCCCGGCCAGGAGGCCGAGCAGGGTCGACTTGCCCGAGCCTGAGGCCCCGACCAGAGCCAGGGTCTCCCCCGCCTTGACTTGCAGCGAGATCCCCTCAAGGATGGTCAGGTTGTCACTGCCGAGGCGCACCGACTTGCCGAGGTTATTAATCGAAATGATGGGAGTTGAAGTCATGGCGCGTATCCTGTTCGCCTTAATGTGGATGATGGCAACCGCTTCATTGCAGGCGCAGACCCTGCTGGTGCTGGGCGACAGCCTGAGCGCCGGTTACCAGATGCCGGCCGACCAGAGCTGGCCTGCCCTGCTCGGGCAGCAGTGGCAGGAGGCGGGCGGACAGCACCGGCTGATCAATGCCAGCATCAGCGGTGAAACCACTCAGGGGGCCCTCACCAGACTGCCCGTCTTGCTCGAGGAGCACAAGCCGGACTGGTTGCTGATCGAGCTGGGGGGCAACGATGGCCTGCGGGGTTTCCCCCCTGCCCTCACCCGCCAAAACCTGGCGAAGATGCTGGCAATGGCCGAACGGCAAGGGATCCGCACCATACTGACCCAGATCCAGCTGCCCCCCAACTATGGAGCCCGCTACCTGCGCCAGTTCGAGCAGATCTTCCCTGAGCTGGCCGCCGAGAAGGCGCGACCGCTGCTGCCCTTCTTCCTCGATGATATTGTCACCCGCCCTGAACTCATGCTGAATGATGGCATCCACCCCAAGGCCGAGGCGCAGCCGCTGATCCGCGACAAGGTCGCCCGCTTCGTCGAGCCCCTGCTGAGCCAGTGATGGCATCCTGCCAATGAACAGAGGGCCGGCGCAGGCCGACCCTCTGTTCGTCAATCTGTCTTGCTCCTCAGCCCAGCAACTGGCGCAGCCGCTCCTGTGCCACCCCCACCAGCAGGTCTGGCTGGAACTTGGAGATGAAGCGATCGCAGCCCACCTTCTTGACCATGGCCTCGTTGAAGTTGCCGCTCAGGGAGGTATTGAGGGTGATGAAGAGATCCCCCATGCGCGGATCGCTGCGCACCTCGTGGGTGAGCCGATAGCCATCCATCTCGGGCATCTCGGCATCGGTGATCATCAGCAATAGCTCGTCGGTCACCCTCTTGCCTTCATCGCACCAGCGTTTGAGCAGCGTCAGGGCCTGCAGGCCATCCTGGCATTCGATCACCTCGAGCCCGAGCTGGGCCAGGGTGTCACGGATGAGGTTGCGTGCCGTGCTGGAGTCATCGACGATCAGCACCTTGCGCCCCGCCATCTGCGGCAGCAGTGCCCTGTCCAGCACGGACTCAGAGATGCGGATGTCGTAGGTGATGATCTCCGCCAGCACCTTCTCCACGTCGATGATCTCGACGATCTGCTCGCTCTCCCCCTCCCGCAACCGGGTGATGGCGGTGAGATAGTTGGCGCGCCCGGCCGAGCGGGGCGGCGGCAGTATGTCCTTCCAGGTCATGTTGACTATGTTGGCCACCTGGCCGACCAGGAAGCCCTGTATGGTGCGGTTGTACTCTGTGATGATGAGGTTGGCCTCCCCTTCCTCCCCCCGACCCCGCATACCGATGGCGCTGCGCAGGTCGATGACGGGAATGGAGACTCCGCGGATGTTGGCCACGCCACTGATGTTGTGGTGGGACCCCGGCATCTTGTTCAGGCGGGGCAGTTTCACCACCTCCCGCACCTTGAACACATTGATGGCAAACAGCTGGCGGGAGCCGAGTCGAAACAGCAACAGCTCCAGGCGATTCTCCCCTACCAGCTGGGTACGTTGATCCACTGAATCCAATATGCTCGCCATGACTCCCCTTTCTCCCTATCAGAATGCTGGCCCAGTATAGGGACTCGCCGATCCCGCTACCATGGCTCTTGCTATGTTATGTCGGCCGGCCCATGGATTTTCTTGATAAAAAAAACGGGGCCAGGGGCCCCGTTTGCGTCGTCAATGCCCGTCTAAACCGCTGCAGACCCGCTGCCATCGCCCGCTCTGGGCTCGCAGCTGACACAGCGGTCGGGACAACTCAGTAGTTGCAGACCAGCTTCCAGCTGCCGTCGCCCGCCTTGGGCTCGCTGCTGGTCCACCAGTTGGCCTGCCACACCGCCTTGCCGTTGGTCATGCGATCGTTGCCACTGGCGTGATCCCCCCGCGGCCAGCTCGGGTAGGCCGGATAGGCCGCCGGATCCACGCTCTGGCTGGCGCAGCTGGTGCCACCGCTGCCGCCGTCACCGCCACTGCTGCCCCCCAGCACCGCCTCGGCCAGGGCCGGGAAGTCGGACTTCAGGCCTATGGTCTGGCTGCCGGCAACCAGGCGCATGCCGCTCGGCACGCCGGCGGCCGGCAGGTAGTAGGTCATGGCCACTTCCACCTCGGTGCCCGGCGCCCAGGCCTTCCAGCCCGGCAGCGTCAGGGCCACCTTGTGGAAGTCCTTCTCATTGGCGATGCCGTCGGAGTTCTGGTTGCCGCCGCTCTCCACCACCGCCAATCCCATGCCGCTCTGGTCGGTGATGGTGTCGGAGGTGGAGGTGGGCATCAGGAACTCGATGCGGGTACCGCCCGGTATGGTCTGGGTCGAGTTGTTCGTCAGCTTGAGAGTCGGGTTGATGGGGTAGTTGGAATCCCCTTCCTTGAAGCCCGAGAGGCTGACGCCGATGTCGAGCTGAGCGGCCGGGGCCGGCAGATCGTTCTGCTGCAAGTTGGCCTTGCTCGCCGTGGCGAACTTGTCATACGCCAGGCTGGTGAGGGTGCGGCCCATCACGTACTCGTTCTTGGCGGGATCAAAATCATAGTCCCCCGCCATCTCCCAGAACATGACGCCCCCCAGGCCGCGCTTGATGATGTAGTCCAGCTTGTGACCCATGGACTCCTCATCTTCGGTGGAGAGGAACACCTTCTTCTGCTCGTTCCACAGCCAGGGCGAGTGGGCCTTGTCGTCGTAGTAACGCACGTACTGACCCTGCATCACATCGGCCGGGTTGTTGGCATCCAGCCCCCAGGCCGCGCCATAGCTCGGCATGCTGGTGATGCCGAGGCTGGCCGCGTGCTCCAGGTTCTTGGCGTGCCACATGGGCACGGCGCCGCCGCCGATCTCGTTGCCGTTCTTGTCAAGATCATGCCAGATGTTGTCGATGCCGACCGCACCATTGCCGCAGGGAATGGTGCTGCCACCGGTGCCCGGCTGGCAGTCGCTCTGGCTCGGCAGCGCCGCCTTGCCACCCAGGCCGTGGGTGCCACCGCTGACCCCCTGCCAGCCACGGGTGTAATAGGGCACCCCTATGTTGATCTTGCCCGCCGCCATGGCGCCGCGGAAATAGTGGGCCGCCCAGGCGGAGTTCAGGTAGCCGATGGCACCGAACTGGGCCTGGTTGTAGACGCCCCACTGGGCCAGCTCGGGGTCCGCCTTGTTGTCGAACAGGGCGGCGTTGTGGCCGACGAAGTGGTTCCAGGCACCGTGGAAGTCGTAGGTCATCAGGTTGACGTAGTCCAGGTACTGGGTGACCTGGAAGTTCTCCATGCCGCGCAGCAGGTAGGCCGACGCCGGCGAGGCGATGGTCAGCATGTACTTGCGACCATCCTCGCTGCCGGCGCTGTCGAGCCGCTCGCGCAGTGTCTTCATCAGCACTTCATAGTTCGCAAACAGCTTGCCGCGGCACTGGTTGGAGAGCGGGAAGTCGTTGGGGTTGCCCGCATCCTTCATGGAGGTGGGGTACTCGTAGTCGATATCCACCCCATCGAAGCCGTACTGGCGGATGAAGCCCACCGCCGAGTCGGCGAAGGCGTTGATGCCGGCAGTGTTGACCGAACAGTCGCCCTTGGTGGTGGCGGTGTAGAAGCCACGGGTATCGGCCCAGCCCCCCACGGAGATCAGGGTCTTCACGTCCGGATACTGCTTCTTGTACTTCGACAGCAGGTTGAAGTGGCCCTGGTAGGCGAACTCGGGATCCATTTCGGCGCCCGGCACCCCGTCCCAGGTCAGCTTGGTGGCGGCATCATCCACCTTGATGGTGTGACTCTGTTCGTCCACCGCCGCGAAGGCGTAGTTGATGTGGGTGATCTTGTCCCAGGGGATGTCGCCCACCAGGTAGGAGGGCAGCCCGTTCTTGCCGGTCCGCCAGGAGGTGAAGTAACCGATGACGCGGCGGCCATGGTCATCCCCCATGCACTCGCTGCCGTCGGCGCGGTAGATCTGGCGCACGTCGCAGGAGAGATTGCCGCCGGAGGGCGGCAGGGCGGCCTCTTCGACGCTGACCGACACGGGAGCCGACTCGCCGGACAGGCTCTGGCTGTCCACGGCAACCAGGGTCAGGGCGGCACTGCCCTTGGTTTGCGGGGTCCAGCCCAGCTGCCAGGGAGCACAGCTGTCTTCAGATACCTTCTTGCCATCGACATAGAGCTCGACCTTGGCCACATCGTCGTTGGCATCGGTGACATTGCCGGTCACGGTGACGGCGCGGCCCAGGGTCAGTTTGGCCCCGGCGGCGGGGCTGGCGATGCTGACCCGAGGCGCCTCGGGGGCGACCACGGCGGTCACGGTCACGGCGGCCTGGGCTTCATCCAGGCTGTTGCCATCCTTGTCCAGGGCGCGGGCCGTGACCTGATGAGGGCCGACGCCGCTGGCGGACCAGCTGGCGGACCAGGGGGCGGCCGTGGCCACGGCGACCTGGCTGCCATCCACCAGGTAGACCACCTGGGCGACCGCTGTGTTGCCACCGGTCAGGGTCACGGCCAGGGCCAGTTCGGCCCCTTCGCTCACCGAGCTGCCGGCGGCGGGGGAAGAGAGGGCGAGCTCAAGCAGCTCGGGTCCGGGCGGGTTGGGGTCCTGAGACAGGGCCCAGGCATCGGTCCAGACGGCACCAACCCCGGGCTCGTAGTGATAAGGGGAAGCCCCGCACCAGCCGGAATAAGGGAATGCCTTGCACTCGTAGAGGTTGCCGACGTTGCTGACGATGTCGCCAGCCTGATAGGCGGTACCGGCCTGATAGGCGGGATAGGCGGCCTGCGCCCAGGCGGGGGCGGCCGCAAGGGCGACCAGCATGGCGAGCCTGCTGGGCCTCAAGATCTGTTGCATATTGTTATCTTCCTTGTTTTGTCTTGGCGTTAAGACCGGGAAAGCGCAATCGCAACAGGGAGGTAAAAGGGAACGACAACAGGCCTTGGACGGGGCCACATACCCTCATGTCACCCCGGGAAACCCCGCTGTCTGGCCCAATGGGGCAGATCGGAGGCTTTGCGTCCCGGCATCACTGCCGGTTTGCCCTTTACCTGGGTTCCGTGAGGAACGGCTCGAGTATAGAAAGCCCGACGCAAATGCTCAATCTTCATTCACAAAGAGAAATATGTTTGCCCGGTCATGAGGAAACCGGCGAACGGCTGCGATCGTGTCGCCAACGCCTGGCACATGACCACAATGTCAGCCTGCCGCCGCAAATTTGTCGCCATCATGAAGCAAGGGGTGATGACGCGAAACTGTGAACCACCTCATGGCGCCATATGAATTTGGTGCTTGATGGGAGTGTGCCGGCGAGCGCCGGATGCAGGATAAGGCAAAACATGGCGTGGCGCCGACGCACCCATGACAAAAAGGCCACCGCGATAACGGTGGCCTTTTTGCTTCTCGTGACGAGAATTTGGTGGAGCTACGCGGGATCGAACCGCGGACCTCTTGCATGCCATGCAAGCGCTCTCCCAGCTGAGCTATAACCCCAAGTTGTGGCGAATCAAGGTCAAGACCTTCACTCTGAATTTGGTGGAGCTACGCGGGATCGAACCGCGGACCTCTTGCATGCCATGCAAGCGCTCTCCCAGCTGAGCTATAGCCCCAAATTCTTTCTTCATTAGACAACCGGTTCTGGCGGCAGGTTGCCCTCACTCTGGCATTCAAATAGTGGTGGAGCTACGCGGGATCGAACCGCGGACCTCTTGCATGCCATGCAAGCGCTCTCCCAGCTGAGCTATAACCCCACAAAGGTCGGCCTGGGTGATACACACCGCACTGCCCTGGGTACTTCATCTTCAATCAGGAACCTGGTGGAGCTACGCGGGATCGAACCGCGGACCTCTTGCATGCCATGCAAGCGCTCTCCCAGCTGAGCTATAACCCCTTTGATTCCAGATTGTTCGAGGAGAATTTGGTGGAGCTACGCGGGATCGAACCGCGGACCTCTTGCATGCCATGCAAGCGCTCTCCCAGCTGAGCTATAACCCCAACTCACCTCGGCGCTACCAAAGTTATCTCTGGCAACGGAGGCGCATGATAGGCATCGACCGCTTTGCTGTCAACCCAAAAATAACCCCCGTTGAAGCGTTTAGTCAAAATTCAGACAGTTAGCTGTTTTTACCGCCAATCTCGTCGCTATGTCGCTGTTTTACGTCGCAAATCCGCTTGAGGCCAAAATGCAAAGGGCCCCCGTCAGGGAGCCCTTTTTCAAGCAATGGCAGGGGCTTATTCGGCCGCCATGCGCGCTTCGATATAGGCCAGGGCGTGATCGATGCGAGCCAGCACCCGCTCCTTGCCCACCAGCGCCATCACGGCGTCGATGGCCGGGGATTGACCCAGACCGGTGACGGCGACGCGCAGCGGCATGCCGACCTTGCCCATGCCCTGACCCAGCTCGGCGGCAGTGGCTTCAATCAGCTCGTGCAGCGCTTCCGTGGTCCAGGTCTCCAGCGCCGCCAGCTTGGCCTTGGCCAGAGTCAGCGGCTCGGCCGCGACGCCGCGCAGGTGTTTCTTGGCGGCCGCTTCGTCGATGGCCTCAAAATCTTCGAACAGGTAGCGGCTCTGGGCGGCCATCTCTACCAGGGTGTTGCAGCGCTCGGCCAGCAGGGTGACCACCGCAGGCAACGCCGGGCCCTTGCTGGTGTCGATCTGCTGGTTTTCCATGTGCCATTCCAGATGCTTGGCCACATAGGCCGGATCCAGGCTGCGCATGTAGTGGTTGTTCAGCCACAACAGCTTGTCGGTGTTGAAGGCGGAGGCAGACTTGGAGATGGCATCCAGGCTGAACAGCTTGATCATCTCGTCCAGGCTGAAGATCTCCTGATCGCCGTGGGACCAGCCCAGACGCACCAGGTAGTTCAGCAGGGCTTCCGGCAGGTAGCCGTCGTCCCGGTACTGCATGACGGAGACGGCGCCGTGGCGCTTGGAGAGCTTGGCTCCGTCGTCACCCAGGATCATGGAGACGTGGGCAAACTCCGGCACAGGCGCGTTCAGCGCCTTGTAGATGTTGATCTGGCGCGGGGTGTTGTTGATGTGGTCTTCACCACGCACCACGTGGGTGATCGCCATGTCCCAGTCGTCCACCACCACGCAGAAGTTGTAGGTGGGCGCGCCGTCGGTGCGGCGGATGATGAGATCGTCGAGCTCGGTGTTGGCGAACTCGATGCGGCCGCGGACGTGGTCATCGAACACCACTGAGCCTTCGGTGGGGTTGCGAAAACGAATGACGTGGAGCGCATCGGCCGGGTGATCGTGGGCACCATCGCGGCACTTGCCGTCATAGCGGGGCTTCTCGCCGCTCGCCATCTGGCCTTCGCGCAGCGCCTCCAGACGCTCCTTGGAGCAGTAGCACTTGTAGGCGCGGCCATCGGCCAGCATCTCGTCGATGAGGCCGTTGTATCGGTCGAAGCGCTTGGTCTGGTAGTAGGGGCCCTCATCCCAGTTCAGCTCCAGCCATTCCATGCCCTCAATGATGGCGTCGATCGCCTCCTGAGTGGAACGTTCCAGGTCGGTATCCTCGATACGCAGCACGAACTCGCCGCCCTGGCTTTTCGCGTAGAGCCAGGAGTAGAGCGCGGTACGGGCACCGCCGACGTGCAGGAAACCGGTCGGGCTGGGAGCAAAACGGGTTTTGACTTTCATCTTTAAGCCTTGTGTAGAGGGCCTTGGGCCAATGCGTTAGAAAAACCGCCGCATTTTAGCACCGACAATGACGGATGGGAAAACCCGCACATCCGGCACGGCCAGCGCCGGATGGCAAAAAACCCTGGGATAGGGCCTTGCCATGCCCCTTCCCCTCCCGGACATGAGGGGGATCGCAAAAATCACTGGCATTTTCGGCTCTACTTGCAACAAAGGCTGGAGATTTCATCTACCAAGCCGATATTTCAACCAACTTAACGCTAAGACAAGGAAGGCATGATGCAGTTTCGCTCTATCGCACACCGCATCCTGGTGATGACCGGGATTGCCATGACCACGGCCCTGGTGATCCTGATCCTGCAGACCCAGTATTCTGGCCGCCAGACCCAGCAACTGACCGTCGACTCCAGCCGCGCCGCCTTGCAGGAGGAGGCGTGGCAGAAGGTGGGGGCCGAGGCCCGCGCCGAGGCAGCCGCCATCACCCAGTTGCTGCAAAAGGGGCTCTCCTATGCCCAGCAGCTGGCCAGCGTCCTGGCCCTGCAACAGGAGGGCAAGCTGCCCCTGGATCGCCAGCAGGTCAATGAGCTGCTCAAGGCCCAGCTTGGCCTGGAGCCCCAGATCTATGGCGCCTTCGCGGGCTTCGAGCCCGACGGCTTCGACGGCCAGGATGCCGCCTTCGCCGGCCAGAGCGCCCTTGGCAGCGACGACAAGGGGCGCTTCGTCCCCTACTTCTATCGGGACGGCGCCAGCATAGGCTCGGATCTGCTGCTCTCCATCGAAAAGGGCGAACCCGATGAGTTCGGCAATCCCGCCAACGACTACTATGCCTGCCCCAGGCAACAGGGCCAGGCCTGCCTCATCGACCCCTTCAAGGTGGACATCAACGGCCAGCAGGTGCTGGTGAGCACCATCACCAGCCCCATCCTGGTGGGCGGCCAGTTCAAGGGCATTGCCGCCCTGGATCTGGCGGTGGATGCCATCAACCAGCAAGCCAGGCGACTCAACGACAACATCTATGACGGCAAGGGAGAGACCCTGATCATCAGTGCCGCCGGCGTCATCACCGGCACCAGCGGCGATGCCAGCCTGCTCGGCACGCGCGCCGACATCCTGCTCGGCGAAGGGTGGTCGCAATACCTGACACCCGAGCTGCAGCGCCAGGAGCTGGATGGCGCATTTCGCATCTCTGTGCCCATCGCTGTACCCGGCATGGCCCGCAACTGGGCCATCATAGTCACCCTGCCCTATCAGGTGGTGCTGGCGGGGGCGGATCGGCTGGAGGCCCGGCTCAACGAGATGAACCGGGCCGCCATGAGCCAGCAGCTCATCGGTGCCCTCATCGTGCTGGGGCTGGCCCTGCTCGCCATGCTGGTGATCGCCCGCACCATCACGGGCCCCATCCGCCAGATGGTCAACCTGGTGGATGACATCGCCGATGGGGAGGGGGATCTCACCAAGCGGCTCGAGGTGAACTCGGCGGACGAGCTGGGCGCACTGGCCCGCGGCATCAACCGCTTCATCGACAAGTTGCAGGGGCTGCTCGGGGACGTGCAGAAAACCGCGAGCGAGGTCCATCGCCACGCCGGGGATACCGACCGCATCGCGGGGCAGACGGATCGCAACCTGCAATCCCATCAGGCCGAAATGGAACAGATGCTGACCGCGGTGCAGGAGATGTCTTACGTCAGCCAGGAGGTGGCCACCCATGCCAACAACACCGCCGACTCCGCCAAACAGGCCCAGGGGGCGGCGGACGAGGGCAAGGCGCGCTTCCAGCAGGTGATCGCGTCGATGCACAAGGTGGCGACCGAGGCGGGCAAGGGAGCCGAGGTGGTGGAGGGGCTGGCCCACGACAGCGAGCAGATCACCAGCATACTCGCCGTCATTCAGGGGATCGCCGATCAGACCAACCTGCTGGCCCTCAACGCCGCCATCGAGGCGGCCCGGGCCGGCGAGCAGGGCCGCGGCTTCGCGGTGGTGGCCGACGAGGTGCGTCAGCTGGCCCGCAATACCCAGCAGGCGGTGCAGAGCACCCAGGACCTGATCGAGAAGATACGTCACAGTTCGACCAATGCCGTCGGCGCCATCACCCTGAGCCAGCAGTTGACGCAGCAAGCGGTGAGCGAGGCGGATCTGGCGGAGGCGGCCCTCGCCAGCATCTTCCAGGCCATCGCCACCATCAACGACATGACCTACCAGATAGCCTCCGCCGCCGAGGAGCAGAGCTCGGTCGCCGAGACGGTGTCTGGCAACCTGGCCAAGACCAACATGCTGGCAAACGACATCGCCAGGGACGCAACCGATACCGCCCAGGCCAGCCAGGCCCTGCGCCAGGGGGCTGAGCGATTGCAGCACCTGCTGGGGCAATTCCGCTTGCGCTGATAAATTTCCTGCCAGGGGCTCTCCCCCTCGGGGGCGAGTCCGTTTACCATAGGCGCCTGATTTGCCTGATGGCAGGCAATTGTAGTGAGAGGTAACTGCCGTGCCCACCCCGGATCGTCGCCCCCGTGGCCATAACAGACGAGCACAGCGTCATAGAGACGAGTCACAAGGATCCCTGCTTGAACGCATCAATGCAGCCACCCTGCCCCTGCGCCAGCAACTGGGTCAGACCCTGGCGCGGCTGAAAAACAGGGAGGTCCCCAAGGTCAGGGCGAGTGAGGGCCGCCAGTGGCAAAGTCCCCTGCCCCGCAAACATGGCATCGCCCTGCTGATCCTGATCCCCCTCTGGCTGATCTTGCTGGCCTGGGAACCCGCCCCCGGCGCACCGCAATCGGCCCCCTCGGGTTCCCTGAGCGTGCCCATCGCCATCCCGGCCCAGGGCCAGGGCGAGCTGCGCCAGCCCGAGACTGGCGCCGTGGCCGCGCCGGAACCCGAGCCGGTGAACGGCAAGTGGCTCAACCACAAGGTCGCGGCGGGTGAGACTCTCTTCTCCCTCTTCCGCCAGTTCCAGCTGCCCGGGGTCGAGCTCAGTCGGCTCATCGCCATCGAGGGGCCGGACAGGCCCCTGACCCGGATGCAGACCGGCAAGAGCGTCAACATACTGATCGGGGATGACAGGCGCATTCAACGCGTCGAGATCCGGGACGACTTCCAGGTGCTCTATCGCTACGATCGCCAAGGGGAGGGCTTCGCCCTCAAGGAGTGATCCCCCAGAGGGATCCCATAGAGATAAAGGAGGCGTCATGCCTCCTTTTTCATGGCGGCGTCCCATGGGCAACGGCTTGATCAGCCAATAGTTTTACCTTGCTCAAAGATTGAATGGTCGATGTTTGACAAGGATCGGCGCTCACGTACAATCGTTTTGCTTTTAACAGGGACCGTTGAGTAGGACTGAGACACATCAGCAGGTCAGTCATGGCTCTCCCTGTCTTTTAGGCAAACCCTGCCTGTACCAGGCGTTAGTTTCATTTTGCAATAGATAGGACTTACACATGTCTGACATTCGCACCGGCCAAGTCAAATGGTTCAACGAAACCAAGGGTTTTGGCTTCATCGAGCAAGCTCAGGGACCGGACGTTTTCGTTCACTTCTCCTCCATCCAGAGCACGGGTTTCAAGACCCTGGCCGAAGGCCAGAAGGTTCAGTTCACCGTGACTCAGGGTCAGAAAGGCCCGCAGGCTGAGAACGTCACCCTTCTCTAAGCCGCCGCCTTGCTAGGAGGAGTCCTCTCCTCCTATTTGCCCGCTCTATTTGCCTCCCGCTGCTCGCCAGCCCCCCCTTTGCGATCCGCCGCGTCAAGGGCCCTTGCCCCTTGCCTCGAACACCACGCCGTCCCCTTGCCGTTTTGCTCCCTTGCCCCACTCCGCTTCCCTGCGCGGGATCCGCACCAAGAAAAACGGTGGCCTGAGCCACCGTTGTGCCGTGGATGGGTCGCACCCTTATTTGTCGATCTCCAGCATGTGATTGTTGAGCATGAAGTCGATCACCTGGCTCGAGGTGGCCCCGCTGTTGCCGGTCAGAGTATCGAAGCTGTGGTTCACCAGCACTATCTCCTGGCTCACCTCGCTGCTGGCCGATGTCTTGACCTGCAGGTGAACCCCTTCATCGTCCTGGAACACGGAGAGCAGGCTCTTCAGATCGTCCGGCTGCTGAGTGTCGTCCTGATCCAGCAGATCCCGCAGATCCAGCTTGTCTCGCAGTGAGGCATCATCGCGGCTCGGGTTGAAGTCTGTGATGGTATCCACCATCAGCTTGCCCTCCTCGATATCCCCCTTGCTCCAGATGAAGATGTCGGATCCGTCACCGCCGGTCAGGATATCGTTGCCCAGCCCGCCGATGAGCAGGTCATCGCCGGTACCGCCATTGAGGATGTCATCGCCTTCTCCGCCATACAGGGTGTCTGTGCCGCTGCCACCATGGAGGCTGTCGTCCCCCAGGCCGCCGTACAGGGTGTCATCCCCGGTTCCGCCAAACAGGATGTCATCCCCGGCGCCGCCGTCCAGGATGTCATTGCCTCCCTGACCGTAGAGGATGTCGCTCCCCTCGCCCCCCATCAGTACATCCGCCTTGTCATTGCCGGATGATTGATCGAACTCGCTGGCATGCTGCTGGATGTAACGGTGCACCTCGGCATCCAGGACGACGCTCTGATTCAACTTGTCCGCCACATACTGCTTGATGGCCGCGTATCCCTCTCCCGCCATGCCGTTGAAGTGCACCGCATCCCCGAACAGAATGTCATCGCCAGCCCCGCCATCAAACCGGTCGCTGCCAGGCAGGTTGCTGTTGGTAGAGCCCAGTATGGTGCTGGCCAGGTCGCTGGCATCCACATTGGTATGGGTGACCCCATCCGAGTCATAGGATCTGAGGTCGTCCTTGGAGATGTTCGCTCCCAGGCCGATGGCTTCAACAATCACTCCTTTTGAGGTCAACAGCTGATAACCCAGCAAGGCGTCGGCGCGAACGTCATCGGTGCTGTTTCGACCATCCCCACCCAGCAGCTGGATCTGGTTCTGGCCGTTGCTGCCCTTGACGATGACGCCCAACGTCTTCACAGGAGACCAACCGCCAAGGATGTTTTGAGCCCACTTGATCACTTCTCCCTTTTCGTTGACCACTTCACGCCCGTGATAAGTCACGGTATTGCCGAGCACATAGCTGCTGAGGTTCAAAGAGGTAGTACTGAGATAGGTGTCACTTTCGTAGAGCCCATCAAAGATCTTGATTTCATTCAACTTTGTTGTCGTGGCGAGAACATAATAGGTCGGTTCGCCATCGGTGATGAAGTAGGCCAGGTTCTTCGCATCCACATTGCTTGTCGCCGTGCTGGCGGCAAACCAGTCCGCCGCCTTGCTGAATGCGGCCTCGTAGTTGGTGCCACCATTTGCGGACATCCCCTCAAGGGCATCGAGCAGGGTCTTCAATGCCCCGCTATCGGCCAGATTGACACTGACGCTGCCGCGGGTCGTGGTATCGAAATCCACGAGCAAGAGATTGACGGTACCCGCATTGTCGGTGCCCGCACTGGCCTTGAGGCTGGTAAAGACCTGCTCCAGCTGGGTGCGGATCGTCTCCATCGCCTCGTCACCGATACTGCCGGAACTGTCGACGATGAAGGCGATGTTGTAGTTCTGACCCGACAGCACCACGCTGCCGTCCAGATCCCCCACCACTATGTTGTGCTCGCTGCCATAGCTGCGAGTCTGATCCCCCTGCTCCCCTTCCGTGCCCTGGAAATAACTCAGCCGTATGCTGTCATCATCACTGGCCGTGTTGGTCTGATCCGTATGCAGCTCCCGCGTGGTTGCCTCCACCTTGAGATCCACCTGGCCCTCCTTGGCACCAGGCACCTTAAGGACGAGGCCAGTCAGAGAGACATCCAAGGCATTGCCGCTCCACAGGCCGCGGCTCCCAGACAGGCTGAGTGTGCCGCCCGCCCCAACGATGCCGAGCAGATCATGGCCCTGATAGAGCTTGCTCCCTGCCGGCATGCCGCTCAGCAACAGGCTGTCGAGCACTTCACTGCCATCGCGGTCCGTGAGGGAGACATTGATATCGACCGGGTAATCGACCTGGGTCGGCTGCACCATGGTCAGCTCCCCCGTGACCTGACTGATGGCGTAAATGCCATCATCAAACTGTACGAGCTCGATATCATGGAGTGCCTTGATGACCCCTGCGTCCCCTTCATTCACGCGGAAATCAAACCAGGCATCATGGACCGAGTGGCCGCTCCCTTTCTGAACCACGTAATCGGCCCGGTTGCCGCGCAACACGGCAATATCATCGCCCGCGCCACCATAGAGACCATCGTTGCCCAGACCGGCCACCAGGGTGTCGTTGTCAGCCCCACCATAGAGGGAATCGCCCTGCGCTGCGTTGCCGCCAACCAGCAGATCATCTCCCCCCTTGCCGTAGAGCATGTCGCCGCCGCCCTTGCTGCTCAGCAGGTAGTCATTCTTGGTATTGAAACCATTCAACTGATCATTGCTGCTGCTGGCGTCCCGCTTCGGAGCGCCGACTCCCAGAGCGTTATGGTCGATATTGCCTGACTGGAAACTGTCGGTGCTGATGCCAAAGCTCGGGAACCCCTGGTAGAGGAGGGTACCATTGCCGCTCAGGGTCACCTCCACCATGGGCTTGTCGGCCACGGCCTCAATGTCGATCACCAGGGTGCCGCTGTTGCTGAGCTGGGTGCCGTCACTTACCTTGAACTCGAAGCTGGCATAGTCCCCCTTGAGGTTGCCGCTGTCGTTGCCCTGCCCGTTGCGGTTGTCGGTGCTGGACTCATGACTGCCTGGCACCAGGCGCAATTGGCCCGCCTCTATCTCGCCTGAGGTGATGCTATCCCCCACCTTCACTGCCACCCACTGACCCGCCCCATTGAGGTACTGCAGGGTGCCGTTTTGCGGCAAGGAGCCAATCACCACACTCAGATCCCCGTCGGCCTGGTCATCACTGGCACCAAATTGATCCCATGCCAGCACCAGGGGAGTGTCTTCCATGCCAATGCTATGACCACCCGTGGTCACCGGGGGAGCATCGTGGTACATGGTGGCGCTGTCGCGGCCCGGCTGGGATTCGTTGCCCGCCGCATCCACGATAGTGGCGGTCACGGTCAGCGCCTCGCCATCGGCTGGACGGTCAAACTCGTAGCCCACCTTGCCAGCAAGGATATCGGCGTCGGTCAGTACCCGGTCGGCCTGGCCGCTCACCTTGAGGGTGTCACCGGCCTGGGCCTCGCCCGGCAGGGTCACTGCCACGTTCACGGGGCCGCTGATCTCGCTGCGGTCGATGGTGCCGTCGTTGTCGCTGTCTTCGGTGATGACCACGGTCGGCGCCGCGGTGGCGGTGGTGTCGCCCATCACCGCGCTGTCGCTGCCTTCCGGCGAGACGTTGCCTGCCGCGTCGACGATAGTGGCGGTCACGGTCAGGGTCACGCCATCGGCCGGGCGGTCAAACTCGTAGCCCACCTTGCCCGCCGTGATGTCGGCGTCGGTCAACAGGCGGTCGGCCTGGCCGCTCACCTTGAGGGTGTCACCGGCCTGGGCCTCGCCCGGCAGGGTCACTGCCACGTTTACCTGGCCGCTGATCTCGGTGCGGTCGATGGTGCCGTCGTTGTCGCTGTCTTCGGTGATGACCACGGTCGGCGCCGCGGTGGCAGTGGTGTCGCCCATCACCGCGCTGTCGCTACCTTCCGGCGAGACGTTGCCCGCCGCATCCACCAGGGTGGCGGTCACGGTCAGCGCCTCGCCGTCGGCCGGACGGTCAAACTCGTAGTCCACCTTGCCGGCAAGGATATCGGCCTCGCTCAACAGGCGGTCGGCCTGGCCGCTCACCTTGAGGGTGTCACCGGCCTGGGCCTCGCCCGGCAGGGTCACTGCCACGTTTACCTGGCCGCTGATCTCGGTGCGGTCGATGGTGCCGTCGTTGTCGCTGTCTTCGGTGATGACCACGGTCGGCGCCGCGGTGGCAGTGGTGTCGCCCATCACCGCGCTGTCGCTACCTTCCGGCGAGACGTTGCCCGCCGCATCCACCAGGGTGGCGGTCACGGTCAGCGCCTCGCCGTCGGCCGGACGGTCAAACTCGTAGTCCACCTTGCCGGCAAGGATGTCGGCCTCGCTCAACAGGCGGTCGGCCTGGCCGCTCACCTTGAGGGTATCACCGGCCTGGGCCTCGCCCGGCAGGGTCACCGCCACGTTCACGGGGCCCGCTATTTCGGTGCGGTCGATGGTGCCGTCGTTGTTCTTGTCTTCGGTGATGACCACGGTCGGCGCCGCGGTGGCAGTGGTGTCGCCCATCACCGCGCTGTCGCTACCTTCCGGCGAGACGTTGCCCGCCGCATCCACCAGGGTGGCGGTCACGGTCAGCGCCTCGCCGTCGGCCGGACGGTCAAACTCGTAGTCCACCTTGCCAGCAAGGATGTCGGCCTCGCTCAACAGACGGTCGGCCTGGCCGCTCACCTTGAGGGTGTCACCGGCCTGGGCCTCGCCCGGCAGGGTCACCGCCACGTTCACGGGGCCCGCTATTTCGCTGCGGTCGATGGTGCCGTCGTTGTCGCTGTCTTCGGTGATGACCACGGTCGGCGCCGCGGTGGCAGTGGTGTCGCCCATCACCGCGCTGTCGCTACCTTCCGGCGAGACATTGCCCGCCGCATCCACCAGGGTGGCGGTCACGGTCAGCGCCGCGCCATCGGCCGGACGGTCAAACTCGTAGCCCACCTTGCCAGCAAGGATATCGGCATCGGTCAACAGGCGGTCGGCCTGGCCGCTCACCTTGAGGGTGTCACCGGCCTGGGCCTCGCCCGGCAGGGTCACTGCCACGTTTACCTGGCCGCTGATCTCGCTGCGGTCGATGGTGCCGTCGTCGTCGGTGTCTTCGGTGATGACCACGGTCGGCGCCGCGGTGGCAGTGGTGTCGCCCATGGTGGCGCTGTCGCGGCCCGGCTGGGATTCGTTGCCTGCCGCATCCACGATGGTCGCCGTCACGGTCAGCGCCTCGCCGTCGGCCGGACGGTCAAACTCGTAACCCACCTTGCCAGCAAGGATATCGGCGTCGGTCAGCACCCGGTCGGCCTGGCCGCTCACCTTGAGGGTATCACCGGCCTGGGCCTCGCCCGGCAGGGTCACTGCCACGTTTACCTTGCCGCTGATCTCGCTGCGGTCGATGGTGCCGTCGTTGTCGGCATCTTCGGTGATGACCACGACCGGCGCACCGGTCGCCTGAGTATCAGCGGCCGCCGTGTCGCGCTCGCCACTGCCCTTATTGCCCGCCACATCGGTATAGCTCTCCGCCTTGACGGTGACCGAGGCGGTCCCTTCAAAGTCCGGGGTCGGGGTGAAGGTGGCGCTCCAGATCTTGCCGCCATCGGACGTGGTCAGCCCGGTGACGGTGCCGCCCACCACGGTCAGGTCAGCCAGCTCGAAGTCTTGCACCGGCTCGCTGAAGGTGAAGGTGACGACGCTGCGCTCCTCCGCCTTGAGAGCGGGGGCGACGATATCGACCACCACGCTCGGGCCCTGGGTGTCGATGGCCGCGCTGTCGCGCTCGCCACTGCCCTTATTGCCCGCCACATCGGTATAGCTGTTGTCCTTGACGGTGACCGAGGCGGTCCCTTCAAAGTCCGGGGTCGGGGTGAAGGTGGCGCTCCAGATCTTGCCGCCATCGGACGTGGTCAGCCCGGTGACGGTGCCGCCCACCACGGTCAGGTCAGCCAGCTCGAAATCGGTCACCGGCTCGCTGAAGGTGAAGGTGACAACGCTGCGCTCCTCCGCCTTGAGAGCGGGGGCGACGATATCGACCACCACGCTCGGGCCCTGGGTGTCGATGGCCGCGCTGTCGCGCTCGCCACTGCCCTTATTGCCCGCCACATCGGTATAGCTCTCCGCCTTGACGGTGACCGAGGCGGTCCCTTCAAAGTCCGGGGTCGGGGTGAAGGTGGCGCTCCAGGTCTTGCCGTCGGCACTGCTGGTCAGCCCGGTCACGGTGCCGCCCACCACGGTCAGGTCAGCCAGCTCGAAGTCTTGCACCGGCTCGCTGAAGGTGAAGGTGACGACGCTGGTCTCGTCCGCCTTGAGGTCGGTGGCGACGATATCGACCACCACGCTCGGACCCTGGGTATCCACGCTGTAGCCTTCGTTGTCGGTCGCGGTGGCGCTGTTGCCCGCCGCATCGGTGGTGATCACCTTGGCGTCGATGGTCTTGCTGCTATCGGCGACCAGGTCCGCGCCCGGTACGTTGATGCTGAAGGTCTTGTCGGCCAAGACCAGACCCGTGAAGGTCTTGCCGTTCACGGTCAGGGTAACGGTGTCGCCCGCCTTCACGTCGCCGCCCACCGTGCCGCTTACCGGGATCTGCTGGCCGGCTTCCGCCGCGTTGATGATGTCATCCGCCGTGATGTCGGCATCCAGAGTAATACGGGCTTCCGGCGCCGTGGTGTCCAGCAAGGTGGTGTCGTCGGTGGCGCTGGCAGGGTTGCCCGCCGCGTCGGTGACGCTGGCCACCACGGTCAGGTTGCCATCCGCCAGACCGCTCAGGTCAGCGCTGGTCTTGTAGTTGCCGTCGGCATCGGTGACGGCAGTGACGGTCACCTTGTCGCCGTTGCCATCGCTGATCACCAGGGTCACGGTGCGACCCGGGCCGACATCGGAGGTGCCGCTGATGGGCGCGTCGGCCACATTGTCAGCGTTCACGTCATCCAGGCTCACCGTGATGCTGGCGGTGGTGTCCACGCTGCCATCCTCGGCGGCGCTGCCGGTATTGCCGGCGGGATCGGTCACGCTGGCGGTTACCCCATAGCCGCCATCGGCCAGGGGCGTCTCCACCGCCACGCTGAAGCTGCCATCAGGCTGCACCGTGGCCGTCAGGCTCTGCTGATTGCCATTGGCGTCTGTCACCACCAGGGTCACAGTGCTGCCGGGGGCGGCATTGGTGGTGCCCGTGATGGTCGGGGTGCTGTCGCGGCTGTTGTCCGGGGCCGATATCGAGATAAGGGGGGCGGTCACATCCGGCAACGACTCGTCATCGCGGCCATCGAGGAGCTCTCGCCGCTCGGCTGTGGTCACGGGCTGCGCCGTGTCAAAACCGCCCTGGGCCAGAGTCGCCCCCCCGCTGCGGTCGACGACGATGAAACCGCCGTTGCCGCTGCCGCCCACCACGCCGCCCCCTACCGCGGGGGCCCCACCGGCCGCCGAGGCTTCGAATGCCTGGGTCGGATCTATGCCGTCGAGGATCGCCTTTTGCAGCGCCGCAATATCGTCTTGTGCACCGGTTGTCGGATCGTTCAGGGTCAAGAGTTCACCCTGCTCATCGGGGGCCATATCGGCCATGGGGACCGGGATCTGCCGTCCATCGGCGTCCACCATGGCGCCGGTGGGCGAGGTCAAGCGAGCCCCCCTGGTCACCACGTCCCCCTCGGCCAGCAGCCGCAGGCTGCCATCCTCCCCGACCAGGTAAACCGGGTTGGTCAGACGGGTCACGACGATGTCCTGTTCCAGGGTGACGATATTGGCGCTCATGTATTCTCCTGATGAGTGGTCCCTGTGATGGGCGTGCAATTTTCCACCGTCCAATCTATTCGAATGAGTCACCAGCAACCAGTGAGGAATTTAGAAAGGATGAAGGGTTTTGAGGGGATATTTCATGGGGAAACAGAAGGGTTGGCATTTACTATGCTTGCTGATAAATAACTATTTATTTCAATCGTTTGATATTGGCTGGCGCCATGGTGAGGCGCCAGCCAGGGTCAGGCTCCCACCCAGAGCAGGATGGCCAGCAGCTGTGGCGACACGATGCGCAGGAACATCACCAGGGGATAGACGGTGGCATAGGCGAGTGCGCTGGCGCCACTGCTGGGATGCATGGCGTTGGCGAAGGCCAGGGCGGGAGGGTCGGTCATGGAGCCGGCGAGCAGACCACACAGGGTCAGGTAGTTGAGTTTGCCATAATGGCGGGCCAGCACACCGACCACCAGCAAGGGGATCAGGGTCAACGCCACCCCATACAGCACCCAGGTCGGTCCATCACCATGGAGCAGGGTATCGACGAAACCGGCCCCCGACTTGAATCCCACCACGGCCAGAAACAGGACTATTCCTATCTCCCGCAGGGCCAGGTTGGCGCTGGGAGGCATGAACCAGTAGAGCTTGCCTATGCTGCCGACCCGAGCCAGGATGAGCGCCACCACCAGGGGGCCTCCCGCCAGACCCAGCTTGAGGGCCGCCGGAAAACCCGGCAGATAGAAGGGGATGGAGCCGAGCAGGACGCCGAGTCCGATGCCGATAAACACGGGCAGCATCTGCACCTGTTGCA
Organism: Aeromonas sobria; assembly: GCF_050266975.1. Lineage (GTDB taxonomy): Bacteria > Pseudomonadota > Gammaproteobacteria > Enterobacterales > Aeromonadaceae > Aeromonas > Aeromonas sobria_B. The sequence continues at coordinate 91,217 of NZ_JBKISU010000009.1, forward strand.
GCTTCTGCTGCACGTTGCCCACCACGCTGGTGACCGCCTCTATGGCATCGAGCCGCCCCACCAGGTTGAGGATGTCCCCGAACTGCAGGCTGGTCTGGCTGGTCGGCACCAGCTCTACCCCGGCCCGGTTGAGTCGCGAGATCACCACGTCATACCGCTGTTTTATCTCCAGATCGCGGATCTTCTTCCCCAATACCTGCTCATTGGTCACCACGACCCGCTCGACCCTCAGCTCGGTTCCCCGGGTCGAGAGGGAGGTGTCCACCTCCTCCCCCAGCACCAGCAGCACCTTGCGCAAGGCATGACGCTCACCGACCAGGTGCAGCAGATCGCCGGTTTCGATGCAGGTCTCCGGGCGCGGCACCATCAGATCTTCGCCCCGCTTGAGGCGCGAGCAGATGACATCCGCCTCGTCGAGGCTGGGGATCTCCTTGAGCATGAGTCCGTGCATGTTCGGGTTGCGCACCGCTATGTTCATGGTCTGGAGCGTCTCGCGAACCGTGCCGGATTCTTGCTCGAATCGGGCGGCTTCCTCGTCGATCTTGATGCGAAAGAACAGGCGAACCAGCCACATGGTGAGCAAAATGCCGCAGATCCCGAACGGATAGGCGACCGCATAGCCCATCCCCATCAGCGCCGTCGAGCCTGGCTCGGCTCCCAGCTCCGCCAGGATCTGCTGCCCCGCCCCCAGGGAGGGGGTGTTGGTCACGGCGCCGGAGAAGACCCCCAGGATCACCGGCAGGGGCACATCAAACAGCTGGTGCAACACCAGAGCCACCATGCCGCCCAGCACCACCAGCAGGGCGGCAAAGCCGTTGAGCTTGAGCCCTGTGCTGCGCAGGGAGGAGAAGAAGCCGGGGCCGACCTGGATGCCGATGGTATAGACAAACAGGATCAGCCCGAACTCCTGGATAAAGTGCAGGGTATGATCGTCAAAACTCAGCTGGAACAGGCCGGCGAAGTGGCCGACCAGGATGCCGCCGAACAGCACTCCCCCTATCCCCAGCCCCACACCCCGGACCTTCACATTGCCCAGCCAGAGCCCGAGCACCGCCACCAGCGACAACATGCTGATGGAAAGCGCGATTTCACTCATCTCAGCCATCCTTGTTTCGAATCAGACTGAGCCTAGCTTGTCAGCAAAGGGAGCGGGTGACTGTGGGTCGGCGCACGATTCTGGCTTTATTTGAGGCGAAAACTACCAACTAAGGGATATTTTTCGGTGAACACTCAGGAGAGAGAGGCGACATAGCCGTAGATGGCACCAAAATGGCAAGCGCTGCCCCCCAGCACGAACAGATGCCAGATGGCATGGTTGTAAGGGATCCGCCGGTTGGCATAGAAGAGGACGCCCAGGCTGTAGATGAGGCCGCCGAGCCCCAGCAGCGCCAGGCCACCCCCCGCCAGATTGAGATAGAGCTGATAGACCACCAGCAGGGAGAGCCAGCCCAGCAGCAGGTAGGTCACCAGAGACAAGCGTTTGAAGCGATGGATGAACACCAGCTTGAACAGCACCCCGGCCAGGGCCAGGGACCAGATCAGCGTCATCAGCCCCCTCGCCAGGGGCGTATCGAGCGCCACCAGCAGAAAAGGGGTATAGGTGCCGGCGATGAGCAGGTAGATGGCGCAGTGATCGAAGATCTTGCACCTGTGGCGCCAGGGCCCGTCTACCATGCTGTGATAGAGGGTCGAGGCGAGAAACAGCAGGATCAGGCTGCCGCCGTAGAGGCCATAGCTGAGCCGGGCCAGGGCGCCCTGCTCCCACCCCTTGAGCAGCAGGCTGATCCCGCCGACCAGGGCGAGCCCCAGCCCCAGGCCATGGCTCCAGCGATTCGCCCACTCTTCCCGGGGGGAATAGTCCATCATTCACTCTCGACACATGTGATTAGGGTTTTTACTCTATCCAAGCCCATTTAAGAGTACAAGTGTTAGCTGAAAAAAGGGGATGGCTGCCAGCGGCCCCCCTTTGGTGTATCCTCTGCCGCCAGCGACCCGCCCCTGGCCCGGTCCTGCGTATTACCCCTGTTGATGCCGCCACTATCCCCCTGGCCCATGCACCCGGATGGTGTGGCCTGGCGGCCTGGTCTGGAGACCCAAATGAACTTGACCGAACTGTTTGCCAAGCCGGATCCGGCCTTCGCCGCCGCCGTCACCCGCCTGCTGGAGTGTTTTCACCGCAGCGATGACAGCGAGGCCCCCTATCGGCGTGACCGCTTCTGCCAACAGCTCGACGATCCCCGCATGCCGGAGGATGGCATGGATACCCAGGCCTACCTGGCGCGACTCGAGCAGCTGATCCCCGGCGTCTCCCACCTCGCCTCCCGCCACTACATGGGTCACATGACGGCTCCCCTGCCCGCCTTCACCGGCGAGCTGGCGCGGCTGCTGGTGATGCTCAACCAGAATCCGATGAAGATGGAGTCCTCCCGCCTGCTCAGCTTTCTCGAGCGGGAGGTGCTGGCCAAGCTGCATCGCCTCGTCTATCAGGCCCCTGATGACTTCTACCAGAGCCAGATGCATGCCAAGGATGCGGCGCTCGGGGTCATGACCAGCGGCGGCACCATCGCCAACGTCACCGCCCTCTGGCTGGCCCGCAACCATGCCGTGGGGGACAATCTGTTCCATCTGGTCGAGCAGGGCTATCGCGGCGCCGTCATCCTGGGCTCGCGCCTGATGCACTACTCCTTCGACAAGGGCATGGATCTGCTGGGTCTGGGGGCCGCCAGCGTGCGCCGACTGGAGACGGATGCGGACAATCGCCTCAGCCTGCCCGCCCTGGAGGCGGCCATCGCCGAGTGTCGGGCGCAGCGCATCAAGGTGATCGCCATCATAGGGGTGGCCGGCAGCACCGACTTTGGCTCGGTGGATCCTCTGCCCGAACTCGCCGCCATCGCGCGCCGGGAGGGAGTGCATTTTCATGTGGACGCGGCCTGGGGTGGCCCCACCCTGTTCTCCCCCCGCTACCAGCCCCTGCTGGACGGCATCGCCCAGGCCGATACCGTCACCCTGGATGGCCACAAGCAGTTGCTCATCCCCCTTGGTACCGGCATGTTGCTGTGCAAGCGCCCGGACCTGGTGATGGCGGTCAAGCGGGAGGCTCCCTACGCCATCCGCGCCAGCTCGTTCGATCAGGGTCGCTTCACCCTGGAGGGGACCCGGCCCGCCAATGCCCTCTACCTGGATGCCGCCTTCCAGCTGCTCGGCGAGGCCGGCTACCGCGCCCTCATCGAGGCCAACTATGACAAGGCCAGGCACATGGCGGCACTGATCGACGCAGATCCCGCCTTCGAGCTGATGTCTGCCCCCGTGATGAACCTGCTCTCCTATCGCTGCCTGCCGCCCCACCTGCAGGGCCAGCCCCTGGACGAGGCGGCCAACCTCCAGATCAACGCCTTCAACGTGGCCTTGCAAAAAGCCCAGCGGGCCGAGGGACACAGCTTCGTCTCCCGTACCCAGCGCACCCTGCCTCCCTACGGCGATCAGCCCCTGGTGCTGCTGCGCGCCGTGCTGCTCAATCCCGCCATCGAGGAGTCGGACATACGGGCGCTGCTGGCGGATCAGACCCGGCTAGGCCGGATCATCGCCGCCGAGCTGTTTGCCGGGCACTGAGCGGGCCCCCCGAGCAGTGACCTTGTTCATCTGCCATGGTTTGCCGGGCAGCGATGGGAGACGCATTCCCCCAGGACTGCCCTTGTTCATCTGCCATGGTTTGCCCGGCAGCGATGGGGGGAACTCATCCACTCAGGACGGGTCTTATTCATTTGCCGTTGTTTGACGGGCGGGTACACTGGCTGAAATTTCGAGGTAGATGGATCAGCATGAAGCAATTTTTTGAATTTATTCCCCTTATCGTTTTCTTTGCCGTCTACAAGATGGTGGACATCTATGCCGCGACCGGCGCCTTGGTGGTGGTCACCGGCCTGCAACTGCTCTATGGCTGGCTGCGCTATCGCAAGGTGGAGAAGATGCAGCTGTTCACCTTCCTCCTGGTCGGCTTCTTCGGCGGCCTGACCGTCTTCTTCCATGATGACGCCTTCATCAAGTGGAAGGTGACCGTCATCAACGCCCTGTTTGCCCTGGCCCTGCTCATCGCCCGCTACGGCTTTGGCAAGAACCTGATCAAGCAGATGCTCGGCAAGGAGTTGCAGGCCCCCGACACCATCTGGGACAGGGTCAACCTGGCCTGGTCCGGCTTCTTTGCCCTGTGCGGCCTGCTCAATCTCTATGTCGCCTTTACCCTTCCCCAGGAGGTGTGGGTCAACTTCAAGGTGTTCGGCCTGCTCGGCCTGACCCTAGTGTTCACCCTGCTGTCTGGCATCTATCTCTACCGCCACATGCCGGCGGAGCAGAAAGCCCAGCAGAAAAAATAACCGCAACCAGAAAAGGATGGTTCCATGTGGTATCTGATCTACTCGGAAGATGTGCCCGAAAGCCTGCCCCTGCGCAAGCAGGCGCGCCCCGCCCACCTGGCGCGTCTGCAGGCGCTGCAAGATGAGGGCCGCCTGCTGACCGCCGGCCCCAATCCCGCCATCGATGCCGACGATCCGGCGGATGCGGGCTTCACCGGCTCCACCGTCATCGCCGAGTTCAACAGCCTGAGCGAGGCCAGGGCCTGGGCCGATGCAGACCCTTATGTGGCCGCCGGCGTCTACGCCAGCGTCACCATCAAGCCGTTCAAGCGAGTCTTCTGAGCTCGGGCAAGAGACAAACACAAAGGCCGGATCCATGTCCGGCCTTTTGCTGTCAGTGACTCACCCGTTGCCGGGCACTCAGGCCCGCGCCACGAACCAGGGGTTGAGAATGTCGGCCTTGTTGTAGACGAGGGGGGCGCCATCGAGCCGGGTGACGCTGCCCCCCGCCCCCTCCAGCACCGCCTGAGCCGCCCCCGTGTCCCATTCGCAGGTCGGCGCCAGCCTGGGGTAGAGCTCGGCGCCCCCCTCGGCGATGACACAGAACTTGAGCGAGCTGCCCATGGAGACCAGTTCAATCTCCCCCAGGGGGGCGAGAAAATCCAGGGTCTCCCGGGAGAGATGATTGCGGCTGCCCACCACTCGCCAGGGCGCCCCTTCCCGGTGGGGCCGGGTCCGGATCGCCGTACGCTCGCCCGCCGCAACACGCCAGGCGCCCAGCCCCTTGCCGCCATACCACAAGCGGTCGAGCACGGGGGCATAAACCAGACCCCAGACCGGCCGCCCCTGCTCGATCAGTGCGATATTGACGGTGAACTCGCCATTGCGGGAGACAAACTCCTTAGTGCCATCCAGGGGATCCACCAGCCAGTAACGCTGCCAGCCGAGGCGCGTCTGCAGCACCTCATCGCCGGACTCTTCTGATAGTACCGGGATCTCCGGGGTCAGACGAGCCAATTCCGCCACTATCACCTCATGAGCGGCACGGTCCGCCGCCGTCAGGGGACTCTCGTCGGCCTTGTACTCCACGGTAAAGGCCTGCTGGTAAATGGTCAGGATGGCATGGCCGGCGGCCCGGGCGATCGCCTCGAGCTCGCTTATCTGGGAGGGAGACATAAATAGCTTCCAAGTCAAAAAGATAGCTCAGTCTAACCGAACGGGGCCCCCGGGCTTATAGCCGTTTCTCATGAGTTATTCCCTGTCAAAAGTGTCAGCCGGGCACTGTCAATTCTGACAGAGAGCAATCGCCGCCGTTGAGCTAAATATCAATTCGGCGCAACCGCGTCGTTACTCAAGGAAGAGCATCCATGAAAAGAACCACGACGACTCTCGCCCTGCTGCTCGCCGCCCTGCCGCTGCTCGGCCAGCCGGTCCTGGCGGCGAACAAGGTGGCCAATCCACCGGTGGCCAGCACTCCCGCCAGCCAGTCAGGGAAGATCAACCTCAACACCGCCAGCCTGAGCGAGCTCACCAGCCTCCAGGGCATAGGCGACAAGAAAGCCCAGGCCATCATCGACTATCGGGAGAAACAGGGGAAATTCAGCTCTGTGGACCAGCTGGCCGATGTGAGCGGCATAGGCCCGGCCACCCTGGAGGCCAACCGGGATCAACTCATCGTCAAGTAAGATAGGATTGGACTCAAAGTGGGGCGGCCGGTGGCTGCCCCATTTTTCTTCGGGTATCATGACGGCACTTTGTCTCACCGGATATATCTCCATGAAGAAGACCCCGCTCGTTGTTCGCAAGGCCGTGCTGCCCGTTGCCGGCCTGGGTACCCGTATGCTGCCCGCCACCAAGGCCATCCCGAAAGAGATGCTGCCCGTGGTCGACAAACCGCTGATCCAGTATGTGGTGCGCGAGGCCATCGCCGCCGGGATCAAGGAGATCATCCTGGTCACCCACTCCAGCAAGAACTCGATCGAAAACCACTTCGACAAGAGCTTCGAGCTGGAAGCGACCCTGGAGAAGCGGGTCAAGCGTCAGCTGCTGGAAGAGGTGCAGCAGATCTGCCCCAAGGACGTCACCATCATGCATGTGCGCCAGGGGGAGGCGAAGGGGCTGGGCCATGCCGTACTCTGCGCCCACCCGCTCATCGGTGACAACCCCTTCGCCGTGCTGCTGCCGGATGTGCTGATCGACGAGGTGGCCAGCGATCTCAAGCGGGACAACCTGGCCGAGATGGTGCACCTGTTCGAGGCGGATCAGGTCAGCCAGATCATGGTCGAAGCCGTCCCCGAGAGCGAGGTCGACAAATACGGCATCGCCGACGTCAAGGGAGAGGCGCTGACCGCCGGCATGTCCCTGCCGATGCAGGCCATCGTCGAGAAGCCCCCCCGGGATGAGGCCCCCTCCAACCTGGCGGTGGTCGGCCGCTACGTCTTGTCTGCCAACATCTGGCCCCTGCTGGAGAAGACCCCGGCCGGCGCCGGTGACGAGATCCAGCTGACCGATGCCATCGCCATGCTGATGGAGCGCGAGCAGGTCAATGCCTACTCCATGAAGGGCAGAAGCCACGACTGCGGCAGCAAGCTCGGCTATATGAAGGCCAACGTCGAATATGCCAGCCGCCACCGCGAGCTCGGCAACGAATTCAAGCAGTGGCTGACCCAGTTCGTCAAACAGTTGTAAACGCTAAAAATTTAGCCATATTGCAAAATATTAAACGGGGCATCAAACGATGCCCTGTTTCCATTTATGAAACAAAAATTCAGCTTTGAGCAAACAATTACGTCCCAAATCATGGCCTTGTAATTCAATCACGCTTGTTCTATAAGGTTTAAGGCTTGTTCCGAGCCCTTGCATAAAATTCCTAAAAAAATAGAAGATACAGGTGGAAGTTCCATGAATAATCCGTCAAAAGGGACCTTTTTAGGTCACCCTAAGGGGCTCTTTTTGCTCTTTAGCACCGAACTGTGGGAGCGGTTCTCCTACTACGGCATGCGTGCCGTGCTGGTGCTCTATCTCACCGACCTGACCGCCAACGGCGGCATGGGCTGGAGCCAGGCCGATGCCCTCAAGCTCTACGGCATCTACACCGGCCTGGTCTATATCACCCCCCTCATCGGTGGCTGGCTGGCCGATACCATCCTAGGTCAGCGTCGCTCCATCCTGATCGGCGCCATCCTGATGGCCGCGGGTCAATTCACCCTGGCCCTGCCCCATGCCATGTTCCCGGAGATGGTCAACAGCGTCTTCTATGCCGGCCTCGCCCTGCTGATCGTGGGCAATGGCCTGTTCAAGCCGAACATCTCCACCATGGTGGGCGATCTCTATCAGGAAGGGGATCACCGCCGTGACGGAGCCTTCACCATCTTCTACATGGGCATCAACCTGGGTTCCCTGCTGGCCGGGGTGATCTGTGGCGCCGCCGCCACCGCCTATGGCTGGCAGGCCGCCTTCGTCGGCGCCGGCATCGGCATGCTGCTCTCCCTGGTGCTGCAGGCCACCATGGCCCAGAACTTCCTCGGCGACATCGGCCGGGTCCCCGCCGCCAAGCTCGCCGCCGCCAAGCGGGCCAAGAACCAGAAGGCACCCCTCACCAAGCAGGAGGTGGATCGCATCAAGGTCATCCTGATCCTGGGCCTGTTCACCATCATCTTCTGGGCCGGCTTCGAGCAGGCAGGCGGCCTGATGAACCTCTACACTCAGGAGTACACCGACCGCATGATCGGCAGCTTCGAGGTGCCGACCGCCTGGTTCCAGTCCCTGAACCCCTTCTTCATCATCACGCTAGCGCCCATAGTGGCGGCCATCTGGATAAAGCTCGGCAAGAAGGAGCCTAACTCCCCCGTCAAGTTCGCCATGGGCCTGCTGTTCCTGGCCGTGGGCTTCCTGTTCATGATCGGCGCCGTGCTGGAGCAGGGCGGGGATCAGAGCGTCAAGACCTCCATGTTCTGGCTGGTCGGCGCCTATCTGTTCCATACCCTGGGTGAGCTCTGTCTCTCCCCCATCGGTCTCTCCATGGTCACCAAGCTGGCGCCGCTGCGCCTGGCTTCCCTGATGATGGGTGCCTGGTTCGGCTTCGTCGCCCTGGCCAACTATGCCGCCGGTTTCATCGGCTCCTTCGTCGGGGAGTCCGGTGCCATCGCCATCTTCGGTGGCATCGCCGCCGCCGCCGTCATCAGCGCCCTGCTGCTGCTGACCATGGCCAACCGTCTGGTCTACTGGATGCACGGCGCCGAAGGCCCCGCCCAGGCGCCCGCCGAGCAGGCAGAGAAGCCATTGCACTCCGCCACCGTCTGACGGTGATGCCTTGCCATCATGCAGAGGGCGCCCCTGGGGCGCCCTCTTTTTATATGGCCGAGTCCGCCCTCAGTGATGACGCACCTGCATATGGAGGGCGCTGCCGCTGTCGCTGCGGATCTGCAACTCGAAGGGATCGTGCCAGCTGCGCTGGTGCAGCCGGTAATGACCATCGCGCATCAGACCAAGGGGCAACCCGCCGCAGCGCATCAGCCAGTGAGGGGAGGTGATGCCGGCGTTGGCGAAGCTCAGGCCGTCGGTCTCGTCAAACAGCAGCGCCGCCATGGCGAAGGAGTGGCGCAGACCCGACTCCATCAGTTGCCAGTTGAGGTAGGCCAGCAGGCGATGGGGCTGGGCCAGCAGCTGGCTCTCCCGCTGCTGATACTGACGATAGGGAACATTGAGCAAGGAGCGCACCAGGGCGCCGCAGAAGGCTGCGTCCTCGGCCAGCACCGGCAGCTCCATCACCAGCACCAGCAGGCGATTGTCCACCCTGAAGGTATCCGGGATGAAGAGATTGCCCATCCCCTCGAAGGTCACCTGCCAGGGGCCCCACTCCTGCAATACCGGGGTCGACAGGCTGTCGAGCAGCCGGGTCGCCGCCCAGTCATGGCGGCGAAAATAGTGCAGGTGCTCCACCAGCTCCAGCTGCGAATTGGCGGCCTCCTGGGCCGCCAGGCACTGATCTATGCTCCTGGCCACCTGCGACCAGTCCCGAATGGGTTTGAGCAGAAAGTCCCGGGCACCGGCGCGCAGGGCGCGGCCGACCACCTCCATCCGCTCCTGGCCTGAGATGACGATGATGGGGATCTGGGGATAGCGCGCCGCCAGGCAGGCGATCACCTCGTGACCGTCCAGGTTGGGCATGTTGAGGTCGCACAGCACCAGATCCGGCTGATAGAGAGCCGCCCCCGAGAGCCCCTCTATCCCGTCCTCGGCCTGGAACACACAAGCCCCTTCATTTTCTAGATAATTCACCAACATGTGGCGAAAGACGGTTTCATCTTCCACCACCAGGATCCTGAGTCCGGCTCTTAACATCTCGCGACTGCTCTTGTGGTTCATGCCGATTAGAGCCTAATCCTAGACCAGGATCCGGCTCAGGGGGGTGAGGTGCCAATAAACCTGCCCATGATAATTAATCAACTTTCGTACGAGTCTTTCAGAACCGGCTTGGGGGAGTGAAGACCAGCCCTCAATTGTGCCGAGGCCCACCATGGGGGATAATGCCCCCACTCACGCCAGCGAAGCAGACCATGACCCCAGCCGAATACAGCGCCCTTGCCCATCCCAGGTTGTCCCATCCGGCTCGCAGCCTCTACAGCCTGCAGCTGCGACGCCTCGTCATGGAGCATCAGCCCCCTCGGCTCAGTTACCCCGAGCTGGGGCGCGCCCTGGCCGTGGTCGACCCCATGGATGCCAGCGGCTTCAGCTACCAGGTCAATGCCCGCCAGCTGACGGCCCTGTTTGACGAGTTGATCGAGGCGGGCCTGCTGCAGATTGAGAGGCCGGCCGAGAGTGAGCACTACCATCAGTGCAGCTTCAGCCTGCCCTTGCTGAGTCAGCGCAGCCGCAGCCCGCTGCCGGAGCGGCCATTCCAGATGCATCTGCACTGGCGACCGGATGAGGAGCTGCCCGCCCTGGCCCGGCTGTGCGGCGTCATCGATGCCAGCTACAGCGAAGAGGATCTCGGCGAGTTCATCGCCTACTGGCTGGGGCGCCCCGAGGTGTTTGACTCCCAGCATCAATGGATGCTCAAGTTCATCCGGGCCCTCAAGACCCGCCGCTACGCCAGGCGCCAGCCCACCATGGTGGCGGGTTACCAGCAGATCAGCCCCGAGCCCGTCAGCACGGGCCCGAGCAAGCGCGCCCAGGAGATGATAGAGCAGGCGAAACGACTGGCCGGACGGCAGGAGAACGAAGATGATTGAGCCAGCCCATACCCGACCCCTGATAACCCCGGCCGCACCAGGAGCATAACGAGATGACAGACAAACAGGATCCCCTGCGCCAGGAGCTGGCCGAGATCGAGGCCAAACGCCAGCGCATCGCCAAGTCGAAACAGGATCACCGCATCCATGATCCCGAGCTGAGCCGTCACGTGGGTGGCCTGCTCGAGCGGATCCGCAAACTGCAGGCCGAAACCGGCGGCGGTCAGTACGACTACGAGACCCTGCGCAAGGAGTACGACGCCAAGGCCAATGCCGAGGTGCGCCAGCTGCAGAAGGCGGCACGTCAGGAGCGGATCCAGAAGCTGATCGCCCAGGCCGACCTCAACCCGGACTGGGTATTCGAACGCATGGATGCCAGCGATCCCAGCCTGCAATACCCGATGGAGACGGCCCGCTACTTCATCAGCGGCTTCGAGCACTGGGAGAAGAGCGGTGGTGGCTGCATGCTGATCTATGGGGACTATGGCACCGGCAAGTCGACACTGGCCGGCGCCGTGGCCCATGAGCTGATCGAACAGCACCAGAAGTCGGTGATCTTCCAGCAGTGGGCCTCGGTGGTGGACAGGCTGTTCTTCAACGTCATCCAGGATCAGGAGGAGCGCAACCAGTATCGCCGCGCCCTGGAAGAGGTGGATCTGCTGATCCTCGACGAGGTCGCCGCCAACCGCGCCAAGATGGCGGAGAGCCAGTCCAGCTTCCTCGGCCACCTGCTGCGCCGGCGTCGCAACCTGTCGAAAAGCGTCATCATCATCACCAATCACAGCCCCCAGAGCCTGCATCAGGCCATCGGCGACTTCAGCTTCGAGGCGATCAAGGCGTTCAACCCGGTGGATATCCAGCTGAGCGGCCCGAGCCGTCGCCCCAACATAGGCCACTACAACGGCTGACGGGGTAGCCCACACCAGATGCAACAAGGCGCCCGCAGGCGCCTTGTTGCATCTGCGTGGCTCAGGGCCCCGCTGGCGGCGCCCTGAGCTGGCGCTGCCGCCGTCCCAGCCAGAACCAGGCCAGGGTACCGTAAAGGGCCGCCAGCCCCCATAGCTGCCACCAGAGTGGCGCCACCTGGGCAAAGTCGGCCCCCATCTGGTTGAGCCGCAGGAAACCGCCGATGGCCGGGGTGCTTGGCAGCCACTGGGCCAGCCAGTTGAGGGGGGCCGGGATTAGCTCGACGGGCCAGATGAACCCCGCCAGAAACACCAGCGGCAGGGAGGAGAGCAACACTATCTGGCTCGGCAGATCCCGCCTGCGCAGCAAGGCCCCCAGCAGTATGCCCAGCTGGGTGGTGGCGAGCACGAAGGGCAGGATGAACAGCCAGAGCGCTCCCGGCGAGGCGGTGCGGGCTATCTGGTAATGATCGAAACAGAAACCGAAGAAATAGCTGACCGGCAGCAGGAACAGGCCCCCCAGCACCAGGGTGCGCGCCAGCAGCAGCGCCGGCACGGGCGCCATCTGCCAGTAGCCCCGCTCCCCCCGTTCGCCGAGCTGGTTCTGGGTCGCCCCCTGCATGCCGGCCCCCATCAGCAACACCTGATGGAGGATCAGCACGAACACGGCGGGCACCACATAGTGCACATAGCCCGTGGTCGGGTTGAATACCGGCACCACACTGAGCCCCACCGCGCTCCAGCCGCTGGCGGCCTGGGGCAGGGTCTCCCCCTCGACCAGCAGCCGCGCCACCTTCACCTGGGCAGCCAGGGTGCCGCTCGCCTGGGCCAGGCCCTCGGCGATGGTGCCGTAGACCAGGAAGTAGGAGGCATCGCCGCCATAGCTCAGGGTCACGCTCCGCCCCTGGCGCAGATCCCGGTAGAAGTGGCGAGGAATATGCAAAAGGCCGCTGGCCCGGCCATCGATGAGCCACTGGCGCGCCTCATCCAGGCTGCTCACCCTGGCCACCAGACGCACCTGGGGGGTGGCATCGGCCATGAACTCCAGCTGGCGGGAGAGCTGGCTGCCGTCATCGTTGACCACCACCACGGGCTCTTCCCGCGGCAACTGCTGCAAATAGGGCTGCGGGTAGAGGAAGGAGTAGAAAAGCACGCCGCCAAACAGGGTCAGCATGATGGCCCTGTCCGTCAGCAAGGAGCGCAGCTCGAGGCGCACCAGATCCCAAAATCCCATCATGAAGTCGCCTCCCGGGCAGCCGCAGCCTCTCCCCCACGAAAGGGCGCGGCTCCGGCGTTGACATCGATAGACACGGTCAGCATGGCCCCGGCTCCTGTTCGCGTCCGGCCCCGACCGTCGCCTCGTGCCGATAGCGATGGGCCACCCACCAGAACAGCGGCAGGAACAGCAACAGGGGGGCGAGCTGCCCCCATGCCATGGCCAGGGGCTGGCCGTAGTTGGCCTGCCCTATCTGCACCTCTATGTAGTGGGAGACCGGCAGCAGGCTGCGCCACCCCTGGGCAAAACTGCCCATGGCGCTGGCCGGGAAGGTGACCCCCATGAAGGCAAAGCCGGGGGCGGTCAGGGCCCCCGCGATGGAGATGGCGCGCGCCCCATCCCGCAACAGGGCATAGAGCCCGGCACCTATGGCCAGGCAGGCGAGCGTGGTCAGCCCCAGCCCCAGAATGAGGACCAGCCAGCTGCCCTGCATGGGGTAACCCAGCACCACGAACAGCATCAGGCTCCAGCCCAGCCCCCAGCCCCAGCCGATGAAGAGGTGGGGCACCAGCTTGCGCCACAGCCCCCGCCAGACTCCCTGTGCGGCCCAGGCTTGACCCAGACGGTCTGCCCGCGCCAGGGCGCCCAGGCCATAGAGCACCACCAGGATCTGCCAGACCCCGGGCAGCAGGGCGCTGAGCAGAAACTGGGCATAGCTGGAGTTGATGTTGTAGAGCGCCGTGATCTGGTTGTTGATGGGCAGCGCCTGACCGAGGGCCCCCGGCAGTGCCTGTCCCTCGGCCAGGGCCTGCAGCACGCCGACCTGGCCATTGAGGGTGCCGACCACCTGGGCCAGGGCCGAGTTGACCAGCTTGGCGATCAGGATGAACTGGCCGTTGTTGAACACGGTGACCTGGGGCTGGGTGCCCTCGCGGGCATCCCGCTCCAGATGATGGGGGATCACCACCAGGGCATAGATGTCACCGCCGCGCAGGGCGCGACTCCCCTCGTTGACCGAATCAAATTCGGAGCCAAGCCGGAGCCCGGCCGAGGCATCCAGCGAATAGGCGAGCCGGCGCGATAGCTGGCTCTTGTCCAGATCCACCAGGCCAATGTTGAGATCCCGGGCCAGGCCGGCCGAAAAGATCCAACAGAGGATGCCCATCAGCAGCAGGGGCAGCCAGCTGACCAGGGCCCGGCCGAAGGGATCACGCCACAGCTGGCTGAGCTCCTCTCTCATCAGAGTTCGACCAGGACACTCATGCCGACCCGCAATCCTTCAACCGGTTGCAAGGGGCGCGCCTCCACCTGGAAGCTCTTCATGTCGAACCCCTGGCGGGTATCGGTGGCGCGCCAGGTGGCGAAATCCCCCATCACGGCCACGTGGGTCACCTTGAAGCGGACCGTCTGCGCCCCCAGTCCCGGGATGCGGGCATCGAATTCGGTACCCAACGCAAAACGGGGCAGCAGATCTTCGCGCACATGGAACTGGGCCCAGGCATCCTCCATGTCGAGCAGGGTCACCACGGGGAAGCCCTGGGGCGCCAGCTCGCCGCTGCGCAGCAGCACCTGGGCCACCTCGCCATCATGGGGGCTGGTGATGCGGGTATCGGCCAGATAGGCCTCCACCTCGGCCACCGAGCCCGCCGCCATCTTGGCCTTCTCCCGGGCGGCAACCTTGGTCTCCTCCCGCGCCCCTTCCAGCGCCAGCTGATATTGCTGCCAGGCCATGCCTTCGCTGTACTTGGCCGCCTGCCAGGCAGTCCAGGCCTCATCACGTTTTTGCAGCGCCATGACACCGTCCCTGTGCAGGTTGGCGACCCGCTGATAGGTGGTGCCCCGCAGCGCGGCGGCGACCTTGGCTTGTTGCCACTGATCCTTGGCGGCGGCGATCTGCTGGGCACGGGCGCCGTTCTCGGCCTCCTCGGCCAGGGCACCGGCGGCCGCCTCACCGGCCTTGGCCTGGCTCAGCTTGGCTTCAATCTCTGGGCTAGCCAGGGTAAATACCAGCTCATCCCTGGCCAGCACATCGCCCTTTTTCACCAGCACCTCGTCGATGCGGCCAGGTACCTTGGAGGAGACCGAATACTGCTGCGCCTCTATCTGTCCCTGCAGTCGCACCGGTTCGGGCTGATAGGCGAGCCAGAAACGCCAACCCAGCCAGGCGACCAACAACACCAGGAGCAGGGGAAGCAGCAGCGGCCGGCCTTGGCGCATCTTCTGGCGTATGGGGGAGTGACTCATGCTGATACCTCGAATGCTGGGCCTGTGCGGCCAAAACGGGAATGAGTGGCCAACCCACGGGAGGAGTGGGTCATGAGCGCACCTCGGTCACCCGGCCAAACTGATACTGATTGAAGCTGTTCATCTGGCCGGAGAGTGCCAACAGGCGCGCCAGGGAGACCACATATTGATAGGCGGCCGCGGCGCGCTGGGTCTTGACCCCGGCCAGCTGGTTGCGCGCATCCACCACGTCCAGGGAAGTGGAGAGCCCCTGGGCAAACGCCTTGTCCCGCAGCAAGACATTCTCCTCGGCCAGCTGCTGGGTCGAGTCCAGGGCTTGATACTCCTCCAGCCCTTGCGCCGCCTCGCGCCAGGTCTTCTCGACCAGCAGCTCCAGGTCTTCCCGGGTCTTGGCTTGCAGCAGATTGACCTGCAACTCGGCGCTCTTGGCGGCCTGCACCGTCTCGGAGCGGCCATCCCGGCTCACCAGGGGCAGGCTGACACCGACACCAACCAGCCAGTCCGGTGTGGTTTTCGAGGCCAGCGAATCATCTTCGTAGAGGTTGTAATTGCCAAACAGGAACAGTTCGGGAGCATACTTCCCCTTCTCCAGCTTGATCAGGCCCTGGGCCTGCTCCTTCTTGGCGGCCAGCAGCTTGAGACCGGGGTGCACCGCCAGAGTCTCCTGCACGAACCCATCGAGGGCCGGTATCTGTTCATTGATAAACAGCCGGTTGTCGGGCTCTGCCCCCTTGAGCTTGAGCATGCGGGAGAGCGCCAGCTCGGCGATCTCCAGGCTGCGACGATACTTCTGGGTATCGATGCGCGCCCTGTCATAGGCGGACTGGGCCGAGAGCCGCTCTACCCGGGCTATCTGGCCCTGCCCCTCCAGTTTTTTGGCGTGATCCAGGTGATGGGCCAGTCCCTGCTCTATCTCCTGCTTGGTCTGCACCACCTGGGCCGCCAGCACCACGCCGAAATAGGTCTGGGAGAGGCTCTCGAAGCTGGCCTGCTGTTTAAGCACCAGCTGCTCTTGCGCCTCGCTCACCTGGGCCTGCCGAATATCCTGGGCCGCATCGATGCGCCCCCCCACGAAGAGCGGCCACAGCATCTTGACCGAGCTGGTGACCACGTTCTGCTTGGTGAGGGGCGTCACGAAGTCATTGGCGCCGAGCTGCAGCGCCTGCATGACGGGGCCCAGGATCTTGCCAAATTCAGGGTGGTTGGCGATGGGGTTGAGATCCAGCATGTCCAGCTCGACCGGCTTGTCCAGATGGGTGTAGCTGGCGCCGAGATCGACCTTGGGCAGGTACATGGCCTTGGCCGCCTCGCGCAACTGCTTGGCGCGATCGACGCCGGCCTGCTCTGCCGCCAGCCCCTCGTCTTGTTGTAACACCCGGCTCCAGGCCTGACTAAAGCTCAGTGGCTGTGCCTGGGCCGGTGCCAACATGAGCCATAGCAGGCATGGCGCCAACGGACAGATTAACCTTGCTCTCATACTTCCCCAATCTGTTGGTGATGCGGTTTGTCACAAAAAGGTTTTGAGCTTTTACTCAATTCAGGGCGCCTATCATAACGCAAAGCCCGTGATGATTGGCAGGGGTAATCCGATTGTATCCCTAGCTCGGGCCGGACGGCAGCCCCCATCACAATTTGCCCGGTTTTCAAGCACTCCTGAATTTGCAAGGGTTCGCAGGCCGTTTTTTTCAGAAAAAAATGCCTGACGCTCAAATACTAACCTTTTATCCTGACTAAAAAATGCGTAATATACGCCGCCCTAAGCCGATGGTAACCGTGGAATGCAGATAGGTCCCCACACGCTTGAAACTCCCTTGATCGTGGCCCCCATGGCCGGTGTGACAGACCGACCATTTCGTGAGCTTTGCTTGCGATTGGGAGCCGGAATGGCCGTTTCCGAGATGCTGCTGGCCAACCCGGATGTCTGGGATACCCAGAAAACCAGGATGAGGATGGGCCACTCTGCCGAAACCGGACTGCGATCGGTCCAGATTGCCGGAGCCGACCCCGAGATGATGGCGTTTGCTGCCCGCTACAACGTGGAGCAGGGCGCTCAGATCGTCGACATCAACATGGGATGTCCGGCAAAAAAAGTGAATAAGAAGCTGGCAGGTTCCGCCCTGCTGCGCCAGCCCGACCTGGTCAGAACCATCTGCCGGGCCGTGGTCGATGCAGTGGAAGTGCCTGTCACCTTGAAGATCCGCACAGGATGGGATCCGGATAACCGCAATGGCGAGGAGATCGCCCGAATCGCCGAAGATTGCGGTATCGCGGCCCTTGCCGTGCATGGTCGTACCCGCGCCTGCCTCTACAAGGGCGAAGCCGAGTACGACACTATCAGGGCGATTAAGCAGGCCGTATCGATTCCTGTTGTCGCCAATGGCGACATAGACAGCCCGGAGAAGGCCCGGTATGTCCTCGACTATACCGGTGTCGACGCCGTGATGATCGGCCGTGCAGCGCAAGGACGACCCTGGATTTACCGGGAAATCCGTCATTTTCTTGAGACAGGAACCAAGCTGCCGCCTCCCGACAGGGATGAGGTTCGCACCCTGATGAACGAGCATGTAACCAATCTGCATCAGTTTTACGGTGCCTTTCTGGGAGCGCGCATTGCCCGTAAACACGTGGGCTGGTATCTGGATGAAGAAGAGACGGGCCGAGAATTCCGTAAGCACTTCAATGCCCTGGATTGTGCAGACGCACAGCTCGAGGCACTCGAAGCGTATTTCGATGGATTAGGTTAACGCATAACTAAAGAGCCGACCGAATATGTTCGAACAAACCCTGACTTCTGATGCATTGGTAACAACTACTCACAATCACGCCGCCGAGCCCACCCAGCGCCCCCTGCGTGACTCTGTGCAACAGGCCCTGCGTAACTACCTGGCCCAGTTGAACGGTCAGGAAGTGATTGATCTGTATGATATGGTCCTCTCCGAAGTCGAAGCTCCCATGCTGGACGTGATCATGCAGTACACCCGTGGTAACCAGACTCGCGCCGCCGTGATGATGGGCATCAACCGTGGCACCCTGCGCAAGAAACTCAAACGCTACGGCATGAACTAAGCCATAACAGCTAAGTTATTGAAAATAAAAGCACTTTCATTTTAATGGAAGTGCTTTTTTAGTTTTAAACCCACACTTGAACCCACACCTACCCAACTAGACATCATTGTAGATGGCTCCGATAGAGCGATATTGAGCCATGCCTTTAGGTAACCGTTCATCGAGAGTGGCTTGACGGGAAAAAGAGACGATCGTCTCTTGCTCCTCATTTGCCTGTTGCATGATCCCACCCATGTGGCATGCTCGCAGCAATCGACGTCGGTAGTGCCATCCTTGACCCTCGAGCAGGCTTGCGGCGTTTTTCAAGGTAGTTATCGTGTCGACCGTGTTCTTATGCCACTTCTTTCTGCTGCGATTGTTCCCGATCCGGATTGAGCATGACCGCTCCAACGGGCTCCCAGTTGCGTGTCTTTCCTGACCAGCGTCCTGGGTGGCTGGCACGGGCCTGCTGATACAGCGCATACCGGCCTGCTGATCCATGCCACGGTGGTGCTCAATCGGTGTCACGAAGCGGATGCTTGTGGGCATGAAGGACACGATGGGAATGAACCAGCAGGACATTGTGACTTGATGGACGGTCTGGGAAACACCCCTTTCAAGGTCATGGAGGAAGTCAAAATGTACTTGTAAAAATGAAGGTGGATCACAGCATGCTAAATGGTTCGCGGTTATACCACAAAAAGTGGAATACTCGATGCCATTCAATAACAAGGAATAGAATATGAACGTCTACTTCAAAACCCTTATTTTTTCTACCACTTTGCTGGCCACAGTATCGGCTCAGGCCATTCCCAACATCTGGAACTCCGAGTTCGGACAAGGCGTATCAGAAAGCAGTATAAAAAACGAACAGGGCGATGTTTTTACCATTAACTGTGATATTGGCTACAGCGAAAACGGCGAGTTAACCGGCGTTAAATTTACGTTGGCCAACGGCCAGGATTTGTCTCCCAGCGATAGTAACACCCTTGAACTGCTGATAAACGGCAACGCTTACTGGATTCCCGACTCTCTGGGCTGGCGTAATGGTGACAATGCTTGGTATTCATTCCGTGAAGCCATTCAAAGTGCTACACAATTTGATGTTTATGCTAATCAGAAAAAAGTGGCAAGCTTTGTACCTACACCCCAAAGCACCAAAACAGTTCTGGGCGACTTGAGTGAGTGTGAATATCGCAATTGATCTCACCACTAGCCAAGCGGTCACCAAATGATCGCCTGGGGTGAATCGAGGCATGAAGTAAACTCCTTGTGTTCAGACATAGAAACAAAAAAGGGCACCATGAAGGTGCCCTAATGTTTTAAATATCGTTTTAAAAACACAAATCTATATTGATTTCGATATTTTCATTTCCAACTCAGAAATAATGGATTTTTTTGCTGCAATATCTTTCTCTAATGGGGCTATGATTTGGGAATTGGCTCTGGGCTGACAGGTTTCGGTGATGTAATTTTGGTAATCAGCATCCATTAATTTTTTCATTGTAGCTTCTTTCGCACATTGCTCAACTGTTGTTTCGATACTCATTTTAATTTCATTGGAGTTGAGCCTTTCAATTAGCTCATCTAGGACTGCTTGTTCATGGAACAGTTTTGCGGGCACTATATAATAGTCCAAATATTCCTGTTTGTTATCAAGGCAAACTAGTTTTGTACACGAGTATTCACTTGGGTGCTGGGTGCATACGGATGGACTTTCTTCTACTTTACCTTGTTCACATTTGTTTATAGCTGATAAAATAAAGCTAAGCTGTGCAAGCTTTATATTTTTTTTACAAGTCGCTTCAGGCTCGCAAGAAGATATTTCTTTTGAATATTCATTTTCTATCTCTTGGTAGATGTTGTTTTTTGCTGATGCAATTTCCTTTAACTTAATTATATAGCTTTCAACAAGTTCAAATGGAATGGTTTCCAAATCTTGATGTCTTTTATTTTCATAAGTACAGGCATCGTACACAGACTGCGCGACTGTATTTATATCATTGACAATTAGATTGTCAAATGCCAGTTTTTTGTGTTCGCTCAAAGTGAGGTGACTAGAAATTGTTTTTACAGTTTCTGATAATCCAGACTGATATACCTCAATCTCCTTTGCATTATCCAACGGTTTGTTATCCCAGTCCTGAGTCGGTTTAGTTGCCCAGTCAAACTGCTGAATAAAACGATGGCAGTCTACTCCCTCTATATTTGCAGTGCTATGACTAAGCTCTAGCATACGGGTATTATACTCTCTTTTGGATTGCTCCAGTTGAGCCTCTCGTCGTTCTTTTTCTGATTGTTCTGTTAATTTTTTTGCAGTGGCAAATGTAACGTAATTTATAACAACGCTAGCAATTTCATCAGGTTTTTGTGCGCAACTAGTGTTGATGTCTTTTATTAATTGAGCCTTGTTGAAGTTTCTGTCACTAGACATGTTTAATAATAGAGTATCTTTTTCCCCGACTATAGCATCATAACTGAAGAGATTTTCACCATAATTTTTACAAGTGATTGCTCTAGGGATCTTCAATAATTTAGCATATAATCCATTTAATTGTTCAGTAAGGATTAAGTTAAGATCTTTTTCTGGATTTACAACACACGATGCTAATGTACTCTTTGTTATATATGTAGTGTAGGATTTTCTTAAATAGTTTCTATAATATTTTTCAATGGCAGTATCCCCTGTGTATTTTGCATCGTGCATTCTCAGTGCTGAGTTAATGATGTCACTGATTTTTTTAAATTTAGAGCTTGAATCGATGTAGTATTCAGATAATTGTTTATCACCATCTCGATATATTTCAAGTTGTTCGTTAAATCCTTTTATTTTTAGTGTCTCATATTGAGATGCTAGCTCAAGTAATTCTCCACACGTACTGTTATCATTGTCGCTGACTGTTGGCAGATGGTTTTCATCACCACCATCAGTGCACCCCAATAATAGTGATACACTGATGAGTAATACTAAATTAAATTTCATAGTTAATCTCACAATAAATTGTATTTAAAATTTTATTTTTTGAAAAAATTAGGTGTTCATTATCCAAAATCCACATTTTCTGAGATTACTGGAAAGGTCGAGCGCTGGATAACCAGCCAACGCCACCGATGAATAGTTCTAGCAATGCTACCTGCCCATCTGGGATCACGAACTGGTGAACAACATTAATATTGCCATAGCTGTCGTGATGAGTCAGTGACTTACCGTTGGACAGCTCATCGAACTCTTCATCACTCAAGATTTTAAACAGTTGCATTAGCAGTCCCCGGTTGGTGGTATTTTTTGAAGTTCTCCGCCTGCTCCAGCACGCTCTTGTAGACCTCATCGTTGGCCACTGGTGGGAAGCCGTAGCGGTGTAGCAGCAGGATCAGGTCTACCTTCAGCTTGGCCTTGATATCGTCGCGGTTGCTCCAGTCAGGGTACTGGGCGTTGTTATCGACCGTCACCTTCATCTCTTTGGCCAGTTCCAGCATCTTCTCTTCGTCATAGGTGAACTGGTACTTCACGCACATGTGCTCGAGGATATCGAGAAACGCCTTCTCCTCCATGTCGATACCGATATCGGCGAACGACATCATCTCGGATTTGATGTCGTAGATCATGTCGGCCATCTGCTGGGTGAAGGCATCGAACTCTTCACCGTTGAGCACGTCGTTCTCTTTACGCTGGTTGTACTGTTCCACCAATGCCTGGAAGCGTTTGGAGAAGTTGATCCCCTGCAGCTGGTTCACCTTTTGAAAATCGCTGATGGCCTTGGCCAGCATCTTTTGCAGCAGTTGCATCCGGGTGTTGGGCAGCTTTATCTTGCCGATGCGGGCCATGTACTCGTCGTCAAAGATATCGATGGTCTCTGCCTTGTCCTCACCCAGGGTGAATATCTCCTCCACCCCTTCCGCTTTGAGGGCCTCAGCAATCATCTCCCGCACCTTCTGGTTCATCTGTGCGGTATCAGGCGCATCACCCTTGGTGAGCTTGTAGACGATGGATCGCACCGCCAGATAGAAGTGGATCTGCTCGCGCTCCTCCTGGGCAATCTCCTCACTGCCCACGCACACGTCATAGGCGGCCTTGAGTCGTTTCACCAAGCCCATGAAACGCAGCTCAATCTTCTTGGTCTGCAGGGCAAACTCGGCGGCGCGGTTGAGGCAGTCGAGCTGCAGGGTCGGCGTGCCAGAGAAATAATCACAACTATCGAAGGTATGGAACACCTGGCCAAGTAGATGCAGATGATTGCGCACCTCGATCAGCGACTGCTGAATATCTTCAAAGTTGGACTTGTCTGCCTTCGAGTACATGGCCAGCGCCATGTTCATCCGGCTTTTGATCCCGATGTAATCGACCACCAGCCCCTTCTCTTTGCCCTCAAAGCGGCGGTTGACCCGGGAGATGGTCTGGATCAGGTTGTGCTTTTGCAGCGGCTTGTCGATGTAGATGGTATCAAGCTCCGGTACATCAAAGCCGGTCAGCCACATATCCACCACGATGGCGATTTTGAAGTTGGATTTGGGGCTCTTGAACTGCTTGTCCAGCTCCCTGCGATACTCCTTGGTGCCGAGCAAGTCATACATGTCCTGCTCATCATCCTGGCCACGGGTCATCACCATATTGACCTGGGGCAGGCGTATCAGCTCTTTGGCCTCTTGCTCTGAGAGGGGGACGCCATCGCTGGCCAGTTTGTGCTCGAACCACTCGGGGCGTTTAGCTTTAAGGCTCTGATAGAAGGCATAGGCAATCTCCCGGCTGGCACAGACAAACATCGCCTTGCCTTTAACGGTCGAGCCTTCCGCCACCCGTTGCGCGTAATGCTTGGCAAAATCCTTTGCCAGTGCCTCGATGCGATCCGGGTCGCCCAGGATAGAGTTCATGCTGGCCGTGGTTTTCTTGCTCTCTTCAATCTGGTGCTCGCTGGCACCCAGCGCTTCGCACTCCTGGTAGTACTGCTCGATCTCTTCCAGCTTGCTGTTATCGAGCACCACCTTGGCGGCGCGGCCTTCATAGACGATGCGTACCGTGATCTGGTCGTTGACCGACTCGGTCATGGTGTAGCTGTCGATGGTTGGGCCGAACACATCCAGGGTGGCGTCGATAGGGGTGCCGGTAAATCCCACATAGGTGGCATTGGGCAGCGAGTCGTGCAGGTACTTGGCGAAGCCATAGGTCTTCTTGATTGTGCCCTTCTCTTGGTCGAAGGTGAGCTTCAAATCAAGGTTGATCTGGCTACGGTGGGCCTCATCAGAGATACAGATGATATTGCTGCGATCGGAGAGCTTTTGGATATCTTCGGTGAACTTGTGAATGGTGGTGAGGAATACCCCGCCACTGGCTCGCCCAGCCAGCTTGTCACGCAGATCCTGGCGGCTGGTGACCGGCTCAATCACCGCATCACCGATAAAGGCGGTGGCGCTGCAGAACTGCTTGGATAGCTGTTCATCGAGATCGGTGCGGTCGGTAATAAGGATGATGGTCGGACTGGCAAAGTCGATGCTCTTCATCAACAGCCGCGCCAAAAACTGCATGGTGTAGCTCTTGCCGCAGCCGGTAGCGCCAAAGTAAGTGCCCCCCTTACCGCTACCCCCGATGTTTTCACCATTGGCGGCTATCAGCTTGCGCTCTTTTTTGATGTTGTAGTAGAGCTTGCGGGCCGCGTAATACTGCGGATAACGGCAGCAGATCTTGGTTTCACTCTTGGATGTGTCAGGGAAGAAGACGAAGTTCTTCACCACATCGAGCAGCCGCACCGGGTGAAACAGCCCCTGGATAAGGGTATAGAGGCCGTTGATACCCTCCTGCTCGGTAGACTCGTTACCGGTTACCTTGCGCCAGGCATAGTAGAACTCATAGGGGGCAAACAGGTTACCTATCTTGTTGTTCACCCCGTCACTGACGATACACAGAGCGTTATAGACGAACAGCTTGGGGATATCGCGCCGGTAGCGAACACAGAGCTGACGCCAGGCATCATAGGTGGTGGCCTCTTCACCGCGTACCGCCGATTTGAACTCGAACACCACCAGCGGCAGGCCATTGACGTAGAGGATGGCATCGGGGATGCGGGTCTGTAGCCCGCCATCCCGGGTTTGCCCCTCAATCTCCAGCTGATTCACCACGCGGTAGAGATTGTGGTCGGCCTCGGCAGTTACCTCCTCTTGCCCCACGAACATAGTGGCCAGCTGACTAGGCAAGGCGTGGGTGTTCATCAACTCGATATAGAGGTCTTTCTGATCCCGGTCTTCGCGCTTGAGCAAAAAGCCATTGCTGAGCCAGTAGCAGAAGGTTTTATTGCTCTGGTACAGGTCGCTGGCGGGCAGGGTCTGCAACTGGTGCAGAATGGTCGCAATCTCACCCTCAGTAATACCATCGGCCTGATACTGGCGAGCAAGGTACTTGCGCAGGTCATCAGCAATTAGCACCTCACTCTTATCTTTGCGCGGCACATCGCTGCCGACATAGTGAGGGTAACAGGGCTGGCCAGCTGAGTTAAGGTGATGGCCCAGCAGGGTGATAATGGCCTGTTCCAGCTTTGCTTCCGTGAAAATATGGCTCATGGCAATGGCTTCTTCTATTTGCTCAAAATGGGTTCGTTAGCAGGGCGTATAGGCGATGGCGAAAGGGCGGCGCAGCAATGGCTACGTCACCCACCGGTTTAGGCCATCCCTTCCTTGGCTAGATCCGCCTCAATTTGATCAAGGCGCAGTTCGCCGGAGATTAGCTTGGGTAAAAGGGTGTCACGAAGATTGGTTAACGTAGCGCATTGCTTACGGTTTGAAACTTGCTTTTCAGAAAATGATTTAAATGTTTTTTCTACTTGCGCAGCAATATCGAACGGCGGCAAAATAACAAGTTGTTCTGATAGGATTTTACGGCTTAGTTCAGTTTGCCCCGTACTGCCTTCACCCAATCGTTCGATTTTACCTTCCATAGAAAGCATTAATTGTCCAAAAGTGTAAATTGGGTATACATCATCTTTCACTCTCACAACTGTAACATGAGAGTCTACAACGGTTGTTTCAGGTAAATTATTTACTTGAGCTATACGTCCCAAAGTGCCAACACCTGTTGAGTTTACTAATACATCCCCAATGCAGAGCTCTCTGCCATCAATCTTCTTTGCTTCGTGGTTATGACGACGAGCAGGCTCGTAAGATACTTCATGATTGCGAATACATTTCTGGTTTATAACTTGAACTCCGCCCTCTTCAACATATTTGGGAGATACGCCACGGCGTAACTCACAAGTTATCTCGTCAAGCATCGTTATTTTCCACCCCTGCGGTACCCAGCCGCCGAGGCCAAGAGAAGGCTCGGCGCCATCCTCAAAGGCGGCAGGGAGCAGCTGGCGGGTAGCGTCCGGCAATGGCTTGAAGTCACCACGTTCACGTACCGCTCTACGAGCCTCGGCGCGGCGTAGCAGTTCGTCAGGTAGGGCTAAGTCCTGCTCAAAGAAACCCGCATCCAGTGCGTTATCGACCACAGGATCGAAGTCCACAAACCACGATTTAAATAGCGCTTGTGCCATCTGATCCAAGGTCTGGTTGGTTTTCTGGTTGAGGATGATTTTTTTATCTAATCCTCTCAGTAATTTCGCACCATCTTGCTGATACTTCAATGGTGGGATTTTAATTGGAATTTCCTTTAGTGCCTTGCCTGTAAGGTGTTTAATTGTTGTGCCAGTAAAAAAGGGATCAATATGGCCAGCTCGAGTGGAGAAAAGGAACCAGTAGTATAAGTACTCACTATCTAACCCTGACAGTGGCCTTACACGATGTAACGCTTTTTGTATCTTCATATTTGGGATGTCATCCTCCCAAATCGCACATCGTCCGGGTTCACCACCCTCACAAATAATTAGGTCGCCTTTTATAATTCCATAACGATCATGCTCATGTGCTTCGAACTTCATTTCCGAAAGATCATCAAGCTCGAACGCTCCCCACCTTACATTACTATTACCTAGGTAAGGATGGTATTCGCCAGTATTCTTATTCTTGTCTAGCATTTTCCCTAGGCAAGATTCGACATAGTCACCGAGTTTGGCTTGTGTCCAGTTATTTCCCATAACCCAGTGCCTCCATATTGGAGCGGATCGCTTGGTCCAGCGCAGTAGCTTCATCCAACTGGCGATAGAGGGTCTGGGTTAACTCCTGCATCTTGGTCTCAAAGGCGATGCCATCATCTTCAAGTTCGGCGGCCCCCACATAGCGGCCCGGAGTTAGCACATAGTCGTTGGCCTTCATCTCATCTAAGCTAGCCGCCTTGCAGAAACCGGCCTGATCTTGGTACTGCTCGACAGAGATCTCTTTGGCTTCAATCCGGCGCTTGAGTTCGCCCTCGTCACTGCGCCAGGCGTGGAAGGTATCGGCAATGGTGGCGATATCGTCAGTGGTCAGCTCTTTCTGGGTGCGACTGATCATGGTGCCGAGGTTGCGGGCATCGATAAACAGGGTCTCACCACGGCGATCGCGATAACCATATTTGAGGCTGGCCGCTTTGCTTTTGCTGATAAACCACAGGCAAACCGGGATCTGGGTGGTGTAGAACAGCTGGCCCGGCAGGGCGATCATGCATTCGATGCGGTCATCTTCAATCAGCTTTTGGCGGATCTCCCCTTCACCGCTGCTATTGGAGCTCATGGAGCCGTTGGCCAGTACAAAACCCGCAATGCCATCCTCGGAGAGCTTGGAGAGCATATGGAGTATCCAGCCGTAGTTGGCATTGCCGGTGGGCGGGGTACGGAAACCGGCAAAGCGCGGGTCGTTGGTCAGTTCCGCCTCGTTGCGCCAATCCTTCAGGTTAAACGGCGGGTTGGCCATGATGAAGTCGGCTTTGAGATCCGGGTGCTGATCGGCAAAGAAGGTGTCAGCCGGACGCTCCCCCAGATTGCCGGAGAGGCCGCGCACCGCCAGGTTCATCTTGGCCAGCTTGTAGGTGGTGCTGGTCAGCTCCTGGCCGTAGATGGCGATATCCTGGCTCTTGCCCTGATGGCTTTGCACAAACTTGAGGGACTGGACGAACATGCCGCCCGAGCCACAGCAGGGGTCATAGATCTTGCCCTGATAGGGTTCCAGCATCTCGGCCAGCAGGGTAACCACGGCTTTGGGGGTATAGAACTCACCGCCGCCCTTGCCTTCACTGGCGGCAAACTTGCCGAGGAAGTACTCATACACCCGGCCCACCAGATCCTCTTCGTTCAGGTCGCATTCATTGGCGAGGGTGTCGATGTTCTCGATGCTGTCGATCAAAGAGGCGAGCTTGGTCGAGTCCAGCCCCAGACGGGAGAAGTAGTTATCGGGCAGGGCATTGGCCAGCGAGGCGTTGCACTTCTCGATGGTCGAGAGGGCCGTATCGATAATGACGGCAATATCATCCTGCTTGGCGCGGGCACTGATATAGCCCCAGCGGGCCGCTTCGGGCAGGAAGAACACGTTGTCTTGCTGGTAGAACACATCCATATCGACAAAGGCTTCCTGGCCGCTGGCGATCAGCTGTTTGCGCTTGGCCTCGAACTTGTCGCTGATAAATTTCAGGAACACCAGGCTCAGCACCACGTGCTTGTATTCGGAAGATTCCACGCTGCCACGCAGCTGGTTTGCGGTATCCCAGAGGGTCTCTTCAAAGCCTTTGCTGGCTTTCTTGGCGGGTGCTTTTTTTGGGATGACTTGCTTTTCAATAATGGCGGCCATGTATCTGTGTTCTCTTATTCTTCTGAAAAATAATCGGTGTCCAGCGCCTTGATGGCGAAGACCTGACGAGTGGAGACACCCACATTGTGTTCAATCATCAGGGCAGTCAGGCGGGCGCCGTCGATCAGCACGATGCGCTTCTCAATCTCCCCCACATATTCTTGCGCCTCGCGGCTAAAGCCAGACGTGGTGATAAAGACCCCTTTCCGGGCTTTGTAGCGGTCGAGTGCCCCGGCGAAGGACTGGACCTCTGGACTGCCCACCGTCCTGTCGGTGTAGCGCTTGGCTTGCAGGTAGATGGAGTCGAGCCCCAGCTTGTCTTCCTTGATGATGCCATCGATCCCGCCATCGCTGCTGTAGCGGGTGGTATGGCTAGCTTCTTGAGCAGTGCCGCCGTATCCCATGGCGACCATCAGATCGACTACCAGCTGTTCAAAGAAGCGAGGGGAAAGCCCAAGGATCTCGGCCAGCAGATCATCTGCAAGGGAGCGATTGATGGCGGCCAGCGCCTGCTCAATCTGCTCTTGCGGGGTGCTGGCCTGATCGGGTTGTGGCTGCTCTCTCAGGGGCGCCACGATTTGCAGCGCATTGCCCGCACCTTCACTGGGCGCCTGGGTGAATGCAACAAACTCGCCGAACTGGGCAAGGTAGCGATTGTCGATAGGCTGGCCAGAAGTCAAAGCAGCTTTGCCACGAGCCGTGATCACGCAGATGCCCCGCTTGGGCTGGGCAATGAGCCCGGCTTTCACCAAGTAGGTCTTGGCCCAGCCGACCCGGCTGCGCAAGGTAGTTTGCCGACCACTTGGCAAGGCTTCGGCAAGCTGTTGCGGTGTGAAGGCATAATGCTGACAAACCCGCTCGAATACTTCCCGTAGGGGGCGGGGTATCCCATCGGTCAATACCTTGAGCACCACCGGCATCATGGCTTCATAGCTGGGCAGGGTTTCTTTCATCGGGCGACCAAATGGAGACAAAACAGGGGGTATCTTGCCACAGCGACATAGCTGGAGCCAGTTGGTGGCGAGGATCCTGGGCGCAGCTTAGAAAAAACAAAATAACAAAAACAAAGGGAAGGCCACGAATTGGCCTTCCCCACGACCGACCCACTTATCACGGACGAGTAGGTTGAGAAATGTTACCACAAGCGGATTGGTGGTCACGTCTTGCTGCCAGGATTGGCGTTCGTGCTCGTTGCAGGGTAAATGCAGATATAGATATATCCATGGCTGCCTAGGGTATCGGCTTCGCAGGTAAACCCACAGTGCTGGACGGTAATGCGTTGCTGGCGCTGGGCATCCAGTTCGCCTGTCAGCAATTTGGCCTCCAGTTCCTTGATGATGGTAGGGAAGGCGGCTTCCAGCTGGTCTATTGCCTCCTCTGCCCATTCGCCTACCAGTGAGGCGCGGTCTGACAAAAAGTGCAGGCGATGATGCTCCTGGATGAGGCGAGCGCCAAAGCGCGGTGTAACGGTGTGGGGCAAGCCCCACTGCGCAAAAATCCGCGTGGGCTGGTCTGGCGCTACAGGGTGTTGGTCGTTGGTGTGGGTGGTTGTCGTGGTCATGATTAGCGATACCTCAGGTGAATGTGGATGATGGTGCCGGGTACGTTGTGACGCTGGCGTAGTCTGGTCAGATGCTCTGGGAGGTCGGTCAGGCTTGCCAGTCGCCCTCGGTAGAGCCGGGAGAGATTGATGTAGTCGGGATGGCTCACTGTGATGGTCACCTGATGCCCCGGCTGCCAGCAGCCAAACAGGCGGGCTTTGGCTTCCTTGATGGTGGTGATGCCAGGGGCTGGTAAGGTCTGCCGGTTTCGCAGATGCAGTTTGTTGAGCTCGGGGGCATAGCGATGCACCTCGAGCCCCGTGATAAGACGGGTCATGTTCGGTGACTCCAATGATGCAAAGGGCCAGCCTGTGAGGGCTGGCCCTTTATGCTGTTTGTGGATGAGTGGGGCTGGGTGGTTGTGGCTGTTGATCGCTACCAGGTCGCGGTGGCTAGCCGTTGTAAAACAGGATGTAGTTCACGCCAGCCTGCTGGGCGGCAGTGAGCAAGGGTTGCAGCGCTGGCGGGATGGCATCGAACTCCATGGCCAGGTTCAAGGTGTACTCATAGGCGGAGTCATCCCTCACGCCGACATGTTCATGGGAGGCCATACGCTTGACCCATTGCCATTCTGGCACCAGGTCTGCGTCATCGTAATCGCCGATGATGGAACTCATGGCGACATCCAGCATCTTCATCACTGAGTGGCCTGTCAGTGGATTCGTTGCTGCAGGTAGGGGGTTGGTCATTGCATCGTTCCTTGTTGTCTGGGCCGTGTTGGGCGTTACATCTGATTGATAACCGACTTGCAATTGAGCCGGTCCAGCAGGTGCTGCGAGCCGTACTGGGCTACCAGTCGGTCTATGGCCATCTGGGCGCAGGCCGTTCTGCTGGGCTTATTCTCGGGTATTGCGTAACGAGCGGTAAGCCAGCCACCGAGCAGTGCAATGCGATAGCCACTCGGGATATGGGTGAGCGACGTACCGATGCCCCTCCCATGAATGAGGAACGGCACGGTCTGCCCGCCGATGTCGATATCGATGCGCTGGCCCTTGAGCTCGAAGGTGGTGAGCACGCCAGTTTGCGGATGTTTGCCGGGCACCTTGATGGTGATGTTCTTAGCCATTTCACACCTCCGGTTTGGCTTCGAAATGGTGGGTCACAACGCCCGCTTCCGGGTCGATGCTGATAAACGCCGGGGCTTGCGGGTGGTACTGGTAGAGCCGCGTCAGCTCGGCACGAAACGCCGCGACGTTCGGCGCAATCACATGACTGGTATCCCCCTCGGCGTAGGTAAAGGTCTCGAGCTTCTCCGTGTGAATCCAGATGCCGAAGTACCAGGCATCCTCCTCGGTGTCGTATTGCTGCCAGCCCTGAGCCAGCAGTGTTCTGTCGTAGTAGTAGCGGTCTGCCTGATGGCTACCTCGGTCGATGCGACAACCTGTCACGGTGAGCTCAAGCGGGATACGCCCTACCTTCAGAGCCTTCTTGACCCGGCGCAGCAACTTGAGGGCCTTGGCCCGGCTACGGCCATTACCGAGCGGGTACGGCTGTCTGGCACGCAATGCCAGGTGGGTCATTATCTTCGGCGCATTGTTGTGGTTGAGCTGACCGATGGCTGTGGTTATCTGCCAAGCGGTCAGGGTCTTGTAATCACGCAGGTCGTGCATGGTGGATTCCTTCAAATTCAAACAGCCCCTCAGTGTGAGGGGCTGTGTGGGATGGTGGGGAGGATTGTCTACAGCGATTGCTTGAGGCGGTTGATGTCTCGCTGATAGCGACGGCGGTGGCTGTGCCAAATCACCCGCTCGGCGGCAGCCTCCAGCAGCGCGGTGGTCACGGTGCGGGGCAGGACCAGATTTGCCCCGTCCCAGTTATCCAGGTCCAGCCCGCCGGAACGCTCCAGAGTTGCCAACTGCGTATCGAACTTGTGGGTCAGCTCCAGTGCGATGAACTCCTCGATATGAGCTCGGAGACTGGCGATAGCACTCTCAGGCGCCATTGGCGATGCCGTGGGCGTTGTCATGTATGGCTGCTCCAATCCGGCGCGTCGTTGCTGCCATGGTTAACGTAGGCACCGACTATCACCCGTTGCCACTCGCCGACTGGTTGACCCGCAGCATTACAGGTGCAGCGAAAGCGGGCGAAGTTAATCTCTCGTGGCAGGTGCTCACGCATATCGCGGGGACTGACAAAGAGCGTGGTCTTGTGCAGCACTGGGTTGGGTGCTACCAGCGGGCCGCCAATACGCCTTCCCTCCACATCATGGGCATAGGCAAAGCCCGGCAGCATCAACTGCTGGCTGATGAGCTTGGCAAGTGCTGGATGGGCACACATGGCCTCCGCTACGGCGGCCTGGCTAAAGCTGTCCTTGAATTCGATCATGGGTGTTTCTCTCTTTCTGCAGGCGCACGGTAAGCCGCTGCCAACAGCGCAAATTGTTCGACCAGGTAACTGATACTGATGCCAAGCTCATCGCTGACCCCATCACCCAGACGGTGATGCAGGTGTGCCATGTCATCGGCGATGCGTTGGGCTATCTGGGCTGTACCGTCCGGTGGTGAAGTCGTCATGGTCAGGGTGATGGAAAGGTTCATCACATCTCTCCCCAAGGGGCTTGTTCCCACAGTGACAACCGGGTCAGCACATCTTGCGCCAGCGCTTGCTGCAACTGCTGTATCACCTTCACCAGCCGGGGAGCCTGCTCAGGGCTCCCGCTCCATTCGCTCGATTGGTACAGGGCGCAGCAGGTGAATTTGTACAGGGTTACCAGCTCGCTATCGGTGAGTGGTGCCTGATGGTAACGATGGAAAGGTTTAAGCGGGCTCAGCTTGGTAGAGCGGTGCTGGCGTGGTTCCTTGTGGTCTTGCTGACGCCCCAGCTGATAGCGATGCCAAACTGCACGCCGGTTGGCGAGCATCATCAGTCGCACTAACCGATCTACCCGCCACGTCCAGGTACTGGTCGTGTCTGCGGGCGCGAGCCACCAGAGGGTGCGCAGTAACTCAAGGGTGTAGTGCGGTGGCATCGGGGCATTGCAAAAGCGGTGCAACTGGACGGCAAAGGCAAGATAGTCCTTGCGATCGATCATGAAAGCAGACATGGGAATGACTCCTTGAAATGCAAAAGGCCACCTTTGATGAGGTGGCCTTGCTGGGGGATCGGAATATCCGGATCCTGGTGTTGGCGCGGATGATCCGGGTGATCGGGTGGAAACGTGATCGGCATGTTATTCGGCGATCGACGGTTCGTTATTGGTGATCTTGGCGTGTGTCGGGGTGAGCAGCATCAAACAGGATGGCGTAGAGCGCACAATCAATGCCGTTGACGGCGTCGTGGTGTGGGTAATAGGGCGGAGCGTCTCGGGAGCGCTCGAAGTAGTCGCCAAAACAACTGAGGCATTCGCGTATCTCGACGGTGGAGCCGTGCAGCAAGGACTCTTTAAGCTGGCTGGCATAAACCTTGTCATCACGGGCCTTGGTGACGGCCTTTTCCAGCAACGTCAGTGCTTCTTCGTTACTGGCGACTGCCAGGCCATGGCGTAGCTTCTCGAGCGTTTCCTCAAGGGAATAGGGATTGGGTAATCGCATCGTGCTTGTCTCTTCTGGGCACTGATTAGTGCCGCAACTGATGCAGCAGCGCATCAATGACCTCTATGCAGTCAGCCTGGGTGAGCAGGTAGCCGTTAGGCAGGTGGGCCACGATGGCGGGCTCTGCTTGCATCTCGACGTTGTCTGCAAGCCAGCAGCGCAGCTCGAGGAGGATATCGAGTGCGGTGAGGTGAGGTTTGCCTGGGGTTAGAGTCATAGTTGGCCTCTCTCGGCCAGCGAGACGACCCCCTCTGCACCGACCACCAGATGGTCAAGCAATCGCACATCGACCAGCGCCAAGGCCTCTTTGAGGGCTTGGGTAAAGACCCGGTCTGATTGACTGGGTTCCGGGTCACCGCTTGGGTGATTGTGAACCGCGATAATCGATGCACTGCAAAGCAGTATGGCCCGTTTGACCACTTCCCGTGGGTAGATGCTGGCGCTATCGAGGGTGCCACGAAACAGCTCCTCAAAGGCAATTACTCTGTGTTGGGAGTCAAGGAACAGTGCGCCAAACACTTCGTGCTCCCGGTTCTGCAGCAAGGTTTGCAGTCGCTCGGCGGCTTCTGTGGTACTGGTGATGGCGGTGCCTTTGGCAAGGCGCTTGCGGGCAATCTGATTGGCGATACGCAGCAGGTCTTGCTCGGTCACCGGTTCGGTAACGACATAAGTGCCGGGGCATTCCCCGGCTTTCAGTTTGTGGTAACGCATAGTGGTCTCCAGAAAAAGAAAGACCCCGGCATGCATGAAGCATGGCGGGGTCAAAGGTAGATAGGTTGTTGGTTCACTTTGAGGGATGTTCAGTTGCCCGTGGCTGCGGGGCCACTCTGTACCGGTATCAGTGCTCCGGGGACCTGCACGGTGAGGGGAATCGCGAGTGCAATGCTCAGCCGTTCCGCCAGTTGGTAGGCCGGTCCTATGGTGTCGTAGTCAGCTACCCAGGTGGCCAGTGCCAGCCTGCTGGCCTCCATGGCTCGCAGGTAGACGCTGTAGCCATGCACGGGTAGGCCACTGTCACGCACCACCTGCGTTTCCCCCTCTCGATTAATCGCTTCAAGCTCAACGGCTATCGGTTGTTTGGGCATCGTGCGCCTCCTCTTGGGGTAAGGGGGCACTTTCCACACGATAACCGTGATGAGTGTAGGTACGCTGCAGGTCAGCTAGGAAACTTGCCAACACACGGGGCTGCTCAGAGAGTGGCACCGGTCCAGCCTGACAGCGCCAGAAACAGCGACGCGCAGGGTCAACGCAGATTTCATCCACGGGCTGGCTCATGGTGCGCCAGTCCTCAGCATTGGTGAGGGAGAGCAGTTGCCACTGCATCCCAGCCCAGCGCAGATGCAGCGTGACGGTGCGGGCATGTGGGCTACCAGGAGTCAGGTGCAGCAACCAGCGCTCGCCCTGGCGAGTCGGCTGCAGTTTGGCTTTGGCCGCGACCAGCCCCAACCACTGGCGCGAGGTGTGGGAGAGCGGCAGTTCGTTAGTCATCGCACACCTCCTACTCCCCGCTGACTGTGACGGTGAAATACCCCAACTGGGCGTAGCTAATGAAATTGCGCTGCCACAGGGCGAACAGTTCGCGTGCTTCCACGCCGGGCAGTGGTCCCCAGCCCTGCAGATAGTGCTCGTCGCAAGAGAGGTTGAAGTCGAGCTCCTTGCAGAGCTCGGCATCCTGGCCCAGCCCCTGGTAACTGAAGTCGGTGATGTAATCGAAGACCCAGCCGTGTAATCCCCGAATAAGCCGCAGCTCTACCGGATGGAGGCCGCCCGCTTCGGCACTGTAGCCGGGGCTGCGAAAGTTGAAGGTCAGGGTCGAGAGGTCGGTGAGGTCGAGCAGTTGTTCCCGCACGGCGCTGCGCAGCAAGTCAGGCAGCTCGGGGGAAATTGGCAGGGCCATCCCTGCCAGGTGAAATGGCATGGTCATCATGGTGTGTCCTTTCGTATCGAATGTGGGGCCCGTCAATCCCTGAACCAGCGCCAGGCGCGGTAGAGGCCATAGGTGGCAGCCAAGGGGGCCGCCAGCGAGGTGGCCGAGCTCCCAAGCAGCGCACAGACTGCGGCGGTCACAGCGGTAGTTGCTGATGGGTTCAGTGCCGTGCTGGTGGCCATGCCAGGCAGGGCCGCAAGGGTGGGCTGCTGGGCCACGGTGCGAAGTGCCTGATGTGCGATACACCCCGTGGCAATGAGCTGGTCAATCTGCTTGCTGTAGTGAAAGCCCTCGATACACCAGAGCACAAAGTGCTCGCAGTTGTTAAAGAGCGTGCTGTAGTGCGCCTCTCCAAGGCGGGAGTAAGCACGGTCGATACTCTCCTCCCGGTTGAAAGCTCGTGCACTATGGGGCTGGATGCGATAACCATGCCCTTGGCTAAACTCAGCAAGCGTGGCGATAGCTATCTGACCAGAATGTATTCCGGCACTGACCCCCTGGTAGTGGATGACCTGATGGCCTCCTAGGTAGAGGCCGTGGTGCTGGTAGCCGGTGCGGGGGGAGACGAGGTGGTCCCCTAGTTGCGGTAATGGCATGGGCTGTTCCTTAAATAAAATGCGGCATAAAACAGAGGGCACCCGAAGGTGCCCTGATGGTGGTGAATGCGTAGAGGCTGGAGGTCAGGACTGCTTGCGCAGCGTCAGGCTGTTGGTATCCCATGCCCAGCGCTGGCGAGGATTACCGGGCAGGTCGAGGCTGAAACCGTTGGGTTCGGGGGTCAGCTTGCCTTCATCGCTACAGGTACCAAAGGGTTGTGAAAGCATGGTCAACGCACCCGTCTGGGCGACCGCCAGCTGATAGAGCACCGGGCATGCCACCCCGCCACTGTGCAGCTCAAACAAGACCGCCTGCCCGTTGGCCAGTGGCAATCGGTGCGTGAGCTCGATGGCGTCATATTCATCGGTGCGCAGCAGCACGTCATCCCCATAACGGATAACGATACTGTAATCGTCATTTTTCACGATGGTAAATGACGTGGTACTTGATGCAGCGGTCGCAGGTGCAAAGGAGGGTTCGAAGTAACGACTGCCATCTGAATAGGTCAGCATAAAACCGTTCAGTGCAACCGGCTGGCTGACTCTGGGGATGAGCGTTGGCTCATCTTCCTCCTGCGGCATCAACATGATGCGCTCCCCTTTCGGGGTCTCTATCCAAAACTGCATGCTGGCGAAATTGAGGGTCCCCTCGACGTTGGCCGGTACCCGCGTGGTGACGGTCGGCACAGTGAATTGAGGCGCAGCCCAGGTCGGTATAGCAAACAGCGATAACCATGTGCACCACAGTGCCAGTTTGATTTGTTCTGTCATGTCATTCTCCAGACGAATTATTCAATGGTGTAAGAGGCATTGCCCAGATTGGTGAAGAGGGTGACCTCCCTCAATCGGCACGGCTCGGTCATGACCAAGAGCCTGCGTTGGGTGTAATTGAGCTTGAGCGGGAAATAGGTCCCCCCAAGCTGACCACCGATGTCATTGCGCAGCATCACCCGGCATTTACTCTTGCCGCCATTGATCAGCACTTTTTGGATGGTGACTTGATCGTTGAGCGAGGTGACGAGGATCTGAGGTCGCCCGATAGCGGTGTATTCCACGTCTAGATTGAATTCTGGGCTATTAGCGGATGCTGTGTCGCAAGCGCTCAGCGATAGGCCGCAGGCCAGCAGTAAGGGATAAAGCAGTGTGCGATTCATGATCTCTCCAGGATAAAAATGGCAAAAGGATGCCTGACCGACGAGGCGAGCCTGTCGGGTAACGGGTGTAAACGTAATGGGTTAATGGTGGGGCTGGCTGATAGCCAAATGCCACCAAGGGGATGGCGTGAGGTTAGGTCGTGTCGAACTCCTTTCGATGTTGGGGTGACTATTTCAGTGAATTAGATCTAATGGGGTGATCCTCATCGCAAA
Source organism: Aeromonas sobria (assembly GCF_050266975.1). GTDB lineage: Bacteria > Pseudomonadota > Gammaproteobacteria > Enterobacterales > Aeromonadaceae > Aeromonas > Aeromonas sobria_B. The sequence goes on from NZ_JBKISU010000009.1 coordinate 127,914, forward strand.
GGGTCCTTAATGTCAACAAGAGTCCATAGTCAACTATCAGGGTTGACTGGAGGACTTATGACAAACATCAACTCTGAAGAGCTGGCCAAGAGCGTGGGCAAAGCGATTGGACGCCAACGCCAGCAGGCGGGGCTGACTCAGGATCAAGTGGCAGAGCACTTAAAGATTGGTATGGAAGCCGTCTCTCGGATGGAGCGAGGCCTCGTGGTGCCGACAGTCGTGCGGCTAGCACAATTGGCTCAGCTGTTTGGCTGTGAGCTCGCAGACTTCCTACGTGAGACCAGTAACCGCCCTACCGAGCAGGGCATTGTGCTCAGCCAGCAGTTGGCCCGGCTCGATACAGCTGACAGAGAACTGGTGCTGGAGGTGGTTGATAAGCTGGTGGCACGACTGGCCCCTTAATGGCTCAGAGAGCGCATCGATGACAGACTGATGTAGGTGCCAGGGCCGATAACTTGGGAGGCCGCAATGGCGCTCCCAAGCAGCTTCACAGCGATATGTGCTCGGTGTCTCCTGATGATATCTATCTGAGTTATCTTTCAATCAGACCTACAGAGCAATAACCGAGGTCTGCCAAGCCGAGATTGTGGCAATGGTGTCTCCATACGCCCGAAGGTCCGACGACCGGCTGGCAATACCGCCAATAGCTGCAAACCCAGCTTGGTCAGATAACCCAGTGCATTAATCAGCTTTATACGCTTGACTGTATCGCTGTAGTGAACCATCCCAATCCCATCAGTGCCCCATCGCTGATATTCCTCCCGCCTGATCTGACAATTGTAATAGCTCCCATTACTATCGGGCATGTCCTCCCACGCCTCACCCAGCGCTCTACCCAACGAGATATCTTGTTGGTGTACAGCCCCATTAAAAATGAACGTAATATGGATATGAAAGCGTCTATCAACACCGTACTCAAATTTCCAGATATACCCCACCAATGCAGAGTATTTTCTCTGTATTTCTCGAAGGTAAGAATTTCGGTCATCCGTCACGAGGTCTAACGTGAGCTGGTCGTAGTAGTCTTCGTGATAGCCGATATCCAATCGGATGACTAATAGTTTGGCATGCTGGTCGAATAGGCTATTGACATACGTCGATATGCTGCGCTGATTGCGGCTCTCAACGCGTTTGAGGTTCTTGAGGCGCTTACGGTGCGCCTGACTCTTAAAGTCCCATAGAAACGCATACAGCGCGTTATTGATATCCCTGGCTAATTCGTCACCGACATCACCATCGAGATATCGCTCATGGATGAGGTGCAATCCATAAACCTCTCGCATATGCGTTAGGAATAACTCTACCGTTGGATGCGCTGACGATACTTCCTCATGACAATAAAAATAATCACACACAGTATCCAACGCATTAAAGAGTTTGGTTGATAGCCTACGACCAATGCAAGTGATGCGTGACTTACCAGGGGCTGAATAAACAGCCCTGATAATAGGAAGCGTTGTATTTTGGAGCCGGTCTGTTAAGGATAGGATATCTAATAGTCTGATTGAGTTAAACATGATGGCCTCGCTTAGGCAGGAGTCACCCTACGCTGTGTGATAGACACACGCGTATATAGGGGCGATAGGTGGAATGGTATTGGCTAACTATGCTGGTGGTAGCATGACCACCACATGAGAGTGGTGTAATGGTATGCGATAGTAGTAAGGGTTATTGGTTGTATATGGGTGGCTGTACATAGCGTAGGGATAGTATTGAATAGAAGTGATATTAAATAATAAATATACCTAAACGCGATATGCCTACCTCACCTACGTAAATACCAAAAAACATATATAAGAAGGAATGGTCGTTTTCTTAACCCATTAGCCTATCAAGGCATGATTTATAACGCTGGAAGTTATGGAGCTCACTAGGAATGAAAAAAGTGCATTCAAGACTGGCTTCTACGAATAAGCCAGCTATCAACATCGTGCTCAAACCAGCCAATAGAGGACTGACCTATCTTGAAGGGTTTGGGGAATGTCTCGTCATAACGAGGAGACTTGGGATTAAGCCAGTCATAGATAGTAGACCTGGCCATGCCAATCTTGTTGATGAGGTCTTTGATGCGCAGGACTTTGATGGTGTTGTTCATTGTGTACTCCTGATGATGTAGTGGGTTGTTTCATCAGAAGAGCCCCGTAGTTTTTTTTTAGAGACACCACTCCATTCATATTCTTCAACCAGTAGCCTTCCTCAAGAAGAGCTCTATCGCGCCCCCCCCCCTCCTTTTTCTCAAAAGTTATCACTGATAAACCGCCTGAGGCTCGCCCAGCCTTGCCTCAGGCGATTTAAACGACAACAAACGGACAAAAAATAAGCTTGATAATGACAAAATATATGCTAGATTTGTGCTTAAAATTGACAGATTATGTACGGTGTACAGACATGGTAAAGATAAGCGACAATTCCCGCATCATTGATTTAGTTTTTTTCGACTTATTGCATTTAATTAGAAATGAGGAAAGCATTTACCTTTATATAAGTGATGATTCAAAGGCATTAAAAATTAAAGATGTGATAAGTTCATTGTTTAATGATTCGAAACATAATTTGCTGATTACATACATAAGAAAATATGGCATTGATATTGATGAAAAAGATCCAGATGGTATCTTTGATGTTCTAATGATGATTGCAAAAGGTAATATCATCCACATTGACCTCTTTACACCATTATTATTAGATGATCGTACTATTGACTTTACATGGAGCATTCTGAGACTCTACTCTTCTGCTAATTACTTGCGTCAGGGGCTAAATGATATGCCATTAGAGCTATCTCCACTTACGCATTACAACACTACTGATAACGATGGCCCATATGCAAGGCGAAATTATAAATCCCATGAGAGAAGACTAATGTTCAATATTCTCCATTTAAAAAACGAGAATATAAGAATAGAAGACCGTGCGGAGGATATTATCCATTTTTTTGACAGGTGGAATTGTTCAGAACAAACAAAAATAAATCAAATAAAGGTCATTGATAAACTTTTGGTTGAGCAAAGAAAATACAATGACATGGTTAATTGGTATAAAAAAAATAAAAACATGACAGAATGGGCATGGAATTATTTTAAAACACAGGTTTTCACTGGAACTATCCCATTGTGGGCAAATGAATATGAAGCCCCTAATTTCCTTGCTCGGCAACTTATAACCGCATGGGATCTACTCTGCTTAAACAGAGATCGACAAGCCTTAGTAATGCTTAAATTTAAAAATGCGGCATCACGACAAAAAACAAGAATAAAGAGAGAAACCATCAAACCATCTTCATTTTATCTTAGTCAAGACACAAATGAAAAACTAAACTCATTAGCAAACCATTATAAAACAACAAGGACGGCATTGATTGAAAAATTGATTTGTGATGCACATTATGAATAAACATATTACCAATGCCTATTTATTCTGAAATTTATTGACTGTCCTATTTTAGGAGGGAGGTACTGTGTTTTATGAAAATGATCTATCATTCATAAAGCACAGCCTTCTCCTCATAACAGTGATAATATAAAATCATGGTGGATTCATAGAGTCATAACGCTATGTGGTAAAAATATTTTTCTAGGTGCTTTATAGATGCACTACATTATCATTCTGTTGTTCTGATGGTCTTAATATCTCTCCCCACAACTCCAGAGCCATTTTTTGTTCCGGTAACCGAACCGTATGAACATAGTGAGCCATTACACCCGGTAGAGCATGACCTAAAATTTGTTCCACGACATGAGGGGCAATACCAGCCTCGTTTAGGCGTGTCGCTAAGCTCCTTCGCAGATCGTGCCATGTCCAAGGGGTGCGATGCCCGATCCGTTTCCAAATTCCCCTTCCCCACTGACTTACCGCTTCTGGTCGCTTGAGCTCCCCTAGCAAGTATGAAGATGACTGTGCGGCGGCGGCTTTCAGCAAAGCGTCTATCGTCGGTCGAATAAAACCAGGAATTGGTCTTACAATTTTATTACCTGTTTTTGAGTTGGACGCAGGAACTGTCCATGTACCTTCGACTAGATTCCATTCTTCGGGTGCTGATAGCCGAGCTTCTTGAGTTCTTGCGCCGAACGACAACAGAATCTTGGCCAAATTTCCGTAGTAGCAATATGGGCCTAGCTTTTCAGCCCAATCCCATAGTGTTTGCAGTTCTTCTAGCGTCAGCACCCTATCTCGCTTACTCGCTTTTTGCCCAACATCAGCGACGGTCAAATCGTCCAACGCATTACTCACAGCAAACTGCCTGACACGGCAAAACTTCAGAGCATGCTTACAATTTTGGAAACAATACCCACTAGCCACAGGTGCTACCTTCGAGTACTCGTCAAAGACGCTCAACCAGTGACGAGTATCACAATCTGACAAAGGAAGATCTCCGATACGGGGATAGACCCACTTCGCAAATTGCTGGCGATGCTTCTCACTGTTCGACCTTTTCTTATCGGCGTGATGGCAGAGCCAATACTCGAGTGCATCTTTAACCGTGACAGGCTTAAGCCTTTCATCTTTCCCGATCCGAGTCATCAAGGCGGGATCATTGCCCTCTTCCAACCAAGCTCGACATTGCGCCGCCTTTTTCCTAGCTTCGGAAAGCGACACCCCCCCCTCTTGGCCGGTATAGGAGCCCAGAGTCAGGTTTTTTGCCTTGCCTAAAATTCGATAGCGATACACGAAGCTGACTTTTCCGCTATTCCTCCACAGAACAGATAGCCCATCCCTGTCCGCAACCTTTCTGGGCGTATCATCATCGTGACCACGCAGCATTGCTTTGAGTTTTGAATCTGAAATTGCCATTTTGAACCCACACTTGAACCCACACCTGTCTTATATACCCTAAGATAACTTTAGACAAGAATTGGTATTTTAAAGATAAAAATCAGCCAGATAGACTAGATCCATGGGCAATATCAAACAGCATTAGACAGGTGGTGTGATAATACGGCATGAACTGATCCCGGTCATCCTGCTGCAGTGCAGACGAAGGCGTATCCCAGCGATGGGATACGCCTTTTTCTATGGCCGGTTTTCACTATGGATGAGAGTCACTCCACGGCCAGCTTGATGCCGAGCCCAACGAACAAGCCTCCCATCAGCCGATTGAGCCAGCGCCCGAACCTGGCAGGCAGACGCGCCTTGCGACTCGCATAGGCGGTCGAGAACGCCAACAGATGGCACCAGATCATTCCATTGAAGTTGAAGATACAGCCCAGCACGATGAAGGCCAGCGCCTTCTGCGGCGCATCGGGGGCGATGAATTGGGGAACAAAGGCGAGAAAGAACAGAGCAACCTTTGGGTTCAGCACATTGGTGAGCAACCCCTGCCGAAAGATCCGTCCATAGGAGAGCACTGGTAGCGACACCGCAGGCTCGCTCATGGCTGGGGATGTCGCACCTTGCCTGAGCAGGGAAATCCCCAGATAGACCAGATAGAGTGCCCCCATCAGCTTGATGACGACGAACAGCTCGGCCGAGGCGCTCAGCAGTGCAGACAGCCCCAGGGCCGCCGCCAGCACATGCACCATGGTACCCGTTCCTATGCCCAGCGCCGCCACCGAACCCGCCCGCCAGCCTTGCGAGCCACTGCGCAGCATGATGAGCAGGGAGTCCGGCCCCGGCATCATGTTCAACAACAAGCCAGATACAACAAACAACGCCAGATCGTGGATCCCCAACATAGACAACTCCTTGTGCATGAAAGAAACAGTCTATGGATCCTGCGGGGCTTGTCACTCCCGTTTCCGGCGATAGTGATTATCAACAAAGGGAATAACCGCAACGAACGGAGATGATAAATAGGGAGAAGTGCCGAAGGGGGCGGTGCGGGGGCGCAGCAGAACCCTGCTCCGGCGTTGGCTACAGCAAACGGAAAGAACGAACACATATCGCACAGGATCGTGTGGCAATCCAGTGCCGCGAGGAAAGCCGAGAAGGAGTAATGAATGGACCAGGCGTTCAGGAGCAAGGCATCGCCAGGCCATTGCAATCGGTCAGCTGAGTGTCAGGCAATAAAAAACCCCGCTCGATGAGCGGGGTTTTTCGTGTTGGCTGCCTGCCAAGAGCGTTCTGCTCTCGCATGGCCGACGACGCTGTCGCATCATCGTTAATTGGGTGCCTGGCAGTGTCCTACTCTCGCATGGCGAATGCCACACTACCATCGGCGCTACCGCGTTTCACTTCTGAGTTCGGCATGGGATCAGGTGGTTCCACGGCGCTATGGCCGCCAGGCAA
>NZ_JBKISU010000010.1:0-133275 GCF_050266975.1 Aeromonas sobria
CCTCCTCTTTGAACTCAGCAGAGTAAGCCTTGGTCGTGATGGTCAAGCCAGCTTCACCACTGGCTTTCCAGTGCTCAGTCCAGCGGCGAACGGCGCCATGATCGACCCCAAACAGGGCGGCCGTCTTCTTGGCACCGTCATGACCGTTGAGATAGTGAAGAACGACCTGACGTTTGAAGTCGGTCGAGTATTTTTGCTTTCCCATAGAAACGAAGAACCCCTACTCGTTGGGCGTCCAACTTTCGGGGTTCACTTCACAAAGGGTGGTTTTTTTGTATCCGATGACGGCCCGTGGAACAGCGCCAGTGGGCCGACGAGCCCAGGCTGCGGCTCAAGGGGTCAGGGTCTGGGCGGCGAAACGGGCCATGATGGGGTTGTGATCCGAGGCCTGCGTGGCCGGGCTCGTCACCTCGACCAGATCCAGACTCCGATAGTAGAGATGATCCAGAGGACGACCGAAGGCGCGGCGGCGCAGATCCGGTGCCGGGATCGCCTCCTGCAGTCCCAGCTCCTCCACCAGCTTGCCGAGCCAGTACTCGCGCTTCTCGCTCCAGGTATTGAAATCACCGGCCAGGATCACGGGACCCTGATGACGGTGTACCAGGGCGGTCAGATCGTTGAGCTGCTCCCGGAAGGTGGCCATGCCGAGCTCGAAGTTGACCGCATGCAGGTTCACCACCAGGACACCATCGGGATCCCCCTGCAGGGGGTAGAGGCTCACCAGCCCGGACTTGGGAATGCGCACCAGCGGCTCCGGTGAGCGCACGCCGCAGACGAAGGCCTGGGGCGTCTTGGCCACCGTCATCACCCCGAACGAGACACCACCCTGGGTGAAGGCTTGCAGCTGCTGCCACTGGAAGCGGCCGGCCTGCAACCAGGCGAGCATCTCGGGACGGGTCGCCGACTCTTGCAGCAGCAGCAGATCCTGATCCCTGGCGAAGGCATCCATCCCCTCGCGCCATTGCTTGCGCTGGCCCTTGTAGAGATTCCAGACGGTGACGCCGAATTCCCTGGGCAGCGCCTCGGCGGCCAGTGCCACCAGGGGCGGTTGATGACAGCTCAGATTGGGCACTATGCCTTGGGCCGTCACCAGGTGATCCTTGGACGGCACCTCGAAACAGCCAACCAACCCCAGGGTCAGCAGTGAGGTTCCCAGAATGCGGTAACTATTTTTCATTGATTAACAACCATCTGCCTTTTCTTTGCATACAGCTTCAACAAAACATCACGGCTGCCGACTAGGCTGAACATTCGCGCCCAAAACCGAGCAACAGCGGAGAGCAGCATGTCCAGACAACAGCAATACCGAGTGACCTTCTACGATCAGCAGGGCAATTGCCATCAGGTTGAGTTGTCCACCCGATATCAGATCAGGCGAGACCCGCAGTGCGATCTCTGTGTGTTCGACACGAACCTGTGCGTGGGGTCTGAGGAGATGCTGGAGAGCATGATACGGCAAAAAACCGGGTTTGAGCAGGAAATCTCCATCATCAACGCCCGGCTGATCTGATGCCCGATCACACGGGGACGGCGCGCGGCTTGCCCTGATCGTCGATGGCGACGTAGGTAAATACCCCTTCGGTGACGCAGTAGCGCTGGGCATCATTCTCCCGCAGCACCGGCTTGACCCAGACCTCCAGCTTGAGGCGCATCGAGCTGCGCCCCACCTGCAGACAGGTGCCATAACAGCAGACCACGTCGCCCACCTTGACCGGACTGTGGAAGGTCATGCCCTCCACCGAGACGGTGCAGATCCGTCCCTTCGCCAGCTCCTTGGCCATGATGCCGCCACCTATATCCATTTGGGACATGATCCAGCCACCGAAGATATCCCCGTTGGGGTTGGTGTCTGCCGGCATGGCCAGGGTGCGCAGCAAGAGCTCTCCCTCGGGGTGACGCTCACTGGCGGTATGTCTGGCGGCGGGCTTGGCGGTATTGGTATCGACCATCATTACGACTCTCTATGACTGGAATGGCGGCATGATAGGGGCCAGCCCCGCCCTTGGCAAACCCAATGGCGGTTCGCCGTCCCCTGACGCCCCCGCCTCAGGCCAGGGCACCCGCCTCGCTCGCCAGCCAGGCCAGGGGATCCGGCACCCCATAGACGAACCCCAGTTCACGGCAGATGCGCTCCCCATGCAGGGGGAGAAACTCGCCGTCCGGCTCGACAAAGCAGGGAGCCGCCAGGCCAAGACGCAGGGCCGCCGCCCGGTAAAACGCACCTCGGGAGGGGTGACCCGGGGCACTCAGGGTGTAACACTGACCCCCTTCCCCTCTGGCCAGCAACAGCTGACAGGCGGCCACCAGATCCTGCTGATGCACCAGGTTGACCGCCTGGGCCGCGCCGCTGACCGTCTTGCCGGCGAGGAAGCGACCCGGGTGACGCCCAGGACCATAGAGGCCTGCCGGGCGCACTACCAGCGCGCTCTCTATGCCGGCGGCCAGCACGGCCCGCTCCGCCGCCAGCATCCGCTGCCCTCGCTCGCTCCGGGGCGCCGCCGCTTCCTCTTCCCCCTGGCCCGGCCCCCATACCGAGGTGGCACTGACAAACAGCAGGCGCCGCACTCCCCCTGCCTTCGCCAGGGCGCACAGGCTGGCCATGGCGGCCGGATAATCATCCACCTTGCCTGGCGGCACACAGACCACCAGCGCTTCGACCCGCAGAGGCCAGGGGGCATCCATCTGCGCCGAGATCAGCAGCGGATGGGCGTCCAGCCCCTCCCCCGTCAATCGATCGCACTTCTCCTGACTGGTCGCCGTCACGGCCACCTCCCACCCTTCCTCCCGCCAGGCGCGGGCCAGGGGCAGACCGAGCCAGCCGGCCCCCACTATGCCAATCCTGGCGCTCTTACCTTGCTGTCGTGGCATGTACTCTGTCATCGATCACCTCTGCTGGCCCAATGGTACCCCGCCACCTCCTGGGTCGGCGGTGAAAAAGGCAAAAAAAAACGGCCATCCATGATGACCGTCGAAAGTAACGAAGGAAATAGCTGGATAACCAGTCATCTCCCACAGCGGGAAAATCGGGAGCCGAGGCCCCTAATTCGTGGAGCCCATGCTAGTGATCTGCCGTGTAAAAAGCTATGAAGCAGATCACAGTTGAAAGGGATTTCTGAAAACGCTTTCAATTTTGAGAGGAAGAATGGCCCACATGGGGCCATTTTACCGCTCGATCAGGCGACCGACTCCCGGGGGATCAATTCCGCCTCGAACTTGAGGGCCAGCCCGGTGACGGGCTTGTGATCCAGCAGGCTGAGAGCCAGTTCCGCGGCCCTGCCCCCCATGGCCTCTATCGGATAACGCACCGTGGTGAGCTTGGGATAGATGTAGCGGGCATAGGGGATGTCATCAAAGCCGACCACGGAGATCTGCTGGGGGATCTTGTAGCCCCGCTCCAGCAGGCAGGAGATGGCGCCCGCCACCATGGCATCGTTGAACCCCAGCACGGCGGTGAAGTCGACACCCCGGCCCAGCAGCTCCGTCATGGCCACATAGCCGCCGTTCTCGTCGGCGAAGGCGCGGCCAATCAGGTCGGGATTGACCTCGATCCCCGCCCGCTGCAGGGCATGGGTATAGCCCGCCATCCGCTGCTGGCCGTCGACGAAGGCCTCGTCGTCGGAGGTAACGAAGGCAATCTTGCGGTGGCCCGCATCCAGCAGGTGCTGACAGGCGGTGGTGATGCCGGCCTGGTTGTCCAGCCAGACGCAGCGATCCTCCGCCCCCGGCACCTGGCGGTTGATGAAGACCACCGGAGTCGGCCCCGCCACCAGCTCGCTCAGCTCCTCGTCGGGGAGCGCCTTGCTGTGCAGGATCAGGGCGTCGCACTGGCGCTGCAGCAGCGCCTGGATGGCGTGGCGCTCCCGCGCCGCATCGTGGTTGCCCGACATCACTATGGTGAACTTGTCGGCACGGTCGACCACGGTTTCGATGCCGCGCATCATCTGGGCGAAGAAGGGACCGCCGCAGAGATCCCCCACCAGCACGCCGACACAATTGGAACGTTTGCTCACCAGGGCCTGGGCAAAGCTGTTGGGGCGAAAATTCAGCTCCTTCATGGCCGCCAGCACCGCCTCCTTCTTGTCGGGGGCGACCTGGGCCGTGCTGTTGATGACACGGGACACGGTCGAGATGGAGACATTGGCCAATCGGGAAACGTCTTTAATCGTTGCCACTCTCAATTCCTTCTTTGGGGGGTTCACCGCGCTGGGCTTGCCATTATAGCGACTCGTTCAATCCGGAACGCGGCGCCCGATCACCTGACAGGTATCTATTTGTAACAAAGCGTTGCCCCATGATACCCCCATCCAGGCCGGATGGGGATCTCACGTCCATCATGGGTCAATATTGGTGGCGCAACTCACGCTCCGACAGGAAGCGCAGGGGCTGCCCCAGTCTGTGCTGATAGATGAGGTCGAACGACAGCACATTCTGCACATAGTTTCGGGTTTCCCGATAGGGAATGCTCTCGACCCAGACATCTATCGGCTTGTCGGTGTGGGCATCGCGCCAGCGTTTGACCCGGCCTGGCCCTGCGTTGTAGGCGGCGGCGGCCAGGATGCGGTTGCCGTCATACACATCCAGCAAGCGCTTGAGATAGGCGCTGCCCAGGCGAATGTTGAGCTGGGGATCGAACAGCTGCTGGGGATCCCGGTAAGGTACCCCCAGCTTGCCGGCGGTCTCCTTGGCCGTGGCCGGCATCAGCTGCATCAGGCCCCGCGCGCCCACCGGCGACTGGGCCAGCGGATAGAGGGCGCTCTCCTGGCGGGAGATGGCATAGAGCAGGCTGGTATCCATGGTGCGCTCGCGCGCCATCTGGGAGAAGGTGCGTCGCAGCGGCAGCGGGAAGCGCAGATCCAGGGCATCCCAGGCCTCGGCCCGGATGCTGGCGAGGATCGCCAGCTCGTGCCAGCCCTGGTTGAGGGCGACGTGGCCGAACTCGATGCGCTGGGCCACGGGGTTGCGATCCATGTTATGGACCCACTCGGCGCGCGCCGCCGCAATCTCATTCATGGCGAGCAGCTCCTTGACCCGGGAGAGGAAGGGCCAGCGCCGGGCCGCGCTGTGCCAATCCGGGGCCCTCATCTGCGGCTCGTTCTTGAGGCGATAGGGCACCCCGCTGCGCTGGGCCGCCAGGAAACCATAGAAGCCACGCAGCCCCGCGGTCTCACGATAGAGGGTTTGCGCCGGTTGCTGCTGGCCTTGTGCCTCCTGGGCCCGGGCCAGCCAGTAGCGCCAGCGATCCTCTTTTTGCAGCGCCATCGGCATCTGCTTGACCCAGGCGGACAGGCCACGCCAATCCTGCTCCCAGACCGCGAGGCGCGCCCTCAGCTCCACCAGATCCGGCTGCGCCCTCACCTGAGTATCGACCCAGGCCCGCTGCTGCGGGGCGCGGTCCAGCAGGTAACGGCGGGCGATGGCATGCTCCACCGGCTTGAGCTCCAAAGCGGTCAGCGCGAAGCGGTTGCGGTAGCTGGCCAGGGTCCCCAGCACCCGATCCGGTTCGCTGTTGGCGTAACGGGCCAGCCCCAGCAGCAGCAACTGGCGCGAGTGGCGTTCACGGTTGAAATAGACGGGGTTCATCACCTTGGCCGGCTGACTCAGCAGGCTCGCCATCAGGGTGCCATGGGGCTTGAGCCCGGCCCCCAGCTGGTTGGCAAGATGGGTCACCAGGTTGTCATTGCCCGCCTCGAAGGCGAGCATCATCCGCGACCAGACCGCCCCCTGGCTGCGCAGTCCGGCCCCTTGCCAGAGGCTGAACAGGGGATCGCAGGCATCCGGGCGCGACTCGCCGCTCTGCCACAGCTTGCCCGCTTCACGCAGCGCCTCGTCGCGATGGCCCGTGTAGTAGCGCGCCTGATAGTGCATGCAGCGCAGATCGGTGGAGTTGGGCAGCTTGGGATAGAACTGCAGGAAGCGGGACCATTGACCGCTCTGGGCCAGATGGGTCAGGTAGCTGCGCTCGAGCCGGTTGGACTGGGGAGTGTCGCCGTGGTCACGGATGAAACGGGTCACCGCGCCATAATCGGCCGCCCCCGGACGAAAGGCGAGCCGGTAGTAGTCCAGATAGGGCAGCAAGGGGTAGTGGCTCAGCTGGTTTCTCAGGGTCTGGAAGCGGGCCATGTCGTTGGCGCGAACCGCGTCATAGGCCTGGCGATAGCGCAACTGATCCATGGTCTGCGCCATGGCCCCCGGCACCAGGAGGGCGGATAGCAGGATTCCCCAGACGACTCTCACTCGAATTCTCCCTAAAATCGGGCGCCCAATGGCGCCCTGACGAACCCTCATTCTACCCCTAAACCAGGCGGGCTACAGCTCCGGGATCAGGGTATTTCTCACCTCGTGGCGCCCGCCCACCCGCCGGACATAACGCTCCAGATAGGGAACCGGCAGCGGCTTGGAGGCCAGATAGCCCTGATAGAAGTGGCACCCCTGGGCCCGCAGAAACTCCAGTTGCTGGCGCGACTCCACTCCTTCCGCCGTCACGTTGAACCCCATGTGGCGCGCCATGGCGATCACCGCCTCGACGATGGCCATGTTGTCGCCATCCCGGGGAATGTCCTGAATGAAGGAGCGGTCTATCTTCAGCTCGTCGGCGGGCAGGCGCTTGAGGTAGCTCAGGGAGGAGTACCCGGCGCCGAAATCGTCGATGGCGAAGCTGATGCCCAGCTGCTTGAGCTCGGCCATCTTGTTGATGGTGTTCTCCGCATGGCCCAGCACCACGGACTCGGTGATCTCCAGGTTCAGGCACGCCGGATCCATGCCTGTCTTCTCCAGCACATCATGGATGCACTCGACGAAGTCGTGGGCGTGAAACTGCTTGGCGCTGACGTTGACCGACAGCTGGGGAATGTGGATGCCGCTCTCCTCCCAGCTCACATACTGGCTGCACGCCTCATGGAGCACCCAGTTGCCGATGTCGACGATGAGATCCGTCTCCTCGGCGATGGGGATGAACTCGGCGGGAGAGACCAGGGCTCGCCCGGGTGGCTGCCAGCGGATCAGCGCCTCGACCCCGATGAGATCCCCCCCGGCCACCAGATGCTGGGGCTGGTAGTGCAGGGTCAGCTCCCCTCCGGCGAGGGCGCTGCGCAGCTCGTTGTGGATGAGCAGGCGTCTGTCCGCCTGGTGCTGCATGGCAGCATCGAAGAAGCGGCGGGTCTTGCGACCGGCCGACTTGGCCTGATACATGGCGGTGTCCGCCTGCTTGAGCAGATCATCCACCCCCTGATCCCGACCCGGGAACAGGGTGATGCCGACGCTGGCGCCGATGTGCAGCATCTGGCCCCCCTGGTGGTAGGGGGCGGCAATCTCGCCGATCAGCCGCTCGGCGATGAGATCGGCCTGCATCTCCGCCTGGGGCGGGCTGCTGGAGAGGGCGGGCAGCAGCAGCACGAACTCGTCTCCCCCGAGGCGGGCCAGGCAATCCCCCTGGCGCACCAGGCGGCGCAGCCTGGTCGCCACCTCCTTGAGCAGCCAGTCTCCGCTGGCGTGGCCGAGGGAGTCATTGATGGTCTTGAAGTGATCGAGATCGATGAACAGCAGGGCGCCGATCAGGTGATCCCGGCTCGCCGCCACGAAGCTCTGTGCCAGCGTCTCGTGCAGCTGGCGCCGATTCGGCAGGCCGGTCAACTCGTCGTAATAGGCGAGATCCTGGATGCGGCGCTCGGCGGCCTTGCGCTCCGAGATATCCTCGAAACAGATGACGAAATGGCTGATCCGCCCCTTGTCATCCTGCACCGGGGTGACTATCTCCCACTGGGGATAGACATGGCCCCTGGCGTGGCGGCGCTGGGTCTCCCCCTGCCAGCGACTCAGGCTGTCGAGCTCATAGCCCAGCCCCCCCTGACTGGGCCAGAGATCCCTGCCCAGCCGCTTGCCGAGCACGGTCTGGCTGTCATAGCCGGTGATCTGGCCGAAGGCATGGTTGACTCGCAGGATCTTGTAGTCGGGATCCGTGATGATGATGCCTTCATGGGTCTCGAATGCCACGGCAGAGAGCCGCAGCTGGGCTTCGCTCTGCAGCCGCTCCAGCTCGGCCACCATGCGCACCGAGAAGATGGTCAGCACGGCGGCCAGGTTCGGGATGGCGACGGAGCCGGAGAAGAGCAGGGCCAGATGCCCCAGGATCTGGCCATGGCGATCGCACAGGGGATGGCCGTGATAGGTCTGTCCCACCGCGAGCCAGGGGTGGGCCGGCAGCGGCGCCTCGAGCACCCGGGTGCAGGCCTGGCGCGTCTCGTAGAGGCGCCGGCAGGGCATCTCCTCCAGCTGGTAATGTCCCAGGGTGGCGCCATGGCTGGCGATCACCCTCAGCTGCTGCAGCTCGCCAAGCTCCGCCAGCCAGACCGCATCGGCGTCGAGGATCTCGGCCAGCTCGTTGACAAGGGTGTCAAAAAAGTCCATTCCCGTCTTGGCGGAGAGGGCCTGGGCCAGCTGGGCCAATAGGGGGTCTTGTACCAGCAGGGGGGAGCGTGCGTCATTGAGTCGCACGGGGAAAGGGGCTTGAGTAGAGACTTCTATGGGGCTGACCCAGCCGCAGCAGAGACCCTGCGCCACCAGGTACTGGCCGCGCCAGAGGAAATGATGGGCCTGGCCTGAGGCGTCGTGGAGGTGGCCGATAAACTGGCCCGGCGTGTCGCCCCGCTGCAACCCGGCGAGAAATTCGGCGAAACCCGCCTCGTCGGCAGGATCCAGAGTGCCGCACCAGGGGTGGGCCCCCTCCCCTTGCCAGAGCTGGTTGGAGGCATGATCCGACACCCGCCACTGGCCCTGGGCCGGCTCATAAAACCACATCATCTGAGTGGCCTGCTGCTTCATGTACGACTCCACCTGTAGTCTCTGCCCTGAAATGGCCAGGGTCCCGAGATCGCCCTCGTCTTCCCGGCACTGGTGGGGATGAACAAGAGGGGAAGGAGGCGATGGGTGAAACCTGATTTCAAATCGGCAGACTGCGCTGCCAGAAGGGGCAGATACGATCCAATTCGCCCATACTGCCTGCCCATTTCATACAGCTCAAGCGCTTTTTGGTACAGAAGCCGAAAAGATCACAATTTGCAGCGCGGCGAACGGCAAAGGACAATTAATGTGACACAGATCACATTAACTGGCCGCACCATGGGTATTCTGGAGGTGAAGAGACAAGCAAGACGACCCGAAGGGGGCCAATATGAAAATTGAAATCACCAGTAAAATCATTGAGATCACCCCGGCAATCCGCGAGCGCATCGAATCTCGCTTCAACAAGCTCGAACGTCTTCAGGTGCCGCTCATCACTCCCCATGTGATCGTCTCCAAGGAAAGGTTGATGTTCAACATCGAAGCCACGGCCGGTATTCCCAACGGTAAGCTGTTTGCCCAGGCCGAGCACGAGGACCTCTACGCCGCCATCAATGAGCTGGGACAGAAACTCGAGCGCCAACTCAATCGTCACACCGAGAAACCGCTGGCTCGCCGCGCGCAATCCCCCCTCAAGGAGCAGGTCGAGCCCCAGGAGGCGGATGTGGAAGCCGACGCGTGATATGACAAAATAGTCAGTTGGAGAGATAAAGGCGGCTTGACCGCCTTTTTCTATGGTTGTTATTTGGCATTTCCCCTGGGGAGCCGTGCCTGGGGTCTCTCAACTCTGCCAGTGCAGACCCGCATCCACCCCCGCCGCCAGCCGATCGAGCAGGGGCAGCATCACCAGGGGCTGGGCCTCGCGCCCCTTGTTTGGCAATGACCACCCGGCCTGCACCCGCTCGCGTCCCAGGGCGCTCAGGTTGTCGAACACCGTCGGATCCAGCAGCGGCCGCCGCCCCGCCAGCGGCTGGGGGTGGAGGGCAAGCCAGAGTCTGGCATCCACCATGCTTCCCCCCTGTTGCAATCGCTCGGTGAGGTGGGCACTGCTCGCCGGCGTGTCGCTGTGCAGGGGGGTGGCCGGTGCCAGGCCGAACCGGGCGCGCCAGTCAATCTCCTCCCGGGGGAGGCTATCGGCCTCATCGAACCAGGGCTGCTCCTCCACCGCCTCGGTGAGCAGGGCCAGGTGCAGGCGAAAGTCGGCGCGATCGCCGCGCAGCAGATCCTGATTGAGGCGCTGATCGAGCTGGCTCTCATCGACCAGTAGACGTTCACGGATGGCGTTGGGTAACATGGCGAGCCAGGATGGGGACAGGTCCCCTGTTATCGGCGCCGGCTGGCCAAAGTTGAGGAAAGATGCCAGACGCCCGCCCCATAGACCCAGCCCCCCTCCAGCAACACGGGGCAAGGGCCGCCGCAATATAAAAAGAGAGGGGAGGCCAGGCCTCCCCTCTCTGCGGCTTCGCGGATCAGAGGGTGAAGCGGTAGAAGATATCCACCGCCTGGGCCACCCCACTCATGGCCTGCAGATAGAGCCTCGGCAGCACCTCGTAGCGCAGCTTGAACTCGGCGATGGGGCTGAACACCCCGACGCCGTACTGGAACTGCAAGCCCGGCAGCAGGTAGGCCGAGAGCGTGACCTGGGTGTCATCGCCGCTCCCCTCGGTATCGAGGGCGACACTGTTCATGCCCAGGGCCTCACCGATGTCGGAGACCACGCCGCCCACCTGACCGACCGCCCCCGCCACCAGCAGGCCGTTGAAGCCACCATCCTCGCCGCCGGTTTGCAGCCCCTTGCCCCGCAGCAGGTAGGAGAGCTGCTCGGACTGGGGCATCTGGGGCTCGGAATAGACGGTGATCTTCGGCTTGGCGGCCGGCCCCGTCACCCGGACCCCCACGGTCACATTGTCCTCGATGGTATCCGGATCCCGATAGGTCTCTATGTTGAGATAGGGCTTGTCCAGCGGGCCGGAGAAGATGATGCGTCCCTCCTTGATGATCAGGTTCTGGCCATAGGCCTTGAAGCGTCCCTCCTTGAGCTCCAGTTGACCCGCACCGGCCAGGGGCTTCTCCGGCTCTTGGAGCAGGCTGATCCCGCCGGTGACCCGGGTCTTGAGCCCCATGGCCTCGAGGCGAATGTCATTGCCGAGCACCACGGCCACCTTCATCTCGAGGGGCAAGGCGGTCTGTTCCACCGGCGGTGCCAGCTCGTCATAGATGATGGTGACGTCATCCGAGCGCGCCACCGCGCTCTCCGGCAGGTTCTTCACCAGGATCCGCGCCCAGGGGATCTCTATCTTGCCGGTCACCCGGGTCTGCTCCCCCAGGCTGATGGCGAGATCCGGCGAGACCCGCACCCGGCCCATGCCAGGGTACTGCGCCTCCAGCTCCTTGCCCTGTATGGTCAGGCTGCCCTCGATGGGGGCCTTGGCCCAGCTCAGCCAGCCCCCCAGGGCAAGCGGCCCCTTGCCCACCAGCATGCTGCCGTCCAGCTCGGCCCGGTTGCCCTCTATCTTGAGGCGGGTCTTGAGCTGCTTGAGGGTCACCATGTCGGTATGGGTCTGCACCTCCCCCTCCACCAGGTTGAGCTGGCCAAACAGCAAGGGGGTCTGCAGGGTGCCATCGAAGCGGGCATCGGCGCTGATCACCCCAGCCAGAGAACGTACCTCGGGGATCAGCGGCGCGAACGGGCTCAGCCTCAGGCCATCGAACTTGAGCTGGCCCGACAGGGTGCCACGGCCGCTGGGATCCAGGATGACCAGATCTGTGTCTATGGTGCCTATGTCGGCGGAGACGAAGTCCAGACGCAGGTTGGCCTGCCTGGGCTCAAGGTCGAAGCCGACGGCGAGCCGCTGATAGGAGGTCTTGATGGCATCGGCGACGAAGGTGCCCGGGGTGGTGCGCAGGGTGGCATGTACCCTGGGTTGATCCCCCTTCCAGCTGGCGCGCCCGTCGGCCGACAGCACCGCCTGCCACTGGAAGTTGTCCGGCAGCCAGGGGCGCAGACGCTTGAGATCAAACTCGGTCAAGGCAAAGGCCAGCTCCCCCTGGGCGGCCGACACCTGGCTGCCCTTGACGCACAGACTCGCTTGCTGGGAGCCGAGGCAGAGATCGCTCATGGCCAGGCGCAGCTTGTCGAGGTCGAGATCCAGGTTCCAGGGTGCCTTGAGCTGCCAGCGCTTCATGGGGGTCCTGAGGTTGAGCTCGGTCAGGGCGCCGCGCCAGTGCTCCTGCTGCAGACCGCCATTGAGCCGCAGGCTGGCGGCCAGGGGAGAGCCCTTGCTGTCGAAGGAGAGCCGGTGACGGCTGAGGTCCCCATCGAGATCCAGGGTTATCTGTCTGAGGGTGCTGTCGCCCTGGGTCAGGTTCGCCACCGTCAGGGCCAGCTTGCCGGCCGGCACCTCGCCTATCACAGCATTGCCGTTGAGGGCGATGCCCTTGAGCTCGGTATCGGTATAGAAGAGGCGCTTCGAGGTCAGGGCCGCGCTGATCCTGGGGGTCTGCTGATTGCCCCCCAGGGTCAGGGTACCGTTGAGATCGCCGCGCAGCCCAGGGTAGAGACCGGCGAGATCCGGCGCAGCCAAACGGGCATCGAGCTGCCACAGGGCCTGGCTGAGCTTGCCCCTGGCCTGCAGCTGGTTGGGGCCGGTCTGCAACGCGAAGGCGGGGATCTGCCAGTTCATGGCGTCATCACCGCTGAGCTGGCCCGTGATGGCGAGGGGATACTTGTTGAGCTTGCCGTCCACCTTGAGGGCCGGCACCTTGAGCTGCCAGTGGCCGTCATCACCCAGCACGAATTCGCTCTCCACCCGACCGGCCAGGGAGCCTTTGATCTCGGGCACCAGCTCGGCGGGGTCGATCCCCTTGAAGCTGGTCACCCCCTGCCACCGTACGCCCTGGCGCCAGGCGAGCTTGCCATCGAGCTTGAGCTCCCCCTGCAGGGCATTGAGCAGCAGATCGATGCTGCTGAGCTGCTCCAGGTTGCCCTTGCCCTTGAGGGCCAGCTTGAAGGGGGGCACGTCCGTGCCCTGGCCCGAGGTATTCAAGGCAAACTGGTAACCAGACAAGGCCCCCTTGGCCGTCAGGCTCCCCTTCTTCAGCTGGTAGCTGGGCTCGTCTTCCGCCGGCTTGTGCAGCGGCCAGTTGAGGCCTGGCCAGTTCAGCTTCACATCGAAGGGCAGGTCCGGCTCCAGGGCCTGC
This sequence comes from Aeromonas sobria, assembly GCF_050266975.1. Taxonomy (GTDB): domain Bacteria; phylum Pseudomonadota; class Gammaproteobacteria; order Enterobacterales; family Aeromonadaceae; genus Aeromonas; species Aeromonas sobria_B. The sequence continues at coordinate 13,036 of NZ_JBKISU010000010.1, forward strand.
AGGGTTCCCTTGAGAGTGGCCGCCACCGGCCCACTGGCATCGAGGGTCAGGGCCAGCTTGCCCACCGAGCCCCCCAGGGTCAGGGTCGCCCGCTCCCCCTTGAGCTGGTTGTCGAGCAGTGCCTTGCGCGCCTTGGCGGTCAGGGTCAGGTCCAGGGGGTAGTCATCTTGCAGACTGACCTGGCCCTTGAGGTCGAGGTCGGCCATGGCATGGCGCAGGAAGAACTGGGTGATCTCGATGCGCTCCCCCTCCCCCGAGGCCGAGAGCTGCAACTTGTCGATGGCCTCTTTCAGCTCCCCTTGCCGGTAACTGAAGTCGGTGAGCAACAGCCCCTCGAGGCGCAGGGGAAAGGGCAGGGAGACCTTGGGCAGTTCGATGGCGATGTCGCCCTGGGGCGAGCTGGCCTCCAGGGTGGGGCTGGCGGGAACAGGCTCGGGGGCCGCCCCCTTGGGGGCCACCGCCTTCTCGTCCGACGCGGGCGGGGGCGTCTCGGCCAGGGTGATCCCCAGTCCGTCTAGCACGGGGCCGCGCACCGTCAGGCCCTGTCGGTCCAGCGTGGCACCGATGTCGAGATCCTTGAGAGCCAGCCTGAGCCCAGGCACGTCCACATCCAGGCCACTGACCTTGAGGGCGTCTATCTGGATGCGCAGGGGCAGCGGGCGCCAGACGAAGGGCTCGCCGGGGGGCTCGTCGCTCGGCGCCGACTCGGCCACCCTGACCACGGGGTCGGTCAGGGTCAGGGCGCGGATCCAGAGCTGACCTTGCAGCAGCTTGCCCAGATCCCAGTCGAGCACGGCGCGCTCTACCCTGGCATCCACCAGATCGTCCTGCCAGCCGACCCCTTCCAGGGTCCAACCGTAACCGAGCTGGCCCGATACCAGCTCCCCCTTGAGGGCCGGCAGCGCCGCCTTGGCCTGCTGCCAGAGCCATTTGTTGCCCTGGTGGGTGAAGCCGAGCAGGCTGATGCCGATGAGCAGCAGGAAGATGAGCCCCATCAGCCAGAGGAAGAGTCGTTTCAACCAGATCATAATTCAGGCCCCAGGGCAAAGTGCAGGCGCAAGGGTTTGTCCTCCTCCGAGATGCCCACCGCCAGATCCAGCCTGACCTGACCGATGGGAGTGACCCAGCGTACCCCGACCCCGGTGCCTATCTTCCAGGCCTCCTGGTAGTCGTCGGTGGCGGTGCCGCCATCCACGAACAGGGCCCCCAGCCACTTGTCGCTGAAGCGGTAATTGTATTCGCCGCTGACGGCCGTGGTGTAGCGTCCCCCCAGCAGCTGGCCGTCCTCATCCCGCGGGCCTATATCCTCGTAGCTGTAGCCGCGCACCGTCTGATCGCCGCCGGTGAAGAAGCGCAGGGAAGGGGGCACCAGGGAGAAATCATCCCCTATGATGGCCCCCTGCTCGGCCCGAAACAGGAAACGGTTGTTCTCCCCCAGGGTGCGCAGCCACTTGGTGCGTCCCCAGGCGCGCATGAAGCGGATATCCGAGCCCCAGGTGGGATCGGAGAACTCCAGGGTCAGCTGCTGCCTGTCCCCCCAGTCCGGCACCAGGTTGCCGCGCATGCGCAGTCGCGACCAGGAGACGCCGGGGATCAACAGCAGGCTGTTGCCCGCATCCGAGCCCTGCTCGTAGCGTTCGTTCTCGAGGCGCACGAATACGTCCCTGTCCCAGGCGTCCGGGCGCCGCTTCCAGCGGTGCACCCCGAAGGTGGTCAGGTCGGAGCGGGTGTCATTGTTGTTGGTGTAGCGATAGCCCGCCTGCAGCGAGTAGTAATCCTGCAGCGGGTTCTTGCCAATCACCGGGATCTGGTAATCGAAGCTGACGTCGGCCTGGGGCGCCGAGACCTTGGCGGTGGCGTTGAGACTGTGACCGTAGCGGTTGATCCAGGGCTTCTCCCAGGCGGCACTCACCCTGGGCCCCACGTCGGTGGCATAGCCGATGCCCGTCTCTATCTCGTGCTGGGTGCGCGGCGCCAGCGTCACCTGAATGGGGACCTGGTTGCCCTCGGCCTCACTGATCAGGGGCTTGAGATCCACCTGCTTGAACAGCTTGGTCGAGGAGATGTCCTGGGAGGTCTCCGCCATCTTGATGGCAAGATAGGGGTCGCCGCGCTTGATGCTGACCAGGGGCTGGATCAGACGCAGCTCCTCCGGGGTCGCGCTGTAGCGCACCTCGCCGAAGTGGTAGCGGATGCCGGAGCGAAACACGATGTAAATCTCGGCGGTGCCCTTCTCGGGATAGACCCTGACCTGGCTTTTGCTGATGCGGGCGTTGAAGTAGCCCCGGGCCAGCCCCAGGCTGCCCAGATCCGCCTTGATGGATTCATACTTGCCGTGGTTGAGGGGCTCCCCCTCCTTGAGGGGCAGATTGTCCAGCAGCTCGCTGTAGATCTCGTCGCTGCCCGCATCCCCCTCCAGCAGCACATCCAGCCGGGAGATGATCACGGGTTCCCCCGGCTCCACCGTCACCGTCACCTTGGAGGGCGTCTTCTGGTCCCGGCTCAACTTTACCTTGGGCTGGTAATAGCCATAGACCTGCAGCGCCTGCTCGGTACTCTCGATGATCTTGGCCCGGGCGGGCCTGAATTGCCGCTCCTGGTAGACGGGCAGGGCGTTGAGATAGGCCTCGACGTTCTCTTTATTGGCGCCCTTGAGCCCCTTGACCTGGTAGGTCAGCTTGGCCGCCATGGCGGGAGAGGCGAGGCAGCCGAGGCAGAGCATCAGCCAGAGCCAGGCGCGCACCCGGCGGCGCGGCTGCGATTTACCCGCAGGTATGGGCAGATTGCATCCTGTCAAACGTCAACTTCCCCGAATTCATGCTCAAGCGAACGATGCGGATCTCATCGCGGTGATAATGGCCACGCCAGGGCGAGGCGGAGTCATCCTACCATAGTCATTGGCGGGATTCAGACCCATCAGCGACCTGGATTTGCCATAAAACAGCACCCTTTGGCGATAAATCAACCTTCACTGATGAAATTGGCAGCGCCTCTGACCAATTGCTGCGCAGCCAGGCGCCATTTGCGCACGGGCTGGCACGACAGAAACTGTCGGCGTTAACTGTCGCCGTTGGCAGGCGCAATATTGAATCCCCATCCGGCCATGGCAGCCCGGGCAGAAAAGCAAGTCATGGCTGGCCTCCCCTTCCCCTCCCTCAGCCAGCTCTCCCCCGAGGGTGGATGATTTACTCGTTAGCAATCAATTGATTAGAAAACAAAAACGAGGCACTCGCTCGCCCTAATCTATTTATCCCGCTCACTCGCCGCCCAAGATTGCGCCACACTGCCCCCATCATCCATGAGGAGTCACCCCATGACAGCACGCAGCGAACAACTGGCCGACCACATCGCCGAGCGACTCGAATTCATCACCTTCCTCGCCTGCTGCAGCGCCCTGCTGGCCCTGCTGTGCGGCATGACGGGGCAGCAGGCCCTCGCCTTCACCGCCCTGAACCTTCCCTTTGGCCTCGCCATCCTGCTCGGCAGCGCCCTGCTGGCGCCCCTGGCCCTCCACTGGCGCCTGCCGCTCACGGCGGCGCTGCTGCTCGGCTGCGCCCTCACCGCCCTGCAACTGGGGGGCGAATGGCTCGATCCCCTGGCGCTCTGGAGCCTGCACGGCCTGCTCGGCCTCGAGCTGCTGTGGCAGTCCCGCCATCCCAGGGCCAGGATCCCGGCTGACGGGGAGCGACAATTGCGCTAATCTTGCGCCCCAGCCGGCCGGGCCCCATGAGCCACTCCCAGATGAGACTCACCCCGGCCGCCCCGCAAGATGCAACGAGGAGATCCCATGAACAAGGCCTGCGCCCAACACATTCTGGTCAAGACGGAGAAGGAGTGCCTGGAGATCAAGAGCAAGATCGACAAGGGCGCCGATTTTGGCCAGATGGCCAAGCGCCACTCCACCTGCCCCTCCGGCAAGCGCGGCGGCGATCTGGGGGAGTTCAACAAGGGGGACATGGTCAAGGCGTTCGATGATGCCGTGTTCAAGGGGGAGCTGCTCAAGGTGCTCGGCCCCATCCGCACCAAGTTCGGCTTTCACCTCATCAAGGTGCTCTATCGCAACTGATGACCCCGGGGGCCGTCCCCGCGCGGCCCCTTCTCTCCCTTATCCTGCCCGCTCAATCTAAAAATAAATTAACCTTATCAGTTAATTAGGTTTATCCTTTGGCCAGTTTCCCAAGGGTTATTCCATGCTGCCCCTCCCACTGCTTCCCCTGCTGGCCTGGTTGCTGCCACTCTCTGGCGCCCTGGGCAGCCGCGTCGCCCTCTGGCCCTGGTGGGTCGGCTTCCTCCTCTGCCTGGCTGGGGCCCTCGTCGCCCTCTGGCTGCTGCTGCGCCTGCCCTGGCATCCCAGGCCATACTGGGCCGCGCTCGGCGCCCTGCCCCTGCTGCTGCCCATCGGGTTCCTGACCCTGGCGCTGCGCGCCCCCTTGCTCAACGACGTCAGCACGGATCCCCTCCATCCCCCCAGGCTCGACTGGGCACACCAGCTGCGCACCGACGCCGATCTGCCCGTCAATGGGGCGCCGCTGAAATTTTCCGGCGACAACCCCGCTCCTATCTATACCCGGGCCAGCCGGGAGCGGGTGCTCGCCGAGGCCGCCAGCCTGATGCAGGCATCGGGCTGGCGGATCAGGGAGAGCGAGGAGGGACTGGAGGCCGTGGTGACCAGCCCCTGGTTCGGCTTTCAAGACGATGTGGCACTGCGCCTGTTCGAGGGGCAAAGGGAGCTGCGCATCGACATGCGATCCGCCTCTCGCCAGGGCCGATCCGATCTGGGGGCGAATCGGGCCCGGATCCAGGACTTCCTTGTCCGGCTGCAGGCCCGCCTGGCCACCCCCTGACCCCCATCCAGAGACGCCACGCCCCATGGCGCGGCAAGAGCAGTAGAGGAGCAGTATGCGCATCCAGCTCAAAGCAGACCGGGACTATGCCTGGTTCATCAAACCCTTTTTCTGGTTGCAGCGACGCAACTATGGCCAGGTGCTGATCCCGGGCAAGTGCTGGGGCCGATCCCCTCGCCTGTTCGCCGCCGTCGCCACCCTGTACGGCGTCATCAACCGCAAGCGATCCCCCATCGACCCCGTGCTGCGCTCCCTGGTGACGGTGCGGGTCTCCCAGCTCAACTGGTGCCGCTTTTGCGTCGACATCAACGCCATGACCCTGGTCAAGCGGGCGGGCTCCGGCGAGAAGGTGGAGGCCCTGGCCCGCTGGCGCGAAAGCCCCTTGTTCGATGCCCGCGAGCGGGCCGTGCTGGACTACACCGAGGCCATGACCGGGCTCGACGGGGTGAGGGACGAGCAGGCCGCGCGCCTCAAGACCTGGTTCGATGACGATGCCCTGGTGGAGCTGACCGGCCTCATCGCCTTTCAGAACATGTCGGCCAAGTTCAATGCCGCCCTCGACGTGCCGGCCCAGGGCTTTTGCCAGCTCCCGGTGCAACCGGACGCCGGCGACCCGCCCCCCCGGGAGGAGAACCCCTCATGAGACGCGCCAAGCTGGGATTGCTGCTGCTGATGGCCCTGCTCATCGGCGCCTTCTTCGCCCTGGATCTGGATAGCTACCTGACCCTCTCCGCCCTGCAGGCGCGCCAGAGCGCGCTCGAGGGCTGGGTGGACGCTCACTTCTGGCAGGCCAGCGCCCTCTTCTTCGCCGTCTATGTGCTGAGCACCGCCCTCTCCCTGCCCGGTGCCAGCCTGCTGACCCTGTTTGGCAGCGCCATCTTCGGGGTCGGCTGGGGACTGCTGCTGGTCTCGTTTGCCAGCACCCTGGGCGCCAGCCTGGCCTTTCTCAGCGCCCGCTTCCTGCTGCGGGACTGGGTCCTGCGCCGCTTTGGCGACAAGCTGTCGCAGGTGGATGCGGGCATGGCCAAGGATGGCCCCTTCTACCTGCTGAGCCTGCGCCTCATTCCCCTGTTTCCCTTCTTTCTCATCAACTTGCTGATGGGGCTGACCGCCCTGCCCCTGCGCACCTTCTACTGGGTGAGCCAGCTCGGCATGCTGCCCGGCACCCTGGTCTATGTGCTGGCGGGCAGCCAGCTGGCCCAGCTCACCAGCACGGGCAACATCCTCTCCCCCGGGCTCATCGCGGCGCTCTGTCTGCTCGGGCTGCTGCCCTGGCTGGCCCGCGCCGGCCAGGGCCTGCTCGCCCGGCACCGACTCCATGCCAGGTTTCGCCGGCCCGACCACTTCGACTACAACCTGGTGGTGATCGGCGCCGGGGCCGGTGGCCTGGTGACCAGCTATATCGCCGCCGCCGTCAAGGCGCGGGTGGCCCTCATCGAGCGCCACCAGATGGGCGGGGACTGCCTCAACACCGGCTGTGTCCCCTCCAAGGCGCTGATCCGAAGCGCTCGCTTCGCCGCGCAGCAGCGCAAGGGGGCGGAGCTTGGCTTCAGCCAGAGCCAGGCCCGTGCCGATTTCGCCGCCGTGATGGCGCGGGTGGCCCGGGTGATCACCGAGGTGGCGTCCCACGATTCGGTCGAACGCTACGAGGCCCTGGGGGTGGAGTGCATCCAGGGGGAGGCGCGCCTCGTCTCCCCCTGGGAGGTGGAGGTGGGCGGCAGGCGCCTGGCCAGCCGCCACATAGTGCTCGCCACCGGCGCCCGGCCCCTGGTGCCCGACCTGCCGGGGCTGTCCGAGGTGCCCTATCTCACCTCGGATAACCTGTGGCAGCTGCGCGAGCCCCCCCGCCACCTGCTGGTGCTCGGCGGCGGCCCCATCGGCTGCGAGCTGGCCCAGAGCCTGGCCCAGCTCGGCATCCGGGTCTCCCTGATCGAGCTGGCGGATCAGCTGCTGCCCCGGGAAGAGGCCGAGGTCGCCGCCCTGCTGCAGCGCCAGATGGCCGAGGATGGGGTCCATCTGCTGCTCGGCTGGCGCGCCGAGCGGGTGGAGCCTCTGGCGCAGGATCACGTCCGCCTGCACCTGCGCCGGGGGGATGAGAGCTGCCGGCTCGAGGGCGATCGACTGCTGCTGGCCCTGGGCCGGGTCGCCAATGTCGGCGGCTTGGGTCTGGAGGACTTGGGGGTCGAGCTGACGGCCCGGGGCACGGTCGCCGTGGATGGCTTCCTCGCCACCAACTACCCCAGCATACTGGCGGTGGGGGACGTGGCCGGCCCCTACCAGTTCACCCACTTCGCCGCCCACCAGGCCTGGTACGCCGCGGTCAATGCCCTGTTCGGCCAGTTCAGGCGATTCAAGTCGGACTATCGGGTGATCCCCGCCGCCACCTACACCAGCCCCGAGGTGGCCAGGGTCGGCCTCAATCGCAAGGAGGCCGACGCCCAGGGCATCCCCTTCGAGGCGACCCGCTTCGAGCTCAAGGAGCTGGACAGGGCCATCGCCGACGGCGAGACCCAGGGCTTCATCGAGGTGCTGACCCCGCCCGGCAAGGACAGGATCCTCGGCGCCACCATCGTCGGCCCCCACGCCGGGGAGCGCATCGCCGAATTCACCCTGGCCATGCGCCATCGGCTCGGCCTTGGCAAGGTGCTCGCCACCATCCACGCCTACCCCACCCTGATGGAGGGCAACAAGTACGTGGCCGGCCAGTGGCGCCAGGCCCATCAGCCGAAAGCCCTGCTGCCCTGGCTGGCCCGCTACCACCACTGGCGCCGCCGTGGCAAACTGGACGCCAGACAACATCCGCTGCAAACGGGTCCCGCCGCTAACCCCCACAAGGAGTCATGATGCCCATTCGCCACCTTCCTGCCCTGGCCGTCACCCTGCTCCTGCTCTGGGGCGGCCAGGCCCTGGCCGAAAACCCGTCCCCCTGGCAGGAAATCCAGGCCGAGGCCAGGGGAGAGACCGTCTACTTCAACGCCTGGGGCGGCAGCCCCGAGATCAACCGCTACCTCGCCTGGGCGGCCGGGGAGCTGGCCCGTGACCATGGCGTCACCCTGGTCCAGGTGAAGGTGGATGACATCGCCCAGAGTGTCAGCCAGCTGCTCGCCAACAAGCAGGCCGGAAAGAGCAAAGGGGGCCCCATCGACCTGCTCTGGGTCAATGGCGAGAACTTCAAGGCCCTCAAGGACGAGGGCCTGCTCGGCGCCCCCTTCAGCCAGGGGTTGCCGAACATGGCCCTGGTCGACCTGAGCCTGCCGGTGAGTGAGGACTTCACCGTGCCGGTGGAGGGGCTGGAGGCCCCCTGGGGGCTGGGCCAGCTCAACTTCATGGTCGATAAGGCGCAGGTGGCCAGGCCGCCACGCTCGGCCCAGGCGCTGCTGGCCTGGGCCAGGGCCAATCCGGGCCGCTTCAGCTACCCCAAGCCGCCCCAGTTTCATGGCTCCAGCTTCCTCAAGCAGATGCTGCTGGAGTTGACCCCAGACCCTGCCCCCCTCTACCAGGCGGCGGATCAGGCGGCGTTCGACCAGGTCACGGCGCCGCTCTGGGCCTGGCTCGATGCCCTGCATCCCCATCTGTGGCGCCAGGGGCGGGCCTTCCCCGCCAGCGCCGCCGAGACCCGGCAACTGCTCGACGATGGCGAGCTGGCCATGGCCATCAGCTTCAATCCCCAGGAGGCCATGGGGGCGGTGGCCAATGGCAGCCTGCCCGCCTCCGTCACCGCCGTCGCCATGGAGAAGGGGGCGCTCACCAACAGCCATTTCCTCGCCATCCCCTTCAATGCCAGCGCCCGGGCCGGGGCCCAGGTGGTGGTCAACTTCCTGCTGAGCCCCGCCGCCCAGGCCCGCAAGGCCGATCCCGCCTTCTGGGGCGATCCCAGCGTGCTCAGGCAGGAGAGCCTGCCGCAGGGCACGGCGCCCGCCCTGCGCTTCAAGGCCAGGCCTGAGCCCCACCCCAGCTGGCAGCTGATGCTGGAAGCGGCCTGGGCCGAGCGTTACGGCCACTAGATGCACCGGCTGATCCTGACAGTGACGGGACTGCTGCTCTGGCTCCCCCTGCTCGCCGGCCTGCTGCTCCTGCTGGGCCAGGGGCTGACCCCGGCCCCCTGGCTCCGGCTCCTTGCCCAGCCCGGGCTCTGGACCTCCATCGGCCTCAGCCTCTGGACCGCCCTCGCCGCCAGCCTGATCAGCCTGCTCCTGGTCGCCCTCCTGCTGGCCCACGGCGAGGGGCGCGGCCTTGCCCTGCTGCGCCGCCTGCTCTCGCCGCTGCTGGCCATGCCCCACGTCGCCTTCGCCATCGGCTTTGCCTTCCTCATCGCCCCCTCCGGCTGGTTGCTGCGGCTCGTCTCCCCCGCCCTCACCGGTTTTGTGCTGCCGCCGGACTGGCAGACCCTGCACGATCCCTGGGGCCTGGGTCTCATCGCCCTGCTGGTGCTCAAAGAGACCCCCTTCTTGCTGCTGATGGCCCTCGGCGCCCTCGATCCCGCCCTGACCGCCCGCCAGCAGTGGCTGGGGCAGAGCCTGGGGTTTCGGCCGCCCCAGATCTGGTGGCGCCTGATCCTGCCCAGCCTCTGGCCCAGCCTGCGCCTGCCCCTCTACGCGGTGGCGGCCTATGGCCTGGCGGTGGTGGATCTGGCCCTGCTGCTCGGCCCGACCCAGCCCGCCCCCCTGGCGGTGCGACTCTGGCGCTGGTATCAGGACCCGGATCTCCATTGGCGACCCCTGGCCAACCATGGCGCCCTGCTGCTGTTTGGCCTCAACCTGCTGCTGCTCGCCCTCCTGCGCGCCCTGGAGTGGGCCCATCTGCACGGGGGCAAGGGGCTCATGCTCGATGGCCGGCGCCAGGCCAGTCCCTCCCGGCTGGCCCCCGCCCTGGCCCTGGCCCTGACCACCCTGCTGCTGGCGACAAACCTGCTGGTGCTGGCGGCCCTGCTGCTCTGGTCCCTCACCCGGCGCTGGCCCTTTCCCGCCCCCTGGCCCAGCCAGTGGAGCGGCCACCACTGGCAGCAGGCCATGGCAGAGCTGGCCCAGCCCCTTGCCCACAGCGCCTGGCTCGCCCTGCTCAGCGCCCTGCTGGCCCTGGTGCTGGTGGTACTCGCCCTGGAGGCCCAGCGGGGCCGCCGCCCCTGGCCGCTCTGGCTCATCTGCCTGCCATTGCTGCTGCCCCAGGCCAGCCTGCTGTTCGGCGTCAGGCTCGGAGCGGACTGGCTCGGGCTGCCGGTGGGCATGGGGCTGGTGTTCTGGAGCCAGCTGCTGTTCGTCTACCCCTATGTCTACCTCTGCCTGTACGGGCCCTACCGCCAATTCGACGATCGCCTGACCCAGGCGGCGGCCACCCTGGGCGCCCGTCCCTGGCAGGCCTGGTGGCGGGTCAAGGGACCCCTGCTGCTGCGCCCCCTCGCTTTCGCCTGCGCCGTGGGGGCCGCCGTCAGCCTGGCCCAATACCTGCCCACCCTGCTGTTTGGCGCCGGGCGCGTCATCACCCTCACCACCGAAGCCGTGGCCATCGGCTCCGGCCTCAACCGCCGTCTCGCCAGCCTCTACGGTTTGCTGCAACTGGCGCTGCCGCTGCTGATCTACGCCCTGGCGCTCTGGCTGCCCCACAGGGCCGGTCGCGCCTCCCATCAACTGGAGCCAACCCCATGACGGAGCCCCTGCACCTGGCCCCTCTCACCCTCTGCCTGCACGGCAACCCCCTGCTGCAACTGCCCCCCTGCCCCATCGCCCCCGGCGAGGTGCTGACCCTGATGGGGCCAAGCGGCTGCGGCAAGAGCTCCCTGCTGGCCGGAATAGCCGGGGTGCTGCCCAAAGGCGGTCCCCTCGCCCTGCACGGGGAGATCCGCCAGGGCGAGCGGCTGCTCTCGCCCCTGCCCGCCTACCAGAGACGCGTCGGCATCCTGTTTCAGGAGGATCTGCTGTTTGCCCATCTGACGGTGGCCGAGAACCTGATGTTTGGCATGCCCGCCCACATCAGGGGGAAGGAGCGCCGCGCCCGGGCCCTGGCGGCGCTGGCCAGGGTCGAACTGGCGGGCTTTGCCGAGCGCCATCCCGCCGCCCTCTCCGGGGGGCAGAAGGCGAGGATCAGCCTGCTGCGGGCCCTGCTGGCCGAGCCCGCCGCCCTCTTGCTCGACGAGCCCTTCGCCCGGCTGGACAAGCCGCTGCAGGCCGCCTTTCGCGCCCTGGTGTTCGACGAGATAGCGGCGCGCGCCATCCCGGCCATCCTGGTCAGCCACGACGAGGAGGATGCCCCCGCCACCATACTGGATCTCGGCGCCCTGGCGGCGGCTCCGGGCAGGGGCAGCCCTTGCTGACCCGCCATCTGATAATCCCTATGCACCCTGATCCCGACAGGAGGATCCCTTGCTAGATCGCTACGCCATCGTGCTGATCCGTCGCCCCCTCAACGCCCTCGCCAGGCCCCTGGCTCGTCTGGGGATCAGCGCCAACCAGATCAGCATCGGCGGATTTGTCATCGGCATGCTGAGCCTGCCCCTGCTCGCCCTTGGCCAGTTCGAGGCGGCCCTGCTCTGCATCGTGCTCAACCGCATCATGGATGGTCTGGATGGCGCCATCGCGCGCCTCCAGGGCATCACGGATTGCGGCGGCTTTCTCGACATCACCCTGGACTTTATCTTCTATGCCGCCGTGGTGCTGGGCTTCGCCCTGGCCGATCCCGCCAACCATGCCCTGGCCGCCGCCACCCTGCTGTTCGCTTTTATGGGCACGGGGTCGAGCTTCCTCGCCTTCGCCATCATGGCGGGCAAGCGGGGCATAGCGAACCCCGTCTATCACCACAAGTCCCTCTATTACCTGGGGGGGCTGACCGAAGGCAGCGAGACCATAGGGGTGTTCGTGCTGATGTGCCTGTGGCCCCACTGGTTTGCCCCCCTGGCCTACGGTTTCGCGGCCCTCTGCCTGGTCACTGTGCTGACCCGGCTCTGGAGCGGTTACCACACCCTCAAGTCCTGAACCTGGCCATGGTGGTGCTTGCGCATCGCCATGGATCCACTACCATGGCGGCATCCCGTTTTTGTGCCGTTGGAAGCCCTATGCACCGTTTCATCCCCTTTGTCCTTCTCCTCCCCCTGATCTCCGGGTGCAGCAGCGCCGCCAACACGCCGGCACAGGCCCCCGCCCCCAAGGCAAAAAGCGGAGGCAGTTTCCTCATCACGCCCCCGCCCAAGCAGACGGCCGGGGTGCTGGCAGGGGATTTCGCCACCAATCCGGCGGTGGATCAGTTCATCGCCATGATGGTCAGCAAGCATGGCTTCGACCGTGCCGAGCTGCACCGGGTGCTCTCCCAGGCCTCTCGCGAGCAGTGGATCATCAATCTGATGGATCGTCAGGCCCCGGTCTCGACCGCGCCAAGCGGCCCGAACGGCGCCTGGAACCGCTACCGCGCCAAGTTCATCACCCCGGACAATGTGCAAAACGGTGTCAACTTCTGGCGCGAGTATGAGACCGAGCTCAATCGTGCCTCTGCCCAGTACGGGGTGCCCCCGGAGATCATCGTCGGCATCATAGGGGTGGAGACCCGCTGGGGCCGGGTGATGGGCAAGACCCCCATCCTGGATGCCCTGGCCACCCTGGCATTCGACTACCCCCGCCGTGCCAGCTTCTTTCGCGGCGAGCTGGAGCAGTTCCTGATCATGACCCGCAACGAGGGAATAGACCCGAGCGAACCGACCGGCTCCTACGCGGGCGCCATGGGCTATGGCCAGTTCATGCCCTCCAGCTTCCACGGCTATGCGGTGGATTTTGACGGCAACGGCCACACCAACCTCTGGGATCCGGTGGATGCCATCGGCAGCGTGGCCAACTACTTCAAGGCCCACGGCTGGCGCAAGGGGGATCAGGTTGCGGTGCGGGCCCAGGGCCAGGCGCCCGGCTTCGAGACCGGCTTTCAGACCAGCTACAGCCTGGATACCCTGCGCCGGGCCGGCCTCTCCCCCATCGGCCCCCTCGGTGCTCACAGCAAGGCCAGCCTGCTGCGCCTGGACGTGGGCAAGAGCTACCAGTACTGGTACGGCCTGCCGAACTTCTACACCATCACCCGCTACAACCACAGCACCCACTACGCCATGGCGGTGTGGCAGCTGGGGCTGGCGGTCAAGGCCGCCCGCGGCTACTGACAGCGCACCCTGCCAATGCAAAACGGGCCCGACGGGCCCGTTTTGCTATTCGTTTTCCAGCAGCCAGCGCTTGAGCAAGGCGGCCAGCTGTCCCTGCTCTTCCTGGGTCAGCGGGGCCAGCAGGCGCCGCTCGTTGGCCACGTGGCGCTCCACCGCATAGTCCACCAGCTCCCGCCCCGGCTCCGTCAGGCAGACCAAGAGGCTGCGCCTGTCATCGGGGGCCGCCTGGCGCACGATGAGGCCGCGCTGCTCCAGCTTGTCGAGCCGGGCCGTCATGGCCCCCGAGCTCAGCATGGCGGACTGGTAGAGGGCGGTCGGGGTCAGCGGTTCACCGGCCCGGCGCAGGGTCGCCAGTATGTCGAAGTCCGAGCCCAGCAGGCCGCACGCCTTGAGCTCTTCGCTCACCTCGCGCCCGGCGATGGCCGCCATGCGCGCCACCCGCCCCAGCACCCCCATGGGGGTGCAGTCGAGATCCGGTCGCTGCCGCGCCCACTGGGCCAGCAAGAGGTCTACATGATCACTGTCCATTCCGGCTCCATTATCTTTACGAAAAGATACTTGATAATAAACCAACTCATGGCTAATTTATCTTTACTTAAAGATACTTTGTTGCGAGACAATCATGCCACTGCTGATCGCCCTGCTCGCCCCCCTGCTCTGGGGCAGCACCTATGCCGTCGTCAGCCTCTACCTGACCGACTACTCCCCCTACTGGGTGGCCGTGTGGCGCGCCCTGCCGGCCGGGCTCCTGCTGCTGCTGTGCCATCCCCGCAGGCCGCCCCTCACCTGGAACCGGCAGTTCCTGCTGGCGTTTTGCAACATCACCGCCTTCTTCGCCCTGCTGTTCGTGGCGGCGTACCGCCTGCCGGGCGCCGTGGCGGGCACCCTGGGCGCCACCCTGCCCCTCGTCCTGATGGGGCTGGCCTGGCTGCAGGATGGTGTCAGGCCGACCCTGAAGTGGCTGCTGCTGGGGATGATGGGACTCGCGGGTGTGCTCCTGCTGCTTAACCCCTCCGCCAACCTGGATCCCGTCGGCGTGGCGTGCGCCCTGCTCGCCACCCTGCTCATCGGCCAGTCCAGCCGCTGGATGCAGCGCTGGCCGGTGAGCGATCTGCTGGCGCTCACCGCCTGGCAGCTGCTGCTCGGGGGGCTGATGCTGATCCCGATCGCCTGGTGGTTGGCGGGCCCCATGCCGCTGCCGCAGCCGGCGAGTGCCCCCGGGCTGCTCTGGCTGGTGCTGCTCAACACGGCGCTGGCCTACTGGGCCTGGCTGTGGGGACTCAAGCGCCATGGCCCCGAGTTGATGGGCATGCTGGCCCTCACCAACCCCATGGTGGCGGTCTCCTTCGGCGTGCTGCTGGTCGGCGAGACGCTGGACGGTTGGCAGTGGCTCGGCATCGCGGTGATCCTGCTCTCCCTCTTCCTGATGAAGCTGCCGACCCGGCCTCTCTTCAAGGGCAGGCAGGCGGCCAAGGCTTGTCCCGACCAGCCGGGAAATGGCTGATCGGGCACCAGATCCCCGTCAGGCAGATAGCAAAGAGGAGCCATTATGGCTCCTCTTTATGCGCTTCAGCGACTGGCCTCAGGCTCAGACGCCGGCCTTGGCCAGGGCCGCGGAGACGATCTGCTGGGCCTCCTGCTGGATGAGGTCAAGGTGCGCCTCGCCCTTGAAGCTCTCCATGTAGATCTTGTAGATGGACTCGGTGCCGGACGGACGCGCCGCGAACCAGCCGTTCTCGGTCACCACCTTCAGGCCACCGATGGCGGCATCGTTGCCGGGGGCGCGGGTCAGCTTGGCGAGGATGGGCTCACCTGCCAGGGTCGAGGCCTCCACCAGCGCCGGATCCAGCTTGGACAGCACCGCCTTCTGGGCGCTGTTGGCCGGGGCGTCGATACGGCGGTAGCTGGAGCGGCCAAATTTGGCCTCCAGCGCATCGTAGTGGGCCTGGGGATCCTTGCCGGTGACCGCCAGAATTTCAGCCGCCAGCAGCGCCAGGATGAAGCCATCCTTGTCAGTGGTCCAGACGGTGCCGTCCTTGCGCAGGAAGGAGGCGCCCGCGCTCTCCTCGCCGCCAAAGCCGAACTCGCCGCTGAAGAGGCCATCCACGAACCACTTGAAGCCGACCGGCACCTCTTTGAGGGTACGGCCGATCTCGCCGGCGACCCGGTCAATCATGGAAGAGGAGACCAGCGTCTTGCCGACCGCGGCCGCCTTGGGCCAGCCGGTGCGATGGGTGAACAGATACTGGATCGCCACCGCCAGGTAATGGTTCGGGTTCATCAGCCCCGCCTGGGTGACGATGCCGTGACGGTCGTAGTCGGGGTCATTGCCAAGGGCGATGTCGAACTTGTCTTTGAGGGCAATCAGGCTGGCCATGGCAAACGGGCTGGAGCAATCCATCCGGATCTTGCCGTCCTTGTCGAGCGTCATGAAGGAGAAGGTGGGATCGACGCGATAGTTGACCACCTCGATGTTCAGATCGTAGCGCTTGGCGATCACGTCCCAATAGGCCACGCCGGAGCCGCCCAGCGGGTCCACCCCTATCTTGATGCCAGCCTGCTTGATGGCGGCCAAGTCCAGCACGTTCTCGAGATCATCCACATAGGGGGTGACATAGTCATGTTCCACCACGAATTCGCTCGCCAGGGCCTCGGCGAACGGCATCCGCTTCACACCGGCCAGACCGGCTTCCAGAATGGCGTTGGCTCTGTCTTCCACCCACTTGGTGATCTCCCCTTCGGCAGGACCGCCGTGGGGGGGGTTGTACTTGAAGCCACCGTCTTCCGGCGGGTTGTGGGACGGGGTGATCACCACGCCGTCAGCGCGCGCAGCGGGTTTGCTGGCGTTGTGGCGCAAAATGGCGTGGGAGATGACCGGGGTCGGCGTGAAGCCCAGACCCGCCTGGATGCGGGTCTCGACGCCGTTGGCCGCCAGCACTTCCACCGCGCTGGAGAAGGCGGATTCAGACAGGGCGTGAGTGTCCATGCCCACAAACAGCGGGCCCGTGATACCGGCCTGCTGGCGATACTCCACCAGCGCCTGGGTCACCGCCAGGATATGGGATTCGGTGAAGGCGTTGTGCAGGGCGCTGCCACGGTGGCCAGAGGTGCCAAAAGCCACCCGCTGCTCGGGGCGGCTCATGTCCGGCTTGTTGAGGTAGTAGGCGCTGACCAGACGGGGGATGTTGGTCAGGTCACTTAAACGAGCCGGCTGACCGGCGTGAGCATGCTGTGCCATGGCGTTTTCCTTGCTTGCTAACTGCTTGACGAAACAGGCCCGGGTGAGGGCCCCGCACATTCAAAGATCAGAATCCATTGAGCCCAGGGCTCCTCATCACACCAGGGCGCAGGCCTCTGCGATCAGGGCCTCGTCATAGCCCATGCTGGCCATCAGCTGGGCCACCATGTTCTGCTTGCGGCTGGTGTTGGTGTTGGTGATGACCCAGAAGGGGGTCTCGGGCACCGGCTTGGGCTTGGTGGTGCTGCCGCTGGCGCGCAGGGCTTCCGGGTCCTGGGAGAAATAGACGCGCTTGCGCCCCTTGATCTCGGTGGCCTGGGTGAAGCCCGCCGGATCGTCCCGATAGAGGGTGCTGAGCAGCATCATGAAACGATTGATGGACTTCTCCTCCTGCTGCAGTGCGCCCGAGGCCAGCAGGCGCGTCAGCGCCTCGCCCACGGCGGCCGGTTGCGGCTCGGCGGGGGGGGTATCGGCCAGGACGGATGCAGGCGGTATCGCCTTGATGCGGGTAGGCTGCTCCAGCAGGCGGCGCAATATGTCGGAGGCACTCTCACCTATGTGGCGGGTCTGGCTGGCGATATAGAAGTAGAGATCGTCATCAAGTTCGATGGTTTTCATAGGGTTGGCGCTGGACTCACGAAAAGTGGGATGGGGCGATTATACATAGCCAGACCCGACGGCCCAAGCGGCCCGTCAGATGTGCATGAAACTCCACGAGAATACGGCATAATGGCGGGCCAAGTGTGTGATCCTCCGCACTGAGTCGCCTATTCGGGGCCATTTTTTTGAAAAAAAACCACAAAAAAATCCCCACCAAGGAATGAAATCCTTTTCTTTCAGTGCGTTAAAAAACAGGCGAAACAGCCCACGACCGACAAGGTGTCATTTTGCAACAACACTCATTATTGAACTTCAAGGAACAGGGCCAGGGCCCGGCCGTGGTGCTGATCCATGGCCTGTTCGGCAGCCTGGACAACCTGGGCCTGCTGGCCCGTCCCCTCGGCGAGCACTATCGCGTCATCAGCCTGGATCTGCGCAACCACGGCGGCTCCTTTCACTCAGGCGAGATGAGCTACCCGCAGCAGGCGGCGGATGTGCTCGCCCTGCTGGATCGGCTCGGGCTTGAACAGGTGGCCCTGGTCGGTCACTCCATGGGGGGCAAGGTGGCCATGCAGGTCGCCAAGCAGGCCCCCCACAGGGTCAGCAAGCTGGTGGTGGCCGACATGGCCCCGGTGGCCTATCCCCATGCCCGCCACCAGAATGTGTTTGCCGGCCTCAACGCCACCCTGCGCCAGCCGGTGCAGAGCCGCAGCGAGGCCGACGCCCTGCTGGCTCGCCACATCGAGATCCCCGGGGTGCGCCAGTTCCTGCTCAAGTCTTTTGCCAAGACCGATGCGGGCTGGGGCTGGCGCTTCAATGTGCCGGCCCTTGAGCGCAACTACGCCAACATCATGGGCTGGCCCGATGCCGACTCCCGCTTCGAGGGGCCAACCCTGTTCATCAAGGGCGGCGAGTCGGACTATATGTTGCCCGCCTATACCGAGACTGTGATGGTGCAATTCCCTGCGGCAAAGGCCCGGGTCATCGCCGGAACCGGCCACTGGCTCCACGCCGAGAAGCCGGTTTTGTTCAACAAACTGGTTGTGGATTTCCTGTCTACAGGCGGTTAACAGTTTCAAATCCTTTGTGATATAGTGCCGCCCGTCATAAGGAGTGTGCGCAATCCATGCTGAGCCAACATATTGAACTGATCGAGAGTCTGGGCCTGAAACTGTTCTTCGTGGCCATTTTTCTGTTGATTGGTCTGGCTATCCAGGACGTACTCAAACGAGGCAACGTGCCCCGTTTCGGTCGCTTCATCGTCTGGCTGGTACTGTTTTTAGGTTGCGCGGGTTTTGTCGCCAAGGGGCTGATCGAACTGAGCTGGGAAGGCTCGGGTCTCGGCTAACTGCTCATAGATGAAGTATGGCCAAACAGCAAACTGATCGAACAACACTGGATCTGTTCGCAAATGAGAAGCGCCCCGGCAGGCCAAAGACCAACCCACTCCCCCGCGAGACCCAGCTCAAGATCAACAAGCGCAATCAGCTCAAGCGTGATCGGGAGAATGGACTGAAGCGGGTAGAGTTAAAGGTGGAGGCCGAGTTGCTGGAGCGCCTGAACCAACTTGCGCTGCAACAGAACGTCAGCCGCGCCGAGCTGATCCAATCTATCCTGAAGCAACAGATCGACTCTGCCCTCGTGGCGGGTCAGCTGATCTGACCGTTAAGCATCAACACCAGATACGGGTAACGAAACACTATGGCAAGTGTAGGTCTGTTTTTCGGCAGCGATACCGGTAATACCGAAGCTGTCGCCAAGATGATCCAGAAAGAGCTGGGCAAACAACTGATTGAAGTCCGTGACATCGCCAAGAGCAGCAAGGCCGACATCGACAGCTTCAGTCTGCTGATGTTCGGCATCCCGACTTGGTACTACGGCGAAGCCCAAGCCGATTGGGACGACTTCTTCCCGGAACTCGAAGAGATCGACTTCACCGACAAGCTGGTCGCCATCTTCGGTTGTGGCGATCAGGAAGACTATTCCGAGTACTTCCTCGACGCCATGGGCACCCTGCGTGACATCGTCGAGGCCAAGGGTGCCATCATCATAGGCCACTGGCCAACCGCAGGTTACGACTTCGAGGCCTCCAAGGCCCTGGTCGATGACAAGCACTTCGTCGGTCTGGGTATCGATGAAGATCGCCAACCCGAGCTGACCGCCGAGCGCGTCAAGGGCTGGTGCAAGCAGATCCATGAAGAGATGTGCCTCGCCGAACTCGAGTGAGACACTTCTGTTGAAACAACGGCCCATCCGGGCCGTTTTTTTATGGCATTTTTCTGTCGGCAGACGCCGTCATGCTTCCCGATGTCCCCGTCTCTCTGTGCTCCTTGCGCTGGCGCACATAGAGGGTGCGCCTGATCTCGGCCACCAGTTCGCCCTTCTGATCCTGGACCAGCACGTCGAACTCGGGAAAATGCTTGTCCCCCTGGCGGGTCGCCGCCGCTATCTCGGCCAGCTTGGCCTCGGTCAGATTGAACTCGGCGATGAGCTTGCCCTTGCCCGGCTTGATGTAGTTGATGCTGCCCGCCTTGTCCCAGACATAATAGTGGTTCTTGAAATAGCCCATCAGCATCAGCGGGTAGATGGGATCCGTCATGGCGAACATGCTGCCGCCAAACTGGGTCCGGTTGGCATTCTTGTTCCACCAGCGGGACTTGAGCGTCACCCGGCAGAAACGAAAGTCATCGCTCAGGGTTTCTATCTTGATGCCGGCACCCCAGAATGGGGGCCAGGCGTTGAGGGCGCGGCGCACCCAGGCCGCATTGTCAAAAAGCCAATCCATGGATCTCATCCGACCAGACAAACAGGTGTTACATTTTAACAACAATTAGCAGGCAAGCAAGGGGAGGAAAATAATCCAACCCCAGTCTCTCGACGGAAAATAGCCGCTAAACCCTTTGAATTACTGGGTTTATTTTTTGTGACCGTACGACCTATAATGACATTGGATCTGAGTTCAAGGTTGCCATTCCCGCGCCAGTCACTCAGAATAACCCCACCTTCGAGAATGCGAATAAGTTGAATATGCCAGACAATAATCAAGCGTTAAAAAAGGCCGGGCTCAAAATCACCCTGCCGCGCGTCAAGATCCTCGAGATCCTGCAGCAGCCGGAATGCCAGCACACCAGTGCCGAAGACCTCTACAAACGACTGATCGATCACGGTGAAGAGATTGGTCTGGCGACCGTGTATCGCGTTCTCAACCAGTTTGATGATGCCGGCATCGTCACCCGCCACCACTTCGAGGGCGGCAAGTCGGTATTCGAGCTGGCCACCCAGGAGCACCACGACCACCTGGTCTGCCTCGACTGTGGCAAGGTGATCGAGTTCTCCGACGAGGTGATCGAGCAGCGTCAGCGCGACATCGCCAAGCACCACAACATCCGGCTGACCAACCACAGCCTCTACCTGTATGGTCACTGCGCCAACGGTGACTGCAAACACGACGAATAACGCCGTCGGCCGTGAGCAGCCATGAAAAAGCCAGCATCACGCTGGCTTTTTTTGTGTCCGCAGTCCGGACCAGAGTGGCAGGGTCTCCCCTGCCCTTCTGATTCATCAGGCCTCGGCCTTGCCCCAGACGTCGCGCAGGGCGACTGTGCGGTTGAACACCAGGTGCTCAGGGCTGGAGAGCTTGTTGTCGGCGCAAAAATAGCCTTCGCGCTCGAACTGGTAGGCAGACTCCGGCTGGGCGTCCTTGAGGGAAGCCTCGACCCGGGCGCCCTCGATGATCACCAGAGATTCCGGGTTCAGGGCCCCTTCGAAGTCCTCTTCGGCGCCCGGGTTCGGCACCTTGAACAGACGGTCATAGAGGCGCACTTGCGCCGGCAGGGAGTGAGTGGCGCTGACCCAGTGGATCACCCCCTTCACCTTGCGGCCATCGGCCGGATCCTTGCCCAGGGTCTCGGGATCGTAGGAGCAGTAGATGCAGGTGACCTTGCCGTCGGCATCCTTCTCGATGCGCTCGGCCTTGATCACATAGGCGTTGCGCAGACGCACTTCCTTGCCCAGCACCAGACGCTTGAACTGCTTGTTCGCTTCCTCTTTGAAGTCCGCCTCGTCGATGAAGATCTCGCGGGTGAAGGGAAGCGTACGGCTGCCCATCTCCGGCTTGTTCGGATGAACCGGCGCCGTCAGCACCTCGTCGGCGGTCAGGTTCTCGATCACCACCTTCACCGGGTGCAGCACCGCCATGGCGCGGGGGGCATTCTCGTTGAGATCGTCGCGAATGCAGGCTTCCAGCATGCTCATCTCGACGATGTTGTCCTGCTTGGTCACGCCGATGCGCTTGCAGAACTCGCGGATGGCGGCCGGGGTATAGCCACGGCGGCGCAGCCCGGAGACGGTCAGCATGCGCGGATCATCCCAGCCATTGACGTGCCCCTCGGTCACCAGCAGGTTCAGCTTGCGCTTGGACATGACGGTGTATTCGAGGTTCAGGCGGGAGAACTCGTACTGACGGGGGTGGCAGTCGATGCTGATGTTGTCCAGCACCCAGTCATACAGGCGGCGGTTGTCCTGGAACTCCAGGGTGCACAGGGAGTGGGTGATCCCCTCCAGGGCGTCCGAGATGCAGTGGGTGAAGTCATACATGGGGTAGATGCACCACTGGTCACCGGTCTGGTGATGGTGGGCAAACTTGATGCGGTAGATGACGGGGTCACGCATCACCATGAAGGGGGACGCCATGTCGATCTTGGCGCGCAGGCAGGCGGCGCCTTCGGCCATCTCGCCGTTCTTCATCTTGGCGAACAGGGCCAGGTTCTCTGCCACGGAGCGATCGCGGAACGGGCTGTTCTTGCCCGGCGCGGTCAGGGTGCCGCGGTACTCGCGCATCTGCTCGGCAGAGAGCTCGTCCACATAGGCCAGCCCCTTCTCGATGAGCTCGACGGCGTAGCCGTGCAGCTTGTCGAAATAGTCGGAGGAGTAGCGGATCTCGCCGCTCCACTGGAAGCCGAGCCACTGCACGTCCCGCTTGATGGACTCGACGAACTCTATGTCTTCCTTGACGGGGTTGGTGTCATCGAAGCGCAGGTTGCACTGGCCCTGATAGTCGCGGGCGATGCCGAAGTTCAGGCAGATGGACTTGGCATGGCCGATGTGGAGATAACCGTTCGGCTCGGGAGGAAAACGGGTCTGCACGCTCTTGTGCTTACCGCTGGCCAGATCCTCATCGATGATCTGACGAATAAAGTTGCTCGGGCTGTTCGCCTCAGTCATGGCTCACCTCAAAATGCGCGTCACTGGCGAGGGACGAGCCACTGGCTCCGATCCCCCGCCGTCAAGCCGGGTATGATCCCCTATTCGGGCGCCCGCCTCAACCTGAATTTTGCCCTTTCGGCCCAGGCGGCGGGCCATGACGGACAAGCGGCGTCAGGGAGGGTGGGCCCCCGGCGCCCCCCCCCATCGAGGGCCGTCCCGGCCGCCATGGGCACAAGGCCACGCCCCCATGCTGACCGGCAGGCAAAAAAAGACCCCGCACCAGGCGGGGTTGAAGGTGATGAAAACATCAAAACAGACTCACACACAACAAAGGTTCACACGCAGAGTCAACCTTTCCCAAGGCTGGCGACGCCGGCCTTGAGAAAGGCGGGTCTTGGACCCGCCTCGCGCTATGGTTTGCAGGCTGTCAGTTCAGCTCGGTCACCCGGCTGGTGCGCTTGCCATCGAAGCTGGTGGTGCGCAGCCAGACCTTGCCAGTGACGGTCGGCTTGGCCGCCGCGTCATAGGCGGTCCAGGTGGTGCCGTCCAGGCTGTACTGGATGGGCAGACCCGGCAGGTCCACGTTCGCTTCAAGCTTGCCGTTCACCACCTTGGCGCCCGGCACCGAGAGGCGGTACTCGACACCGGCCTGATCCAGTTTCGGCAGCTGGCGCTGGGCCAGGGCGTTGGCGAACTGGTTCCACTCCTGGTTCAGGGCAGCCTTGTTGACGTGCTTGGTCTCGCCGGAGAACTCGCGGCCCTTCACGTAGTCGAGCTCGAAGCCGCCCTTGTGCCAGGCACGCTCGGCCACGGAGAAGATACGCGGATAGACCATGTACTCGTACTGGGCGTCGGTGCGCACGGTTTCGCTCCACAGCTGGCCTGAGATCCCCTTGAACTTGACGCCATCCTGGTCGCCCTTGGCCACGAAGGCATTGCCGTCACGGTCCACCGAGGTCTCGGCGTTCTGGGGCAGGTTCTCCGGGGCGAAGGCGAACACCTTGCGGGTGTCATTGAAGCGGGTCGCCCAGTAGTAGCCGCGCTCGGCCGGATGCACCTCGTTCGGGAAGTCGAAGTAGAGGTAATCGGGGTTGGAGAGCACCACCTCATAGCCCTTGTGCGCCCACTTCATCGCCTCGTTGAAGCCACCCCAGTAGAGGGTTTCCCAGAAGTTGACCCGGGTGTTGTCGGTGGCGAAGTCCTTGGCGCCGCTGGCGTATTTCAGGCCATCTTCCCAGGCTTGCAGGGTGGAGAAGCCGTGGCTCTTGACCATCTCGCTCACTTCCTTGGCAAAGTACACCGGCAGCTCGCCCACTTCCTTGATCTTGCCCTCGTCGATCATCTTCTGGCACAGGGGGGACTTGCCGAACGGCTTGTCCTGCTTGCTGGAGTCGACGTTGCCCTTCCAGGCCACCAGATCGGCGGCCGGGGTGACGGCCGGATCCTGATAGCCGCCGCCCTGCATGATGTTCTTCGCCTCGTCACCACCGTAGTGCCAGGCGGTCAGGGGCTGACCGGCGGCCTGGTGCATCTGGGCCACTTCGTCCATCACCTTGGCCACGAAGGTGGCGGCGCCCGGCTGGCAGGGGTTGATGAAGGACATCTTGTCGTAGAACTGCACAGAGGTGACGTTGGAGGTATCGTCCGGGTCGGTCAGACGGAACTGGTTCGCCTCGGCCTCCTTGCCCTCGGCCATCAGACGCTGGTAGCGCGCCTCCATGGAGACCACGGCGGCACGGGCGTGGGCCGGCATGTTGATCTCGGGGATCACGGTCACGCCGCGGGCCTTGGCATAGCGCACCAGATCGATGTAGTCGGCCTTGCTGTAGAAGCCGGAGCCCTGGTTGTCGCTGCTGGGGCCTGAGCCCAGCTGCGGCATCAAGCACTGGGTCTCGGACTCGTCATGGCAACGCTGGCTGCCCACCTCGGTCAGCTCCGGCAGGCCCGGGATCTCGATGCGCCAGCCCTCATCGTTGGTCAATCCCAGGTGCAGCACGTTGAGCTTGGTGGCGGACATCTGGTCAACCAGCTTCTTCAGGGTCTCGGCGCTTCGGAAGTGACGGGCCACGTCGGTCTGCATGCCGCGGTATTCGAAGCGCGGCGCATCCTCGACGCTCATCTGGCTCACCAGCTTGTCATCCACTCCCAGCAGGGAGATCAGTGACTGGGCACCCCAGAAGGCCCCGTCGATGTCGCGACCCTGAATGACAGCGCCTTTCGTCCCTATGGTCATGTCGTAGCCTTCGGCCTGCTTGACCTTGCTGCCGAGCTTGATGGTGACCGGGTAGCCGGTGTCGGAGAGGGTAACACCCAGCCTGGTCAGTTGCGCCTTGATGGCATCGGCACGGTCGGTCGGCAAGTCGAGGGCATCGAGCTTGATGGTGGAGAGATCCACCTGCGGGCCCGCCTTGACCACCTGCTTCTGTGGGGTCGGCAGGATCTTGTTGTCCACCTTGGCCGCCGGCAGCAAGGTGCTGGTCTGGTTGGCGGCGAAGCGGGTCTCGCTGTTCATCAGGACGTTGTTGTCGTCCTTGGTGCGCTTCCAGCCGTCGGCCGGCATCGGCTTCTCGTAGCTGCTGGCGTCGTCGATGTTGCTCATGCTGGCGATCACCTTGGGCTCGGCGCCCTCGGCGGAGACATACCAGTTCGGCATGATGTCTGATTCGAACAATACCCAGTATTCCACCACCAGGGGCACCTCGACCGTGGCATCCTTGGCAAAACCCTGGAACTTCTCGGTTGGCGTCAAACGATAGAGGTCGCCGGTCAGGTGGGTGATGGTGAACTGGTCGTTATCCACCCGCTGAATGCGGCGAATGGAGGAGACATAGATGCTCCAGTCCTTGGAGGTGACGTCGGCACCGGTATGGGTCAGGTGCAGCTTGGCCACGCCGCAACTGGCCCACTCGGAGCCCAGCGCCTGACAGTCGAGGCCGGCGCCGGCACCGTCATTGGTGACGACTTCGTACTTGACGACGAGGTTGCTGGCGAGGGAATCGACCACGGCTTGCCTAGCGGCATCGGCGGCCAGTGCAGGGCCGGTGAAAACGGTAGACATGGCAATGGCTAACAGAGAATGTTTCAAGTTCATAACTGCTGCTCTCATTTGAAGTAAAGGTTGGATTGTCTTGGCTTTTTTATATGGGGCCCCAAGGCGGGGCCCTCAGTTATGTCAACAATGGACTTAGGCTTGAACGGACGGGCAGGGACAGACGCCCGTCCGGGTAACACTTAACGCAGGGCTTTCATCTCACCGGCGATGATCTCGGCCAGGGGGCCCAGAATCACCTGCAGGTTCTGCTCGCCGAGCTTGACCACACCGGCAGCGCCCAGGGCCTTGAGCTGACGCTCGTCGACGATGCTGCGATCTTTCAGGGTCAGACGCAGACGGGTGATACAGGCATCGATGGTGACCAGGTTGTCATGACCACCCAGCACTTCCAGGTACTGCTTGGCCAGTTCGGTACGGTCGGTGATCTCGGCCTTGGCCGGGATGGCTTCGTCGTCTTCGCGACCCGGGGTCTTCAGGTTCAGCTTGACGATGACCAGACGGAACACGCTGTAGTAAACCCCGAAGAACACCAGGCCTTGCAGCAGCAACATGTACCAGTTGACCGCCAGCGGGTTGCGGCTGGAGAGCACCATATCCACCAGACCGGCGCTGAAGCCGAAACCGGCAATCCACTGCATGGACGCGGCGATGAACACGGAGACACCGGTCAGCACGGCATGGATGACGTACAGCACGGGGGCCACGAACATGAAGGAGAACTCGAGCGGCTCGGTCACCCCGGTGAAGAAGGCGGCGAAGGCGGCGGCGATCATGATGGACGCAACCTTCTCCTTGTTCGCCTTCTTGGCGGTGTGATAGATGGCCAGCGCGGCGCCCGGCAGACCGAACATCATGATGGGGAAGAAGCCCGCCTGGTACATGCCGGTCACACCAGCGACGGCTTTACCGGCATCGATGGAGGATTGGCCACCCAGGAAGTTCGGGATGTCGTTGATGCCGGCCACGTCGAACCAGAACACCGAGTTCAGGGCGTGGTGCAGACCGATGGGGATCAGCAGGCGGTTGAAGAAGGCGTAGATACCGGCACCGGTGGAGCCCATGCCGACGATGGATTCACCGAAGTTCACCAGGCCACCGTAGATGACAGGCCAGATGGCCATCAGCACGAAGGAGACCGCCATCATGACCACTGAGGTGATGATGGGCACCAGACGACGACCAGAGAAGAAGGCCAGCGCCTTGTGCAGCTCGACGCTGCTGAAGCGGTTGTAGAGCTCGGCGGCGATGACGCCACACAGGATACCGATGAACTGGTTGCTGATCTTGCCAAAGGCAGCCGGCACCTGATCGGCCGGGATGCCCTTGAGCTGGGCCACGGCGCCCGGGCTCAGCAAGGTGGTGACCACCAGGAAGCCGACCAGACCCGCCAGGGCGGCGGAGCCGTCTTTGTCCTTGGACATGCCGTAGGCGACGCCGACGGCGAACAGGATGGGCATGCTGTCGATGATGGCGGCACCGGCCTTGATCAGGAACGCCGCCAGAGGGCTGCCGCCACCCCAGCCGTTCGGGTCAATCCAGTAACCAATCCCCATCAGGATCGCGGCGGCAGGCAAGACCGCTACCGGCACCATCAGGGCACGGCCGATCTTCTGTAAATAACCGAGAATGTTCACGGCTCCTCTCCTTAGTTAAGGTTTTGCTAGAAATTAAGTGCTTATTACGTTTGACGCATAAGCCATCAAGGCTTGATTGGCAGTCTAGGTCTTTTATTTCGCTGCGCAAATTAATAAAGCCGCAATCGTGATCATTGTCACCCAAATGAGATAAAGGTGGCCGATACATGTGGCTTAGTTCGCAATCTTTATTTACGCTATAAAACAACTAGAAACCCGCTACCGCGCCCATGCCGGTAACAACCGAATAGAGGTACTCGAAATGCGCCTGATCCCCCTCAAGTCTGCCAACCAGGTCGGTCTGTGGTCTGCCCGTTACATCGTCGACCGCATCAACGCCTTCCAGCCGACTGCCGAGCGCCCCTTCGTATTGGGTCTGCCCACCGGCGGCACGCCGCTCAACACCTACAAGCGCCTGATTGAGCTGCATAAGGCCGGCGAAGTGAGCTTCGAGCACGTGGTGACCTTCAACATGGACGAGTATGTCGGCCTGGCGGAAGATCACCCCGAGTCCTACCACAGCTTCATGTACAACAACTTCTTCAATCACGTCGACATTCGCCCGGAAAACATCAACATCCTCAACGGCAACGCCGAGGATCTGGTGGCAGAGTGCAAGCGTTATGAGGACAAGATCAAGTCCTACGGCAAGATCAACCTCTTCATGGGCGGCGTCGGCAACGACGGTCACATCGCCTTCAACGAGCCGGCCTCTTCCCTGGCCTCCCGCACCCGGGTCAAGACCCTGACCGAGGACACCCGCATCGCCAACTCCCGCTTCTTCGGCGGCGACATGGAGCAGGTGCCCAAGCTGGCGCTGACCGTGGGCGTCGGCACCCTGATGGATGCCGAGGAGATACTGATCCTGGTGACGGGTCACGGCAAGGCGCTGGCCCTGCAGGCCGCGGTGGAAGGTTGCGTCAATCACATGTGGACCATCTCCACCCTGCAGCTGCATCCGAAGGGACTCATGGTGTGTGACGAGCCTTCCACCATGGAGCTGAAGGTCAAGACGGTGCGCTACTTCCAGCAGCTGGAAGCCGACAACATCGGCCGTCTGTAAGGAGGCAACATGTACGCATTGACCAACTGTACCCTCTACACCGGCAGCGATGTGCTGACCGGGCACGGGGTGCTCATCGATGGCGACCACATCGTCGCCATCAAGCCCCTGGCGGACTTGCCCCGGGACGTGGCCCGCCACGATCTGAACGGTGCCAACCTGAGCGCCGGCTTCATCGACGTGCAGCTCAATGGCTGTGGCGGCGTCATGTTCAACTCGGCGATCACGGTCGAAACCCTGGCCACCATGCAGGCGGCCAACCTGAAATCCGGCACCACCAGCTTCCTGCCGACCCTGATCACCAGCCCGGATGCGGACATGAAGCAGGCGGTCGCCGTGACCCGCAGCTACATGCAGGCCCGTGCCAACGAGGTGCTGGGACTGCATCTGGAAGGGCCCTACACCAACCTCAAGCGCAAGGGCATACACCCGGCGGATCAAATTCGCCAGCCTGCCGACGAGATGATCGATTTCTTCTGCGCCAACGCGGACGCCATCGCCAAGATCACCCTGGCCCCCGAGCGCAACAGCCCGGAGCACATCCGCCGCCTGGCGGAGGCCGGCATCCTGGTCTCCGCCGGTCACACCGCCGCCAGTTACGAGCAGGCCATGGCCGGGTTTGACAGCGGCATGCGCTTTGCCACCCACCTCTACAACGCCATGACCCCGACCGTGAACGGGCGCGAGCCCGGCGTGGTGGGCGCCATCTATGACAGGGATGACGTCTATACCGGGGTCATCGTCGACGGCCATCACGTGCACTGGGCCAATGTGCGCCTCGCCCACAAGGTGCTGGGGGAGCGACTGGTGCTGGTCACCGATGCCACCGCCCCGGCCGGTGCGCCGGAAGGCTTTGAGAAATTTGATTTTTGTGGCGCCACCGTCTATTTCCGTGATGGTCAGTGCGTCGATGAGAATGGTACACTCGGCGGTTCTGCCCTCACCATGATCGAAGGGGTGGAGAATCTGGTCAAACAGGTGGGGCTGCCCCTCGCCGAAGCGCTGAGAATGGCCACCCTATACCCTGCACGCGCCATTGGATGGGACTCACGTCTCGGTAGTATCCAGGTCGGCAAGATAGCCAACCTCACCGTCTTTGATCAGGACTTCAGGGTCCTCGGGACCGTGGTTAACGGACACTACACACAACAGTGACATCATGACTGGCGGACAAATAGCAAACGTAGATCTCATCAAGCAGGTAAACAGCGCGGCCGTGTATCGGCTCATCGACCTGCAAGGCCCCATCTCCCGGGTCAAGATTGCCGAATTGAGTCACCTGGCCCCGGCCAGCGTGACCAAGATCACCCGGCAACTGATCGAGCATGGCCTGATCAAGGAGACCTCGCCGCAAGCCTCGACCGGCGGGCGACGCGCCATCTCCCTGACCACCATCAAGAGTCGGTTCCAGTTTGTGTCCGCCAAGTTGGGTCGGGGCTACCTGCACCTCTCCTTGTACGATCTCGATGGCAAGGAACTCGATCAGCACCTCACCGAGGTGACCGAGATCGACCAGCAGCCCGTGGTCGACATGCTGCTGCGGGAGATTGGCGCCTTCATCGATGCCCATCAGGAGCGCAGCCGCAACCTCATCAGCATCGCGCTGACCATGCCGGGGCTGGTCAACCCGGAATCGGGCATGGTCATCTACACCCCCAAGTACCAGATCCGCAACCTGGCCCTTGCCAAGCTGCTGGAAAACCACTTCAACCTGCCCTGCTATGTCGGCAACGACACCCGCTCCCTGGCCCTGGCCGAACACTTCTTCGGCGAGTCCCGCGACTGCATGGACTCCATTCTGGTGAGCGTTCACCAGGGGGCGGGTTCGGGCATCATCACCAAGGGCAAGGTGTTCCTCGGTCAGAACCGCAACGTTGGCGAGATTGGTCACATTCAGGTGGAGCCACTTGGCAAGCGTTGCCACTGCGGCAACTTCGGCTGCCTGGAGACCATCGCCTCCAACGAGGCCATCGTCGACAAGGTGAAGGAGCTCATCAGCCGCGGCCACCAGAGCAGCCTGCAGGACAAGTACATCAGTATCCAGGAGGTGTGCAAGGCCGCCCTGGCCGGGGATGAGCTGGCCCGCAGCGTGATCGAGAACGTGGGGGAGCACCTGGGACGGGCGGTGGCCATCACGGTCAACCTGTTCAACCCCCAGAAGGTGCTGATCGCCGGCGAAATCACCGAGGCCGAAGAGATACTCATCCCCGCCATCCGCCGCTGCGTCGAGCACCAGTCCCTGCCGAGCTTTCATCGCGGCCTGCCCATCGTCAAGGCGCGTTTCCAGAACCAGCCCACCATAGGCGGCTTCGCCCTGGTGAAGCGGGCCCTGCTGGAGGGGGATCTGCTGCAGATCATCATGGAGCAGAAGTAAGGGCCAGACCTTGCGAGACAACAACGGCAGCCAGTGGCTGCCGTTTTTTATGCTCTTTTTGCCGGATCACCTCGCCCGGCACGACCTAAACAGGCCCAGCTTGCCGTCATAGACCCGGGTCTGCACATCCATGATGCCGAGCATGGCGCGGGGCAACAGGTTGTCGCGTTCCATCAATCCGACTCACCCACTCTGACTCACCCTGCCCGGCACGGCTTGAACAAATCCAGCTTGCCGTTGTAGGCCTCGGTCTGCACATCCATGATGCCGAGCATGGAATGAAACAGGTTGTCATGGGAGAAGCGCTTGCTGGCTGCCTCCTGGCGCAGGCAATCCAGATTGAGCTGACGGTCCGCCTGCAACTGGGGCGAGAACCAGGTCAGCAGCGGCACCCGGGTCTGATCGTCCGGTGCGAACTGGTAAGGGGTGCCGTGCAGATAGAGCCCCATGGCGCCGAGGGATTCACCGTGATCCGACAGGTAGACCAGCCCCACGTTGTACTGGCTCTCCAGGCGCTTGAGCTTGTCGATGAGCCGGGCCAGCACCTTGTCGGTATAGCGGATGGTGTTGTCATAGGTGTTCACCAGCGCTTCGTTGCTGCAGTTTTCGATGTCGCTGCGCGGGCAGTCCGGCAGGAAGACGCGATCGGCGGCCGGGTAGCGGCGATAGTAGGTGGGGCCATGGCTGCCCATCAGGTGGAAGGCCACCAGCTTGCTCCCCTCCCGGCTCTGCATCCCGGCGATCTGCCGATCCAGCCCCTGCAGCAGCACCTCGTCATGGCAGGCATCCCCCGAGCAGTATGCGGGGAACGCCTTGGGCTCTATCTCTATGGTGGGGACGTTTTTGCACACCCCCTTGCAGCCGCCGTCGTTCTCCTTCCACAGCACCGAGATCCCGGCATGCTGCAGCACGTCCAGCAGGCCGTCCTGGGACTTGGCCAGGGTCTCGTCATAGCCGCGCCGGGTCAGGTTGGAGAACATGCAGGGCACGGAGAGCGCGGTGGCGGTGCCGCAGGCGCGCACGTTCCTGAACGAGATGACATCCGCCTCCTTCGCGGTGAAGCCGTTGGTCTGCTTCTGGTAGCCGTTGAGGGAGTAGTTCTGGCTGCGGGCCGTCTCCCCCACCACCAGGAACATCAGGGTCGGCTTCTCATGCTGGCCGATCACCCTGGCATCTGTGCCTATCTGCTGGTAGGGAATGGGGGTGGCGAAGAGCACATCCCGGGCGTACTTGTAGAGACCGTGCACATAGTTGGCGGGCACTATCTCCTTGCCGAGGGACTTGTTGTTGCGCCCCACCGAGGCGTAATCCTGGTAGTAGAGGGCGGCCACCCCCGTCAGGAGCAGCAGGGAGAGGGCGATACTCCCGAGGCGCAGCGCCAGCCCCTTGAACCAGGGACGGGGATATTCAATCTTCACCCACAGCAGGGCCAGCACCGGCAGCACGGCGGTGAGCAAAAACCAGAGCAGCACGGAGCCGTTGAGGTAGGAGCCCGCCTCCCCGCCGTTGGTCTCGATGACGTTCTGCACCATTCCTATGTCGAAGATCACCCCGTATTTGAGCATGGCGTAGCTCGCCAGGGAGCCGGTCATGATGAGCAATATGAAGAAGGGCTTGAGCAGATAGCGAAAGGTAAAGGGCAGGAACACCCCGTTGAGGGCCGCCACCAGCACCAGGGGGATGGAGAGGACAAACCCCGCCTTGACGTGCTCGAGGGCGGTGAGAATGCGATAAAAGTGCAGAAAGATGGGCCAGTTGAACGCCAGTGCAAACAGCAGCACCAGCAACAGATTGACCTTGATCACTCCCAGAGTGGGGCGCATAGAGAGACTCCGACAAAACAGTGTGAACTGAAGCCCGCCAGCGGGCTTCGTTGTGAAACTCCCGGCGCACTTCCCTGACAGACAGGGCAAGCGCCGGAAAGGTCCGGATGGAGTCATCCTAGAGAGGCAAACTTAAGTGGGAATTAAGGGGGAGCATCGAAGGGTGGCGGGCAGAGGCGCACGTTGACGGACAAAAAAACGGCAGCCTGCGGGCTGCCGTTTAGAGGGTGATTGCCGGCCTGATGCCAGGCCAGCTACCACAGTGGGAAGAGGAAAGACACCGAGGTGCCCCTTAACCCGATGATTACAGGGTCGCGGCGATCTCGTCGGAGATGGAGCCGTTGTGGTACACCTCCTGCACGTCGTCCAGGTCTTCCAGCATGTCGATGAGGCGCATCAGCTTGGGCGCGGTCTCGGCGTCCAGCTCGGCTTCGGTGGAGGGGATCATGGTCACCTCTGCGCTCTGGGGCTTGAAGCCGGCGGCTTCCAGGCCGTCCAGCACGGTGCCGAAATCGTTCGGGCTGGTGTACACCTCGATGGAACCATCCTCTTCGGTGACCACGTCGTCGGCGCCCGCTTCCAGGGCCGCGTCCATCAGGGCGTCTTCATCGGCGCCCACGAAGGTCAGCAGACCCTTCTTGCTGAACAGATAGGCCACGGAGCCGTCGGTGCCCAGGTTGCCGCCGCACTTGCTGAAGGCGTGACGCACTTCGGCCACGGTACGGTTGCGGTTGTCGGTCAGGCACTCCACCATGACGGCGGAGCCCGCCGGTCCGTAGCCTTCGTAGACGATGGTTTCCAGCTGCTCGCCATCGGCGCCGCCGGCCCCACGGGCAATGGCGCGGTTGATGGTGTCGCGGGTCATGTTGCCGGTCAGGGCCGCCGTCACCGCCGCCCGCAGGCGCGGGTTGTTGGCGGGGTCCGCGTCACCCAGTCGAGCTGCGGTGGTGATTTCACGGATCAGCTTGGTGAAGATTTTACCGCGCTTGGCATCTTGCGCCGCCTTGCGGTGTTTGATGTTGGCCCATTTACTGTGACCTGCCATAGAAACTCTCCGTTATATTTTTTAAATCAATAAGATAAAACCATGATGTGGGCGAGGCTCAGGGCCCCGCCCCTCTTCATCAGGCTTCCCCTTGGGCCTCGGCCTTGGCAACGGTGGCGATGGCCAGCTCGGTCAGCTGGGCCTGATTGGCGAAGCTCGGGGCATCCGTCATCAGGCAGGCGGCCGCCGTGGTTTTCGGGAAGGCGATGACATCCCGGATGTTGTCGGTGCCGGTCAGCAGCATGCTCAGGCGATCCAGACCGAAGGCCAGACCCGCGTGGGGCGGGGTGCCGTATTTCAGCGCATCCAGCAGGAAGCCGAACTTCAGGCGCTGCTCGTCCGCCGTGATCCCCAGGATGTCGAACACGGTGGACTGCATCTCGCTGTTGTGGATACGCACGGAGCCGCCACCCACTTCGTAACCGTTGATCACCATGTCGTAGGCGTTGGCGTAGGCACCCACCGGGTTGGCTTTCAGCTCGGCCGGGCTCATGTTGCTCGGGGCGGTGAAGGGGTGGTGCATGGCGGCCAGGCCACCTTCGCCATCTTCCTCGAACATGGGGAAGTCGATGACCCAGAGCGGCTTCCAGACGTTCTCCACCAGACCCAGATCGCGGCCCACCTTCAGGCGCAGGGCGCCCATGGCGTCGCACACCACCTTCTTGGCGTCGGCACCGAAGAAGAGGATGTCGCCATCCATCGCGCCGGTGCGGGCCAGGATCTCGCGCACGATGGCGTCAGAGAGGAACTTGGCCACCGGGGACTGCACGCCCTCCAGGCCATTGGCGGCGGCATTGACCTTCATCCAGGCCAGGCCCTTGGCGCCATAGATGCCGACGAACTTGGTGTACTCGTCGATCTGCTTGCGAGACAGCTCGGCGCCGCCCGGGACTTTCAGGGCCGCCACGCGACCTTTCGGGTCGTTGGCGGGACCGGCGAACACGGCGAACTCGACCGCGGTCAAGAGATCTGCCACGTCCACCAGCTCCATGGGCAGGCGCAGGTCCGGCTTGTCGGAGCCGAAGCGGCGCATGGCCTCGTCGAAGGTCATCACCGGGAAGTCCCCCAGATCCACGGCCAGCACGTGTTGCCACAGCTGGCGGATCATCGCTTCCATCAGCTCGCGCACCTGGGGCGCGGTCATGAAGGAGGTCTCCACGTCGATCTGGGTGAATTCCGGCTGGCGGTCGGCACGCAGGTCTTCGTCACGGAAGCACTTGACGATCTGGTAGTAGCGATCGAAGCCGGACATCATCAGCAACTGCTTGAACAGCTGGGGAGACTGCGGCAGGGCGTAGAACTTGCCCTTGTGCACCCGGCTCGGCACCAGATAGTCACGGGCCCCTTCCGGGGTGGCCTTGGTCAGCATGGGGGTCTCGATGTCGAGGAAACCCTGCTCGTCCATGAAGCGGCGCACGAAGGCGCTGGCCTTGGCGCGGGTCTTCAGGTACTTGGCCATCTCGGGACGACGCAGGTCCAGGTAGCGGTACTTGAGGCTCACCTCTTCGCTGTTGACCTGGTTGAAGTCCAGCGGCAGCGGCTCGGCACGGTTGATGATAGTGAGCTCGTGGGCGAACACCTCGATGGCGCCGGTGGCCATGTCACCGTTGCGCTGGGAGTCCGGGCGGCTACGCACCACGCCGGTCACCTGGATGCAGAACTCGCCGCGCAGCTCGGAGGCCAGGGCGAAGGCCTCGGGTTTGTCCGGATCGAAGAAGACTTGCACGATCCCTTCCCGGTCGCGCATGTCGATAAAGATGAGGCCGCCGAGGTCGCGGCGACGATGGACCCAACCGCACAATGTAATGGTCTGACCGGCATGGGCCTCATTGACCTGTCCGCAATAGATAGAGCGCATGGACTTCTTCCTTCGAAATTGTATGAGAGACGGTTTACCTTGAGTCGCCGGGCACGATTGGCAAGCACCGTCTGTCTCGCAGCTGGCCAGATCCTCGTTCTTACCCGGTGTGAAATCAGTCTCGTACCATCCGGCCCCCTGGCGCCGGAAGCGTGCCGCCGAGGCAGGCGTGCGACAGCCAGGCAGTCGGTCGGCGGAGCATCGGAGAGCACTCGCAATCTTGCCAATTGATGATATCCGCACTGGCGCCCTCGGCGTCATCCTGTGCTGTCATCAAAAATTGAAAAACAAAAGGGCTGGCATTATAGAGGAAAACTCCCATACGGGTAAAATGACCAGCCCCCTCCTTTGCCCTGTTTTTTAGCGCCAAGGGCAAAAAAGGGGGCCAAACGCGAGCAATCTGTCGACAGGAAGCCTCATGAGCCTCTTTCTGGGCCTGCCCCAATGGTCCCACCCCGCCTGGCCCGGCCAACTGCTCGGCCAGGGCGCCAAACCCGCCGAGCACCTGGCTCACTATGCCAGGGTGTTCAACACGGTGGAGGGCAACACCACCTTCTACGCCCTGCCGACCCAAGAGACGGTGCGGCGCTGGCGCGCAGCCGTACCCGACGGGTTTCGTTTCGCCTTCAAGTTTCCGCAAACCATCAGCCATCAGAGCGACCTGGTGAGCGCGGACCGGCAGGTAACGGACTTCATCGCCCTGCTCGAACCGCTGCACGACACCCTGGGGCTGCTCAAGCTGCAACTGCCTGCCCGCTTCGGCCCAGACGGCCTGCCCCGCCTGCAGGCCTTCCTCCAGCGGCTGCCAAAGGATTTCTGCTATGGCCTCGAGGTGCGCCACCCCGACTTCTTCGCCAAAGGAGAGGCGGAGCGGGCCCTGAACCGGATGCTGATGGCGCTGGGGGTGAACCGCATCATGCTCGACAGCCGGCCGCTGTTCTCGGTGCCCGCCACCCTTGCCGCACGAAGTGCCGCCATGATCGATGCCCAGGGCAAGAAGCCGAGGCTGCCGGTACACCTGCTCGCCACGGCAAACAGCCCTGTGGTGCGCCTGATCGGCCTCCCTCAACCCGAGGACAATCACCCCTTCCTGCCCTCCTGGCTGCCTCATTGGCAACAATGGCTCGCCGAGGGCAAGGATCTCTACCTCTTTGTCCACACCGCCGACAACGCCCTGGCCCCCGATCTCGCTCGGCAGATCAGCCGCCTGCTCGGCCAGGAGATGGCCCCCTGGCCGGGGGAGTGCGACCGCGCCCGCCAGGGGGTGCTGATGTTTTAGTCAGGGGCAAAAAAAAGCCGAAAATTTGCCGTCCCGCCCCCGCCCCGTTCAAGACAAATGAACGGCAATCCTCTACACTAGCGCCCCTATGACGGGTCAGCAGGATGGCCCGTGCGAGCGGCCCGACCATCAGGAGTGCCCTGGTCCTTGTCGCCCTTCGCCAGTCGATGGCATTCGGCACCCTCCGGCCGCCATCCAACACCTACATTGAACAACACAGGGGCATGCTCTCCCCTGCCGGGTTGCACCACATATGCATGATCAGATCTTTGCCGCCCCCATCGCCCAACTGGGCGATTTTTGCTTTGACGAGCAGGTCGTCGATGTCTTTCCGGACATGATCCAGCGCTCAGTGCCTGGCTACAGCAACATCATCTCCGCCATCGGCATGATGGCCGCCCGCTACGCCCAGCCCCACAGCCGCCTCTACGATCTCGGCTGCTCCCTGGGGGCCGCCAGCCAGGCGATGCGTCGCAACCTGACGCAGCCGGGCTGCCGCATCACGGCGGTGGATCTCTCCCGCCCCATGATAGAGCGCGCCCGCGCCCACCTCTCGGGTTTCAAGTCCGAGGTGCCGGTTGAGCTGGTGGAGGCGGACATCTGCGACGTCAGTATCGAGAATGCCTCCGTGGTGGTGCTCAACTTCACCCTGCAGTTCGTCGCGCCCGAGAAGCGGGCCGCCCTCATCGCGCGCATCCATGACGGCCTGCGCCCCGGTGGCATCCTCATCCTGAGCGAGAAGTTTCGCTTCGACGACGAGCCGGTCAACGAACTGCTCATCGAGCTGCATCTGGACTTCAAGCGGGCCAACGGCTATAGCGAGCTGGAGATCAGCCAGAAGCGCACGGCGCTGGAGAACGTGATGCGCACCGACACCCTGGCGGTGCACCAGGCGCGCCTGCGGGACGCCGGTTTCGCCCATCAGGATCTCTGGTTCCAGTGCTTCAACTTCGGCTCCATGATCGCCATCAAATCAAGCGAGCCCGCCCAGCCATGATCGACTTCGCCAATTTTTACCAGCTGATCGCCAAGAACCGGCTCAGCCACTGGTTGCACACCCTGCCCGCCCAGCTGCACGCCTGGCAGCATGACAACCTGCACGGCGACCTGCCCCGCTGGAGCCGGGCCCTGGGCAAGCTGCCGGCTGTCGCCCCCGACAACGTCGAGCTGAAAAGCCGGGTCGAGATAGGCTCGGCCGAGAGCCTGAGTGAAGGGGAGCGCAAGAAGACCGAGAGCCTGCTGCGCCAGTTCATGCCCTGGCGTAAAGGACCTTTTACCGTACACGGCATCCACATCGATACCGAGTGGCGCTCCGACTGGAAGTGGGATCGGGTGCTGCCCCATATCAGTCCCCTCGCAGGGCGCTATGTGCTGGATGTGGGCTGCGGCAGCGGCTATCACCTCTGGCGCATGGTGGGGCAAGGAACCCGGCTCGCGGTGGGCATAGACCCGAGCCCGCTGTTTTTGTGCCAGTTCGAGGCCATTCGCCACTTCATGGGCAATGACCAGCGCGCCCACCTGCTGCCGCTGGGCATCCAGGAGCTGCCTTGCCTGCGCGCCTTTGACACCGTCTTCTCCATGGGGGTGCTCTATCACCGCAAGTCCCCTATCGAGCACATAGAGCAGCTGCGCAACCAGCTGCGCGATGGCGGCGAGCTGGTGCTGGAGACGCTGGTGGTCGACGGCGATGTCAACCAGGTGCTGGTGCCGGAGGATCGCTACGGCAAGATGCGCAACGTCTGGTTCATCCCCTCGAGCGCGGCCCTCAAGCGCTGGGTGGAACGCTGCGGCTTTACCGATGTCAGGATCGTCGATGAGAATGTCACCAGCACGGACGAACAGCGTCGTACCGACTGGATGATCAATGAATCCTTGTCCGATTATCTGGACCCGTCCGATCCCACGTTGACCGTGGAGGGGCTACCCGCCCCCAAACGCGCCGTCCTGATTGCGACCAAGGCCAAGGACTAGCCGGGGGCAGCCCAGGAAGTTACACTGATTCAATTCCAGGAAGCACAGCTAAATGAATGACATGAAAAGCAAATTGAAAGGAATGACCCTGCTCTCTCTGCTCAGCCTCGGCGGGTGCGCCCAGTTGGAACCGGCTCCCTCGGTGCCGCCCCTGACCCTGGCCGATCTGCGGACCGAATTGAGCCTGAATGAACAGAAGGTTCAACTCGCCATGGCGCAACAAGAGCGCCAGGCCGCGCAGCAACAACAACTGTTGACCCAGCTCAACGCCGATGTCGCCAAGATGAAAGATTCCGTGAAGAAAGTTGATAGCAAGCTGGCCACCCTGCCCCCAGCGCCGCCCAAGCCCATGATGCCTCCCCCCGAGCAGTGTGCCGCGCCGGAGGCGGGTCACACCGTCGATGGCAAGCTGCTGGTAGGTGAAGCCGAATGGCTCTGGGTCGATGCGGCCAACGATGCCTTCCAGGCCCGGGTCGATACCGGTGCCACCACCTCCTCCATCAGCGCCCAGGAGATCACCATCTTCGAGCGCAACGGCAAGAACTGGGTGCGCTTCTTCCTGAGCCATCAGGACCTGGATGACAAGATCCAGATAGAGGCGCCCCTGGTGCGCCACGTGCGGGTGCGTCAGGCCTCCGCCGACGATCTGGACCGTCGCCCCGTGGTGCGCCTCGCCGTGCGCATCGGCGACATGACCGAAAAGGCCGAGTTTACCCTCAAAGATCGCAGCGACATGACTTTCCCCGTGCTGCTGGGTCGCGAATTCTTGAAAGATATCGCCGTGGTCGACGTGGCCCGCGAATATATCCAACCCAAACCCAAGCTCAAGGATGTGAAATAATCCATGGTTTCCCGTAAGCCGTTCTATTTGCTGGTTGCCCTGCTGTTCATCGTCGGCATGGGGATGACCATCTATCACCATATCGCCCTGGACGTGCCCTTCACCCCGGGCGAGAAGCGCCAGATCTGGTCCATCGAGGCCAAGCTGGAGTTCGATGCGAGCGGGGAACCCGTCATCGCCTCCCTGGCCATCCCGGGTACCCAGCCGGGTTATACCCTGATGAACGAGAATGCGGCGAGCCCGGGCTACGGCCTGTCGTTCGTGGAGAAGAACGGGGATGCCCGCGCCGAGTGGTCCATCCGCACAGCCACCGGCCGCCAGGAGCTCTACTACCGGGTCGACATGATGGCCGATGCCCATGCCAAGCCGGCCGCCCTGGCCCAGCCGCCCGCCATCGAGAAACAGATCGAGAGCGAGCCCTACGCCACCGCCATGAAGCAGATCCTGGAGCGCGCCCAGGAGCGTTCCGCCGACGGCTACACCCTGACTCGCGAGATCATCAAGGAGATCGAGAAGCAGGAGCAGAACGCCGAGCTGCTGAAATCCCACAAGAGCCGCGCAAACCTGATTGCCGAGCTGCTCAACAATGCCGATGTGCCGACCCGGGTGGTCCATGCCCTGAGCCTGGAAGATGGCCGCCGTCGCCAGGAGCTGATCGACTATCTGCAGGTGTTCAACAGCCCCACCGACTATCAGCTGTTCAATCCCCAGACAGGCGAACAGGGCCGTCCGGCCAACCTGCTGCTGTGGGAATACAACTCCGGCGCCCTGCTGGACGTGACCGGCGGTCACAACTCCAAGGTCACCTTCTCGATGATCGCCCAGGAGCAGCCGGTGAGCGTGGCCCTGGCCCAGAAGTTCGAGCAGTCCGACATGATGAACTTCTCCATCCACGGCCTGCCCCTGGAAGAGCAGGCCCTGTTCAAGGGGCTGCTGCTGATCCCCATCGGCGTGCTGATGGTGGTGTTCCTGCGGGTCATGGTGGGCATCAAAACCTCGGGTACCTTCATGCCGGTGCTGATCGCGGTCGCCTTCATCCAGACCCAACTCATCACCGGCCTGGTCGGCTTCCTGCTCATCGTCGGCACCGGTCTCATCATCCGCTCTTACCTCTCGAGGTTGAACCTGCTGCTGGTGGCCCGCATCTCGGCAATCATCATCATGGTGATCTCGATGATCGGCCTCTTCTCCGCGCTGGCGTTCAAGCTGGGGCTGACCAGCGGCATGAAGATCACCTTCTTCCCGATGATCATCCTCTCCTGGACCATAGAGCGGATGTCGATCCTGTGGGAGGAAGAGGGGTCCAAGGAGGTGTTCCGTCAGGGGGGCGGCTCCCTGCTGGTGGCGGTCATCGCCTACCTGGCCATGGACAACGAGCTCATTCGTCATCTCACCTTCAACTTCCTCGGCCTGCAGCTGGTGCTGATGGCCACCGTGCTGGTGATGGGCAACTACACGGGTTACAAGCTGAGCGAGCTCAAGCGCTTCAAGCCGCTGGTGGACGAGATGAAGTCCGGTGTCACCATGGGTAAGGACAAGTAACAGATGTGGTTCTGGGAAAAATACACCAGCCCGTGGAGCCTGGCCCAGTCAGGCATCCTCGGCATGAACAAGCGCAACCACTCCTACATCAGCCGCTACAATCCGCGCAACCTCTATCCCCTGGTGGATGACAAGTTGCAGACCAAGAAGATAGCGCTCGATGCCGGCGTCACAGTGCCCGATCTCATCGGCACCATCCGCGAGCAGCACGACGTCACCCGCATCGCCGAGATGGTCAGGGAGTGGCCGGGCTTTTGCATCAAGCCGGCCCGGGGCTCTGGGGGCAAGGGGATCCTGGTGATCCTGCGCCAGGAGGATGGCCTCTTCTACAAGCCCAACGGCAGCGCCTCGACCGTGCAGGATCTGGAGCGCCACGTCTCCAACATCCTGGCCGGGCTCTACTCCCTTGGCGGCAAGCCCGACGTCGCCCTGGTGGAAGGTCTCATCAACTTCGACGACGTGTTCGACGGCTACTCGTTTGAAGGGGTGCCCGACTCCCGGGTGATCATCTTCAAGGGCTTCCCGGTGATGGCCATGATGCGCCTCTCCACCGCGGCCTCGGACGGCAAGGCGAACCTGCACCAGGGCGCCGTGGGGGTGGGGCTGTGCCTGCGCACCGGCCGCGCCCTGCGGGCGGTACAGTTTGGCGCCCCCATCCGTCACCACCCGGATACCGGCCTGGATCTGTACGATCTCAAGGTGCCCCACTGGGATACCCTGCTGACCCTGGCGGCCTCCTGCTACGAGATGTCGGGTCTGGGCTACATCGGCACCGACATGGTGCTCGACAAGTTCCGCGGCCCCATGCTGCTGGAGCTCAACGCCCGCCCGGGCCTCGCCATCCAGATCGCCAACGGCCGTGGCCTGGTGCCCAACCTCAAGACCATAGAGAAGCTGGGTCAGGTCAAGATGACGGTGGCCCAGCGGGTCGCCTTCTCCAAGGAGCACTTCGGCATCTTCGCAGAGTGACGGCTCGCCAAAACGCGACTCAAAAGCGCGCCTTCTGGCGCGTTTTTTTATGCCGATGCCACGCCCTTGCCCGCACCCTGAGTCCCTTGCGCCGTTTTATTAGAGCGACAAGCCAGGGGGGCGATGTTAGATTACTCAAATCAAATTAAGTAGATAGAAGGGATCAGGTCTTCCTATGCAACGCTGGCCCAGCCTGAAACAGCTCCAATATCTGATAGCGCTCGACGAGCACAAGAACTTCAATCGCGCCGCCAAGGCCTGCCATGTCAGCCAGTCCACCCTGAGCACCGGGATCCAGACCCTGGAAGACATGATGAACCTGCAACTGGTGGAGCGGGATCACAAGAGCTTCATCATGACCCCCATCGGCCTGGAAGTGGTCGAGCGGGCCCGCAACCTGCTCTCCGATGCCCGGGATCTGATGGAGCTGGGCCAGCAGCAGGGGGGCGCCATGCAGGGCACGGTGCGCCTGGGCTGCATCCCCACCATAGCCCCCTTCCTGCTGAGCCGGCTGATGCAACGCTGCGCCCAGACCT
The DNA here is from genome assembly GCF_050266975.1 of Aeromonas sobria. Lineage (GTDB taxonomy): Bacteria > Pseudomonadota > Gammaproteobacteria > Enterobacterales > Aeromonadaceae > Aeromonas > Aeromonas sobria_B. The sequence continues at coordinate 55,038 of NZ_JBKISU010000010.1, forward strand.
ACCCGGAGCTGGAGCTGCTGCTGCGGGAAGACACCACCAGCAACCTGCTCAAGCAGCTGGAGCAGGGGCAGCTCGATCTGCTGATCCTGGCGCTGCCCATCGAGATCGGCGGCTTCCACTGCAAGGCGGTGGGCCAGGATCCCTTCCACATGGTGATGCCTAGCGCCATGGCGGCCGGGCTGCACATGCCGTTCGACTACAAGGAGCTGCCCAGCCAGAGCATCTTCCTGCTGGAGCGGGAGCACTGCCTGACCGACCATGCGGTGAGCGCCTGCCGTTTGCGGGACAAGAGCAAGATCAACCCCTTCGCCGCCACCAGCCTGCATACCCTGGTGCAGATGGTGGGCGCCGGGCTCGGCACCACCTTCCTGCCCCAGATGGCCATAGATGCCGGGATCCTGGATAACACGGATCTGGTGGCCATCCCGCTGCCCGGGGAGCAGGCCTACCGGGAGATAGGCCTGGTGTGGCGCCCCAGCACCACCCGGGTGCAGACCTTCTACAAGCTGGCGGAGCTGGTCACGCCGCTGATCGAGCGCAAGCCCTGACGCGGATGCGGCCTGTGCCCGCCCTGGCGCCCTCGCCCATCCAAGAGGGCACGACCCTGGCAGGGGTCGGCTCGAGGCGTTAGTCTATATGGGTCCGTCACGAGGGAGTCCGATGTCATTGAAAGCCCTGCTGCCCCCTTTGGCCCTGCTGCTGGCCGCCTGCTCCAGCACCCCGCCGCCGCCCCCCTCGCCGCCGAGCAAGGCGTTCGACGGCTTCTTCCAGCAGTGGCGCGGCGTGCCTTACCGCATGGGCGGCAGCAGCCGGGCCGGCCTCGACTGCTCCGCCTTCACCCAGCTCGCCTACAGCCAGGTGCTGGGCTTCCCCCTGCCCCGCACCACGGAGTCCCAGGCCAGTCTGGGCAGCTCGGTGCCGCGCAGCGAGCTGCGCCACGGGGACCTGGTGTTCTTCAAGACGGGGTGGAACCAGTACCATGTCGGCGTCTATACCGGAGCCGGGGAGTTTATCCACGCCTCCACCAGCAAGGGGGTGATCCGCTCCCGGCTCGACAACGTCTATTGGCGCAAGCATTACTGGCAGGCGCGCCGCCTGGTGCCGCTGGCGTCCCCCGCCGGCTGAGGCAAACAAGGCCCCGATGGGGCCTTGTGGTCAAACGGGATCACACCTTGCGGTGCCAGCGCGGCGAGCTCGCCGCCTCCCCCCAGGGGGTGAGGCAGGGCAGATGGGCCCCCTCGATCAGGCGATCGCTGCCCGCCAGGGCCGCCCCTACCCGGCCATGGAGCAGCTTGAGCACAGGCTGGGACTGACTCCCCAGGGAGTGCCCCGCCGCAAAATAGTCCCCCTGATGATGCAGTGCCAGCTTCTGGACAAACTCGTAGGTGTTGAAACTCGCCGGCATGCGATCCACCACGTCATCGACCCTGGCCAGCAGGCTATCCAATTCCGCTGTCATGACACTCTCTCCCATTGATGTGATAACCACAAACTACCCCTTAATGGCTAGCAAAGGCCAGCACTATTGCCTCCCTGGATCGCCGTCAGCCACGCCGTCCCGGGCAGAGGCCAGAGCCCATGCCGCTGTTGCCGGGGAAGAGTCGGCGGCGCGGAGCCTCCGAGCGCCATCAGGGCGCCACGGCTTTACAGGGGGCGCACCGGCAGGCTAACGTCTTAGCTCTTCCCTCTCCCAGGAGCCCCCATGGAACAGGTCATGCACCTCGCCACCCGGCTGGATCGCCTCAAGGCCGCCTATCTGGCCGCCCCCGCCCCCTCCCTGGCAGAGCGACAGGCGCGGCTCGCGCGCCTGCAGCGGGCCCTGCTCGTCCACAGGGAGCCGCTCTGCGAGGCCCTCGCCCGCGACTATGGCCAGCGCAGCCGGGCCGACAGCCTGATCGCCGACATACTGCCCTGCCTCCAGCAGCTCAAGCACACCCGCAGGCACCTCAAGGGCTGGCTCACGACCAGTCGGCGCCAGCCGGGTCTGCTGCTGCAACCGGCCCGGCTCGAGGTGGTCTATCAACCCCTGGGGGTGGTGGGCATAGTGGTGCCCTGGAACTTCCCGGTGATGCTGAGTCTTGGCCCCCTCATCGGGGTCATCGCCGCCGGCAACCGGGCCATGATCAAGCTCTCCGAGTTCACTCCCGCCACCAATCGGGTGCTCACCCGGCTGCTGGCCGAGGCCTTTGCCGATGACGAGGTGCAAGTCTGCGAGGGGGAGGCCAAGGAGGCGGCCGCCTTCTGCGCCCTGCCCTTCGATCATCTGCTGTTCACCGGCTCCACCGCCATCGGCAAACAGGTGATGGCCAATGCCGCCCGCCAGCTCACCCCCCTCACCCTGGAGCTGGGGGGCAAGTCCCCCTGCCTCATCGGCCCCGACATGCCGATGGCGCTGGCGGTCGAGCGCATCTTGTTTGGCAAGAGCCTGAACGCAGGCCAGATCTGCGTCGCCCCCGACTATGTGCTGCTGCCCAGGGGCCAGGAGAGCGCCTTCATCGATCTCTACCGCGCCCGTTTCCAGCGCCTCTATCCCGGGGGGTTGGCGAGCGATGACTACGCCGCCATCATCAATGGGCGTCAATACCGGCGCCTCATCGACTGGCTGGAGGAGGCGGTGGCGGCCGGTGCCCAGGCCCACCCCTGCGCCAGCCCGGCCCGGGACGATGAGGGCCATCGCCTGCTGCCCCATCTGCTGACCGAGCTGCCTGCCCACTGCCAACTGATGCAGGAGGAGATCTTCGGCCCCTTGCTGCCCCTGGTGCCCTACGACAGCCTGGATGAGGCCATCGCCTACTTGCAGCAGCGTCCGAGACCCCTGGCCCTCTACCTGATGAGCCAGGATCCCGCCCTGCAGGCCAGGGTGATCAGGGAGACCCACTCGGGGGGCGTCGCCATCAACGAGACCCTGCTCCAGGCGGCGGCCGACGACGCCCCCTTCGGCGGCATAGGCCCCTCCGGCATGGGTCACTACCACGGCCGGGAGGGCTTTCTCACCTTCTCCAAGGCCAAGACGGTGCTGCGCCGGGGCAAGTGGAGCCCGGCCGCCCTGCTCCAGCCGCCCTATGATCGCTGGTACAAGAAGCTGCTGCTGGGCTGGTTGGTCCGCTAAGCGCTCAATGAACAGCAGGGGCCCATGGCCCCTGCTGTTCATTGATTTATGCCAGGCAAAGTTCAGATAGGTGCATCGAACACCCCGGTGGAGAGGTAGCGATCCCCGCGATCGCAGATGATGGCCACCACCAGGCCCCGCTCCAGCTCGGCCGCCACCCGCAGGGCGCCGGCGACCGCCCCCCCCGAGCTGACCCCGCAGCAGATCCCCTCTTCCCGGGCCAGGCGGCGCATGGTGGCAAGCGCCGCCTCCTGATCGATGTCCAGCACCCGATCGACCCGCGCAGGCTCGAAGATGGCGGGCAGGTAGGCGGCGGGCCAGCGGCGAATGCCGGGGATCTGGCTCCCCTCGGCCGGTTGCAGGCCGATCACCTGCACCGCCGGGTTCTGCTCCTTGAGGTAGCGGGAGACCCCCATGATGGTGCCCGTGGTGCCCATGGCCGAGACGAAGTGAGTGACCGCCCCCTCGCTCTGGCGCCAGATCTCGGGGCCAGTGCTCTGGTAGTGGGCATCCGGGTTGGCCGGGTTGTTGAACTGATCCAGCACCAGCCCCTCGCCATTGGCGGCCATGGCCTGGGCCAGATCCCGCGCCCCCTCCATGCCATCGTCCACCAGTACCAGCTCGGCCCCATAGGCCTGCATGGCCGCGCGCCGCTCCTGGCTCATGTTGCTCGGCATGATGAGCCGCATCCGGTATCCCCGGCTGGCCGCCACCATGGCGAGCGCGATGCCGGTATTGCCCGAGGTCGCCTCGATGAGGCGGGCCCCGGGGGCGAGCTGACCGCTCGCCTCGGCCTGCTTGATGAGGTTCAGGGCCGGCCTGTCCTTGACCGAACCTGCCGGGTTGTTGCCCTCCAGCTTGACCAGCAGGGTCACGGCGGGGTTGGGATTGAGGCGCTTGAGGCGTACCAGCGGGGTGTTGCCTATCAGATCGTCTAGGGTGGCAAAGGCCATCTTGGCTTCCTGTGCAAATGCGCGGATGAGTTGGCGCGGCTAACGTGGCATCATGACGGGAATCAAAGAGACGGCCCTCGGCCCTCCCCGTCACGGGATGGCCAGTGTAAGCGAGCCATGACCACCGGCAAAGGGGCACGGGGCCCGACGGCCCATTGAGCGAACAGGAGTTGCCATGACAGACATCATTCATGATCCCCAGCAGCAGGCCTTCCTCTGTGTGGTCGACGGCCACCAGGCACACCTGCGCTACCGGATACTCGACCAGCATCAGGTCGATGCCTACAGCACCTTCGTCCCCGGAGAGCTGCGCGGCCAGGGCTTGGCGGACAAGCTGGCCCGGGCCTTCTTCGACTGGACCCAGGCCCGGGGCCTGACGATCATCCCCAGTTGCAGCTATATCGAGACCTGGTTGCGCCGCCATGACGGTTGATCCCGTCCTCGAAGCCAGCTTGGCGCGCCAGACCCAGGCGCTGCTGCAACAGGATCCCTATCGCATGGCCTGCCTGAGGCTGGCCCGGACGCTGGCGCTGCCGGACTGGGCCCTGGGTGCCGGTTTCGTGCGCAACCTCATCTGGGATCACCTGCACGGCTGCACCGAACCGACCCCCCTCAACGATCTGGACCTCATCTATCTGGATCCCGCCGACGAGACCGGCGCCGGGGAGGCGCGGCACGAGGCCTGGCTGGCGGCTCGCCTGAGCGGCCCCTGGCAGGTGCGCAACCAGGCCAGGATGCACCTGCGCCAGGGGGTGGCCCCCTTCACCAGCAGCGAGCAGGCCCTGAGCCACTGGGTCGAGCTGCCCACCTGCATCGGAGTGCGCCTGCTGCCCGATGACAGCCTGCAGTGGCTGGCGCCGTTTGGCTTCGCTCCCGGCTGGTCCCTCGCCGTTCAGCCCAATGACCGCTGCCGCCAACCCAGGGCGGTGTTCCATGAGCGGGTGGCGAGCAAGGGGTGGCGCCAGATCTGGCCGCTATTGCGCATCCCGGATCCTGCCATCTAGCCCTGGCAGCGCCTCGGCAGAACGATAAAAAGCCGCTATGGCACAACAACTTAACTAAAGTGACTGATATAAAGTGGCTTTCATAATACGAGTTTCATGATGCGCGATTTCTTCTCCCTCGAGCGCTGGCTGCCCGGTTTGGCGGCCCTGTTGCACTATCAGCGGGCCTGGCTGATGCCCGATGTGCGGGCCGGGCTGTCGGTGGCGGCGGTCGCCCTGCCGGTCGCCATCGCCTACGCCGAGCTGACCGGGGTCGGCGCCATCGTCGGCCTCTACTCCTGCATACTGCCCATGATGGTCTATGCCCTGTTTGGCACCTCGCGCCAGCTCATCGTCGGCCCCGACGCCGCCACCTGCGCCGTCATCGCCGCCGTGGTGACGCCGCTCGCCGCGGGGGATGCCACGCGCCACTGGCAGCTGGTAATGACCATGACCGCCATGACCGGCTTATGGTGCCTCATCGCCAGCCGCTTCAAGCTGGGGGTGTTTGCCGACTTCCTCTCCCGCCCCATCCTGATGGGGCTGCTCAACGGGGTGGCCATCACCATCATGGTGGGCCAGCTCTCCAAGATCCTCGGCTTCACCTTCGACGAGCGTTACCTCATCGAGCGGGTGCTCAGCGGCAGCAACTACCTGGCCCAGACCCATCTGCCCACACTGGCCATGAGCCTGTTCACCCTGCTGGTCCTGCTGCTGAGCCGGCGCTACCGGCCGGGCTGGCCCTCCTCCATGGTGGCCATGGTGCTCACCGCCGCCCTGGTCTGGATCTTTGGCCTGGACCGGTTCGAGATAGCGACCCTGGGGACCATCGGCTCCGGCCTGCCCGCCTTCCAGGTGCCGGAATTTCCCCCCGGCCTGCTGCGCGAGCTGGTATTGCCCGCCTTGAACCTGGCCATGGTGAGCTTCGTCTCCATGATGCTCACCGCCCGCAGCTTCGCCGCCAAGAATGGCTACGAGATCGATGCCGACAACGAGTTCCGGGCCCTCGGCATGGCCAACCTGGCCTCGGCTGTCTCCCAGGGGTTCGCCATCAGCGGCGCCGATTCGCGCACCGCGGTCAACGATGCCAACGGCGGCAAGAGCCAGTTGGTCTCCATCATCGCCGCCGTCATCATCGGCTTCATCGCCTTCTACCTGACGGCGCCGCTGCAGTTCATCCCCACCGCCGCCCTCGGGGTGGTGCTGGTGATGGCCTCCTTCTCCCTGCTCGACCTCAAGGGCTTGTGGGGGCTGAAAGACTCCGATCGCGCCGCCTTCTGGCTCGCCCTCATCACCTTCGTCAGCGTGCTGGCCATGGGGGTGATCCCCGGCATCACCCTCGCCGTCTTGCTGGGTCTGTTCCAGTTCCTGCGCAACGTGATGCGCCCCACCGATCAGCTGCTCGGCATGGACGGGGACGGGGTGGTGCGCACCCTCGGGGACAACGAGCAGGCCAAGGCGATCCCGGGGATCCTGGTCTATCGCTTCAACTCGCCGCTCACCTACTTCAACGCCCCCTATTTCAAGCGGCGGGTATTGGCGCTGCTGGTGCAAGATCCCCACAGTCCCAAGTGCCTGGTGGTGGACGCGGTCGCCTGCTTCACCCATCAGGACATCAGCGTGATGAGCATGGTGGGCGAGCTGCACCGGGAGCTGCGCCGACGGGGCATCCACATGGTGATGGCGGGGCGCCACGGCCAGCTCAGCCACTGGTTCCGCCAGGCCGGGATCCGGGTGGGTGACGAGGGCATCATCCTCTGCCCCGACATGTACCAGGCCCTGCGCATGACCCGCTGCTACCGGGAGCCCCTGTTCAAGGACGAGGCGCCCGAGCCGCAAGCCATGGCGCCCAGCGAGAGCGAGCAGGAGGCCAGCGGCGCGATTGCGTGAAGGGGGCGCTTGGTGTTAAATGCCACTCCTGCGGCGACCCCAGGGCCGCCTCCCTCTGCCGTTGCTGGACATGTCACTCATGCACACTCAAGCCCAAGCGGGGCCAGGTTCCCTCTTCTCCCTGACCTGGCCGCTGTTTATCGATCTGGCCCTGCACTTTCTGACCGGGGCCCTCAACACCTTCATGGTGGGCCACGTCTCCTATCAGGGGGTGGCGGCGCTCGCGGTGGGCAACCAGGTGTTCGATCTCGCCATCACCTTGTTCAGCTTCGTCAGCATCGGCACCAGCGTGGTGATCACCCAGTACCTGGGGGCCGGCGATAGGGAGAAGGCCCGCGTGGTCATCCACACCGCCATCGGCTTCAACCTGCTGGTGGGACTGGTGGCCGCGGTCGGGGTCATGGCCGGGGCCGGCACCATGCTGGGGCTGATGAACCTGCCCGATCACCTGATGGGGGACGCCAGGCTCTACCTGCAGATCATCGGCCTGTGCCTGCTGCCGGAGGCGGCGGCGCTCTGTCTGGCCGCCACCCTGCGGGCCCATGGCCACACCCGTCAGGCCATGTACGTGACCCTCATCGTCAACCTCATCACCTTCGCCGGCAACCTGCTGCTGCTCTACGGCTGGTTCGGCCTGCCCCAGCTCGGGGTGGCCGGGGTCGCCATCAGCACGGTGGCGGGCCGGGTCGTCGGCGTGGTGCTGCTGGTGTGGCTGGTGGCCCGCAAGACCGGCATACGGCTGCGCCTGCCGGAGATTGTCCGTCCCAGCAAGCCGATGCTGGGCAAGGTGCTGCACATCGGATTGCCGGCGGCGGGGGAGAACCTCTCCTGGATGCTGCAATTCATGGTGGTGACCGCCTTTGTCGGCCTGCTGGGCGACAAGGCGCTGGCGACCCAGAGCTACTTCTTCCAGATCTGCCTGTTCATCCTGCTGTTCGGCCTCTCCATCGGCCTTGGCAACGAGATCATCATCGGCCACCTGGCGGGGGCGCGCCGTTTCGATCAGGCCTATGCCCAGCTGCTGCGCAGCCTGAAACTCGGCCTCATCGTCACCGCCCTGATCGCGGTGGCCGTGGCCATCAACGGCCGGCAGATCATCAGCCTGTTCACCACGGATGGCGACATCATCGACATGGTGGCCCAGCTGTTTCTGATCAGCCTCATTCTCGAGCCCGGCCGCACCTTCAACCTGGTGGTGATCAACGCCCTGCGCGCCACCGGGGATGCCCGTTTCCCGCTCTACATGGCGCTCCTGTCCATGTGGGGCATCGCCGTTCCCCTTTCCTATTACCTTGGTATCATGCAAGGCTATGGACTGGTCGGCATCTGGCTGGCGCTGGCCTGCGACGAGTGGGTCCGCGGCCTGGCCATGTTCTGGCGCTGGCGCAGTCGTCGCTGGCAACACAAAATTCTTGTCGAAACATAAGCGGAATCACAATGAAGAAAATCGGACTCTTGCTGGCGGCCCTCCTGCTCAGCCCCCTGGCACTGGCACAAACCGCCCCGGCAGCCCCCAAGGCGCAGGCTCCCCAGACCTGGTACGTGGCCCCCATCGTCATCGACGAGACCAGCGAGGCGCAGAAGGCCCTGACCAAGCAATTCATGGCCCAGATGATCAAGACCATCAAGGTCAACGAGTACCAGACCGGCAAGGCCCTGGGCAAGACCCAGGATCCCAAGTGGCTGATCCGCACCAGGCTGATGCCCGCCAGCAGCGAACCCCTGGTCGGCAAGAAGCACCCCCAGGGGCTGACCTACGGCAAGGGCATCCCCACCCAGGAGATCGTCGGCGAGCTCATCATGGATGGCACCCTCGTCGCTCATATCGGCCAAGGCTGGCGCGAGCCCATCGTCCCCGGCACCCCGGTGGCCGAGAAGCTCTCCATCACCAACTACCGCTATGCCATCGGCAACGAGGCCAAGGCGGGGGATCTGGAGGAGCTGGCGGCCCAGATCGGTTTCGAGGCGGGCAAGGTGATTGCCAGAGGCGGCAAGCCCCTGCCCGAGAAGGTCACGAAGAAGAAGTGAGCCGGGCCTCGCGCCTGCCATGGGAAGGGGCCTTCGGGCCCCTTCTGCTTTTCGCACCCGCCCCTCCTGTTGTGACGCTCGTCGCATCTCACGCCAGACGCCCCGCACCACGGCATAAAGACCACGTCAATTCAGCCACTTATGACAGCATCATGACGACGCGGCGATTTGGGGCGATAAGTGGGATCCCGATCACATCTATCCCGCGTCCCAGGGTGTAGCTTGAGAGGTGTCGGCACACCCAAGCGCAACAAGGAGGCGACATTACATGTTCCCAGAGTACAGAGACCTCATCTCGCAACTGAAGAGCAGTGATGACCATTTCCATGAGAAGTTTGCCTTACACAACGAGCTGGACGGGACCATCAGAAAACTGGAAAAGCATCATGCCAGCGACTTCAGTCCTGAGTTGAGAGATCTGAAAAAACAGAAACTTAAACTCAAAGAGGAGATATACGACATCCTCAAACAACATCAGTCTCATTGATTGCCCAGAACATTGATTGCGTTAACGCACGGATAAGCAATTTATCCGCTCGACCCGGCCCATAGGCCGGGTCTTTCGTCTCTCCCCCAGCCGGTCAGGTTGACCTCGACTCGATTGAGCTTTGCAGGCCAAACCGCTATCGTGTGCCCTCGCCATCGCCACGCTCAAGGAGAGCCCCATGCCCCGTCTGGACAGCATTCACCTCTATCCCATCAAATCCACCGCAGGCATGGTGCTGCCCCGGGCCCGGGTCGGCGAGGAGGGATTGGACGGCGACAGACGCTACATGGTGGTCAAGCCGGACGGCACCTTCATCACAGCACGCACCCATCCCCAGTTGCAGCAGGTGGTGGCCACCCCGGTGGAGGGTGGCCTGCAACTGCGTTACCCGGGCCAGGAGATGCTCACCCTGCAGCCGCAGGATTTCAGCCTGGCCCCCCAGAGCACGGGCGTCTGGCGTGACAGCTTTACCGCCCTGCGCACCCATGAGCAGGCCGATCTGTGGCTGAGCCGGGTGGCGGGTGAGCCGATTCACCTGCTCTGGCTCGGCGAAACCTCTGATCGCTTTCGGGAAAAGACTGGCACCCGGGTCAGCTTTGCCGACGGCTACCCTCTGCTGCTCATCGGCCAGGGTTCGCTGGAGGATCTCAACCTGAGATCCGACGCCCTGCACCAGATGAGCCAGTTTCGCACCAACCTGGTGGCAAGCGGCACCCGCCCCTTCGAGGAGGACGGCTGGAAGCGGATCCGTATCGGCGAGGTGGAGTTCCTGGTGGCCAAGCCGTGCAGTCGCTGCATCATGACCACGGTGGAGCCCGGCACCAGCCGCTTCAATGCCCTCAAGGAGCCGCTCGCCACCCTGGCTCGCTACCGGCGCGGCGAGGATGGCGATGTCTACTTCGGCCAGAATCTGGTGGCCCTGAACGAGGGGTGGATCGAGGCGGGCAGCGAGATAGAGGTGCTGGAGCGGGTGCGTCCCCTCGTCTATGGCAACGGCGCCCCGAAGAAGCGGGCGCTGGTGTGCGTCGCCCGCCAGCCCCTGGCCCGGGATCTGGAGACCTTCTGGTTCGAGGCCGAGGATGGCGAGCCCCTGCCCGACTATCAGCCGGGCCAGCACCTGCCCCTCTTCGTGGACAGCAAGGGCGAGCGAGTGCAGCGCCGTTATACCCTCTGCTCCAGCCCGGATGAGCCAGGCCGCTACGCCATCGCGGTCAAGCGTCAGGCCGATGGCCGTCTCTCCTCCTGGCTGCACCGCCACCTCAAGGTGGGGGACAGGGTGCTGGCGGCCGACCCCGCCGGCGAGTTCCAGCTTGGCCGCGAGCGCCGCCTGCTGCTGCTCTCGGCAGGCTCCGGCATCACCCCCATGCTCGCCATCGCCCGCACCCTGGCCCTGCGCGGCGAGCTTGGCGAGGTTCACTTCATGCACCAGTGCCGCAGCCAGGTCGACATCCCCGCCCCCGAGGAACTCCACGCCCTGACCCGGCAAGGCATGCAGCTGACCCTTATCCTGAGCCAGGCCGACGAGAGCTGGCAGGGGCTGCGCGGCCGGCTCGGCAGGGATCACCTCGAGCGTGTCGGCGGCCTTGGCGAGCGGGAGGTCTTCCTCTGCGGTCCCCAGGGGTTCATGGTCTCGGCCATCGCCCTGCTCGGCGCGGCCGGGGTGAGCCGGATCCGCCAGGAGAGTTTTGGCGGTGCCCCCCTCATCACCGACCGGCCCCACCAGGCCCTGACCCTGAGCATCGCGGGCAAGCGCTTCGCCGGCAACAACCAGGGCACCATCCTCGATCAGGCCAGCAAGCAGGGGGTGGAGCTGCCCTGGAGCTGCCGCGCCGGGATCTGCGGCAGCTGCAAGCAGACCCTGCGCGCGGGGGAAGTGAGCCAGCCCGATGCCCCCGCCCTCAGCGAGGCCGAGCGGGCCCAGGGCAAGATCCTCACCTGCTGCGCCGTGCCCCTGACCGACATAGAGATAGCCTGAGCAGGGACAACCCGGGTTTACCTCGGCACAGAGACAAAAAAAACGGCTGCCGAGGCAGCCGTTTTCCATGGTTTCCCATCAGCCCTGACGCAGGGCCTGGATGCGCTGTTCGATGGGCGGGTGGCTCATGAACAACTCGCTCACCGAGCGCTTGCCGTTGATGCCAAAGGCCATCATGGCCCCTTCCATCTGCGGCTCGGCACCGCGGGAGAGGCGCTGCAGCGCCGCTATCATCTTGTCGCGGCCCGCCAGCTTGGCGGCACCCGCATCGGCGCGAAACTCGCGCTGACGGCTGAACCACATGACGATGATGGAGGCAAGCACCCCGAAGATCATCTCCAGCACGAACACGGTGATCATGTAGGCAAAACCACCCGAGCTGCTGCTCTCCTCGTCGCTGCTTGAGCTGAAGACATTGCTGATGACCCCGGCCACGATGCGGGCGAAGAACATCACGAAGGTGTTCACCACCCCCTGGATCAGGGTCAGGGTCACCATGTCGCCGTTGGCCACGTGGCTCACCTCGTGGGCCAGCACGGCCTCGGCCTCGTCCCGGCTCATGCTGTAGAGCAGGCCGGACGACACGGCGACGAGGGAGCCGTCGCGGCGGGCACCGGTGGCGAAGGCATTCATATCGGAGGACTCATAGATGCCCACTTCCGGCATCTTGATCCCGGCCTCGCGAGCCTGACGGGCAACGGTACTGACCAGCCAGTGCTCGGTCTCGTTGCGGGGCTGCTCGATGACCTGGACACCATAGCTGCGTTTGGCCATCCATTTGGACATCAGCAAGGAGATAAAGGAGCCCCCAAAACCGAACACGGCACAGAAGATCAGCAAGCCAGAGATACTGGACTTGTTGATGCCAAGCACCGAGAACAGGATATTGAGTACCACCCCCAGCACCAGCATGACGGCCAGGTTGGTCACCAGGAATAGCATGATTCGCTTCATATAGACTCCTTGTGAGAATGAAAGGGGCGCGCGCCGGTCAACCGACCCACGCCCACCTGCCACACATAGTAGCGGTTATCTATGAATGCTCCCTGAATGCCCGCCCCTGCGCAACGGTGAAATATCGATATATTCCCGTAAGTTAGCGCTGTCTGGGTCACTCAGGGTCGGGATTTCCCCCAGCAGGGGAGCGGGCAGACGCTGGCGCAGGGTCGCCAGGTTCTCCTCGTAGCAACTCATGCCGCAGGGCAGCCGGTTCATCACCCAGCCCGCCAGGGACAAGCCCGCCTGCTCGATGGCGGCCAGGGTGAGCAGGGCATGGTTGAGACAACCCAGCTTGGCCCCCACCACCAGCACCACCGGCAGGCGCTGCTGCGCCACCCAGTCCGAGAGCAGCCTGTGCTCGTTGAGGGGCAGGTGCCAGCCCCCCGCCCCCTCCACCAGCACCCAGTCGGCGCCACTGCCCTCGAGGCGGCGCAGACCGGCCGTGATCCCCTCCTCCTCGATGGGTTGCCCCGCCTGGGCCGCCGCTATGTGGGGGGCGATGGGGGGGGCATAGGCGAAGGGGTTGACCCACTCATAGGGCAGCGCGACGCTGGCGGCTTGCTGCAACAACAGGGCATCGCGGTTGCGCAGCCCCTCGGGGGTCGGCTCACAGCCCGCCGACACCGGTTTGTAGCCGGCGCACGCCAGCCCCTCGGCACTCAAGCCCTGCAACAGGGCGCGGGTGACCAGCGTCTTGCCCACATCCGTGTCCGTGCCCGTAATAAAGAAAGTCGCCATCTCAGCTCCTCGTCGGATGATTGTTCGCCCTGTCAGCGCCGGGCTCAGACCCGCTGCAGCTGCACCAGGGCCACGTGGTAGCTCGCCTCGAGCAGGCCATCGCCACGGCGAAAGCCCTCATAGGCCTGGGTGAGGCGCACCAGCCGGGCCCGGCCCCCCAGGCCCCCCTGCCCCCCTTCGTTGACCTGGCTCGCCCCTATCCCCTTGAGGTCGCGCAGCAGTTCGGCCAGCTGGCCATACCCCAGGTGCCAGGGGCGCACCTCGATAACTGGGGTCTCAAAGCCTGATTTTTCAAGGGCCTCCCTGAGCCGGGCTTCCCCGAGGAAGCGATTGACGTGGGGTTGGCCATCCACCGCCTGCCAGGCCTGGGCCAGTTGCCAGAGCGAGCCGTCCAGCAGGGTGGAGAAGAGGACCCGCCCCCCTGGCCTCAGCACCCGGTGCAATTCGGCAAAGGCCTGCTGCGGGCATTCGCACCACTGCAGGGCCAGGCTGGAGAAGACCAGATCCAGGCTGGCATCGGCCAGGGGCAGGGCCTCGGCATCGCCACACAGCAGGCGGGCACCGCTGCCCCGCCTCGCCGCCTGGGCCAGCATGCCGGGGGCAAGATCCAGCCCGTGCAGGCGCTGGCAGCGCTTGGCCAGCGCGGGCAGGAAGAAGCCGGTGCCGCAACCCAGATCCAGGGCGTCCCCCCACTGCCCTTGGGGCAGCTGGGTCAGCAGCGCCTGGCCCACCTCCTGCTGGAAGCGGGCGTGGGCATCATAGCCGGCGGCGGCGGCGCCGAAGCGTCGGGCCAGGGCCTGTTTGTCGACCCGCTGAAAGACTTGCCCTTCAGCGCCCCCCGACAAGGCGGCGCGCATCGATTCAGTCACGGGATCCGGCCTCACCGAGCGCCTCCAGCAGGCGGTCTATGTCCTGGGCCTGGTGACTGGCGCAGAGGGTGATGCGCAGCCGCGCCTTGCCCTGGGGCACGGTAGGGGGGCGAATGGCGCTCACCCAGAGTCCCTGTTCCCGCAGCCGGGCCGAGAGCCCCAGGGCGGCCTCGCTCTCCCCCACCAGCAGCGGCTGGATCGGGGTATCGCTCTCCCCGAGGCGCCAGCCGAGTTGGCGGGCCCCCTGGCGAAAACGGGCGACGAGCTGGCCAAGATGAGCGCGGGCATCATCGGCGCCACGCACCAGTTCGATGCTCTTGCTGACCGCACAAGCCTGGGCGGCGGGCATATGGGTGCTGTAGACATAGGGGCGGGCGAAGTTGACCAGATACTCCACCAGCTCGCGGCTGCCGCCGACGAAGGCGCCGGCGACCCCAAGCGCCTTGCCAAAGGTGCCCATCTGGATATGCACCCTGGCAGGATCCACCCCTTGCGCCGCCAGACTGCCGCGCCCCTCGGCGCCGAGCACGCCGAGGCCATGGGCGTCGTCGATCATCAGCCAGTTGCCGCTTTGGGCGGCCAGTTGGCCCAGCTCGCGCCAGGGGCCCTGATCCCCGTCCATGCTGAACACCCCCTCCGAGACGATGAGGCCCCGGCCGGGTTCGAGCTGGGCGGCGAGCTGGGCCATGTCGTTATGGCCGAAGCGCTTCATGGTGCAGGGCAGCTGGCTCCCCATCTCCTGCAAGGAGGCGTGGTTGAGTCTGTCTTGCCACAGCAGATGCTCCTTGCCGAGCAGGGCCTTGAGCACCGCCTGATTGGCACAGAAACCGCAGTTGAACAGCAACACAGCCTCCAGCCCCAACCAGTCGGCCAGCGTCTCTTCCAGCTGCTGGTGGGCACGGCTGTAACCTGTCACCAGGGGCGAGGCGCCGGCGCCCGCACCATGGCGGTCGATCCCCGCTTTGAAGGCGGCCTTGATGGCGGGATGCTCGGCCAGCCCCAGGTAGTCATTGCCGGAGAAGTTGAGGTAGTCGCGGCCATCGACCACCAGCCTGGCGCCAGTGGGGCCATCGGTGGCGGTGCGGCGGCGCAGCAGGGCCGCCTGCTCGCGCCCGGCCAGGGCCTCCCCCAGGGCGAAGGGGGAGCTCATCGTCCGGCCTTGGGCTGGCTGGCATCATGGAAGAGATCGCCAGCCACCGGCTGGCTGGCCACCCGGGCCAGCAGCTCCTCTTCTTGTACCTGATCCGGCTTCTGGGCCCGCTGGGCGGGACGGATGCCCAGGCGCTTGAAGAGCTGCATGTCGCTGTTCTCGTCGGGGTTGGGGGTAGTCAGCAGCTTGCAGCCATAAAAAATCGAATTTGCACCTGCCATAAAGCACATGGCCTGCATCTGCTCGTTCATCTTCTCCCGCCCGGCGGAGAGGCGCACATGAGAGCTGGGCATCATGATGCGCGCCACGGCTATGGTGCGGATAAACTCGAACGGGTCCAGATTCTCCTGGTTTTCCATGGGAGTGCCCTTCACCTTGACCAGCATGTTGATGGGTACGCTCTCCGGGTGGCGCGGCAGGTTGGCCAGCGCCATCAAGAGGCCTGCCCTATCCTTGGCCTGCTCCCCCATGCCGACGATGCCGCCTGAGCACACCTTCATGCCGGCGCCGCGTACGTGCTCCAGGGTATCCAGTCTGTCCTGATAGGTGCGGGTGGTGATGATGTCACCGTAGAATTCCGGCGAGGTGTCGAGGTTGTGGTTGTAGTAATCAAGGCCAGCGGCCCCCAGCCGCGCCGCCTGATCCGCGGTCAGCATCCCCAGCGTCATGCAGGTCTCCATCCCCAGCCCGCGCACCTCCTCGACCATGCGCAGGATATAGGGCATGTCCCTCTCCTTGGGGTTGCGCCAGGCGGCCCCCATGCAGAAGCGCGACGAGCCGTTGGCCTTGGCCTCCCGGGCCCGCTCCAGCACCTTTTCCACCTCCATCAGCCGCTCGGCTTCGAGCCCGGTGTGGTAGCGAGCGCTCTGGGGGCAATATTTGCAATCCTCCGGGCAGGCGCCGGTCTTGATGGAGAGCAGGGTGCTCACCTGCACCTCGTTCGGGTCGAAATGGGCGCGGTGTACCGTCTGGGCCTGGAACAGCAGATCGTTGAATGGCAGGGCAAACAGGGCCTGAACCTCGGCGAGGGTCCAGTCGTGACGAAGGGCGTGGCCGCCCAGGGTGAGAGCATTCATACATGGCTTCCGGTTGTTATAAGTGGGATCCTGCGCCGCCATCCCGGGATGAACGACCACAGAAGCCGCCACGGGCCTTCCTCCTCGTGGTGAGGCCTGGCGCCAAGTGGCTGAAATTGTTGGCTAGTGTAGAGAGCGCGCGTAGACTGTCAACACCGACCAGATCAAACAAATTGACAACAGAACACAAAATGACCAACCAAGAATTCGACCTGCACCACGTCTGGCACCCCTATACCTCCCTCACCCATCCCCTGCCCTGCTATGAGGTGGCCAGCGCCAGGGGGGTGACCCTCACCCTCGGCGATGGCCGCGAGCTGGTGGATGGCATGAGCTCCTGGTGGGCCTGCGTCCACGGCTATCAGGTGCCGGAACTGGACGCCGCCGCCAGCGCCCAGCTCGGCAAGATGTCTCACGTCATGTTTGGCGGCCTGACCCATGCTCCGGCGGTCGAGCTGTGCCGCAAGCTGGTGGAGATCACCCCAAAGGGGCTGGATCGGGTGTTTCTGGCGGATTCCGGCTCGGTGGCGGTGGAGGTGGCGCTCAAGATGGCCCAGCAGTACTGGCACGCCAAGGGCACGCCTCGCGCCAAATTCGTCGCCCTGCGGGGCGGCTATCACGGCGACACCTTCGGCGCCATGAGCGTGTGCGACCCGGACGGCGGCATGCACGAGCTCTACCAGGGCTTCCTGCCCGAGCACCATTTCGTGGCCGCCCCCAGCTGCCGCTTCCACGCCCAGTGGGACGAGAGCTGCGTGGTGGAGCTGGCGACCCTGGTGGCCGATCGCCACGAAGAGATCGCCGCCATCGTGCTCGAACCCATCGTCCAGGGGGCGGGTGGCATGCGCTTCTATCACCCCCGCTACCTGCAGTGGGTGCGCGCCCTGTGCGACGAGTTCGGCCTGCTCTTGATAGCAGATGAAATCGCCACCGGCTTTGGCCGCACCGGCCAGCTGTTTGCCTGCGACTGGGCGGGGATCAGCCCCGACATCCTGTGTCTGGGCAAGGCGCTCACCGGCGGCTATCTGACCCTGTCGGCCACCCTGACTACCGAACATGTCGCCCGCACCATCTGTGACGGCAAGGCCGGGGTCTTTATGCACGGCCCCACCTTCATGGGCAATCCACTCGCCTGCGCGGTGGCCAACGCCTCCATCGATCTGCTGCTGGCCTCGCCGTGGCAGGAACGGGTAACCGCCATCGAGCATCAGCTGCGCACCGAGCTGGTGCAGCTGACCCTCCATCCGGCGGTGGCGGACGTGCGGGCACTCGGCGCCATCGGTGTGGTGGAGATGAAGGAGCGGGTGGACGTGGCGCGCATCCAGCGCAAGTTCGTGTCGCTTGGAGCCTGGATCCGCCCCTTTGGCAAGCTCATCTACCTGATGCCCCCCTTTGTCATCAGCCCCGAGGAACTGAGGGTGCTGACCCATGCCATCCATGAGGCCATCGCCTGCGGCGAATGCTGAGCCTCGACCAATAGGCCTCACATGGAATTGCGGGGCCTTTTGGGGCTTTTTCCCCAGAATGTGAGCGAACCATCAGACCATGGCGGCCGAGGAGAGTAGACTGCGCGGGTTTGACCAACCGACAAGTTCCCATGCGCCTCTCCATTGCCGCCAAATTCAACTTCTTCCTGCTGTTCATCTTCTCCATGGTGTTGGTGTTCTCGGCGTCCTATCAGGCAGTGCGCGAGCGCGACCTCATCCTGAGCCTCATCAAGGAGCAGAGCCGCGAGCAGACCGAAGCCTATTTCGACGGCCTCAACATGCTGATGCTGACCAACAAGATGGCGGCCCGCGACACCCTGAGAAACAAGTTTCTCGACCACGCCCACGTGGAGGATGCCCGCATCGTGCGCGGCGAGGCGGTGAACCGCCAGTTCGGCCCGGGCTATGACAACGAGCAGCCCAAAGACGAGTTCGACACGCTGGCGCTGGCGGGCAAGGGCAGCATGGAAGTGGTACACGACGGTCAGCACAGCCGGCTGGTGGTGACCCGCCCTCTGCTGGCCCAGCGCAACTTGCGCGGCACCGACTGCACCAGCTGTCACCAGGTGCCGGAGAACAGCGTGCTGGGGGCGGTGCGCTTTGACTACTCCCTCGATGCCCTCTTTACCCGGGTCGAGCAGAACATCCTCACCTCGGCCCTGAGCCTCACCCTCATCTTCGGCCTGGGGCTGCTGCTCACCCTCTGGGTCATCCGCACCTGGATTGTCAGCCCCCTCAACCGGCTGATCCGCGCCATGGAAGAAGCCACCGACAGACACGACTTCGGCCACCGGCTGGAGGGGGATGAGGGGGACGAGATTGGCCGGGTCGCGCTCGCCTACAATCAGATGCTCGACAGTGTGGAGCGCCAGCTCGGCAAGCGGCGGAACAAGGCACCGGAGTCCAGCCAGCCGAAATAACCCAGCTCAAGGCAGATTCGCTGTGGCAGACGCTGCGCGGCGGCAAACCTCAGGAGCCGGGTCAGCCGAAATAACCCAGCTCAAGGTAGATTCGCTGTGGCAGACGCAGCGCGGCAGCAAACCTCAGGGACCGAGTCAGCCGACATAGCGCAGCACAAGGCAGGTTCGGCGCGGTAGACGCAGCGCGGCGGCACACTTCAGGAGCCAAGTCAGCCGAAGTAGAACAACAGCAGGCTGGTGGTCAGGATCAGCAGCAGCAGGATCAGGGAGGCGCCATAGCCATCGTCTTCCCGGCGACTGCGCCTGTATTGCAGCGCCAGCACCAGCAGGGTGAAGGCGGCGCAGCCCCACAGGCTCTGCTCCAGCCAGGGAGTGAGCGCCGGATCCCAGTGCTCGCGCACCTCGATGCCGCCATAACGCAGGAAGCCATAGGCTATCTCGGGCCTGGCATAGTGATAGAGGGTGAGCAGCACCAGGACGCAGGCCCAGCAGAGCAGAGCCAGCCAGTGCAGCAGCACTATCCATCCATCCGGTCCGCGTCGTCGCTCCATCCCGCTTCTCCCCTCCCGTCGATTGGCCCCCCCAGCGTCTGACATTTTTGCTTGTTTATCAAACCTGCGCGGGTAAGATTGACGGCTTAGTCTGCCATGGTGGGCCATCTGTGCCCGGGTCAGACCCCTAGTGTTGCAAATAGCGCTGCAAGAACAAGCTGGAGACAATATTTCGATGACGCACGCATCCGTAGTAGATGTGCTGACCGGTAAGTATGCGGTTGGCACCACCCAGACAGTGAAAGGGTGGATCCGGACCCGCCGCGATTCCAAGGCGGGGATCTCATTTTTGGCCATATCCGATGGCTCCTGTTTCCATCCGGTGCAGGCCGTCGTTCCCAATACCCTGGCCAATTACGAGAATGAAGTGCTGCGTCTGACCACCGCCTGCTCCGTGGAAGTGACCGGCGTGGTCGCCGCCTCCCAGGGCAGCGGCCAGGCGTTCGAGCTGCAGGCCTCCGAGGTCAAGGTCGTCGGCTGGGTCGAAGATCCGGACACCTACCCCATGGCCGCCAAGCGCCACAGCATCGAATACCTGCGTGAACAGGCCCACCTGCGCCCGCGCACCAACATCGTCGGCGCCGTGACCCGGGTACGCAACTGCCTGGCCCAGGCCATCCACCGCTTCTTCCACGAAGAAGGCTATCTGTGGATTGCCGCCCCCCTCATCACCGCCTCCGACACCGAAGGGGCCGGCGAGATGTTCCGCGTCTCCACCCTGGATCTGGAAAACCTGCCGCGCACCGACGCCGGCAAGGTGGATTACGACAAGGACTTCTTCGGCAAGGAGACCTTCCTGACCGTGTCCGGTCAGCTCAACGTCGAGACCTATGCCTGCGCCCTGTCCAAGGTCTACACCTTCGGCCCGACCTTCCGCGCCGAAAACTCCAACACCAGCCGCCATCTGGCCGAGTTCTGGATGGTGGAGCCGGAAATTGCCTTCGCCAACCTGGAAGACAACGCCGCCCTGGCCGAAGCCATGCTCAAGTACGTCTTCAACGCCGTGCTGGCGGAGCGCCGCGACGATCTGGAGTTCTTCGCCCAGCACGTGGACAAGGATGCCATCGGCCGTCTGGAGCGCTTCGTCGCCTCCGACTTCGCCCAGATTGACTACACCGATGCCATCGAAGTGCTGAAAAACTGCGGCAAGACCTTCGAGTTCCCTGTCTCCTGGGGCATCGACCTCTCCTCCGAGCACGAGCGTTATCTGGCCGAGGAGCACTTCAAGTCCCCCGTGGTGGTGAAGAACTACCCCAAAGACATCAAGGCCTTCTACATGCGCCTCAACGACGACGGCAAGACCGTCGCCGCCATGGACGTGCTGGCCCCGGGGATCGGCGAGATCATCGGCGGTGCCCAGCGTGAGGAGCGCCTCGAGGTGCTGGATCAGCGCATGGCCGAGATGGGCCTGAACAAGGAAGATTACTGGTGGTACCGCGATCTGCGCCGCTTCGGCACAGTGCCCCACGCAGGCTTTGGTCTGGGCTTCGAGCGCCTGGTGGTCTATGTGACCGGCATGGGCAACGTGCGCGACGTCATCCCCTTCCCGCGCACCCCGCGCACCGCCGAGTTCTAAGACGTGCGCCTGCTCGCACCGTGCAAAAGCCGACCCTTGGGTCGGCTTTTTTATTTCCTGCCATCGCCCTGCGTCTGTCACGCCAGGCTGACGACCACCTTGCCCTTTGCGCGACCGGTAGCCAGATAGGCGAGCGCCTCGCCGGCCTGCTCAAACGGAAAGACCTGGTCGATGACGGGCCTGAGCTTGCCCTCGTCCAGCAACGCGGCAATCCGGGTCAGCTGGGCGCCATCCGGGCGCACGAACATCATGGCGTAGGTGACGCCCCGTCGCCGGGCAAGACGGTGGATCCTCCAGCTCATCAGGCCAAACAGAGCCCTCATAACGACATTCATGTTTCTCCCCCGCGCAAAGGCCGCATCCGGCGGGCCGACCAGCGACAGGAGCCGTCCCCCCGGCGCCAGGATCGACAGCGCCCGCTCGAGCGTGTCGCCCCGCAAGGTACCCAGCACCAGATCGTATCCCTGCAATAGCGCATCAAATTCCTGCCGTCTGTAGTCGATCACCACCTCGGCTCCCAAGCGCCCTACCCACTCGACGTTCGCCGTGCTGGTGGAGGTCGCGACCAAGGCCCCCAGGTGCCTGGCCAGCTGAATGGCAAAGGAGCCTATGCCGCCGGATCCAGCGGGAATGAACACCCTCTGACCCGGTGCGAGGGGGGCCTGCTCGGTGAAGGCCTGCCAGGCCGTCAGCGCCACCATGGGAATGGACGCCGCCTGGACGAAGTCGAGGCTGGCCGGTTTGAGGGCCGCCGCGTGTTCGGGCACCACCACCCATTGCGCCAGGGCGCCGCGCCCCAGATCGAACAGGCTGGCATAGATGGCATCCCCCGGCCGAAACCGCGTGACCCGGCTGCCGACCGCCACCACCACACCGGCCAGATCGCTGCCGAGCACCGCGGGCAGCTCAAACCTGAGCAGGGGCTTGAAGGTGCCTTTCGGGATCATGTTGTCGATGGGGTTGAGGCCGACGGCATGCACTTTGACCAGGATCTCGTCCGGCTCCATGGTCGGCTGCGGCAGGTCGGCGAACTCGGGCCGTGCCGACCGGCCATAACGTTTGAACACAAAGGCTTTCATCATCTTGCTACCAGGAAACATGAGGTGGCCGAAACCGGGCAAACCGCCCTTGTCCAACACAGGGCAGCGGCACAGGCCGGGCGCACCTCATCACGGGGATAAAAGAGGCGCTCTGGAGGGAGAACTGCGGGTTGGGCATGGCGCCGTCTCCAACAGACCGCCGGTCTTGTTGCCGGGATCAGCGGCCCTGAGGCGCAGCCTGATAACGTTCGGCGGCATGGGCCTGCCGAAGGTCGGAGAGCAGCGCCTTGCGCGCGCCATCGAGCTCATCCCAGCGACTGGCCTCATGCAGCGGTGGTATGGTGACCCCTTCCCGGCGATCGAAACCGATCAGGGCCGCATCCACCAGCTCCTCCACCGCCATCAACTCCGGCAAGCTGTCGGGATCGATGCCGGAGCGCGCCCAGATCTCGGTGCGCGTGCCGGCAGGCAGCACCGCCTGCACATAGACCCCGGCGGGAGCGAGCTCCAGGCTCATCCCCTGGGAGAGGAACAGCACGAAAGCCTTGGTCGCACCATAGAGCGTCATGCCGAACTCGGGCGCGAGCCCGACCACGGAGCCGATGTTGACGATGCTCCCCTCCCCGGCCTGTACCAGCCGTGGGGCGATGGCGGCCGCCAAGCGTGCCAGCGCCGTGCTGTTCAGGGTCACCAGTTGCTCGACGCTGTCGGCGGTCTGGGCGAGGAAGTGACCCGTCTGGCCCATCCCTGCGTTGTTGATCAGGATGCCGATGCTGGCATCATCCCGTAGCCGGGCCTCCACGGCGGCCAGCTCCCGGGATTGGGTGAGGTCGGCGGGCAGGATGTCGACGGCGACGCCATACGCCTGGCGCAGGCGGCCTGCCAGCGCCGTCAGCCGTGCCTCATCGCGGGCGACGAGCACCAGATCGTGGCCGCGCCGGGCGAAGCGGTCGGCATAGGTGGCGCCAATGCCGCTGGAGGCGCCGGTGATAAGCACTGTGGGTTTAATGGTCATGATGTCATTCTCTCGGGTGAAGGTGTTGCACTGTCTTGGATGCCGCGCCAGGCACTGGAGGGCCATGGCGCAATGTCGACGGGGCGTCATGGGATGACGCTTCCCGTCGATGCGCGGTTACTCGTCGGCCCCCGCCAAGGCCGGGTAATCGATGTAGCCCTCGGCGCCGCCGCCATAGAGGGTCTCGGGTCTGAGTGCGGCGAGCGGGGCCCCCTGCTGCAGGCGCTCGACCAGATCCGGATTGCTGATAAAGGGGCGACCGAAGGCAAACAGGTCCGCCTTGCCCTGGGCCAGGGCACTGCTGGCCAGCGTCAGGTCATAGCCGTTATTGGCCAGATAGGTCTGCTTGAAGCGCCGACGCAGGGAGGCGAAGTCGAAAGGGGCGACATCCCGGGGGCCGCCGGTGGCGCCCTCGATCACATGCAGATAGACGACCCCCAGCGCGCTGAGCCGCTCGACCAGATAGTCGTACTGCGGCTGGGGATCGCTGCAGGAGATGCCATTGGCCGGTGAGACGGGGGAGATGCGGACCCCGGTGCGATCGGCCCCGATCTCCTCGGCCACGGCGGCGGTGACCTCGAGCAGCAGCCGCGCGCGGTTCTCGATGGAGCCGCCATAGCCGTCGGTGCGCAGGTTGGCGCCATCCTTGAGAAACTGCTCCAGCAGATAGCCGTTGGCACCGTGGATCTCGACCCCGTCGAAGCCCGCCGCCATGGCGTTGGCAGCCGCCTGACGAAAATCATCGACGATGCCGGGGAGCTCCTCCAGCGCCAATGCCCGGGGCATGGACACCTCGACGAAGTCATTGTTGACGAAGGTCTTGGTCTGGGCCCGCAGGGCCGAGGGCGCCACCGGCGCCGCGCCATCGGGTTGCAGCGCGACGTGGGAGACGCGACCGACGTGCCAGAGCTGCACGAAGATGCGACCGCCCCTGGCATGCACCGCATCGGTCACCTTGCGCCAGCCCGCAATCTGCGCCGCCGTGTAGAGGCCCGGGGTGTCCTGGTAGCCCTGAGCCTGGGCGGAGACCTGCGTCGCCTCGGCGATCAGCAGCCCCGCCGTGGCCCGCTGGCTGTAATAGGTGGCGGCATGCTCGCTCGGTACCAGGCCGGGGCCGGCACGGTTGCGGGTGAGCGGCGCCATCACGATGCGGTTGGCGAGGGTGATGGGGCCAAGGGAATAGGCCTCGAAGAGTCTCTTGTCTGTCATGGCGTGCCTCTGTCGGGTGGAACCTGGATCTGGGAAGGAGGGTGGTCTCTCTCTGCATCGCGCCGCCCTGCTCTGAGCTTGCAAGCGTCAATCCGGGGTCAGGGCGTTCAACCCCTTCCCGGGGTCTGCGCATTAAAGATGACGATCATCATCTTTTTCGTCAAGCGTTTTGATGATGACCAACATCAATGTATAGTGTTCACCACTTCCATGATCCAGAGGACGACCGGGTATGAGGGTCACCAAGGCACAGGCTCAGGCCAACCGGGCACACATAGTCGCCACCGCGGCCAGGCTGTTTCGCGAACGGGGTTACGATGGCGTGGGGGTGGCAGATCTGATGGGGGCGGCCGGCTTCACTCACGGCGGTTTCTACAAGCACTTTCCCACCAAGGCGGATCTGATGGCAGAGGCCGCCACCTGCGGGTTTGAACAGAGCCTGGAGAAAACCGGCGCGCTCGATGGCCCCGAGTTTGTCAGGCACTACCTCTCCAGAGAGCACCGCGATGTCCCTGGGGATGGCTGCATCATGGCCGCACTGTGTGCCGATGCGGCGCGCCAACCGGCCCAGGTCAAGGCCGCCTTCGAGGCCGGTATTGAGGCCATGCTGGCCCGCATCGGTGGCCCGCGCGGCACGTCGGATGCACAGGATCGCGCCAAGGGGATCGCGCTGATGGCGCAGATGGTCGGCGCCATCATGCTGTCGCGGGCCTGTCCGGATGAGTCGCCACTGGCCGATGAGATCCTGGCTGCCTGCCGCGCAGCCCTCTTGTCTCAGCGCTCGTCTCCAACAGAGGCGGCCACCGCCGAGTCAAACCAGGACACTTGAGCCGACCAGTCGGGCCCATTGCCAGGATCGCAGGCCAGCCCTGACCTGCGATGCCCTTCATCGACCCCTGCCGTCTCCCGGCAGGGACGATCTCCGCCTCTCATTCTGCTCCTCGCATCAATCCCCCACCCCTCTTCCCCTGCCTGCCAGGCCCCAGCCACCTCTGTACAGGGGTTATCCGTAGTTTTTATGCACTTAATTCGGAAAAGGGCCCGTTATTGAACCACCTCAATTTTTTACCCCTTTAGGGGTGGCAGAATGCCCACTGACCCGTTAGGGACAATGACGACAGAGGCTCCCTGGCCCCAGGGCCGGTGCGGACATGGGTTCAATCACACGAGGTAATGGAATGATCTTGATGGAATTTTTGGTGGTACTCGGCTGCTTGCTGCTGGGTACCCGCTTTGGAGGCATGGGGCTTGGCCTCATCAGCGGCATAGGTCTGTTCCTGCTGACCTTCGTGTTCGGGCTGACCCCGGGCGAGCCCCCGGTGCAGGTGATGCTGACCATACTGGCGGTGATAGGGTGCGCCTCCGTGCTCCAGACCGCCGGCGGCCTCAACCTGATGATGCAGATAGCCGAGCGCCTGCTGCGCCGCCACCCCCAGTACATCACCATACTGGCCCCGCTCACCACCTGGACCCTCACCTTCCTGTGCGGTACCGGCCACGTGGTCTACACCATGTTCCCCATCATCAGTGACATCGCGCTGCAGAAGAACATCCGTCCCGAGCGCCCCATGGCGGTGGCCTCCGTCGCCTCCCAGATGGCCATCTGCTCCTCCCCCGTCTCGGTGGCCGTGGTCTCCCTGGTCTCCATCCTGGCGGCCGGTCATGGCATAGGCGAGGCCTATGGCCTGCTCGACATCCTGATGATCTCCATCCCGGCCTCCCTCACCGGCGTGCTGGTGGCGGCCCTGTGGAGCCTGCGCCGCGGCAAGGACTTGGACAAGGACGAGGAGTTCCAGGCCAGAATCCAGGATCCGGAACAGCGCGCCTTCATCTATGGCGGCAACCAGACCCTGCTCGATCACGCCTTCCCGAAAGAGGCCTACTGGTCGACCTGGATCTTCTTCGCCGCCATCGCCGCCGTGGTGGTGCTGGGGGCCAACGAGGGACTGCGTCCCGTGTTCGAGATCAAGGGCAAGACGGGCCCCCTCTCCATGAACCTGGTGATCCAGATGATGATGCTGATCGCCGGCGCCATCATACTGATGCGCTGCAAGGTCAAGCCGAGCGAGATCTCGAACGGTCCCGTGTTCAAGGCGGGCATGGTCGCCATCTTCTCGGTGTTCGGGGTGGCCTGGATGAGCGACACCTTCTTCATCAGCCACATGGACGCCCTCAAGGAGAGCCTCTCCCATGTGGTGCAGTCCCAGCCCTGGACCTATGCCCTGGTGCTCTTCCTCATCTCCAAGCTGGTGAACAGCCAGGCGGCGGCGCTCACCGCCATCGCCCCCATGGGGCTGGCCCTGGGGGTGGATCCCAAGCTACTGATCGCCTTCCTGCCGGCGAGCTACGGCTACTTCGTGCTGCCGACCTACCCAAGCGATCTGGCCTGCATCGGCTTCGACCGCTCAGGCACCACCCGCATCGGCAAGTTCATCATCAACCACAGCTTCATCCTGCCCGGCCTCATCGGGGTGGGCACCGCCTGTACCCTGGGTTACCTGCTGACCAGCCTGCTGCTCTGAGGCGGGCAAACCAGGACAACAACAAACGGGAGGCCATCGGCCTCCCGTGTCATCTTCCCGGGTTGAGCCAGCCCCCCGACGGCATGAGGCACGCGGCCATCCGGCCCACGATGCCAGAGGCTCATACGCCACTGACGCTGGATCATCATCTGCAAATATCAATAAACCACCAAAAACCAATCGTAATATCTAAAAAATAATTGAAATTAAGTTTTTTAAACTACCGCCTACGTTCTAGAATTCCCGCCTATGACCGGGGGAGATTAATGACCCGCTTTTTGCGTTGGATCAAGACTCGCCACGACCAAGCTGCCAAGATCGGCACCGATACCCAGCGACCACTTCGCACCGGAGAGAGCTATGACAAACCAGGCCACCGCAAGCATGACAACCTGCGACTACAAGCTGTGGGATATTCTCGTCGCGTCGGCAAAGGAACGCTCAACCATTCGTTACTCCAAGCTGGCCAAGATGGCCGGGCTGGAGACCTGCCAGGATGAGCTGCGCACCCTGCTGCAACGCATTCGCATGTACTGCACCGAACACCAGCTGCCCGTGCTCTCCACCATAGTGGTGGACGATGTGGGCAAGTACGCCGGGCTCAGCTCCGGCCTGCCGGAAGCCCCCTGGGAGCGGGCACGGGTCTTCGATTATCAATGGCCCGTCGCCCCCTGACCCCTCTTTCCACAAGATAAAACGCGCCTCGATGGCGCGTTTCGTCTCTCTGGCCCGGGGCATGCCACAAAAAAAGCCCGCCATGATGGCGGGCAGACAAGCAAGCAACACTCGGGTTTGCAGAGTCAAAACGTTCAGGCGTCGCCGCCGCCCCTGGCACCACGCGAAGAGGGCGGCGGGCCGTGCCGGATGGCGCTGGCCATGACCGGCGCCGACATGGACGCGAGACGGCCAGCAGACTAGAGCAAAGACTCTTGCCAAGGAAATGTTTTATTGCCATTGCATGATGCATGCCCTGCATTGGGGGCCCTCCCCCTCAGCCGCCACGGGCTCGCCATGCCCGGCGTCAGCAAGAGATGGCCCAGGCCGTTGCCTTGCAACGGCCACAATGCCAGAATCTGGCCTTCGTTGAATTCAGGGCCCAGGCCCGCAGACAAGGACACCCCCATGGCCGTCACCCTCTATGGCATCAAAAACTGCGACACCATCAAGAAGGCGCGCAAGTGGCTCGCCGATGCCGGCGTCGATCACCGCTTCCACGACCACAGGGCAGATGGCCTGAGCCCGGCCCAACTGGATGGCTGGCTGGCACAGCTGGGCTGGGAGGCGCTGCTCAATACTCGCGGCACCAGCTTCCGCGCCCTGCCGGAGGAGGCCAGGCAAGGGCTCGACACCGCCAAGGCCCGCGCCCTGATGCTCGAACACCCCGCCATGATCAAGCGCCCCCTGCTGGATCTGGACGGCGAGCTGCACCTGGGTTTCAAGGCAGACCAGTATCAATCCCTCTTCCCCCGTTAACCTCTTCTTTTAAGGAATGCCGATGTCGGATGTCATCGCACTGGCCAAGGATCTGATCCGCCGCCCCTCCGTTACCCCGCAAGATGAAGGGTGTCAGACCCTGATGGCGGAGCGCCTCGCGCGCCTGGGCTTCGTCATCGAGCCCATGGTGTTTGAAGACACCACCAACCTCTGGGCGCGCCGCGGCAGCGAGGGCCCCCTGTTCTGTTTCGCCGGCCACACCGACGTGGTGCCCGCCGGGCCGCTCGACAAGTGGCACACCCCGCCGTTCGAGCCGACCATTCAGGATGGCGTGCTCTATGGCCGTGGTGCCGCCGACATGAAGGGGTCCCTCGCCGCCATGGTGGTGGCCACCGAACGCTTCGTGGCCGCCCACCCGGATCACTCCGGCTCCATCGCCTTCCTCATCACCTCGGACGAAGAGGGCCCCTTCATCAATGGCACCACCCGGGTGATCGACACCCTGGAGGCGCGCAACGAGAAGATCCGCTGGTGCATCGTCGGCGAACCCTCCTCCACCACCGAGGTGGGAGACGTGGTGAAGAACGGCCGCCGCGGCTCCATCACCGGCGATCTGCTGGTGCGCGGGGTGCAGGGCCACGTGGCCTACCCCCATCTGGCGGACAACCCCATCCACAAGGCGGCCCCGGCCCTGAGCGAGCTGGCCGCCACCGTGTGGGATGAGGGCAACGCCTTCTTCCCCCCCACCAGCTTCCAGATAGCCAATATTCAGGGGGGGACCGGCGCCTCCAACGTCATCCCCGGCGAATTGCACGTCCAGTTCAACTTCCGCTTCAGCACAGAGCTCACCGATCTGGCCATCCGCGAGCGAGTCGAGGCGCTACTGGACAAGCACGGTCTGGACTTTGATCTGAAATGGACCCTCTCCGGTCAGCCCTTCCTGACCGATACCGGCGCCCTGCTGGAGGCCACCGTCGCCGCCGTGGCCGAGGTCAACGGCCAGCGTCCTGCCCTGCTCACCACGGGCGGAACGTCCGATGGACGCTTTATCGCCCCCACCGGGGCCGAGGTGATCGAGCTCGGGCCCGTCAACGCCACCATCCACAAGGTGAACGAGTGCGTGAAGGCCGGCGATCTGGATCTGCTGGCGGACATGTATCAGGGTGTGCTGACCCGTTTGCTGCCATGAAGCCTGCCGCGGGAGGAGAAACCGTGCTGACCCAGGAACAACTGCTTGGCCAGGATGAGGGGCACCTCAGGGTGCTCGGGGCCGGGCCTCACCGCCTCACCCCGGCCGCCGCCGACGCCTTTCACGCCATGCAGCTGGCCGCCGCTGCCGCGGGCCACAATCTGCAACCCGCCTCCAGCTGGCGCAGTTTCGCGCGCCAGCTGGCCATCTGGAATGGCAAGTGGCGCGGCGAGCGACCGCTGCAAGACGGCGACGGCCAGCCCCTGGATGCCCTGCAACTGGGCGAGGTCGAGCGGCTCCATGCCATCCTGCGCTGGAGCGCCCTGCCGGGCACCAGCCGCCACCACTGGGGCACGGATCTGGACATCTATGATCCGGACCGCCTGCCCGATGGCACCCGGCTGGCCCTGGAGCCCTGGGAATATGAGGCGGGAGGCTGGTTTGCCGAACTGGCGCTCTGGCTCGACGCCCATATGGGCGACTTCGGGTTTTTCCTGCCCTATGACAGGCAGGATCGCCAGGCGCTAGGCAGGGAGGTCGCCTTCGAACCCTGGCATCTGAGCTTTGCGCCCGAGGCGCAACATCAGCGGCTCGATGCCAGGGCGCTGGCGCTTTGCCTGCAACAGGCGGATATTGAGGGTAAGCAGACGATCCTGACCCACCTCGACGAGATACTGGCCCGCTACGTCTTACCCCAGCGCACAGACCATGACAGCGTCCATGACATCAATAGGAGCACCCCATGAGTCTCTGGTTGTTAATCGGCTTGCCACTCCTGTTTCTGCTTGGCGTATTTCTCAATGCCATCAAGGACATGAAGCGGATAGAGAAAGAGCTGCCCAAGTACAAGGACAAGATCCGCGAAGTCAAGGATGACGAGGACGACTACTGACAAAAAAGCCCCGAAAGGGGCTTTTTTTCATCCGGCCCCCCCTCTCTCCCCCCTCGCCACGCCCCCTCACCATGACGGGTTGGCAACCATGGCCACCCGTGACGCAAAATGGCGTAAATTGCAAAATAATGCACAAATAGCCCACACAAGCAGGGGGTAAATGCATATAATGTGCCTGATTTGCATTTTGACAGAAGGAGTTCGCCATTGGATGCAGTGACCATCAACAGTTTCTTTCTTATCGGTGCCCTGTTGGTGGGAGCCAGTGTCCTGTTGAGCGCACTCTCGTCCCGGCTCGGGATCCCCATTCTGGTGATCTTCCTCGCGGTCGGCATGCTGGCGGGAGAGGATGGCCCAGGGGGCATCCACTTCGCCGATTACTCGGTCGCCTACCTGGTGGGCAACCTGGCCCTGGCCATCATCTTGCTCGATGGCGGCATGCGCACCCGGGTCTCCTCGTTTCGGGTCGCGCTCTGGCCCGCCCTCTCCCTCGCCACCCTGGGGGTGGCCATCACCACGGGCCTGACCGGGCTGATGGCGGCCTGGCTGTTTGACCTCAACCTGATGCAGGGGATGCTGATCGGCGCCATCGTCGGCTCCACCGATGCCGCGGCCGTCTTCTCCCTGCTCGGCGGGCGCAGCCTCAACGAGCGGGTCGGCGCCACCCTGGAGATAGAGTCCGGCAGCAATGACCCCATGGCGGTCTTCCTCACCATCACCCTGATCGAGGTGCTGGCCACCGGCCAGCAGGGGCTGGACTGGTCCTTCCTGCTCCAGCTGCTGCAACAGTTCGGCCTGGGGGCCGGGCTGGGGCTGGGGGCCGGCTGGTTGCTGTGGAAGCTCATCAACACGGCCCGCCTGGCGCCCGGGCTCTACCCCCTGCTCACCGTCAGCGGCGGCCTGCTCATCTTCGCCCTCACCACGGCGCTGGGGGGCAGCGGCATCCTCGCCATCTACCTGACCGGCCTCTTGCTGGGCAACCGGGTGATCCGCAGCCGCAGCACCACCCTCTCCGTGCTGGACGGCCTCACCTGGCTGAGCCAGATAGGCATGTTCCTGGTGCTGGGCCTGCTCGCCACCCCGAGCAACCTGATGCCCATCGCCTTGCCGGGCCTGGCCCTGGCCATGTGGATGATACTGATCGCCCGCCCGCTCTCGGTCTGGATAGGGCTGCTGCCCTTCAAGAACTTCGCCCCCCGCGAGCGCTGGTTCATCTCCTGGGTGGGCTTGCGCGGCGCCGTGCCCATCATACTGGCAGTCTTCCCCATGATGGCCGGGCTGCCCAACGCCCAGCTCTATTTCAATGTCGCCTTCTTCGTGGTGCTGGTCTCCCTGATCCTGCAGGGCAGCTCGCTGCCGCTGGCCTCGCGCCTGGCGCGGGTGGAGGTGCCGGCGCCGCCCTCCCCCATCAACCGCGCCGGGCTGGAGATCGATCTCGACAGCCAGTGGGAGACCTTCGTCTACCGGCTCGGCTCGGAGAAGTGGTGCATCGGCTCCCCGCTGCGGGATCTCAAGATGCCGGCGGGCACCCGGGTCTGCGCCCTGTTTCGCGGCCAGGATCTGCTCCACCCCTCCGGCAGTACCTGCCTGCAGGCCGATGACATCCTCTGCGTCATCGGCCACGAACACGACCTGACCGCCCTCGGCCAGCTGTTCAGCCAGGCCCCGGAGCAGGATCTCGGCCCCCGCTTCTTCGGGGACTTCCTGCTCGATGCCTCGGCCCGCCTGATCGATCTCGCCCCCCTCTATGGCCTGGATCTTGGCGAGCTGGACGAGCCGGAGCAGAGCCTGGGCGACTTCCTCGCCGGCCGCTTGGGCGATAATCTGGTGGTGGGTGACCAGTACCCATGGCAGGGCATGATCTGGACCGTGGCCGAGATGGACGAGGACGAGGCGAGCAAGATAGGCGTGCGCTTCCTCGACGAAGACCCGGTCTGATCGCCCCTTGACGGAGCAATACATTATGTCTGAGCACAGCCTGATGGCGGGCGTCGGCGCCCCCAACCCCCACCTCGGTCTCATCGAGGGCTTCTTTGGCAAGGGCTGGCGCTGGGACGCCCGCGCCCGCTACGCCCAGTGGCTGCCCCGCCACGGCTATGGCTTCTACCTCTACGCCCCGAAAGAGGATGGCTATCTGCGCAAGCACTGGGCCCTGCCCTGGCCCGAAGATCAGCTGAACGCCCTGCGCCAGTTTGCCGGGCAGTGCCGCGCCAATGGCCTGGATTTTGGCATCGGTCTGAGCCCCATGGGCGCCCATCACGACTACGAACGCCAGCGCCCCGCCCTGCTCGAGAAGCTGAGGGTCATCGATGCCGAGCTGGCCCCGGACATGCTGGCCGTCCTGTTCGATGACATGGTGGGCGACAGCCCCGAGCTCGCCCCCCTGCAGATCCGGATCGCCCACGACATCGCGGCCCACAGCCGCGCCCGCCGCCTGCTGTTCTGCCCCAGCTACTACAGCACGGATCCCGTGCTGGAGAAGGTGTTCGGCGCCATGCCGGCCAACTACCTCCAGGATCTGGGCCAGGGACTGGATGCGCGTTTCGACATCTTCTGGACCGGCCCCAGGGTCTGCTCCACCGAATACCCGGCCGCGCACCTCAAGCAGACCGCCGACTGGCTGCAGCGCAAGCCCTTCCTCTGGGACAACTACCCGGTCAATGACGGCAGCAAGGCGAGCAGCTTCCTGCACCTGCGCGCCTTCGAGCACCGTCCGGCGGAACTCGCCGAGCTCACCTCGGGCCACGGCGTCAACCCCATGAAGCAGGCGGCGCTCTCGGCCCTGCCGCTGGCCTCCCTGCCCATGAGCTACCGCCTCGGCAGACGTTACGACCCGGACAAGGCGCTGCACGACGCCCTCCATGCCACCTGCGGCCCCCAGATCGCCGCCATGATAGGGGCCGATCTGCCGCTGTTTCAGGACGTTGGCCTGGCCCAGCTCACCCCGGAGCAGATCGCCACCTTGCGCAGCCGTTACCTGCCGTTTCGGGATCAATCCTGCGTCGACGAGATAGTGCGCTGGCTCGATGGCGAATACGCATTCGACCCCGATTGCCTCACCGACTGAAAGGCGCACCATGGAGACGACACAGCTCTACCAGAACCTGGCCATCCTCGCCGCCTTCCTGCTGATCTACAGCCTGATAGCGGGTCGATTTGAATCCAAACTCGTCAATGGCCCCCTGCTGTTCCTGCTGGCGGGGGCCCTGCTCGGCCCGGGCGGGGTCGGCCTGCTCAGCCTGGAGATCAATCACGAGGGGATCCGGCTGCTGGCCGAGCTCACCCTGGTGATAGTGCTGTTCACCGATGCCGCCAACACCGACTGGCGGGTGCTGCTGGCCAACCGCAGTCTGCCTGTCCGCCTGCTGCTGATCGGCCTGCCACTCACCCTGGTGCTGGGCACCCTGTTCGGTCGCTGGCTATTTCCGGACCTGCCCCTGCTCGAACTCGCCATCCTCGCCACTATTCTCGCCCCGACGGACGCGGCGCTGGGCAAGGCCGTGGTCAGCAATCCCGCGGTGCCCGCTCCCATTCGCGAGGGACTCAACCAGGAGAGCGGGCTCAACGACGGCATCTGCGTGCCCGTGCTCTTGCTGCTGCTGGCCCTCATCGCCCCGACCGAGCAGCATCAGGGCACGGGCGCCCTGGCCCTGACCCTGATGCTCGAAGAAATTGGCATAGGGATAGTGGTGGCCCTGGCCCTGAGCCATGTCACCCTCTGGCTGCTCAGACGCTCCTATCTCAATGGCTGGCAGCTGCCGCTCTGGCGTCAGCTCACCCTGCCCGGGCTGGCCCTGCTCTGCTTCGCCCTGGCCCAGACCCTGGGGGGCAGCGGCTTCATCGCCGCCTTCGTCGGCGGGCTCTTGATAGGCCACCGCTTCGGCGAGCACAAACATGAGTACCTCGACAGCTGCGAGGGCTATGGCGACCTGCTCTCCGTGGTGATCTGGATGGTGTTTGGCGCCACCCTGCTCCCTGTGCTGCCGGATCTGCTGCACTGGCCATACTGGCTCTATGCCCTGACCAGCCTCACCCTGCTGCGCATGGTGCCGGTCTGGCTCTGCCTGCTCGGCTCCGGGCTCAGGCCCGAGCTCAGGCTGTTCGTCGGCTGGTTCGGCCCCCGGGGCCTCGCCAGCATCGTCTTCGCCGTCATGGTGCTGCAACACAGGCCGGCCCTGCTCGGTCAGGGCCCCATCATCAAGACGGTACTCTGCACTATCCTGCTCAGCGTGATCCTGCACGGCATCAGCGCCAACCCCTGGGTCAGGCGCTTCAAATCCGGCTAGTCCCGGCGTGCGCCCATGAAAAATGCCACCCCCCGTGCAGGGAGTGGCATTTTTGCGAGGCCCAGGCGCTCAGCCCAGGGCCAGCCAGACCCCGACAAACAGCATGAGCGAGCCGGCGATGCGGTTCATCAGGGCCACGTTGCCGCTCTTGGCGAGGAAGTGGCGCAGGGTGCGGCCACCGCTCGCATAGAGCAGCATGCAGGCGAACTCGATCACCAGGATGAGCGCGACCAGGGCCCCTATCTGCGGCGTCATCGGCTTGGCGGCATTGATGAAGGGGGGCAGCAGGGAGACCATGAAGGCCCACCCCTTGGGGTTGGCGATGGCGGTGACAAACCCCTGCACGGCCAGTCCCATGGCGCTGGTCTGCTGGCCGGCCGAGAGATCCGCCGGGATGGCCATCTTGCCCTTGGCCTGCCACATCTGAATGCCGAGCCAGATGAGGTAGGCGCCCCCCACGTACTTGAAGGCCGAGAACAGGGCCGGATAGTTGAGCATGACGGCCGCCACCCCCACCACCGACAGCACGGAGACCAGCCCCACGCCAATCAGCTCTCCCCACATCATGGAGAGGGTGCGGCGCACCCCCAGGCTCATGCCCAGGGTCATCGCCAGGGTCATGCACATGCCGGGGGTCACCGAGACAAAGAAAAACGTGGGAACAAACAGCGCCAAGATGGCGGGATCAATCCAGTCGGACACACTACACCTCCAGGGTAACAGGCAGACGATCTTGCCTATCACACTCTTTTAACACAAGAAAAACCATTTCCTTCAGCAAGATTTCAGCATTAAAAACCCTGTGACAAGAGTTGTCGCGCCTGTGTAAGATGCCGCCTCACTCCTCTTCGGGCCAAGATCTTTCATGTCGTTGAACAACCTCTCCATTCGTCTGCAAGTGCTCATCCCCCTCCTGCTGGCCAGCCTGCTGATGCTGCTGATGGCCGTTGTCAGCAAGCAGGAGATAGACGGCGCCATTTCGGACATGAACGAAACCACCGCCAGCGTCACCCGCCACAAGGACGACATCGCCGCCCTGATCCACGCCAGCTACCGGCTGCGCACCAACGCCATCTACGGTCTCTACGAGCAGGCCCGCTTCGCCGAGCTGCCCGCCGTCCTCAACGGGGCCGAGCAGGAGCTGGGGACCATCTTGTCCCGGCTGGCCATCCCCGGCGCCGAGCAGGACAACAGCCAAGTGGCGGCGGCCCTGCAGGCCTACTTCGCCCACACCCGCACCACCATGCTGCCGCTGTTGTCCCAGCGCTTTGCCGGCAGCGGCGATCCCGCCGCCTACGAGCAGGCCAGGCTGCACTTTCGCGATCTGGGAGAGCGGCTGATCA
Organism: Aeromonas sobria; assembly: GCF_050266975.1. Lineage (GTDB taxonomy): Bacteria > Pseudomonadota > Gammaproteobacteria > Enterobacterales > Aeromonadaceae > Aeromonas > Aeromonas sobria_B. Next base: position 90,759 of record NZ_JBKISU010000010.1, read on the forward strand.
AGCAGATAGACACCCTGTCTGCCCACATCAACCGGCTGAGCCAGCAGGAGATAGCCCAGGAGCAGGCCCACTATCGCGCCACCCTGCTGCAGACCCTGCTGATGATGAGTGCCACCCTGGTGGCGGCCCTCTGCGGCGGCTGGTGGCTCTCCGGCCGCGTCGTCCAGCCCATCGGCCAGTTGCAGGAGGTGATGCACGCCGTCGCCCAGGGGCGCTTCAACGTGCGCGCCAAGGCCGAAGGCAGCAACGAGCTGGGCCAGCTGGCCAAGGACATCAACCTGACCCTGACCCAGCTGGGCAGCACCCTCCATGCCCTGACCGGCATCAGCGGCAACGTGGCCTCCGCCGCCACCGAACTGGCCGCCGTCATGACCCAGTCCGAGGCCAACGCCCAGCAGCAGCGCAGCGAGACCGAGCAGGTTGCCTCCGCCGTCACCGAGCTGGCCAGCACCGCCGACAACGTCAACCACAACGCCGCCCTGGCCGACGAGCTGGCGCGCGACGCCCACAGTAGGGTCGAGCAGGGGCTGGCCCTGTTTGCCGAGAGCATCCAGGCCAACGGCCGCATGGCGGGCAGCCTGGAGAGCGCCGCCAGCGTGGTGGCGCGGCTCAAGTCCCAGTCCGAGCAGATTGGCAAGGTGATCGAGGTGATCCAGAGCATCTCGGAGCAGACCAACCTGCTGGCCCTCAACGCCGCCATCGAGGCCGCCCGCGCCGGGGAAACCGGCCGCGGCTTTGCGGTGGTGGCCGACGAGGTGCGCCTGCTGGCCGCCCGCACCCAGGACTCCACCAAGGAGATCCAGGTCATCATCGAGCAGCTGCAGAGCCAGAGCCAGTCCGCCAACGACGGCGTGCAGGAGACCCTGGAGATCCTGGGTCGCAACCAGCGCCTCTCCGCCGAGGTGCAGGACCTGCTGGGGGGCATCACGGCGGCGGTCACCCAGATCAATGGTGCCAATGCCCAGGTGGCCACCGCCGCCGAGGAGCAGTCCTGCGTCACCGCCGACATCAACCGCAACCTCACCAACATCTACGAGATAGTGCACCAGAACGCCGCCGGCATCAGCCAGAGCGCCGCCGCCAGTCACGAGCTGTCACAGCTGGCCGAGCAGCAGCGCAGGCAACTGGCCCAGTTCCAGTTGTGATACCCGCTCTGCCAGCCGGGCGAGAGGTGCCGCCTGCGGGCCTCTCGCCCGAAGCAGGGTGCCATTGGCCATTGTTTTAAACGGCCTTTTTACAAGCTGGCTTCATTGAGGGCTGTGCCTGACCGGCAAATATGGGTATGGTAGAGGCACGCCAACTCCCCCCTTATGAGAGCACCATGAATCTGAAGCTCAGGAAACCCGCCTTCATCACCCTGGGATTGATCGCCCTGCTGTCCGCCATCTGGCTCGATTACTACCTGCCCGAGCACACCATCGCCACCATCACCGGGGTGGAGGTGAAGCGCACCGACAAGGACGGCCCCATCAGCAAGAACAACCCCGCCGACGGCCCCACCACGGATGTCTATTACATCTATACCGAGCGCCCCGGCGAGAAGATACGGGTGTTTCGCAACGAAGACACCGGCTGGGGTTTCCCCTTCTACTTCAAGTTTGATGCCGCCGATGTCCAGGCCAAGGCCAAGTCCATGGAGTTCGAGAAGAAGCTGGCCATCATCACCTCCTACGGCTGGCGGGTGAACATGTTCTCCATGTTCCCGAACGTCACCAAGATCAAGACCACGGAGGCGGATGCCTCCAGCTGGAGCTTCTTCCGCTGGTTCTGGTTCGGTATCTGGGCCCTGGTGATGGGCAAGTCGGCCATCGCCCTGTGGCGCTACTTCGAGCGTATCGAGGACGAGATATGAGCAAGGCGCAGGCGCCGGGGATCAGCAAGACCCGCACCAGCTTCTACCGCCGCCTCTATCTCGCTCACCTGATCGACAGCGGCACCAACACGGTGGCGGCCATCATGGCCGCCACCGGCATGCCGAGGCGCACCGCCCAGGACACCCTGGCGGCCCTGGCCGAACTGGATCTGGTGTGTGAGTTTGAGCAGACCCCGGGGGCGCGCCATCAGCAGGGCGGCTACCGCATCAGCGACTGGGGCCCCATAGACCCGGCCTGGGTCGCCCGGCATATCGACGAGATACGAGAGACCCTCGGTTACCCCTAGCCAGCCCCTCGCCGGCTCCTGCCGCTCACTCTTGCACCTCGTATGCCTCTGGCCTGTATTCCTCACCCCCGTCGTCCCGGGTGCAGTCGAGGATCGAACGCTTGGGGTTGTTGGGGTCGCGCAGCAGCAGCGGCGCCTTGCCGGCCTGGTGGCGCGCCTCATTGGAGAAGTCATCGCCATAGCGTTCCAGCAGCAGCTGGCGGGTGTTGGCGATGGGGGCATCGATGAAGAGGGCATGGACCTCGAAGGTCGAGGTCGGGATCAGGAAGCCGCTGATGGGCAACTCCCCCAGCTGGGTGCGGGTACGATACCAGGCAAAGCCATTGTTCACCTTGTAGGGGGTGAAGCCGGCCAGATCGGGATGGCCCGGCTTGAGGGTGTCAGCATCCAGGGAGAGGCCATCGAATTCGCACTCGGCCACCCCTTCCCACAATCGCTCGAACGGGGTGCTGCATCCGGCAAGGGGCAGACTGAGCAGCAACAGCATTGGCATCCGGCGCATCACTGCCCTCCTTACGGGTCAAACCGCCAGGCTCATCCGGGCAGGTGTCATCCCATACCTTAGCAAGGGATGAGGAGGCTATCCCCCATTCCGATCACAGGATGAACCTGAACCCGCCCCGCCTCCCCTGCCAGGGTCAGGATCCGACGCAAGGCAGATGTCAGAGAGGGCGCCCGGGTGTATCATGCCCACCCCATTCGACCCGAGCCCTCGCCCGCCCCATGCAGCCCAGTCCAGATGAGTTCATCGCTCCCCCCTGCCAGGCATCGATCCGCATCCTCCATGAAGATGAGGCCCTGTTGCTGATCGACAAGCCCTCCGGCCTGCTCAGCCTCTCCGGCAAACATCCGCAGAACCTGGATTCGGTCCATCATCGACTGGTGCAGGACTTCCCCGGCTGCACCCTGGTCCATCGCCTCGACTTTGGCACCTCGGGGCTGATGCTGGTCGCCCGCAACAAGGCGGTCAACGCCGCCCTCTGCCGCCAGTTCAGCGAACGCACCGTCGGCAAGGAGTATCTGGCGCTGCTGCTGGGTCACCTGGCCGAGGATGAGGGGGTGATGGACTTTCCCATCGCCAAGGATCCCCCCAACTTCCCCCTGATGAAGATCTGTGCCCGGGAGGGCAAGCCCGCCCGCTCCCGCTATCGGGTCCTGGCGCGGGAGCAGTGGCCCCATGGAGCAGGGAGCCTGGCCGTCAGCCGGGTGGCGCTGCGGCCGGAATCGGGGCGTACCCATCAGCTGCGCATCCACAGCCAGCAGCTGGGTTACCCCATGCTGGGGTGTGATCTCTATGGCGGGCAGGCCCATGCCCTGGCCGGGCGCCTGATGCTCCACGCCCATCGCCTCGACTTCCATCATCCCCTGAGCGGCAAGCCCATGGCGGCGGTGTGCGACTGCCCCTTCTAGGGCGCAGACAAAAAGATAGGGGCCGCGCTTTCGCAACGGCCCCCACCCCCCACTCTTTGTGGTGCTATCAGATCAGCTTGCGGGCGGCGCCCAGCACGATCTTGATGGCATCAGATTCGGTTCTCGCCATGGTTTCGGCGTTCGGGATTTCCTGCTGGGTACGGTTGACGATAACGCCGGCTACCATGCCGGCACGCAGGCCCTGGCTGGTGCACATGGTCAGCAGGGTGGCGGACTCCATCTCGTAGTTCAGCACGCCCATGGCTTGCCACTCTTTCATGGAACCCTGGAAACGGCTCACCACGCGGCCGGAGACGGTGTCGTAACGCTCTTGACCCGGGTAGAAGGTGTCGGAAGAGGCAGTCACCCCCACGTGCAGGGTGGAGCCCAGCTCCTTGGCGGTGTTGACCAGCGCCGTGGTGCAGTCGAAGTCGGCCACGGCCGGGAACTCCATCGGCGCGAAGTGCAGGCTGGCGCCGTCGAGGCGCACGGAACCTGTGGTCACGATGACGTCGCCCACGTTCAGGTGCGGCTGGATGGCGCCCGTGGTGCCGATGCGCAGGAAGGTATTGATACCCAGCTGGGCCAGCTCTTCCACCGCAATGGAGGTGGACGGGCCACCGATACCGGTGGAGCAGATGATCACGGCCTTGCCGTCCATCTCGCCGCGCCAGGTAGTGAATTCACGATGGCTGGCCAGGTGCACCGGGTTGTCCAGCAGCTCTGCGATGCGCTTCACGCGCTCGGGGTCACCGGGAACGATCGCCAGGGTGGCGCCTTGCAGATCCGCTTTCTTCAAACCCAAGTGGAAAACATCAGACATAGTGGACTCCTGGTTGCGCCCCGCCGCCGGGCGGCCGAGTGCAGTAAAGGTGATTCTTCAGGGTACTTTCAAGCATGGATCCCCTCATTCGGGGAGGCGCCAACTATGGTCGAAAGCGCTTTCCAATTCCTTGACGCGCCTCACACTTCCACGCATCAATCGCTGCAAAAAAACCGCAAAACGTTTGCTAAGTTGATGAATTTTTAAGGAAAACGTTTCGCTTCCTCCCTGTTTGACCAGGCGGGCCGCCAGCGCATGGAGGGCGTCGGTCTCGTGCCTCTGCCACCCCAGGAGGGAGCGGGTGCCCTCCCCTTGGTCTGACCATGGCGGCCATGCCCCCAGGCCTTTTTAATGGCAGGAGGATCAATGGCTTTTTACTTCCGCACGGGGAGTGGGTATGATTTGCCGAGCTAAAAAAGACTGTATGGATGACTTGAACCCGATATGCGGATGAAACACCTGATTGCCGCGGCGCTGACCGCCCTCACCCTCTCTGGTTGCAGCCTGGTCTATCGCATCGATATTCCCCAGGGCAACTATGTGGAACAAAAGCAGGTCGACAAGCTGCGCCAGGGCATGACCCGCGAGCAGGTCGAGTTCGTGCTGGGCTCCCCCATGATGCGCGACAGCTTCGATCCCGACACCTGGTACTATCTGTATGAGTTCCAACCGGGCCGTGGCGACAAGGAGCGCAAGGAGCTGACCGTCAAGTTTCTCGGCGACAGGCTGAGCACGGCCAGTGGCGACTTCCCGCTGCCTGCGGCCTTCACCACCCCGCTCTGATCCCCTCCACGAAACCGGCCTCGCGCCGGTTTTGTTTTATCTCCTTCAGTCAGAGGGATGCCTGGCAGATGGCCGCCCCTTGTCCGATGCTGAAGTGCGTCCCATGCCATGAAACAGGGAGAACCTCATGAGCCGGATCCTGATAGCCGGTGCCACCGGCCTCGTCGGCCGTCAGCTGCTGCAACAGTTGCCCGCGGAGCATGAGCCGATCCTGCTCTGCCGCACACCGGACATCGCGCAGCCTGCCCGGCACTGGCTGCCGGTCGATTTTGATGATCTGGCCAGCGTGGCCTTGCCCCAACCAGTCACCCTCGCCTTCTGCTGCCTCGGCACCACCCGCAGTGAAGCGGGCTCGGCCGCCGCATTTCGCCGGGTCGATCTCGATTATGTGCTCGCCTTCGCCGAGCTGGCCCGTCGCCATGGTTGCCGGCGGCTGGTGGTGATCTCCAGCATGGGCGCCAATGCCGCCTCTCCCCTGCTCTATCCCCGCACCAAGGGCGAGATGGAGCAAGGCCTGCAAGCCCACGACTGGCAGCGCCTGGCCATATTGCGTCCCGCCATGCTGCTCGGCCAACGCCAGCCGCCACGCCTCTCGGAGCAGTGCTTTCAAGGGATCTACCCGCTGTTGCGCCCCCTGCTGGTGGGCAAGTTGCGCCGCTGGCGCGCCATCGAGGCGAGCCAGGTGGCCAGCGCCATGGTGATCCTGAGCGAGGGGGACGGGGTCGAGGTGGTGGAAAACGAGCGACTGCTGGGCCTGTGAGCGGGCCTGCATAAGCACGTATGCAAAAGAGGCGCCATGGCGCCTCTGCTTGTATTGATGAATGCCTTGATGCCTGCGTCGAGAGCGCCCCAGGCAGCCGCCTTCAGCTCCCATCCTCCTCGCCGCGCTTGCGGCTGGCATTGGGGCGACCACCGGTGACCACATCGGCACGGCCCTCCTCCTTGGCCCTCTCCGCCCGCTTCTTGCGCATCTCCTTGGGATCGGCGGTGAGCGGGCGGTAGATCTCGATGCGATCCCCGTCCTGAAGCAGATCAGTCGCCTTGGCCAGGCGACTGTAGATGCCGAACTTGTTGACCGAGAGATCGATCTCGGGATGCCTGGCCAGGATGCCGGACTGCTCGATGGCCGCCTGCACGCTGGTGCCGGCCCCGACCCTCAGGGTCAGCACCGTCTGGCGATCCGGCAGGGCGTAGACCACTTCGATCGTCAGGGCATCAGACACCGTAGACCTCCTTGGCGCGGTTGGAGAAGGCGAGCACCATGGAACCCACCAGATCCCGGAAGATCTGGCCAAAGGCCAGCTCGATCAGCTTGGAGGTAAATTCGAAGTCCAGGTCGAACTCCACCTTGCAGGCGTCCACATCGAGGGGGGTGAAGGTCCACCAGCCGGCCAGCTTGCGAAACGGGCCATCGACCAGTTCCATCCTGATCTGGCGGTTGGCATCGAGCTGGTTGCGGGTGGTGAAGGTCTTGGCGATGCCCGCCTTGGCCACATCCACCGACGCCGTCATGAAGTCGTCGCCACTCTCGTGGACCCGACTGCCGACACAGCCGGGCAGGAACTCAGGGTAGGCATGAACATCGTTGACCAGCCGGAACATCTGTTCCGCGCTGAACATCACCAGGGCACTGCGGGTAATACGGGGCATGGGGTTTCCTCATCCAATCCCCGGGATTTTATCACCATATCCCCGAAAATCACCGCCGAAACTGCTCACAAAGTCGCCACTCGAGCGGCTGCGCGTTTTACAGCCGCCGCCACCCACGTATAATGCGCCTTCCACGTCATCGCCGAAGGCGCCCGTCATGAGCAAAAAAAACAGTAAAAACAAAGCCGGGTCCAGCACCATTGCCCTCAACCGAGCCGCGCGCCACGAATACTTCATCGAAGAGAAGGTCGAAGCGGGCCTGGCGCTGCAAGGGTGGGAAGTCAAATCCCTGCGGGCGGGCAAGGCCAACATCAGCGAAGCCTATGTCATCTTCTTGCAGGGAGAGGCCTTCCTGTTCGGCGCCAGCTTCCTGCCGCTCAATGCCGCCTCCAGCCATGTGGTGTGCGACCCGACCCGCACCCGCAAGCTGCTGCTGAGCCGCCGCGAGATAGACAGGCTCGAGAGCCTGACCGCCCGTCAGGGCTACACCATAGTGCCCCTCTCCCTCTACTGGAAGCAGTGCTGGGTCAAGGTCGAGATCGGCCTGGTGAAGGGCAAGAAAGAGCACGACAAGCGGGAAGACACCAAGGCCCGCGAATGGGATCGCGAGAAGTCCCGCATCATGAAGAACAAGCGCCTGGGCTGACTGCCCTGCCCTGGTTAGCGCCTTGCTGCCACGCCGGACCTTGTGTCCGGCGTGCTGCTTCTTGCGTCGCGCCATGGGTGACGGGGGTTCATCTCCCCCCAACACGGCCCAGGCCCGTCATAGCGAGTAATAAATCGGCAAACGACCGGCCAATTTGGCTCATTGCCGGCCAACGCCTTGCCATGGCTGGTTTTTTGCGTACAATCCTTCTTAACAACTTGGGGCTGATTCTGGATTCGACAAGATTCACGAAACCCAAGGTGCATGCCGAGGTGCGGTAGGCCTCGTTAATAAACCGCAAAAAAATAGTCGCAAACGACGAAAACTACGCACTCGCAGCTTAATAACCTGCGCTGAGCCCTTCTACCCTAGCTTGCCTGTGTCCTAGGGAATCGGAAGGTCATCCTTCACAGGATCGTGTGGAAGTCCTGCTCGGGGCGGAAGCATTAAAACCAATCGAGCTAGTTGATTCGTGGCGTGTCTCTCCGCAGCGGGTTGGCGAATGTAAAGAGTGACTAAGCATGTAGTACCGAGGATGTAGTAATTTTGGACGGGGGTTCAAATCCCCCCAGCTCCACCAAATAATGTTCCGAGTAGGAACGAGAAAGACCAGAAACCCGCATCGCATAAGGCTTTGCGGGTTTTTTGTTGTCCGCAGTAGTCCGAGGAAGTCGCCTAGAGCCAGCTCAAAGAGTAACATGTGCGGTAACAAGGTTCTGGTAACACCGTTTTGGGTGTTACTGCTGGAGGGGTAACACCATGAGCAAGGACAAGCTGACCGACTCAAAGTTGAGGACAGCCAAGCCCGAGGGGAAGGAATACAACTTGGGGGATGGTGATGGCCTCTACCTGAGGGTTAAAACGAACGGGGGCAAGCTGTGGCTGTTCAACTACTACCGCCCTGGTGACAAGAGGCGGGCCAACCTCAGTTTCGGCCCCTACCCTGACGTTACCCTCTCCGCCGCCCGAGAACGACGGCGACAAGCCCGCGCCCTGCTGGCCGAAGGTATTGATCCCCAACTCCACCAGCAAGAACAGGTCGCCATTGCCCAAGCCAAGCAAGAGGCCAGCGCCAACACCTTCGAGCGCATGGCCGCCAAGTGGCTGGAGCTGAAACGGCACGACGTGAGCGAAGCCTATGCCGCCGATTCGTGGCGCTCCCTTGAGCTGTATGTGCTGCCCTTCATTGGCTCCATGCCCATTGACCAGATACGCGCCCCCCTGGTGATCGAACTACTGCGCCCCCTTGAGGCGGACGGCAAGCATGAGACCGTGCGCCGCCTCTGTCAGCGTATCAATGAGATCCTCGACTACACGGTTAACCATGGCCTGTTGGCCGCTAACCCATGCGCTGCCATTCGCAAAGTGTTCAAGAAGCCCACCAAGAAACACATGCCCACCCTCAAGCCGGACGAACTTCCTGCGCTGATGGCCGACATTGCCAATGGGCGGCTTGATCACACCACCCGTTGCCAGATTGAGTGGAGCCTTCACACTCTGGTGCGCCCCGGTGAATCGGCGGGCACCCGTTGGGATGAGATCGACTTTGAGGCCAGAGTCTGGAATATCCCCAGCGGCAGAATGAAGATGGAGCGCCCCCACCGGGTACCACTCACCCCGCAAGCCCTTGCCCTGCTGGAGCGGATGAAGCCTATCAGCGGCCACCGCCCTTTCGTGTTCCCCGGCTACCGTAACAACATGAGCCATATAAACGACCAAAGCGCTAATGCGGCCCTCAAGCGACTGGGCTACGGCGGACGGCTGGTGGCTCATGGCTTGCGCTCACTGGGCAGTACCACTCTCAACGAACAGGGGTTCAACCCCGACGCCATCGAGGCTGCCCTATCCCATGCCGATGACAACGAGATCCGCCGCGCCTATAACCGGTCGGACTACTTCGAGCAGCGGGTGATCATGATGGGCTGGTGGAGTAACCATATCGAGCAGGCCAGCCAGGGGAACCTCTCTCTGGCTGGCGGTTTTAGAGCATTGAAGGTGGTGGGAGAATAACCCCAGCCTAACGACTTGCCGGGCCTAGATAGGCCAATCGAAAAGCGGGGAACCTTGCCCGCCTGACCCGGCACCCATTTCAAGGCAGCGTTAAGGTGACGCTATGAGCATAATGAATTTCATCCGCCTCAATAGGCTTGTTACCGCTGAACAAGCCGGGCTAGTGGCTGCGGGTATTCTTCCCGCAGAAGTTAATAGCAGCATATTTACAGCCAAAAATGGAAACTATACCGGCTGGCAAACAGCGGTAACCATCAGGGATGCGCTGCTTAATAACGTGGTGGCATACCTCACTCCAGCACCTGCGTTGATCACATATTGGGATAGTTTTGGCGACGGTTATGCTGAGTATCGCGATATTGCGGACATAACAGACGCGATATTCGAGAGGGGCACACCAAACGCCGTCAGCTTCGAGGCTTCCACCCTGTGGCCGTGGATAGCGAACCACGTCGATATAGATCCCGAGCTACATGCCTGCATTCAGAAATACTGCGACGCCCAAAAGAGCGCTAATGAGACGACCGTAAACAGCACCCAGGAGAATAAACCGGCTGACGATACGCAATCCGTTGAACAGGTGACCGCCCTTGCCGAGAAAGTGGCGGAGCTGACAGAACGCCTACAACAGGCCGAAGCCGAGATCGCCGCACTCAAGGGAAGGGCGCCTACCTTTCGTCACATGACGCCACTCCTTGAGCTGGTGGCCGAGGTACAAGAGCGGTATTGGGGGGATAACTGGGATCAGAGTGACCCTGACACAAACACCAGACAAGATGACATCGTCGAGTGGATCAAAGCCGATCCGCGATGCGGTAAAAACAACAAGGGAGAGCCTTCTGAAAAGCGGGCCGAAATGGTGGCGATTGTCGCAAAGCCAATCACCCGTTCCCCATCAAACAGCCCGCCTGAACCCTGAGGATGCGCATATAACCGCCCTGATGGTTCGCCCATCAATGCCCCGCTCAAAGTATTCACCCTCAGGGTATCAAACCCAGCAATGGCAAGGGTTGCGACAACCCTTAGGGTACACACACGCCGCCACCCTGAGCCCTCAAGGGGTTGCCCTTAGTGTTAGCTGACGTGTTTCCATTGCCCCGTCAACATCGACCGAGGCGAACCAATATGGAACAACACTATTCCCTTAACTGCCCCACAACGCGCTTTATCCGAGTGAGGGAGGTGATCAAGAAAACCGGCCTGAGCAAAACGAGCGTCTATGACTTGATGGCGCAAGGTCTTTTCCCGCAAACCGTGCGCCTAACTGGACGCTCAGTTGGATGGATCGAGGCTGAGGTTGATGACTGGATGGCAGAACGTATCGCTGCTCGCAAAGCGGCATAAGGGGGCAACATGAGCAAAAAAGAAAAGGCCGCACCGCAGAACGGCACGACCCCAACAACTCCAAGCCCAGGCCATGCTACCACCAGGCCGAGTGGTGAGGCTACCAAGCTTGAACTGGTGGCCCTTCACCTGGTGGAGAACAGCACTCAGGGGGTTAGCGCCTTGTCTGGCCTAGCGGGTCTCCATGATCTCAACATGCGTAACAGCATCAGCCTGCTGCGCCGAAATCACGCTATTCGCATACTGGACGAGTTATTCGAGCACCAGCATAGCGGCGGGGGAACCACCCGCCTAAAGCGCTATTGGCTGTCCGACCGTGCCGAAGCCCGTAAAGTGGCCGAACTGGTGAACCTCAAGCGCCGCCAGCGCAACGCCTTGCCGATGGAGCAGGAGCAGATTGCCCGTTACCTTGCCGCCTTCCCTGCCACCCCCGACGAGCTTCCGCCCGCCGCTTAACGGAGCCACCACCATGACTATTCAAAAAAGCAGATTCAGTTCTGAGGCCGCCCCGCAGCCTGCTGGCAGCCAAGCGGTTAATTTAGCCGTTCAGGCTGGCGATATATCCGTTATCAAGTTTGAGGGGGTGAAGGTGCGCATTGTGAATGTTCACGGCGTGCCATGGTTTATTGCCAAGGATGTGTGTGACGCGCTGGAGCTGACCAATCCGAGTCAGGCGCTCAAGGCACTGGATGACGATGAAAAGGGGGTAACTTTAAGTTACACCCTTGGCGGCGCCCAGAAGATGCGAACCATCGCCGAATCCGGTTTCTACAAGCTGCTTGCCCGCAGCCGCAAAGCCACCACTCCCGGCACCCTCGCCCATCGCTTCTGTAACTGGGTATTCCGCGAGGTGATCCCCGCTATCCGCAAGACCGGCGCTTATGGCGTGCCGTTCGCCTGCCTGCATGACCATAGCCGTAGGCAAGCCCAGTACACCAAGGAGGCGAGTAAGCGCGGCCACGCCCTGCAATCCTGCCGGGGTGAGAAAGTCCGCCTGAAAGCCGAAGAGGCCGAGTTGTGGCGCACCTATCAACCTGAGTTGACGGGGGTGAGCGATGACCGGATATAAGAATGGGCTCACTGCCCAGGGCGAAGCCTTGCCCAACGCAATGGATTCAAGCAACCGCACAGCGTCAACATTCCGACACCAGCCAATTTTTGCAATTGGCTTGTCCGATAACATCCAACGAGGTACGATTCTTCCTGCAACGGCAAAATCCGTTGCCGGGCGTAGGAACCCGGATGAGACGATAGCGCCAACCCACGCGCTTGCGTGGTTTTTTGTTGGTGCTCGATCCCCTTTACTTGGGGCTCTGTTGGCCTATCTGGTCGGCGGGGTCTGCTGTGTAATGGTGGCTCGGGCGGGGCAGCTTTCGGGCTGGCCGGTTTCTATTGTCGCCGGTATTCCTACCCCCGTTCGGGCTACCGCCATGAGTGTAGGATCTCTGGTCGGTAGTGAATACCTATCGACAATAGAGGCTGCCATCATGGCTACTGTCCCCACCCCTGTTACATCCAAAATATTCACATTTTTGATCGCCTCGAGCGCCTGCCGACTGGCAGACCTGCGCCGTATCCGCACCGTTACCGCCGTTGCTGACACCGAAGCACAAGCCCGCGCCGCCCTGGCAGGTTTGCCGTTGGTGTTCCTGTCCCGCACTCCGACTGGGAGGGCCGCCGCATGAACCATAAGACCATCACCATTCCCGCACGCCGGAACTACAGCCCAGCAGTAAAACCCTCCTCAATTGCGGCACTACCGTTTGTTCAACTGCCCAAGAGCCTCAAGGGCGGGCCGGGTAGCAAGTGGCGGGTGCCACCGACAGACAACTATGAGCGGGCCTGTGACATTGGCATGGAGTACGCCGCGCACTATGTCCAGTTCCTCAAGGACAACCCGCGATGGGTTGGGGTGAACCTGCTTGGCGACATTGTGGCGGATATGGATTTCAACGACAGCACCGGGGCCAAGGGCTACCGGGTTGGATTCTTCACCTATCTGGAGCGCTTGATCCACACCCAAGCCAAGCATGTGAATGCGTTCACCGAGGTGGACAGGATAAGCGCCTATTACGCCGCGACTGCCGAAGCCGGGGAGGCCGTATGAACCAGACCCACTCCCCCCGCCTGGCTGAACTGCTGGCACAACTGGCCACGTTGATGGAACAAATCGACCTGTGCCCCGTGGAGCGTGCGCAATACAGCGCTTTGCTAGAGGCTCTGCGCATTGAGGCGGGGATCTGTCAGGAGGTGGCGGCATGAGATATTTCGCATGGGCAGCCGGTAGCACCCCGCCCACCTTCACCGGCACCGCCAACCAGCACACCGGCAAACGCTCCCAACTGGGCAGCCTGAGCGCCTTCCTGTGGCGAAGTGATCGGGATCGCTTCATCGAGCAGACCCGAGGCGCGGCGGTTGCTGTCACCGCCAAGCAAGCCCGCAAGCTGAAAGCCGGATTGGATGACCGGGCATTCGATGCGCTGGTGGTCGCGCTGACCGGGGGTGACACTCCATGAATAATCGACTGATCAACACCCTGAATGGCCGGATGTGGCGCGAGTTGTCACGCAATCCACTACGCCCCGCTGTACTGCGGGAACTCTTCAAGCGGGTGATCAAGGCCCAGAAACAACCAGGTGAGAGCAATGCAACAGGGGGTTGCCATGACTGAGATAAATAAGCTGGTGGAGCAGTTGGCCAAGGCTTACATGGTGGCGCGTGGTAACACGTTCAAACATCTGGGGGTTCAACTGCCACTGAATCAGGAAGTGCTGACGATGGCCATTCAAAACAACATCGTGGGCGCACACCTGGAACACGCTGGGGCGAAGCAGGGGCGAGAGGATGCCCTGCTGATGCTGCGCCACATGGTGGCCGGGGAGGCGCTCACCCCGCTGGGTGTGGTGGTGCTGGACGAGATGAACAAAGCCTTCTGCGCTGATGTGCGGCAGATGCTGGATCGGGGTTTGAATCCCATTGCGGAGATGGCGAGAGAGTGCGAGCGGAGGGCCACACAATGACCATGGCAATCAAAGGGGGCGCAAGCCCCCGATTCGTTTCTGATGTGGCCGCCGCTGCCTGTGGTCACTGGCCCGAGCTGCTGGCGGCGATGGGTATCGACATACCACGCCGTGGCAAGCATGGCCCCTGCCCTGCCTGTGGTGGAAAAGACCGATTCCGATTGGATGACAAAACGGGGCGCGGCACCTTCATCTGTTCGCAGTGCGGCAGCGGGGATGGGCTGGATCTGGTGTGTCGAGTGACGAACAAGAGCCCCAAGGAGGCCGCCGAGCTGATCGCCCCGCTGGTGGGCCTGTCCGCTGGTGGGCTTGACCCTGTTGAGCTGGAGCGTATCCACCAGCAACAACAGGCTAGAGCCGACGCCGAACGCAAGCGGGCCGAGCAAGAGCGCCAGAAGGCCACCCGCCGCGCCGCTGCCATCGCTGGTGATGTGGCCCAAGGGGTGAGCCCATATCTCACGGCCAAGGGCTTGGAGTGGCCGCAGGCGACGATTAACCGCACCTTGATCCGCGAGGGGGGCGAGAACTACCCAGCCGGTAGTCTGGTTATCCCGCTGACCAATGAGGCGGGCGAACTGGTGAACGTTCAACTTATCCGGGCTGATGGCACCAAGCGTTACCTGCATGGCGGCCAGAAGGCCGGGGCTTTCCACCGTATCGATGGTGGGGAGCTGGTGGCCGTGGTGGAGGGGTTCGCAACCGGGCTATCAATTCACCAAGCCACGGGGGCGACCGTCTTTTGCGGCATGGATTGCGGCAACTTGGCGTCGGTGGCACGGCTGGTGCGGGGGCAGCAGCCAGACGCCCGGATCCTGCTGTGTGGCGACAATGACGCACACACCCAAGGCAACCCCGGCAAGACCAAGGCCGAGCAAGCGGCCGCTGCCATAGGCGGGCTGATAGCTTTGCCACCGGTTGCCGGTGATTGGAACGACTACCACCGAGCCCACGGGCTGACCGCAACCAGAGAGGCCATCATGAGCGCCAGCGCCACACCTACCACCAATCAACCCCAAGACCAAGACGCCCACCAGAAGGAAGGGGCTCCCTGGCAGGCCGAAGTGGTTCCGCTTCACCCGGTTCGCGATGACGAGGCAGAGAAAGGGCAAGACCTGCCGGAGGGGTTCGAGATCCGGGGTGATCGCCTCTGTGTCTGGGAACAGGTGGGACGGGGAGACGATGCCCGGCAAGAGCTGGTGCCCATATCAAGCCCGGTGCGGGTACTGGCTGAAACCAGTGACGAACACGGGCGAGGCTATGGCCGCCTGTTGGCGTGGCAGGACAGCGCCGGACGGGAGAGGCAGTGGGCTATGCCGGTGCGTTCCTTGGTGCCGCGCAATGGGGAGGAGGTATTCGCCGCCCTGCTGGATGCGGGCTTACCGTTCATCGAGCTGGGGCACAAACGCAAGCTGAGTGCCTACCTGATGGCCTGCCAGCCCGAACGGCGGATCACCTGTGTGGAGCGTACCGGCTGGCATGGGCGGGCCTATGTACTGCCTCAAGGGTCAATAGGGCCTGATGCCGAGGGGGTGATCCTGCAAACGGCGGGCTATGCGGCCAACGACTTTACCGAGCGGGGCAGCCTGAGCGAATGGCAACAGGGGGTTGCAGGGCTGGCGGTGGGCAATAGCCGCCTCTGCTTTGCCTTGTCGCTCGCCTTTGCGGCTCCCTTGCTCTCCTTGGTAGGCATGGAGGGCGGTGGCTTCCACCTCAAGGGCGAGAGCACGGACGGCAAGACCACCATCATGAAGGCCGCCGCCAGCGTGTACGGCAACCCTGATCGCTACAGCCAAACATGGCGGGCAACCGGTAACGCCATCGAGGGGATAGCCAGCAGGCGCAATGACGCCCTGCTCTGCCTGGACGAGCTGGGAGAGCTGGACGGGCGCGAGGCGGGACAGGTGGCCTACATGCTGGCGAACGGTCAGGGCAAGGGCCGCAGTAAGCAGGATGGCGAGCTACGGGAGCGCAAGGCGTGGCGGCTGCTGTTCCTCTCCACTGGGGAACTGAGCCTAGAAGATCATGCCGCCAGCGCGGGCCAGCGCACCCAGGCGGGGATGGAGGTTCGCACCATCCAGATCCCGAGCGACACCGGCCACCATGGGGCGTTCGAGTGGCTTCACGGCATGGATAGCGGACGCACCTTCGCCGATACACTCAAAGCCCACTGCGACCACCAGCACGGCAGCGCCTTCCGAACCTATGTCGAGGCATTGGCCGGGGATCTGGAAGCGCACAGCGAGCGGCTGAGGGCCGAGATTAAGCGCATTGCCGCCGAGCTGACCCCGCATGGAGCAGGTAATCAGGTTGGCCGAGCTATCAACCGGTTCGCGCTGGTGGCCGCTGCCGGTGAGCTGGCAACCCGGCTAGGGGTAACCGGCTGGCCCGAGGGGGAGGCGCTGCGAGCGGTGCGGGTATGCCTCAAGGCATGGCTGGCGGAACGGGGCCACCTTGGCAACAAGGAGGATGCCGCCACCCTGGAGCAGGTGCGCGGGTTCGTCACTGCCCACCAGTACACCCGCTTTGCCGACTGGTTCGACGCCAACCACCGCCCGGCAAACATGGTGGGCTTTCGCAAGGTGGAGTCGGACGGCGTTAGCTTCTTTGTGCTGCCCCCAGGCTGGGCCGAGATCACCAAGGGGCGCGACCCCAAGCGAGCGGCGCACCTGTGCCTTGAAGCTGGCTACCTGCTGGCGAGCAAAGATAAGAAGCGGTTACAGCGGCTGTCACGATTGCCCGGCATGGGTAAGGCGGTGCGGGTCTATGTGCTGACCGAGCGGGTATTAGCCGATGAAGGGGATGGCCAAGAGGACGAATGACGCCAGCCAGAAGGGGCCAAGGGGCTGCCGAGTGCGGCCCTTTGTTTTTCTGCCTCATGCGTGTGCGCGTGTGAGGAACAGAGAAAAACGGTGGTTACAGTGGTTACACATCTATCAAACAGAGCTGTAAGCCTTATATATCAAGGGCTGTAGCTGTAACCACCTAATCAATATTCAGTGGTTACAGTGTGGTTACAGTGGTTACACCGAGGGCCTGTAACCACCAGCAAAGAGGATTGTAACCACCTGTAACCACCAATTTTCGGGGAAGTGGTTACAGCACAAACCCAGTCTTGGCGCGGGTTAGCGGGACGTTGTAACCACGTAACCACTGTAACCACCGTTTTTTCATATATAGAGCGCGAACAGCCGATCAACATCACACTTTTTCCGCAACAGGGGGTTGCATGAGATTGACCAACGAACAACGCGAGCAGGTGATTGAACTACGCCGCAAACATTCACTGAACGAGGTCGCTTCTCTGGCTGGCCTCTCTCTGGGAACGGTGAAAGCCATTGTCAGCCGGTCGGGCCTCTTCACCGATAACCCGAGGCAGCGGGCCATGTTCAGCCTGCCGCCATTGCAGAGCGGCGGGGAGACACTGCCAGCGGTGCCAGAGCTACCGAGGCAGGAAGTGGTGACCGGGGATAAGGAGATAGACGCCCTACTCTGGCTGCGTCAAGTGATAGGGACGGGCGACCCGGTACGCATTGCCCAGGCCAAGGAGGCGGCAGGGCGGATCACCACCCCACCCGGCGAGCTGGAGCAGCGTTACAGCAAATGGCTGGTGGCTAAGGCGGGCCACATGCTTGCGGGCCTTGGTAGCATAGGCTTTGCCAATCTGGATGGACTGGCCGAGCGAGCCATCACAAGGCGGGCCAATGAGGCTGAGGCCATAGGACGGTTCGGGGATGCGCTGTGGGACGACACCCAGGCGGAGGCGTTTTGTCAGGAGGTACTGAGAGGGCTTGAGCGGGACAGTTGGCAACTGCCGCCTGAACAGGTCGCGGAGCGGTTCAAGGCTGTGCCGGAACTGATGCCGCACACCCTGAGCGACTGCCTTCATGAACTGGAATATTGGAACGAGCTGTACCGGCTGCGCAATGCGTGCGACACCCAAGGCTATTACGAGAACAGCATAGAGGCACACGCCCGCGATTGGTTTGTGTTTGGTATGCTGGCTGAACTGCGACCGAGAAACAGGGAAGAGGCGCGGGCAACCCTGCGCTATCTGATGGGCAGTGAGCGGGACGACGCCCCCGAGGCAGAGCGGATCCTAGATAACCTGATCGGCTAGCTCTGCCCACGAATCCGGGTAGTTTTACCCAGAAAACAGGGCAGTTTTGCCAAGCTAGCGAGACACTCTTACCAACAGGAACAAGTGTGGGCAGACGAAAACCAACTCCGTCAT
The DNA here is from genome assembly GCF_050266975.1 of Aeromonas sobria. Lineage (GTDB taxonomy): Bacteria > Pseudomonadota > Gammaproteobacteria > Enterobacterales > Aeromonadaceae > Aeromonas > Aeromonas sobria_B. Next base: position 108,836 of record NZ_JBKISU010000010.1, read on the forward strand.
GTCTGCGTGGTAGGCGGTATGCCGACTGGTACGCCATTGGAACCGTCCCCAAAACAGGGAACCTTTCCCCGAATGTGTATAATGTCACTCCAACCGGTACGCCAACCCAGACGCCTGCCAGCATGTGCGATTGAGGAAATACCATGACCAAATCAAAGGAGCCTGCCCCCATTCAAGAGGCCGCTTCGCCATCGTCTCAGGGAAGGCCCGAGGCCGAACTTAGGATGGCACCGATATTTCCGCCGCCGCATCCGTTCGAAACATATCTGTTCGAGAGGCTGACAACCTACGCGCAGGGGTATCTGCCGCTACCTTGGCCTCACGATCGCATACTGATGAGCGAGGAGGTACAGGCCGAGCTGGACAGGAGACAGGCAGAGAGGTCCGCCGAGATAGACGCGGAGCTGGCCGCACGTGAGAGCGCACGGTTGGCAGCGCTTGAGCGAAAGCGGATCACCTCGAGACGTTATGCCATGAAGCGTTGGGCCGCTACGGCCTGGGCACGGTTACGCCAATTGGCTGAGACTAAAGCCGATTAACCAGGTATCCACCGAGTCACGGTTTCTCGGACAGTGTCCGGGTAACCATGACAGCAACTCCGCACCCAAATTGGCAGTAAACCGCCACACCCCTCGCCACTACTGGCCGCAAACTCCGCAGTTAAACCGGCATACGAGCCAGATGAAAACGGGCATTCCCGCTTCTAGGCTCTACCCTGAACCGCAACGGCTACGACATAGCTGAACCAGCTACAAACCCCACCCCCAGCCGACCAGGGGAACCCCTCTCATCTGGATGGCTTCTTGCTGATCTCCATTCTGCGCAATTTGCGCAATTCAGCCAAAAACGAAAAACAACCGCGAGTTGCTCACAACTGTTGCTCATTAGCTGGCAGCCCTCGCCGCGCAAGCGATTGCGTGGAATTGATGTGATTAAGAAACTGCGCAATTTGCGCATTCATAAGTGCGCAGAACTGCGCAGATTGGTGAATTGTTCACAAGGGGAAATGAGGTGGTGAAGCACAGGGATTTGAACCCGCATCCGACAAGGGATTTGAACCCACCACCTGTGGTGCTGGAGAGGTGGAGCCAGTGGATCAAACACCAAAAGCAGAGGGGGGGACTTTCGCCAAAAGTAACACCAACGGTAACACCACGATCAATAATCAAACCACCATAAACAACAAAAACAATTACTTACACTTATGATTCAGACTCCCCCAGCCCACCACCTTCTAAAGCCCTGATTCGTCAGGGCTTTTTCTTTATGGCTGGTCAGGGAGTGACACATTGAGGTGTCACATATGCTCTATCCCGGTCTCATCAAAAACCGCTGTGGTGTCTACTGCTACCGCCTGATCTTCCCTCCGTCCCTCCGCCAGTACGGCGCTCCTCGTGAGACCCGTTTCTCACTCGGCACAAAAAGTCGCGCTAAAACGGGAGAATTGTGGATCCATGCTTTCCAACTTGGCAGGTTCCTGCTCGACGAATTATTGGCATTAGTTCAGGAAGTCGACATGGCTGAAATCTCAGAAATCATGAAGGCGAAGATCGCCGCGAAAAGAGAACAAATCCGGCTCGGTGAACAATTGGCCGCACTGCAAGACCAGATTAACGAGCAGCACCTTGAAGCACTGCGCTCTCGCAAGGAGCTGGCGACAGCTCAGGCCGTGACTCAGAAGGCTAAGGAGCTGGCCCGTACAGCGGTTGGCATTGCCCAACGGACACAAGGCCAGCTCATTGAATCCCGGCGGACGGCGGGCGCTCTCGCCACGTTGCCCACAACGATCAACGCCGAGCCTGTGCCCGTCGGTGATGCCTTGGTTGCCCCCTCTACATGCGGTCAATCGTTGGAATGGCTGGTGGCCCGATTCAACGAACACAGCGCAACAGTTTTGAAGTTGAGAACCTCCACGCTCAAAGATCGCAAGGGCAATCTTGCGCGTTTTCTCGATATTCTCGGCCCGCTAGACAGCGCGGCGCTTGGTGCCGCCGATATTGCGCATTATCGGGAAGTGATCCGTACCTTCCCCAAAGATCTTCCGAAAAAGTCGGTTTGGAAGGAGCGCCCCGAGGATCCCGTGCTGCGGCGTAACTGGTATCTGAGCCTAAATAAACATGGCCTTCCCTCTCTGCCGAACAAGGACAGAAGACGCACTTCAACGATGTCAGGCCCTTCCTCAGATGGCTCAAGGCCGAGCGATATGTCACCGAGGATTTCAGCGATATACTGACTCCGGTAAAGAACGAAGGTTATCAGGAGCGCGGGCGACCCCTCACTCCGGAGCAACTGGACAAACTCGTTAATGGACTTTGGAGAGCCGAGGGTAAATACCCCCGTGAACAGCCGAAAGATTGGCATTTTTGGGTGCCATTGCTCGGCTTGACTACCGGAATGCGTGGTGACGAACTCGGGGATAGCGTCAAGGTAGTCGAGCAAAGATTTCTGGGCTTAACTGCGTGGCTAAACTAAATACCGCACAAAATACCCATGCTGAAATCTTTCATATCAAAGCAAAAACGCCTATCATTTATCTAGCACACTATATAATAAGGCGACAGAGTATTCGTGAAAATGAATGACAAAGAAAATCAAGAAATCGGGAAGCAACTCTCGTTTGCCCTGTACGGAGCCGCAAACCGCATGAACCGGCTCCATAAACCCTTTCTCGACCCGCTGGGCCTGACGTTTCCCCAGTATCTGGTGATGCTTGAACTGTTCTCTGGCACACCACAGGCAGTCGGTGAATTAGGGCGCAAACTCGGTATGGATACGGGAACCATTACACCTCTGCTGAAACGTCTGGAAACTTCCGGCAAGGTAAAGCGCACGCGCGACCCTGCTGATGAACGCAGGGTACTCATCACCCTGACTGAAGCCGGAGACGCCCTACGGGAGCAACTCTGGTGTATCACTGACAAAATCAAAACCGCCTGTCAACTCAGCGAAGAAGGACTGGCCAAGCTTTGCGACACGCTGAATGCTCTATCCTACCCCGCATCTGATTAAGCGGTGGGTAATAACCCCATAACTAAGGTACTTATTATGAAGATTGGCATCATTGGTGCGGGAAATATCGGCGCAACCCTGGCCCGTAAACTCTCAGCTAACGGTCATGAGATAAAACTCGCCAACTCCAGAGGACCGGACAGCATCCGTGACCTAGCTCTTGAAGTGGGCGCAACCGCTGTTACGCGTGAAGACGCAGTAAAGGAAGTTGACGCAATTATTCTTGCCATTCCTTTTGAAAAACATCGCAACCAGACAAACCTGTTCAGCCAAGTGCCAGAGAGTGTCGTGGTTATTGATACCTCTAACTACTATCCCTTCCGAGATAATGCCATTGCCGAAGTTGATAATGGCAAACCGGAATCCGTATGGACGAGTGAGCAAATCGGACGGCCAGTTGTAAAAGCCTGGAACGCCGCATTAGCCGCCACGCTGACTGATAAAGGCCTTCCATCCGGCGCCCCCGGACGCATTGCGCTGCCCGTCGCCGGAGATGATGCCCAGGCAAAAGCAGTTGTACTTAAGCTGATCAGTGAAACCGGCTTTGATGCACTGGATGCAGGTCTCTTGAGTAAATCCTGGCGTCAGCAACCTGGTACGCCTGCGTATTGCACTGAGCTGGGCACCGAGGAACTCAAAAAAGCCCTTTCGTCAGCAGATGCAGCCCGCGCTCCGAAAAACCGCGATGAGCTGATGAAGGTGTTTATGACACCCGGTTCCAGTTTCACGCATGAAGAAATTATCGCACGTAACCGGGCTATGACCGCTTAACGCAGTCTGCCCCAGCGTTTATGAGTAAACCATGCAAGGTCCGAGCCCAGGGCCTGCCCGGTTTGGGTGGACATGGACTGCGGTTTGGGCGTTGGATCTCATGGCTATCTGCACAGGATAGATAGGTGCATTTCCAAACAATGATTTCCATTTCGGCTTGCATTATTTGCCTCAAGTACTTGGTCGCCGCTGCGAAAGAAGGAGCTGAACTGGCGTCCAATATTTGGTGTCATGGCGAAGGATCACAATATGATTTGCTGGAGGGAATCAACATAATGCGTTGATTTTTAAATAAAAACTGAAGAATGGTGTGTCACACCTTCCCAGCTCCACCAAACGTTTGGAAAGGGCCACTTCGCAAGAAGTGGCCCTTTTTCTATGGGCGATGAGCACGCCCTGCTTCACAAAAGAAGAGGGAGGCCAGGCCTCCCTCTTGCATCTGCGATTCATCGGTTCACGCGCCGGCTCACGCCTGCTTGCTCGCCCTGATCGGCGTCTCGCCCTCTTGATCCTCTCTCTTCTTGGTGAAATAGCGCATCACCAGCACGAAGAAGAGGGGGACGAAGAAGATGGCGAGCACGGTGGCACTGATCATGCCGCCCATGACGCCGGTACCGATGGCGTTGCGGCTGCTCGCCCCCGCCCCGCTGCTGATGACCAGCGGCAGTACCCCGAGGATAAAGGCCAGGGAGGTCATCAAGATGGGGCGCAGTCGCAGGCGCGCCGCCTCGACCACGGCCTCACCCAGAGCCATGCCCTTGTCATGGAGCTCCTTGGCGAACTCGACGATGAGGATGGCGTTCTTGGCCGACAGCCCGATCGTGGTGAGCAGACCCACCTGGAAGTAGACGTCGTTCTCCAGGCCCCGCAGGGTGGCGGCCACTATGGCCCCCAGCACCCCGAGCGGCACCACCAGCATGACGGAGAACGGAATGCTCCAGCTCTCGTACAGGGCCGCCAGGCAGAGGAAGACCACCAAGAGCGAGATGGCGTAGAGCGCCGGCGCCTGGGAGCCTGCCTGACGCTCCTGGAAGGAGAGGCCGGTCCACTCGATGCCGATCCCCTCGGGCAGCTGGGACACCATCCGCTCGATGGCCGCCATGGCGTCACCCGTACTCTTGCCGGGGGCCGCCTCACCGACGATCTCCATGGCGGGAACGCCGTTGTAGCGCTCAAGACGGGGCGAACCATAGCTCCACTGGGTGCTGGCGAAGGCCGAGAAGGGCACCATCTTGCCCTCGCCGTTGCGCACGTACCACAGCTTGAGATCTTCGGGGTTCATCCGAAACGGCGCATCCGCCTGCATGTAGACCTTCTTGACCCGGTTGCGATCCATGAAGTCGTTCACATAGGAAGAACCCCAGGCCGCCGACAGCGTGTTGTTGATGTCGCTGATGGAGAGCCCCTGGGCCAGCGCCTTCTCGTAGTCGATCTGGATGTCGAGCTGGGGGGTGTCTTCCATCCCGTTCGGGCGCACCCGCACCAGGTTGGGATCCTGCGCCGCCATGCCGAGCAGCTGGTTGCGGGCCTCCATCAGCTTCTCGTGACCCAGACCGCCGCGATCTTGCAGGTAGAAGTCAAAGCCGGTGGCCGTGCCCAGCTCCGGGATGGGAGGCAGGTTGAAGGCGAACACCTGGGCCTCCTTGATGCTGAACAGATAGCCCATGGCGCGGCCAATGATGGCGTTGGCGCTGCGCGCTTCACCCTGGCGCTCGCCCCAGTCTTTCAACTTGATGAAGGCCATGCCGCTGTTCTGGCCGCTACCGGCGAAGCTGAAGCCCGCCACCGTCAGCACAGATTCCACGTTGTCCTTCTCGTTCTCGAGGAAGTAGTCGCGCATCTCGCCGAGCACCGCCTCGGTGCGCTGCTTGGTCGCACCGACCGGCAGCTGCACCATGGACATGATGACCCCCTGATCCTCCTCCGGCAGGAAGGAGGTGGGCAGGCGCATGAAGAGCACCGCCAGCACCGCCAGCATCCCCAGATAGATGATGCCGTAGCGTACCCCCTGCCTGATCACCTTGCCCACGCCGCGGCGATAACGCTCGGCACTGGCGTCGAACATGCGGTTGAACCAGCCGAACAGGCCGCGATGGCTGGCGTGTTCGCCGTGCTTCATGGGTTTGAGCAGGGTGGCGCACAGGGCCGGGGTCAGGATCAGGGCCACCAGCACAGAGAGCACCATGGCCGAGACGATGGTCAGGGAGAACTGGCGATAGATGGCGCCGGTGGAGCCGCCGAAGAAGGCCATGGGCACGAACACGGCGGAGAGCACCAGGGCGATGCCCACCAGGGCGCCGGTGATCTGATCCATGGACTTGCGGGTCGCCTCCAGGGGGGAGAGCCCCTCCTCGCTCATCAGCCGCTCCACGTTCTCCACCACCACGATGGCGTCATCCACCAGGAGGCCAATGGCCAGCACCATGCCGAACATGGTGAGGGTGTTGATGGAGAAACCGAACGCCGCCATGATGCCGAAGGTCCCCAGCAGCACCACGGGCACGGCGATGGTCGGGATCAGGGTCGCACGGAAGTTCTGCAAGAACAGATACATGACGCAGAACACCAGGAAGATCGCCTCGACCAGGGTCTGGACCACCTCCTCGATGGAGATCTGCACGAACGGCGTGGTGTCGTAGGGGTAGACCACCTTCATGTTGCTCGGGAAGTAGCGGGAGAGCTCTTCTATCTTGGCCTTCACCTGCTCGGCGGTATCCAGGGCGTTGGCACCGGTCGCCAGCTTGATGGCGACCGCCGAGGTGGGCTGGCCGTTGTAGAGCGCATCGGCGTCATAGTTTTCGCCCCCCAGCTCGACCCGGGCCACGTCCTGGAGCCGTACCTTGGAGCCATCCTGGTTGACCCGCAGCAGTATGTCGTTGAACTGCTCCACGGTGGAGAGCCGGGTCTGGCCCATGATGGTGGCGGTAAACTGCTGATCGTTCACCGAAGGGGTGCCCCCCAGCTTGCCGAAGGCCACCTGGGCATTCTGGCTCTGGATCGCCGCCTGCACGTCGGTCGGGGTCAGTTGCACCCGGTTGAGGCGATGGGGATCCAGCCAGACCCGCATGGAGTACTGGCTGCCGAACAGGGTGATGTCCCCCACCCCGTCCAGGCGGCTCAGGGGCTCCTTGATGTTGGAGACCACATAGTCGGAGAGGTCATCGTTGCTCATCTTGCCGTCGGTGGAGATGAAGCCCGCCACCATCAGGAAGCTGCTGGAGGTCTTCTGCACCCGGATGCCTTGCTGTTGCACCTCTTGCGGCAACAGCGAGGTGGCCTGTTGCAGCTTGTTTTGCACCTGCACCTGGGCGATGTCGGGATCCGTGCCCGGCTGGAACGTCAGGGTGACCGACACATTGCCGGACGAATCGGACTGGGAAGACATGTAGAGCAGGTGATCCAGCCCCGTCATGTTCTGCTCGATGATCTGGGTCACCGAGTCTTCCACCGTCTTGGCCGAGGCCCCCGGGTAGCTGGCAGAGATCCCCACCGCAGGCGGCGCTATGGTGGGGTACTGGGAGACCGGCAGCGTCAGGATTGCCAGGCCCCCCGCCAGCATGATCACCAAGGCGATCACCCAGGCAAATATGGGTCTATCTATAAAAAATCGTGCCATGAGGCGACTACTCCATCCTACTTGTTGGCCGGGGCGACTTGCGCCTGCACGGTTTGTTCACTGGGGGCCACATCGGCGCCGGGCCTGACCTTCTGCAGACCGGCGACGATCACCCGCTCACCCGCCTTGAGACCGGACTCCACCACCCAGCTGCTGCCGATGATGCGGCTTATCTGGATCTCCCGCTGTTCGACCTTGTTATCCGCCGTCACCACCATCACATTGGCCCCGCCATTGGGGGTGCGGGTCACTGCGGCCTGCGGCACCAGCAGGCCCTGGCTGCGCTCGCCCTCTTTCAGGGTGGCGCGCATGAACATGCCGGGCAGCAGCAGTTGCTGCGGGTTCGGCACTATCACCCTCAGGGCCACCATGCCGGTGGTCTCGTCCACGCTGACGTCGGAGAACTGCAGCTCGCCGGACTCGCCATAGTCGCTGCCATCCTCGAGCTGGAAGCTCACCCTGGCATCGTCAGACTGGCCGGCGGTCAGCTTGCCCGCCGCCACCTGGCGCTTGAGGCGCAGCAGGTCGGCGGTGGACTGGCGCACATCCACATACATGGGATCGAGCTGCTGTATGGTGGTCAGGGACGTCGCCTGCTGCGCGGTCACCAGGGCACCCTCGGTCACCGCGGAGGTGCCGATGCGGCCGCTGATGGGCGCCGTGATGCGGGTGTAGCCCAGATTGATCTCTGCGGTGCGCTGGGCGGCCTTGGCGGCCATCACCTCAGCCTGGGCCTGCTTCCAGCTGGCCAGGGCGTCGTCATAGTCTTGGCTGCTGATGGATCTCACCTTGAGCAGGGATTCATAGCGCTTGGCCTTGAGCTGGGCGGTACGCTCGTTGGCCTGGGCCTTGGCGACGTTGGCGCGGGCGGAGGCCAGCTCGGCCTCATAGAGGGAGGGGTCGATCTGATAGAGCAGATCGCCGGCCTTGACGTCCGAACCCTCGGTGAAGAGGCGCTTGAGCACGATGCCGCTCACCTGGGGACGCACCTCGGCGACCCGCAGGGCCGCGGTGCGGCCGGTCAGCTCTGTGGTGAGCTGCAGCGGACCCGTGTGCAGGGTGATCACCTCGACCGAGGTCGGGGGCATCTGGCCCGGTGCCTCGGCGGCACCCTTCTCGCCACAGCCCGCCAGCAAGCCGGCGGCCAACAAGGCCAGCCCGACTGAACGGGCAATTTTATTTTTATGCATGGAGCACCTGATCCTCTATCTACTGACGAATGACCATGGGGGGAAACACGGGGCCCCCTTGGTAAATGGGCTAAGATGAGGCAATATACATACATTCACGAATGTATGTATATTGGTTTTTGTTATTAAAATCGTCCTTTTGGGACTAAGCGAAACGAGATGGCCAGACGCACCAAAGAAGAAGCCCAGCAGACCCGCTGCCATATCATGAACACGGCACTGGATCTGTTCTGCCGCCAGGGCCTGGCCAAGACCAGCCTCACCGACATCGCCCGGGTGGCGGACTTGACCCGGGGCGCCATCTATTGGCATTTCAAGAACAAGGAGGAGCTGTTCATCGCCCTGTGGGAAGAGCTGTGCGCCCCCCTCTCCCACCAGCTTGATGCCAGCCTGGATCCCCAGGAACCGGATCCCCTGGGGCGCCTGCGCACCTTTCTGCACAGTGCCCTCATCAAGATCTCCCGGGATCCCGGTCATCGCCAGATGTTCGCCATCATGTTCAGCCTGGAGACCATAGAGGGGGAGGCCCTCTTCCTGCGCGAGCACATCCGCCAGCAGTCCCGGCGCTTCACCCAGGATCTGGAGCGATCCCTCGCCAATGGCGTACGCCGCGGCCAGCTCCCCGCCAGTCTGGATCTGGGACGCGCCGCCACCCTGCTCCACTGCACCCTGGATGGCTACATCCTCAACTGGCTGCATTTTCCCGAACACATCGACCTGGCCGCCGAGGCCGATTATCTGCTCGACTGCCTGTTCAACCAGTTGCGTCACATGCCCCCCACCCGTCCGTGACGGCGCCGGGGGCGCCCAGGGTGAACAACCCCTGGCATGGCCGCCCCCGGCCTTGTTAACATGCCCCCCCCGCCTCCAGCCCAGGATCTCACAGATGCCTCTGCCAGACGCCACCACCGCCGACCTCCATGCCCTCTGCATCGCGCGCGCGCCCCTCTATCGCGCCTTCCTGGCCGAGCTCCCGCCCGGGGCCCATCTGCTGGATGCGGGCTGCGGCGAGGGGCAGGATGCCCGCCATTTTCAGCTAGAGGATCATGTGGTCAGCGCCATCGAGCGGGATCTGGCCGCTGCCCGGCGCGCCTCCCGCCATGGCGCTCTGCCGGTGCGGGTCGGCGACATCCTGACCCTGACCACAGTGGTGCCCTTCGACGGCATCTGGGCCTGCGACCTGCTGCCTGATCCGGGGCGCGAGCCGGCGCGGCTGGCGGCAATGCTGGCGCGACTTGGCGCCCTGCTCAAGGTGGGCGGCCTGCTCTACTGCAACCTCCCTGCCTCCCTCGGCCTGGATGAGGGCCCCCCCCCGTTTGCCGCCCACGGCCTTTGCGAGACGCGCCGCTGGCTGGCGCCCCTGCCCCGTCTGGCTTCCCCCACACTCGGCGGGGAGCGCCCTTCGCCGGATGCCCCCTGGCTGCACCTGCTGCTGCGAAAAACCGCCCCCTGACCGCTGTGCTCGGCACGCATCCTCCTTGCCCCCTGGTGGCGATGCGTCGGGGCCTGCCCCGCCGGAGGGTGGGCGGCGCCACACAACATTTAACACTGACATAACAAGGCGTAGACAGACATAAGGCTGAATATGTGTTAAAAAGCCGCACTAAATTCAGAATAAGATAACAAATCAGACACTCACACCGGATCTGTCCCATGAAACTCGTGCTCAAACTCCTCGCCGGCATCCTCACCGGCCTGCTGCTCGGCCTCTACGCCCCGGAATGGGTCGCCCGCCTGCTGTTCACCGCCAAGACGGTGATCGGTCAGCTGATTGGCTTCACCATCCCCCTCATCATCCTGTTCTTCATCACCAGCGGCATCGCCAGCCTGCCGAAGAACTCCGGCAGGCTGCTCGGCAAGACGGTGGCCCTGGCCTATGGCTCCACCATTTTGGCGGGCACCTTCGCCTTCACCCTGGCCCGCCAGCTGATCCCGACCCTGACCGAGGCCGCCACCGCCAGCGCGGATCCCGCCAGCAAGCTGGTCTCCTACATCGGCATGGAGATACCGCCGCTGTTCGGGGTGATGTCGGCCCTGGCCGCCGCCTTCATCTTCGGCATCGGCATCAGCGCCAACGAGGCCACTGACCTGCGCCGCATCGCCGATCAGGGCCGCGACATCATCGACCGCCTGCTGGCCCGGGTGATCATCCCCCTGCTGCCCATCTACATCGCCGGTGTCTTCATCGAGATGACGGTGGAGGGCACAGTGTTCGCCACCCTCAAGACCTTCGGGGTGGTGCTGGTGATGGCCATCGTCATGCACTGGATCTGGCTGTGCCTGCTCTTCCTCGGCACCGGGCTGGCGCTTGGCCGCTCGCCGCTCCTGCTGCTGAAAAACATGCTGCCCGCCTATTTCACCGCCCTGGGCACCATGTCCAGCGCCGCCACCATCCCCGTGGCCCTGCGCGCCAGCCGCCAGAACGGGGTGAGCGAGGGGATTGCCAACTTCACCGTGCCCCTGTGCGCCACCATCCACCTGTGCGGCTCCACCATCACCCTGGTGACCTGCGCCACCGCCGTCATGTATCTCTCCGAGCACCTGGCCATCCCGGGCTACGGCACCATGCTGCCCTTCATCATGATGCTCGGCGTCATCATGATAGCGGCGCCCGGCGCCCCGGGCGGCGGCGTCATGTCGGCGCTCGGCCTGCTCACCTCCATGCTGGGGTTCGGCGAGGCCTCCATCGCCCTGATGATCGCCCTCTACCTGGCCCAGGACAGCTTCGGCACCGCCTGCAACGTCACCGGGGACGGCGTCATCGCCCTCTGGGCCGATCGCTTCGCCCAGGGGGAGCAAACCCAGCTCATCTCCGAACGAGACACGGCCTGAACGCCGACCTCTAACAGCAAAACGGGAGCCAATGGCTCCCGTTTTTGTTGGCTGAATGCGACGTCTCAACCCCGGCGGCGGATCACCCCTTCCTGGACCGTGCTCGCCACCAGCACGCCGTCGCGGGTGAAGAGGCGTTTACGCATCCGCAGCGCGGCGGCGGATCACTCCCTCCTGAGCCGTGCTCGCCACCAACACGCCGTCGCGGGTGAAGAACTGGCCACGCACCAGACCGCGCCCGGCACTGGCACTCGGGCTGTCCACCACGTAGAGCAGCCAGTCATCGAGCCTGAAGTCCCGGTGGAACCACATGGAGTGGTCTATGGTGGCCACCTGCATGTCCGGCTCCCAGTAGGAGACGCCGTGGGGCTGCAGGGCGGTGATCAGGAAGTGGAAATCCGAGGCGTAGGCCAGCAGATACTTGTGGACCCGCTGATCGTCGGGCATCTGGCCGTTGGCCTTGAACCAGACGTGGCGCAGGGGCTCGTGCACATCGGGACGGATGGGGTCGACCAGGGTCACCGGGCGAATTTCGATGGGCTTCTCGCACAGGATCTTGTCGCGCAGGGCCGGCGGGATCTGCTGCTCGTAGGGGCGCACCAGCTCCAGCTCGCTCTTGAGCTGCTCGGGGGGCAGGATCCCCGCCGGCATGGCAATCTGGTGCTCAAAACCCTCGGCCTCCACCTGGAAGGAGGCATTGAGATAGAAGATGGGCTTGCCGCCCTGGATGGCCTTGACCCGGCGGGTGGAGATGGTCTGACCGTCGCGGATGTTTTCCACGTCATAGATGATGGGGCGATTGGCATCGCCCGGACGCAGGAAGTAGGAGTGGAAACTGTGTACCTGGCGATCGCTGGCCACCGTCTGCTTGGCGGCCGACAGGGCCTGCCCCATCACCTGCCCGCCAAACACGGCCCGCAGGCCGAGATCCTGGCTCTGGCCCCGAAACAGGCCCTCCTCGATTTTCTCGAGCGCCAGCAGTGCCAGCAGCTCATCCAGTACCTTGCTCATTGGTTTCTCCTGTATCAATGCCGCAGAGGCTAACAAGCCAACCCCGGCAGGGCAACCTTGCTGACGCTCATTCTCCCGCAGCCCCCCTCCCAACCGTCCTCGCACAAGGGGAGGAGACCTCTGCCTGTGGGGTTCAAGCGCGGGCAATAGCGGCGGGAGCCGGAAACGAAAAGCCCGCACCAGAGAGTGCGGGCCTTGATGACGGCTGGTGGCAAAGGTAGCTGGCGGGCCACCGGCGCCATGGCGGGCGCTTACTTGCTGCCGGTACCCGAGTTGCGAGTCGAGGAGGTCGGCTTGCGACGGGCGCTCGCGCTGCGGGCACGGGGCTCCTTGCCTTGCATCTCCTTGTGGCGCTTGACGGCGCGACGGATCTGGGCGGCCTGCTTGTGGCGGGTGCTCTTGCCATCTTGCTGCAGATCCACCTTGGATTCGGTCTCGTTGTTCAGGTTGACCAGGCCGCGCAGGTAGTTCACCTCGGGCAGTTTCAGCTCCATCCAGCCACCGCGGGGAATGGTGCGGTCCAGCTTGACGTCGCCGTAGCGGATGCGCATCAGCCGGCTCACCTGCACTTCCTGGGATTCCCACAGGCGGCGCACTTCCCGGTTGCGTCCCTCGGTCAGGGTGACGTTGAACCACTGGTTCAGCCCCTCGCCGCCGGCGGGCTTGATCTTGTTGAACTTGGCCATGCCATCTTCCAGCTGCACCCCTTTGCGCAGGCGCTGCAGCATGGCTTCGGTGATCTCGCCAAAGACCCGCACCGCGTATTCCCGCTCCACCTGATGGCTCGGGTGCATCAGGCGGTTGGCCAGCTCGCCGTCGGTGGTGAACAGCAGCAGACCCGAGGTGTTGACGTCCAGACGCCCCACCGCTATCCAGCGGGCGCCTTCCATCTTGGGCAGGCGATCAAACACGGTGGGACGGCCTTCGGGATCATGACGGGTACACATCTCCCCTTCCGGCTTGTGATAGGCCAGTACGCGGCAGATCTGCTCTTCTGCGGCACGGGTCTTGACCTGGTGGCCATCCACCCGGATCACGGCGTTCACTTCGACGCGATCCCCCAGTGTGGCGACCTTGCCATCCACACTGACCCGACCTGCGGTGATCAGGGCCTCCATCTCACGACGGGAGCCGTGACCCGCGCGGGCCAACACTTTTTGCAGTTTTTCACTCATCGGGGTTACCTGATTGTTGATCCCCGCCCGGCACCCCGGGCAAGGGTAACGACGGCGGGATCCCGGCTCGGGCCCCGCCATCATGATTGTGGTGCCATCCCGTGACGGGGGCACTCATGGATTGTCCTGACCCTCGCCCGCCATGGCCGACAAGGGGGATTGCAGCGAGGTGTCCAGCTCGGGGAGCTGCTCCAGGCTCTGCAGGTTAAAGTAATCGAGAAATTCCCGGGTGGTGGCGAGCAGCTCGGGGCGACCCACCACCTCCTTGTGGCCTATGCTGCGCACCCAGCCGCGCTCTTTCAGGGTATTCACTATCTGGCTCGAAACCGCCACCCCGCGGATCGCTTCGATCTCGGCCCGGGTGATGGGCTGACGGTAGGCGATCAGCGTCAGGGTCTCCAGCACGGCCCGCGAATAGCGGGGCGCCCGCTCGCTCCACAGGCGAGAGAGCTCCTCGGCGTACTCCTGGCGGGCCTGGAAGCGCCAGCCGGAGGCGACCTCCTTGAGCTCCACCCCCCGCGCGCTGTAATCCTGCCGGAGCTCCGCCAGCAGCAGCTGGACATAGCGGCTGGTGACGGGGTAATCCGCCAGCACGCTCCCCTTGAGCTCGCTCACCGTCAGCGGGCGCCCGGCAACAAACAGCGCCGCCTCGAGCAGGGTCTTGAGCCGCTCAGCAGGCAGGGCCATGGTTCACCTCCTGCGCGCCTGCAGCCAGCGCCTGACCGGGCCCGGGCCCCGGGTCGAAATCGCGGGGCGCAGCATACCACAAGTTCGCTGGCGAATTAATGAACTCGCGCCCTTTGCCGGGCCAAGGGGCATTGGTGTCACTGGACATGGGGGGGCGTCTCCTCTGTCTGGCTGGCCAGGGCGAAGTGGATGGGTCCCAGGGGCTCGGCCTGCAGGATCCAGATCAGCTGCTCCTTGCACAGCTCGAGCAGGGCCAGGAAGGTGACCAGCACCCCCATGCGCCCCTCCTCGGCCCGCAGCACCTGCTCCAGGCGCAGGGTCTGCCCCAGGGAGAGCAGGGCGAGGATCTCCGCCATCCGCACCCGGGTCGGGATCTGCTCGCGGCGGATCTGGTGATGTTCAAAATGCGTCGCGCGTTTTACCACACTTTGCATATAGAGGGCGAGCTCCACCAGGGAAACATCGGGGGAGAGCGGCTTGAGGGTGCCGAAATCCGGCGGCAAGGCGCTGGCGATGAAGATCTCCCGCTCCACCCTGGGCAGGCCATCGAGGCGCAGGGCGCCATGCTTGAAACGCTCGTACTCCTGCAGGCGGCGAATGAGGGTGACGCGGGGGTCTTCCCCCTCCTCTTCCTCCGCCAGCTCGGGGGACTTGGGCAGCAGCATGCGGGATTTTATCTCGGCGAGCCAGGCCGCCATCAGCAGGTACTCGGCCGCCAGCTCCAGGTTGAGCTCCTGCATCAGCTCCACATAACCCATGTACTGGGTGGTGATCTGCAAGATAGGCAGGTTGAGGATGTCGAGCTGCTGACGCCGGATGAGATAGAGCAGCAGATCCAGCGGCCCCTCGAAGGTCTCGAGGAACACCTCCAGCGCATCGGGCGGGATGAAGAGATCCTGGGGCAGCTCATGATAGGGCTGCCCCAGGACGGTGGCGATGGGCGCGGCCATCACCGTCATCGTTTCCCTCTCGTGGGATGGCGTACCGACCTCACTCAAACGGCGTCGGATCCCCGGCCCCGCGGCGACGCACCACGGGCTCGTCATCGGAGAAATCCACCACAGTGGTCGGCTGCTCGCCGAGATAACCGCCGTTGAGCACCAGATCCAGCTGCTTGCCCAGCTTGTCGGCGATCTCCTCGGGGTCGAATTCCGCCATCTCTGAGCCCGGCAGGATCAGGGTGGTGGAGAGCAGCGGCTCCCCCAGGGCTTCGAGCAGGGCCAGGGCAATCTTGTTGTCCGGCACCCGGATGCCGATGGTCTTCTTTTTCTCGTTCATCAGGCGACGGGGCACCTCCTTGGTCGCCTTGAAGATGAAGGTGTAGGCCCCGGGGGTATTGCTCTTGAGCAGGCGAAATGCCGTGTTGTCGACCTTGGCATAGGTGGAGATCTCGGAGAGATCCCGGCACACCAGGGTGAAGTCATGGTTCGGATCGATGCGACGGATGCGGCAGATGCGCTCCAGGGCGCCCTTGTCGCCCATCTGGCAACCCAGGGCATAGCCGGAGTCGGTGGGATAGACGATGACGCCACCGTTTTGAATGATCTGCACCGCCTGCGTGATGAGACGGGCCTGGGGATTGTCTGGGTGTACGTAGAAATGCTGACTCATATATTCCTCCCGGAATAGGGCAGGCTCATCCTGCCATCAAAACAATAGCCACTTTACTACAGGCATGGGGACCTGTGTGGACGCCGCATCAGCCTGCACGGCTGGCAAGCAGGGCCTGATGCTCCTCGCCGCTCAGACCAAAATGGGCGGGATGGGCCAGCCAGAGCGGCATCCCCTCCTTGGGCAGCCAGAGGTGGCGGCCCAGCTCGGTCCAGCTGGACGGGAAGTGAAAATCCGATCCCACCGAAATATAGAGATCATGCTCCCTGGCCCACTGACCCAGGTTGGCCCGCTCCTGAGGGCTCTGCTGGGGCAGCGAGACCTCCATGGCGTCGCCACCGGCGGCCTTGAAGGCCACCAGCAGCCGCTTGATCCACTTGGCGGTGAGGTCATAACGGCTGGGGTGGGCCAGCACCGCCAGCCCGCCGGCGGCGTGAATGGCGGTGATGGCCTCCCCCATCTCGGGCCACTCGGCCGGAGCATACCCCTTGTTGCCACGGCTCAGGTACTTCTTGAACACCTTCTGCATGGTGTCGGCCACCCCGCGGGCCACCAGCACCCGGGCGAAATGGGCCCGGGTCACGGCGGCATCGCCGGCCAGGGCCTTGGCCTCTTCATAGGTGCCCGGGATCTGGCACTTCTCCAGACGACGCCCTATTTCCAGGGCGCGGGCCTCGCGGCGGGCCCGCTGACCGGCCAAAAAAGCCACCAGCTGCGGATTTTTTTCATCCACCCCCAGGGCCACTATGTGGATCTCGTGGTGCTCCCAGCCGGTGGAGATCTCGACCCCGCTCACCAGGCGCAGCGGCAACTGCTCGGCGTGGATGGTGGCACGCACCTCATCAAGCCCGTCCAGGGTGTCGTGGTCAGTGACCGCCAACACCTCCACCCCTTTCTCGGCGGCGCGGCGCACCAGCTCCCCGGGTGTCAGCACACCGTCCGAGGCGGTGGTATGGCAGTGCAGATCGAATCGCATCGGTATCTCGCTCGCATGGTTCAGGGCGAATTGGCAAAAAGCGACTTGACTTGGCAGCCGCTTTATCGTTTTCTGTAGGCACTTCATTGCAAACAGCTTTTTACAGGACTCAATCATGCAAACGACTTCCATCCTGACCATCTGGTGGTGGCACACTCCCTGACATGCGGGCGTGTGGTCGTTGCTGTACCTGTAATCTGACAGCAAATTAAGAACCCAAAGAAAAAGCCCGCTGACCCCAGCGGGCTTTTTTATTATCCGGCAAATGGACCCGTGATGAAACCGAGAATTCAGATAAGGGCGCAGACATGGCGATGGCAACCCCATCGACCCGGCCAACACCCATTCATATTCAAGAGATCCAACATCATGAACATCGGTAATTTCCATCACATGCAAGGGACAGCATCATGACAGGCAGCACCACCCCCTTATCCCTTGGCGAATTTGATGCGATCACGCTCAACGCCCCCTATGTGGCCGATCCCCTGGCCCTGTTCACCCGGCTCTGCCAGGACAGGGCCAACACCCTGTTGCTCGAATCCGTGGAGATCGACTCCAAGGCGGGCACCCAGAGCCTGCTGCTGGTGGATGCCTGCCTGCGCATCGAGTGCCGCGGTCGCACCGTGCGGGTGCGTCCCCTCACCGACAATGGCGTGCCCTTGCTGCGCCTGCTCGAGCAGCGTCTGAACGCCGTCATCACCCAGACCCGGGTGGCGGGCGAGTTGCAGCTCGACTTCCCGCCATCCGATCGGGATCTTGATGAAGACAGTCGCCTCAAGGGTTGCGGCGTGCTGGACGTGCTGCGCACCCTGCAGCGGGATCTGCAATGCCAGCAGGGCAAGCAGGCCCTGTTCATGGCCGGCACCTTCGCCTATGACCTCATCGCCTCCTTTGAAGACCTGCCCGAGGTGCCGGAAGGGAGCAACGACTGCCCCGACTACTGCTTCTACGTGGCCGAGACCCTGATCACCATAGATCACATCCACCAGAGCACCCGGCTGTGCGCCAGCCTGTTCGGGGGCCTCGCCGACACCGACGATCACTACGCCAAGCTGACCCACCGGCTGGCAGCCCTCAAGCAGGCCTGCCAACAGGCGCCCGCCCCGACTCAGGCCGCCCCCGTCCTCGATGCCGGCATGAGCGTGGACAAGGGCGACAAGCAGTTCTGCGCCGAGGTCGAAAAACTCAAGGGCTTCATCCGCCGAGGCGACATCTTCCAGGTGGTGCCGTCCCGCAGCTTCTCCCTGCCTTGCCCGAGCCCGCTCGCCGCCTATCGCCGCCTCAAGCAGACCAACCCCAGCCCCTACATGTTCTATGTGCAGGATGAGGGTTTCACCCTGTTTGGCGCCTCCCCCGAGAGCGCGGTCAAGTTCTGCGCCCGCAGCCGGGAGGTGGAGATGTACCCCATCGCCGGCACCCGCCGCCGTGGCCTCAACCCCGATGGCAGCATCAACCTGGATCTGGACGGTCGCATCGAGCTGGAACTGCGCCAGGACGAGAAGGAGGTGGCCGAACACCTGATGCTGGTGGATCTGGGTCGCAACGACATCGCCCGCATCTCCGAGCCTGGCACCCGCTATGTCAAAGACTTGCTGAAGGTGGATCGCTACAGCCACGTGATGCACCTGGTCTCCCGGGTGGTGGGCCGCCTGCGCGCCGACCTTGACGCCCTGCACGCCTATCAGGCCTGCATGAACATGGGCACCCTGACCGGCGCCCCCAAGCTGCGGGCCAGCGAGCTCATTCGCGAGGTGGAAGGGCGCAGACGAGGCAGCTACGGCGGCGCCGTGGGCTATCTCAACGGCGCCGGCGAGATGGACACCTGCATCGTCATCCGCTCGGCCTTCGTGAAAAACGGCATCGCCCATGTTCAGGCCGGCGCCGGCGTGGTCTATGACTCCAAACCCCAGGCCGAGGCGGACGAGACCCGGGCCAAGGCGGCGGCCGTGCTGGCCGCCATCGCCGCCAGCCATGGCACCTCCCTGCAAGCCCTCAGCGCCCAGCAGGAGCAACATAAGGACGTGAGCCATGACTAATATTTTCCTGCTCGATAACTTCGACTCTTTCACTTACAACCTGGTGGATCAGTTCCGCTCCCTCGGCTACCCGGTGCGCATCTATCGCAACAGCCTGCCGGCGAGCCGCATCATGGCGCAAATCGAGTCCTGCGGCGGCGATGCCGTGCTGGTGCTCTCCCCCGGGCCCGGCGCCCCGCACGAGGCCGGTTGCCTGATTGAGCTCATCAAGCTGGCCCGGGGTCGGGTGCCCATCCTCGGCATCTGCCTCGGTCATCAGGCCCTGTGCGAAGCCTACGGCGGCACCGTCGGCGCGGCGGGTGAGATAGTCCACGGCAAACGCTCCCTCATCGAGCACAACGGCCACGGCGCCTTCGCGGGGCTGCCAAGCCCGCTGCCGGTGGCCCGCTACCACTCCCTGGTGGCCACCTATGTGCCACAGGAACTGACGGTGATTGCCCACTATCAGGGCATGCCCATGGCCATCGAGCAAGGGGACGATAGGGTGCTGGGCTTCCAGTTCCACCCGGAATCCATCATGACCAGCGAAGGGGCCCGCCTGCTGACCCAGGCCCTCGCCCATATCACCCGTCCCGAAAGCAGCGTGCGTTAAGGTAAGGAGACCTCATGCATCATCATCTCAACACCCTCTATCAGGGGCAATCTCTCACCCGCGACGCCGCCCGCGACGCCTTCGGCCAGGTGGTGCGCGGCGAAGTGGATCCCATAGTGCTATCCAGCCTGCTCACCGCCCTCAAGCTCAAGGGGGAGACCCCGGAGGAGATAGCCGGCGCCGCCGAGGCGCTGCTGGCCCAGGCTCGCCCCTTCCCGCGCCCGGACTATGCCTTCTGCGACATCGTCGGCACCGGTGGCGATGGCCTCAACACCATCAATGTCTCCACCACCTCGGCCCTGGCCGCCGCCGCCTGCGGCCTGAAAGTGGCCAAGCACGGCAACCGCTCCGTCTCCAGCAAGTCGGGATCGAGCGATCTGCTGGACAAGATGGGCATCAAGCTCGACATGAGCCCGGCCCAGGCCCGCCGCTGTCTGGACCAGCTCGGCATCTGCTTCCTGTTCGCCCCCCAGTATCACGCCGGGGTGCGCCACGCCATGCCGGTGCGCCAGGCCCTCAAGACCCGCACCCTGTTCAACGTGCTGGGGCCGCTTATCAACCCCGCCCGTCCCAGTTATCAGCTGATGGGGGTCTATGCCCCCGAGCTGGTGCGCCCCATCGCCGAAACCCTGCTGGCGCTGGGTCTGAAAACCGGTATGGTGGTACACGGCGCAGGGCTGGACGAGATAGCCATCCACGGCCCGACCCAGGTGGCCGAGATCCGCGACGGCGAAATTCGCGAGTACCTGCTCACCCCGGCGGACTTTGGTCTGGAGACCTACCCGGTCAGCGCCATCCAGGGCGGTGAGCCGGAAGAGAATTGCGCCATCACCGCCGCCATCCTGGAGGGACGTGGCACCCCGGCCCACAACGCCGCCATCGCCGCCAACGTGGCGCCGCTGCTGGTCATGGCGGGCAAGGCCCCGGACTTCAAGCAGGCGGCCGCCCAGGTGCTGGCGGTGCTGGCCAGCGGCGAGACGGCCCGCCTCGCCCGGGATCTCGCCACCCTGAGCCATCAGGAGGCATGATGTCCACCACCACACAAGACAGTACCCAGCTTCGCAAGGATAACGAGATGTCAGAGCTCATTGCCCCTCACCCCTTTCTGAACATGGCCTCCATCAGCCAGACCATTCTCGGCAAGATCGTGGCCGCCAAGCAGGCATGGGTGGCGGCCCGCAAGCAGGCCCAGCCCCTGGCGAGCTTCCAGGGCGCGCTCACCCCAAGCGATCGGGACTTCGAGGGCGAGCTGCGGGCAGGCTCTACCCGCTTCATTCTCGAATGCAAGAAGGCCTCCCCCTCCAAGGGCTTGATCCGCGACGACTTCAGCCCTGAGGCCATCGCCGACATCTATGGCAAATACGCCACCGCCATCTCTGTGCTGACGGACGAGAAGTTCTTCCAGGGGGATTTCGCTTATCTAAACCGGGTACGCGGCCGCGTCCGGCAGCCTGTGCTGTGCAAGGACTTCATGATTGACCCCTATCAGGTCTATCTGGCCCGCCACTATCAGGCGGACGCCATCTTGCTGATGCTCTCCGTGCTCACCGACGAGGGCTATCGCGCCCTGTTTGCGGTCGCCAGGGAGCTGGGCCTCGGGGTGCTGACCGAGGTGAGCAACGAAGAGGAGCGGGATCGCGCCATTGCGCTCGGCGCCCCGGTGATTGGCATCAACAACCGGGATCTGCGGGATTTGAGCGTGGATCTCGCCCGCACCCAGCAGCTGGCGGCCGACATTCCGAGCGATCGGGTGGTGATCAGCGAGTCCGGCATCAAGCACCGCGCTCAGGTGGCCGAACTGCGTGCCCATGCCAAGGGCTTTCTGGTGGGCTCGTCACTCATGGGCGAGCCGGATCTGGAGGCGGCGGTGCGCAAGCTGGTCCTGGGCCAGAACAAGGTGTGCGGCCTCACCCGGGCCGAGGATGCCGCCGCCGCCCATCAGGCGGGCGCCGTGTACGGTGGCCTTATTTTTGTGGCCAAGAGCCCGCGCTACGTGGACATTCCCGCCGCCCTCGCCCTGATGGCCGGGGCGCCACTCAACTATGTGGGGGTGTTTCGCAACGCCCAGCCCGCCACCATCGCCAAGACGGTGGAAGCCTTGAGACTCGCTGCGGTGCAGCTGCACGGGGAGGAGGACGCCGCCTATATCGAAAGCCTGCGCCCCCTGCTGCCGGCGGGCTGCCAGATCTGGAAAGCCATTGGCGTCTCTCTTGGCAAGGAAAGCGGCGAGCCCCTGCCCAGCCTGGATTACCCGGCGGATCGCCTGCTGCTGGATACGAAAGTGGGCAGCCAGAGCGGCGGCACCGGCGAGGCGTTCGACTGGGCCCTGCTGGCCGGGCTCGACAAGTCCCGCCTGATGCTGGCGGGGGGTCTCAACCCCGACAACGCCCTGCAGGCCGCCCAGGTGGGTTGCCTCGGCCTTGATTTCAATTCCGGGGTCGAAAGCGCCCCCGGCCGGAAAGATGCCAGCAAACTTGAGGCCGCCTTTGCCGCCCTCAGGCAGCTCTGAGCTCTCACCGCTATCGATTCGCATTTTATGAATAGGACAAGGAATAGACCATGACTCTGCTCAATCCGTTTTTTGGTGAATTTGGCGGCATGTATGTGCCCCAGATCCTGATGCCCGCCCTGCTCCAGCTGGAGAAAGCCTTCGTCGATGCCAGGGAGGATGCCGCCTTCATCGAGGAGTTCCAGACCCTGCTGACCGAGTATGCGGGCCGACCCACCCCCCTCACCCTGACCCGCAATCTGACCAGGGGCACCAAGACCCGCCTCTACCTCAAGCGCGAAGATCTGCTGCACGGCGGCGCCCACAAGACCAACCAGGTGCTGGGCCAGGCCCTGCTCGCCAAGCGCATGGGCAAGCACGAGATCATCGCCGAGACCGGCGCCGGTCAGCATGGTGTGGCCACGGCGCTGGCCTGCGCCCTGCTCGGCCTCAAGTGCCGGGTCTACATGGGGGCCAAGGATTGCGATCGCCAGAAGCCCAACGTGTTTCGCATGAAGCTGATGGGCGCCGAGGTGATACCGGTGCATTCCGGCTCCAGCACCCTGAAAGATGCCTGCAACGAGGCGATGCGCGACTGGGCCGCCAACTATGAGAGCGCCCACTACCTGCTCGGCACCGCCGCCGGCCCCCACCCCTTCCCCACCATAGTGCGGGAGTTCCAGAAGATGATCGGGGAAGAGGCCAAGGTGCAGTGCTTCGAGAAGGAAGAGCGCCTACCCGATGCGGTGATCGCCTGCGTCGGCGGCGGCTCGAACGCCATCGGCATGTTTGCCGACTTCATCCCGGATGAAGGGGTGCGCCTTATCGGCGTCGAGCCCGGTGGCCACGGCATCGAGTCCGGTGAGCACGGTGCGCCGCTGGGTCACGGCAGCAAGGGGGTCTTCTTTGGCATGCACTCCTTCCTGATGCAGGACAAGCAGGGACAAATTCAGGAGTCCTACTCCGTCTCCGCGGGGCTGGACTTCCCCTCCGTCGGCCCCCAGCACGCCCATCTGGCCGCCACCGGCCGCGCCGAGTATGTCTCCATCACCGACAAGGAGGCCCTGGACGCGTTCCAGGAGCTGGCCAGAAGCGAGGGCATCATTCCGGCGCTGGAATCCTCCCACGCCCTGGCCCACGCCCTCAAGATGGCCCGCAGCGAGCCGGAAAAAGAGCAGGTGCTGATCGTCAACCTCTCCGGCCGTGGCGACAAGGACATCTTCACCGTTGCCGACATATTTGAGAAAGAAGGAACCTTGTCATGAATCGCTACGCACAACTGTTTTCCCGTCTGGAACACGCCAAGCAGGGCGCCTTCGTCCCCTTCGTCATGCTGGGTGACCCCACTCCCGAGTTGTCGCTCGCCATCGTCGATGCCCTGGTCGAGGGAGGCGCCGACGCCCTCGAACTCGGCATTCCCTTCTCCGATCCGGTGGCGGACGGCCCCACCATCCAGGGGGCGGCGCTGCGGGCTTTCGCCAGCGGCACCACCCCGGATGGCTGTTTCCAGCTGCTGACCCGCATTCGGGCCAAGTACCCCCAGATGCCCATTGGCCTGCTGGTCTACGCCAACCTGGTCTATGTACGCCACATCGATGGCTTTTATGAAAAATGCCAGCAGGCCGGGGTGGACTCGGTGCTGGTGGCTGACGTGCCGGTGCAGATGTGCGCCCCCTACAAGGCGGCCGCCGACAAGTTCGGCATCGACAGCATCTTCATCGCCCCCCCGAACGGCGATAGCGAGACCCTGAAAGCCGTGGCCGAGCTTGGCTCTGGTTACACCTATCTGGTGAGCCGCGCCGGCGTCACCGGCGCCGAAACCAAGGCCGGCATGCCGGTGGAGGGATTGATCAATACCCTCAACGAGTTCAAGGCCCCCCCCGCCCTGCTCGGCTTTGGCATCAGCGATCCCCAGCAGGTGAAGGAGGCCATCAAGGCGGGCGCCGCCGGCGCCATCTCCGGCTCCGCCGTGGTCAAGATCATCGAGACCCACCAGCAGGATCCCGACCGCATGCTTATTCGCCTGAAGGAGTTTGTGCAAGGGATGAAGGCGGCGACCAACCGATAAGGGGCTGGCATGACAGGCCCTTGGCCGTGAGTGGGCAGCCTGCGTATCCGCCTTACGCATAGCGGCATCACTGCATCAAAGGGAGCCTGACCGGCTCCCTTTTCTATTTCCTGCTTGTTGCCGCTTGCAGCTCCCTGTGTCTTTTCCCTCTATCCCCTTGGGAAAGGGTTGGGGTGAGAGGAATATCTACCTTCTCTACTGAACCAAGGGCGACTTAAAACAGCGAGTGATCACTAACTGGTTGAACCCTCAGAGATCCCCTCATTTTTAGAGACTCAAATAATTCCAAGTGTGCGGGTATATAAGCGGTGTTGCTTCAGGTAGTAGATAAATTTATCCATCAACAAGACCGCATTGGTTTCTTTCATTTTAGGT
>NZ_JBKISU010000011.1:0-123707 GCF_050266975.1 Aeromonas sobria
CCTCCTCTTTGAACTCAGCAGAGTAAGCCTTGGTCGTGATGGTCAAGCCAGCTTCACCACTGGCTTTCCAGTGCTCAGTCCAGCGGCGAACGGCGCCATGATCGACCCCAAACAGGGCGGCCGTCTTTTTGGCACCGTCATGACCGTTGAGATAGTGAAGAACGACCTGACGTTTGAAGTCGGTCGAGTATTTTTGCTTTCCCATAGAAACGAAGAACCCCTACTCGTTGGGTGTCCAACTTTCGGGGTTCACTTCACTCGGGCGGCCTTGTCATGATTGGCGAGTCAGCGTCTCACCCGCAGCATTTCTTGAACTTCTTGCCACTGCCGCACAGGCAGGGATCATTGCGCCCGGGCAGCGGCAGGGGGTCGACCGCAAACTGCACCCCGTCGGTATAGACCCAGCGCCCCGCCAGGCGCACGAAGCGGGATCGCTCGTGCAGGCAGTGGCGCTGCCCCTGCAGGACAAACCAGGCCTTGAACTCCACCTCGCCCTCCTCATCGCTCGCCTCGCCCCCCTGGCTGGCCAGGATCTCGAGCCCGGTCCAGCGGGTCTGCTGGTCGGCCAGCTCGGCCGCCGTGAGACTGCCGAGATAATCCGGGTGCCAGCTCTGCACCAGGTATTCCCCCAGTCCCAGCACGAAGGCGCTGTAGCGCGAGCGCATCAGCTGGCGGGCGCTGGGGGCCGCCTTGCCCTGATGGAAGGGGGCGCAGCAGCTGGCATAGGGGAGGGCGGAGGTGCAGGGGCAAGGGGTCATGGCATCTGTCGTCTGTGGATCATGGGAGCGCAATTGTAGTCAAAGCGGGGGGCCGCAGACCAGCGCCGCGGCCGGTTAAGTGATAGGGGCCTAGAACTTGGTGGCGCGATTTGGGGATTGGCCGAGAATATGGGAACATTAGCCATCTTTCGCCCGCTTCGTTAACACACCCTATGAATGAGATCGTCAAAGGCAGTATCGATTTGATCCGTCAGCTCAACTACGGCCTGGTCTACGCCAGCCTGGAGGAGCACAAGGAGCTGTCCCGCACCGATCTCTCCCGCCTGACCGGACTCTCCCCCGCCAGCATCACCAAGATCACCCGGGAGCTGCTCGATGGCGGCCTGGTGGTGCCCTGCGGCGAGAGCTCGGTCGGCCGCGGTCGGCGCCAGATCCTGCTGCGCATCAACGAGCGCCGCTTCCAGTTTCTGTCCATGCGCCTGGGGCGGGGCTATGTGGACATGGCCCTGTTCGACTTGGCGGGGCGCTCCCTGGCCCGCCATCGCCATCAGTTCAGCGACGGGGAGCGCGGTGATCTGCTGCCCAGCCTGATCCAGGCCATCGAGGCCTTCTTGCCCAAGCGGGCCCTGCGCCTGGCCTGCATCGCCCTCTGCCTGCCCGGCCAGGTGGAGCGTCACTCCGGCATGGTGCGCCACTTCCCCTACTATGATCTGCGCAACTGGCCCCTCGGGCCGACCCTGGAGCAGGCCTTCTCCGTGCCCGTGCTGGTGAGCGGCGACGTGCGCACCTGGATCCAGGCCGAGCGCGAATGGGGCGCCGCCAGGAACTGCGCCGATGCGGTGCTGGTGTTCGTCCACAACGACATAGGGGTGGGCATGGTGGTCAACGGCCAGCTCATGGAGAGCGAGTCCGCCATGCTCGGGGATCTTAGCCATCTGCAGCTCGAACCCTATGGCCAGCGCTGTTACTGCGGCGGCTTTGGCTGCGCCTGCACCCTGGTCACCAATCAGGCGCTGGAGGCCCAGTATCGCGAGCTGCGCGAACGCATGGCGGACACCGCATCGGATCTGCCCGAGAGCGTCACCATCCGCGAGCTGTGCGAGCTGGCCCTGGCGGGCAACAACCTGTGCCAGGACATCTTGCACCAGGCGGCGGGGCGTCTGGCCCGGGTGCTGGCCAACCTCATCTGCCTGCTCAATCCCGGCAAGCTGCTGCTGGGGGGCGAGATCACCCGGGCCGATCGCCTGCTGTTCCCCATGTTGCATCAGGCCCTGGCGAGCCAGCTGCCCGCAGATTACCTGGTGCGCCTGCAGATAGAGTCCACCCATTTCTACGAAGATCCCACCAAGCCCACCTCGGTGCAGGTGCACAAGGCCCTGCGCGACGGCAGCCTGCTGCTGGAGCTGCTTCGCGGCGGGAGCGGAGAGTCATGAGGGGCGGCGGGACCATCCCCTGCGGCCAGGGGCGGGAGGGGATCGATGACACTGGGACTGCAGGGACGCTTCCTTCTCATCTTGTGTTTTATCAGCCTGTTGCAACTCATCCTGCTCAGCACCGCCAGCTATTACTATGTCTCGGAGCAGCGCTACCGGGAGATAGGGGATCAGGCCCTGGACGTGGCCCAGCTGGTGGCCCGGGACCCGGCCGTGGTGGCCCAGGTGCGCCGGGCCGACACGGCGCGCCTCAATCCCCTGGTGGAGCGGATCCGCGCCGATGTGGGGGCCAGCTTCATCGTCATCGGCGACAGCAATGCCCTGCGGCTGGTCCACCCCAGGGCCGATCGCATTGGCCAGCCCATGGTGGGGGACGATCCGACCCGGGTCCTGGTCCATGGGGAGTCCTATGTCTCCCACGCCCAGGGCTCTCTCGGGGTCTCGGTGCGCGGCAAGACCCCGATCCGGGACGAGCTGGGCCAGATCATCGGCGTGGTGTCGGTCGGCTACCTGGTGCGGGACATAGATGCGGACTTGCGGGGCTTCCTGCGCTTTGGTCTCTTCATCACCCTGCTCATCGTGCTGCTCAACAGCCTGGCGGCGGGCTGGCTGGCGCGGCGCTACAAGAAGGCGATTTTCGGCTTCGAACCCGAGCAGATAGGGCGCCTCTACGCCGAGCTCGACTGCACCCTGCGCACGGTGCGCGAAGGGATCCTCACCATAGATGGCGAGGGGCGCCTCACCTCCCTCAACCCCAACGGCGTCAAGTTGCTGCGGCTCGAGGAGGAGCAGGCCAGGCGGGCCATCGGCCGCCCCATCAACGAGCTGCTGCCCGAGACCCGGATGCTCTCGCTCATCGACGATCCCACCCCGCAATATGACGAGGAGATCTGGCTCAACGGCCAGCAGTTGATCGTCAACCGCCTGCCCCTGGTGCGGGGCGGCGAGCTGATCGGCGCCGTGTCGAGTTTTCGGCGCAAGGACGAGCTGGCCGAGCTGACCGCCCAGCTCAGCCAGGTGCAGGCCTACAGCGATCTGCTGCGGGTGCAGACCCATGAACACAACAACCAGCTCGGCACCATCGCCGGGCTGATCGAGCTGGGGGCCCATGAGGAGGCTCTCGCCTTCATCGGCCGGGAGGCGGAGACGGAGCAGACCCTGCTGGCCTTCCTGATGGAGGCGATCGCCAAGCCCAAGGTGGCGGCCCTGCTGCTCGGCAAGTACCACAGGGCCCACGAGCTGGGGCTGGAGCTCATGGTCGAGCCGGGCTCGCGGCTGCACGACATTCCCGCCCGGGTCTCGGGATCCCAGTTGGTGACCCTGCTTGGCAACCTCATCGACAACGCCTTCGAGGCGACCCGCCGCCACGGCGCCCCCTATCAGCCCATCCGGGTCTCCCTGAGCGATCTGGGGCAGGATCTGGTGCTGGAGGTGGAAGATGGCGCCGGCGGCGTCGATCCGGTGCTGGCGGATCGATTGTTCGAGCCCGGGGTCAGCTGCAAGGCGGAGCCCGGCCACGGCATCGGGCTCTCCCTGGTGCACAAGACCCTGGATGCCCTCAAGGGACAGATCCACATCGAGGCCACCGAGCGGGGCAGCTGTTTTGTCTGTTACATTCCCAAGGACGCGTGAATGATCAAGGTATTGATAGTGGAGGACGATCCGGCCATCGCCGAGATCCACCGCCGCTTCGTCGAGCGGCTGCCGGGCTTCGTCCTGTGCGGCCTGGCCCTCACCTTAAGCGATGCCCGCGAGCAGATCGCCGTGCTCAGACCCGATCTGGTGCTGCTCGACGTCTGGCTGCCGGACGGCGAGGGGCTGGGGCTGCTCAAGCAGCTGCGCCAGGAGGGGGCCGAGGTGGATGTCATCTTGCTCACGGCGGCGCGGGAAGCCGCCACCCTGCAGGAGGCGATGCGCCTCGGGGTGGTGGATTTCATCTTGAAGCCCGTGGTGTTCGAGCGCCTCAAGGGCACCCTGGAGAAGTATCAGCAGAGCCGGCTGGCCCTGGCCAGCCTGGCGGACATCAGCCAGCAGGACGTGGACGCCCTGTTGGGTGCCGGCGCCGCTGGCAGCCAGCCCCTGACCCTGCCCAAGGGCATCGATGCCCTCACCCTGGAGCGGGTCCTGAGCGCCCTGGCGGGCCAGGGGGCGAGCGCCGAGGAGATCGGCGCCAGGGTGGGGGTGAGCCGCACCACGGCGCGCCGCTACCTGGAGTTTCTGGTGGGTCAGCAGCTGGCGTTCCCCGAGCTCGAATATGGCACGGTCGGGCGGCCGGAGCGGCGCTATCGCCGCCGCTGAACCCGGTGTCAGCCAACCAAACAAAGAGCGCCTTTCGGCGCTCTTTTCGTACATGACGTTGTGTCACTCATCAAGGTCTCTGCGCGTTATGGGTAGGGTACAGGGCGGCAGAGTGTCATCGATTCAGTGATCCGTGACCGGGGTGCCCTTGGGCTCCTTGCGAGCCTGCCACCACTGCCAGAGCGGGATCAGCAGCATGGTCAGGGTGATCAGGGTGAATGCCAGGGTGATGGGGCGCTCCCACAGGAAGCTCAGGCTGCCGTCGTTGATCACCAGGGCGCGGCGCAGGTTGTCCTCCAGCATGCCCCCCAGGATGAAGCCGAGCAGCATGGGGGCCATGGGGAAGGTGAGCAGGCGCAGGCCGATGGCGATCAGCGCAACGATGACCATCACATGGATATCCATGGTGTTGAACGACACCAGATAGACCCCGGTCAGGGAGAAGAGCAGCACCATGGGGATGAGCACGGGGCGCGGCACCGCCAGCACCTTGGCCAGGTAGGGGATGAGGGGCAGGTTGAGTACCAGCAGCACCACGTTGCCCAGATACATGGAGATGATCACCGACCAGAACACATCTGGATGCTCCATGAACAGGCGCGGGCCCGGCTGGATGCCGTAGGCCACCAGGGCGCCGAGGATCAGGGCCGTGGTGCCGGAGCCCGGGATCCCCAGGGTGAGCAGGGGCACGAAGGAACCGGTGGAGGCGGCGTTGTTGGCCGCTTCCGGCGCCGCCAGGCCGCGCAGGCTGCCCTTGCCGAACTGATCCTGATGTTTTTTGCCTGCGATGTTGCGCTCGGCGCCATAGGCCATGAAGGCGGCGATGGTGGCGCCGGCCCCCGGCAGCACGCCGATGAGAAAGCCCAGCACCGAGGAGCGGGCGATGGGGGGCGCTATCTCGCGCACCTCCTCGCGGCTCAGCTTGAGGCTGCCCAGATGCTGCATCTGTTTGGCCTCCTCCTCGCTGTTGTCCTTGCCCGGGCGCAGCACCGCCATCAGGATCTCCGCCAGGGCGAAGGTGGCCATGGCCAGCAGCAGGAAGGAGAAGCCGTCCCGCAGATCCGGCAGGCCGAAGGTGAAGCGGTCCACCCCGACGCTGCGGTCGATGCCGATGGTGGAGATCATGATGCCAAACAGCGCCATGATCAGCGCCTTGAGCACCTGACCCTTGCCGGCAAAGGCCGCCACGGCGGAGAGGCCCAGCACCATGAGGGCGAAGTAGTCCGCCGACTGGAAGGAGAGGGAGACCTTGGCCAGCAGGGGGGCCGCCACCATCAGCATGATGGCGGAGAGGGTGCCGCCGGTGAAGGAGGCGTAGGCGGCGATGGCCAGCGCCTTGCCCGCCTGACCCTTGCGTGCCAGGGGGTAGCCGTCGAAGGCGGTCACCACGGTAGCCGAGCAGCCGGGGGCGTTGATCAGGATGGAGGAGGTGGATCCGCCGAAGATGGCGCCGTAATAGACCCCCGCCATCAGGATGATGCCGGAGGAGGGATCCAGGCCATAGGTGATGGGGATCATCAGGGCGATGGCGGTGACGGGCCCCAGGCCCGGCAACATGCCGATAAAGGTGCCGACGAAGCAGCCCAGCACCACCATCATCAGGTTGACCGGCAGCAGTGCGGTGCCGAGTCCTTGCAAGATTCCGTCTAACATGGTGACTCCTTAAAACCCGAGCAGGGTGAACAGGCGACCCGGCTCCAGATAGACGTTGAGCCCCTTGGTGAGCAGGGCCCAGAAACCGAGGGAGAAGGGGACGCTGATCATCAGGCCGTAGCGCAGGCTGGGCTCACCCAGAACCCGTATGCCCAGGGTCAGGAAGGCGATGGTGGAGAGCACGAAGCCAAACCAGGTCAGCCCCAGGCCATAGACCACCATGAGTCCGAGCAGGATGAAGACCCGGCGCCAGTCCCCCTCTTCCCGGCGCAGGGGCTGGCCCCCCGGAAAGATCACCAGCAGCAGGGAGAGCAGCACCCCGAGCCCGGCCAGGGCATAGGGCAGGGTGCTGGCGGTGAAGGGTTCGTACTCGTCGCCGGGGTAGCCCGGGATCTCGGTGGCGTAGTAGCCATAGGCGAGGGAGAGCAGCAAAAACAGCAGGCCTCCCAGTCGCTCCTTGGTGATGTTCATGTCTGTCTCTCCAACATGGACGGCGGGCCAGTGCCCGCCTGTGATGTGACAACCAGGATTACTTGATGAAGCCGAGCTCGCGCATCAGGCCGCCGATCTGCTGCTCCTGGCCATCGAGGAAGGCGGTGAACTCGGGACCCGACTTGTAGAGGTTGGTCCAGCTGTTGCGGCTGCGGACCACTTCCCACTCCGGCTTGTCGTACATCTGCTTGAGCAGGGCGGCAAACTCGGCGGATTTCTCCGGGCTGATGGTGGGGGAGGCGAAGTAACCGCGCCAGTTGGCGAAGACGGTGGGGTTGTTCTGCTCGCTGAAGGTGGGGACCTGATCCGCCCCCGGCAGCCGCTGGTCGGAGGTGACCCCGAGGATCCGCATCTGGCCGGACTTGACTGCTTCCATCGCCTCGCCAAAACCGGTGGAGATGGCCTGGGTCTCTCCGGCCAGCACGGCGGCCATGGCGCTGCCACCGGCATCGTAGGCGACGTAGCGCAGCTTGCTGGCGTCGGCGCCGGCATTCTTGAAGGTCAGGGCGGCGACCAGGTGATCCAGGCTGCCACGGGCGGAGCCCCCGGCGATCTTCACCTTGGCGGGGTTCTCCTCATAGGCGGCCAGCAGCTGGGCCCAGTTCTGATAGGGGGAGTCCGCCTTCACCGCCAGGGCCTGGTAATCGGCGATGATGGCGGCGACCGGGGTGAGATCCCGGAAGGACTGGGGCAGCTCCTTGGAGAGGGATTTGACGATGATGGGGGTGGAGTTGACCATCAGGGTCTTGTCGGACTGGGCCGAGGTCTCGATGAGGTGGGCGATGGCCTTGGCGCCGCCACCGGCGGACATGTTCTGGTAGGAGACGGTCTGGACCAGACCGGACTTGGCCAGCACTTCACCTGTGCCTCGGGCCGTGGTATCCCAGCCGCCGCCGGCGCCGCCGGGGATCAGGAAGTGAACGTCGTCGATCTGGGCGTGGGCGCCGAAGCTCAGTGCGAGCAGGCTACCGATCAGGGTGCGCTTGAAGGTTCCTTGCAACATGGTGCTCTCCTTGTGATTGTTGCGGGAAGGTTAATGCGAGGTGGCCACCCGGAAAAGATTGTGACCGAAATGGTTATTTAGGCTGTTGTGGCCATTGTGTTCATTCTGTTCGCGGCTTTTCCCCGGGGGCGCCGTGCAACGGGGGAGATGAGGGGGCGAGCTGTCTATCGGGGGATCTGAGGCGTGGGATCTGAGGCGGGCGGGCCGAGGGCGCCGCGCGGTTGAACGACCAGAGGGGGTGCGAAGGCTGCAAGGGGCCGGATAGAAAAAAACCGGCGCACATGGCGCCGGTTTTGATTCACTGCGACTGGTTTACAGAGAGGCGGTGAAGGTACGGGTGATGACGTCCTGCTGCTGCTCTTTGGTCAGCGAGTTGAAGCGAACGGCATAACCGGAGACGCGGATGGTCAACTGCGGATATTTCTCCGGGTTCTCCATGGCGTCCAGCAGCATCTCACGGTTCATCACGTTGACGTTCAGGTGCTGACCACCCTCTACGTTGCTTTCGTGGTGGAAGTAACCGTCCATCAGACCGGCCAGGTTGGCTTTCTGGGCTTCCATGTCTTTGCCCAGGGCGTTCGGCACGATGGAGAAGGTATAGGAGATACCATCTTTGGCGTAGGCGAACGGCAGCTTGGCGACGGAAGTCAGTGAGGCAACCGCACCCTTCTGATCACGACCGTGCATCGGGTTGGCACCCGGGCCGAACGGCGCACCGGCGCGACGACCATCAGGGGTGTTACCTGTCTTCTTGCCGTACACCACGTTGGAGGTGATGGTCAGCACGGACTGGGTCGCCACGGCGCCGCGGTAGGTGTTGAGCTTCTGGATTTTCTTCATGAAGCGCTCGACCAGGTCGCAGGCAATGTCATCGACGCGGGCGTCGTTGTTGCCGAACTGCGGGTATTCGCCGTCGATTTCAAAATCGATGGCCACGCCGTCTTCGTCGCGTACCGGCTTGACCTTGGCGTACTTGATGGCAGACAGGGAGTCGGCCGCAACCGACAGACCGGCGATGCCGCAGGCCATGGTGCGATAGACGTCACGGTCGTGCAGCGCCATCAGGGAGGCTTCGTAGCTGTACTTGTCGTGCATGTAGTGGATGATGTTCAGGGCAGCAACGTACTGCTTGGCCAGCCAGTCCATGAAGTGGTCCAGACGGTCCATGACGTTGTCATAGTCCAGGTACTCGCTGGTGATCATCTCGGTCTTGGGACCGACCTGGATCTTGAGCTTCTCGTCCATGCCGCCGTTGATGGCGTACAGCATGGTCTTGGCCAGGTTGGCACGGGCACCGAAGAACTGCATCTGCTTGCCGACGATCATCGGGGAGACACAGCAAGCGATGGCGTAGTCATCGTTGTTGAAGTCGGCACGCATCAGATCGTCGTTCTCGTACTGGACGGAAGAGGTCTCGATGGACACCTTGGCACAGTACTTCTTGAACGCCACCGGCAGCTTCTCGGACCAGAGGATGGTCAGGTTCGGCTCGGGGGAGGGGCCCATGGTGTACAGGGTGTTCAGCATACGGAAGCTGTTCTTGGTGACCAGGGTACGGCCATCCACGCCCATGCCGGCCAGGGTCTCGGTGGCCCACATGGGGTCGCCTGAGAACAGTGAATCGTATTCCGGGGTACGCAGGAAACGCACCATGCGCAGCTTCATGACCATGTGGTCCATCAGCTCCTGGGCTTCCTGCTCGGTGATCAGACCCTTTTGCAGGTCACGCTCGATATAGACGTCCAGGAAGCTGGAGGTACGACCGAAGGACATGGCGGCACCGTTCTGGGACTTGACCGCCGCCAGGTAGGCGAAGTAGGTCCACTGCACGGCTTCCTTGGCATTCTTGGCCGGAACCGAGATGTCGCAGCCATATTTGGCGGCCATCTCTTTCATCTGATCCAGGGCGCGGTATTGATCGGAGATCTCTTCGCGCAGACGGATGGTGGCTTCCAGGTTGACACCGTTTTCGAGATCGGCCTGCAGGGACTTGAACTGGGCCAGCTTGTCGGCCATCAGGAAGTCGATGCCGTACAGGGCCACGCGGCGGTAGTCACCAATGATGCGGCCACGGCCGTAGGCATCGGGCAGACCCGTGATGACGCCGGATTTGCGGCAGTTCAGGATGTCCTTGGTGTAGACATCGAACACGCCCTGGTTATGGGTCTTGCGGTACTCGGTGAAGATCTTCTTGACCATGGGGTCCAGCTCGCGGCCGTACACCTTGCAAGAGGTCTCTACCATCTTGATACCGCCGTTGGCGATGATGGCGCGCTTGAGCGGCTTGTCGGTCTGCAGGCCGACGATCTGCTCCAGGCCCTGGTCGATATAACCGGCATCGTGAGCGGTAATGGTGGAGGGCAGGTCGGTATCAAAATCGACCGGCGCATGGGTGCGGTTCTCGATCTTGATGCCTTCCATGACCTTGTCCCACAGCTTGGTGGTCGCATCGGTCGCGCCAGCCAGGAAGGACTCGTCACCTTCATACGGGGTGTAGTTCTTCTGGATGAAGTCGCGGGTGTTGACAGAGGTCTGCCACTCACCGGCTGCGAAGCCTTCCCATGCTGCCTGGAACTGCTCGTTAAGTTCTGCCATTTTCATTACCTCACACGGTATTGATGTAGTACCCCGTCATCATCCTTAATGATGGCGACGGAAGATAAACCAGTAAGTCAGACCAACCATGACGCCGCCACCTATGATGTTGCCAATGGTCACGGGTATCAGGTTGTGAAAGACGAAGTTCGAAACGGTCAGGTCGGCAAACTGCGCCGGGCTCTGGCCGATGGCCTGCCAAAACTCCGGGCTTGCGACGCTGTGGATTGCGATGCCAACCGGGATCATAAACATGTTTGCGATGCTGTGCTCGAAGCCCGATGCCACGAACATGGCCACGGGGAGCAGCATCACCATCACCTTGTCGGTGGCGCTGCGGGCGCCGAAGGCCATCCAGACGGCGAGACACACCATGAGGTTGCACAGGATGCCGAGCGCCAGGGCCTCGAAGAAGGTGTGATGCAGCTTGTGCTGGGCCACTTTCATGGCGTTCAGCCCCCACTGACCATCTGCCGCGGTGTACTCGGCCGACATGATGATGAGCGCGACTATGATGAGGCCGCCGATGAGGTTGCCGAAGTAGACCAGGCCCCAGTTCTTGAGCAGCTGGCTCCAGCTGATGCGATTCGCCGCCTTGGCCACCAGGGTGAGGGTGGTGGAGGTGAACAGCTCGGCACCGAGCAACACGCACAGGATGAGGCCGAGGGAGAAACACAGACCGCCGACCAGCTTGGCCATGCCCCAGGCCATGCCGCTCGAGCCCGTGGTGACCGTGATGTAGAAGACAAACGCGATGGCGATGAAAGCGCCCGCGGTGATGGCCAGCGGGATGACCTTGTATGCGGGCTTGGTGGCCTTGGCATAGGTGATGTCTTCGGCCAGTGCGGCTATGGTTTCGGGCTTGAGACAGTCAAAGGGGGATTCTGCTTTCAATTCTCATTATCCTGCGATTTTGCCTGTGGAAATAATAACAAAGGGGCTGATCCCCAAAATTGATGCCGATCAAGATTGACCGATTGCGAATGTAATTTTACTACAGCTTGGGTGGCCGGTATGGCTCCCCTCCCACCCTGTTAGTTTCAACTGATATATAAATGATATTTTTATAACTAAATGATTTTAGTCAGGTTATAAAATTACAACTCGGCTGAGTCCGCACCTGGCCTCCCTTCTCCCCCCTGGCTGCATCGTCCCGAGCATGCTCCCTCTAAAGGGGTGATTTCTGTTGGTTATTATCATGGGGTGAGGACGAGCCACCAGTATAGCCGAGGCTGAGTCGGTTACATATGACAACCATCTGATCGGATGCACCCGAACGGGGAGGCAAGGGGGGACGAATCGAGCCTGGCGCGGATCTGCGGGGAGCCAGGTTGAGGAGAGGTTGGGAGCGCGAGCGGGACCGAAGCAGGGACATCGCGAGGGCGCGATCCGGTGTGGTGACCATAAAAACCGGCGCCTTGCGGGCGCCGGTGTTGCTGCGAAGTGAGCGGGAGCGGGTTACACCACGCCCTGGCTGCGCAGGTAATCCTCGTAGGTGCCGCCAAAATCGCGGATGCCGTTCTCGGTCAGTTCCATGATGCGGGTCGCCAGCGACGAGACGAACTCACGGTCGTGAGAGACGAAGATCAGGGTCCCTTGATACATCTCCAGCGCCAGGTTCAAGGATTCGATGGATTCCATGTCTAGGTGGTTGGTCGGCTCATCCATGATCAGGATATTGGGGCGCTGCATCATCAGCTTGCCGAACAGCATGCGACCCTGCTCGCCACCGGAGAGCACCTTGACCGGCTTCTTGATGTCGTCCTGGGAGAAGAGCAGACGACCCAGCACGGAGCGCACCGCCTGCTCGTCTTCGTTGGCCTGTTTCCACTGGGCCATCCAGTCGAACACGTTGAGATCGGTGTCGAAATCCTCGGCGTGATCCTGGGCGTAGTAGCCGATCTGGGCGTTCTCGGACCACTTGATGGTGCCGCTGTCCGGTGCCAGCTCCCCCATCAGGGTCTTGATCAGGGTAGATTTACCGATGCCGTTGGTCCCCAGGATGGCGACCTTCTCGCCCACTTCCAGCATCATGCTCAGCCCCTTGAACAGCGGCGCCTCGCCATACCCCTTGGACAGCCCTTCGATCTCCA
This sequence comes from Aeromonas sobria, assembly GCF_050266975.1. Classification (GTDB taxonomy): domain Bacteria; phylum Pseudomonadota; class Gammaproteobacteria; order Enterobacterales; family Aeromonadaceae; genus Aeromonas; species Aeromonas sobria_B. The sequence continues at coordinate 12,287 of NZ_JBKISU010000011.1, forward strand.
GGATGTTGCGGTACAGCTTCTTCTCCTGCTCGAAGCGGATGAAGGGGTTCTGACGGCTGGAGACCTTCACTTCCTCGATCTTGATCTTGTCGATCTGCTTCAAGCGGGAGGTGGCCTGGCTCGACTTGGAGGCGTTGGCACTGAAGCGGGAGACGAAGGATTGCAGGTCGGCAATCTGGGCCTTCTTCTTGGCGTTGTCGGCGATCAGACGCTCGCGGGCCTGGGTGGCCGCCGTCATGTACTCGTCGTAGTTGCCCGGGTAGACCCGCAGCTCGCCGTAGTCCAGGTCCGCCATGTGAGTGCAGACGGAGTTCAGGAAGTGACGGTCGTGAGAGATGATGATCATGGTGCTCTCGCGATCGTTGAGCACCTGCTCCAGCCAGCGGATGGTGTTGATGTCCAGGTTGTTGGTCGGTTCGTCCAGCAGCAGGATGTCGGGGTTGGAGAACAGCGCCTGCGCCAGCAGCACCCGCAGTTTCCAGCCCGGGGCCACTTCGCTCATGGGGCCGTTGTGCAGCTCGATGGGGATGCCGGCCCCCAGCAGCAGCTCGCCAGCGCGGGATTCCGCGGTGTAGCCGTCATACTCGGCGACCAGGCCTTCCAGCTCGGCGGCCTTCATGTAGTCGTCGTCGGTCGCTTCCAGGTTGGCGTAGATGGCATCGCGCTCGGCGATGGCGGCCCACAGCTCGGTGTGGCCCATCATGACCACGTCCAGCACGCGCATCTCTTCGTAGGCGAACTGATCCTGACGCAGCTTACCGATCCGCTCGTTGACGTCCAGGCTCACATTACCGCCAGTGGGCTCCAGATCGCCGCCGAGGATCTTCATGAAGGTGGACTTGCCACAGCCGTTTGCGCCGATAAGGCCGTAGCGGTTGCCGCCGCCAAACTTGACGCTGATGTTCTCAAACAACGGCTTGGCGCCGAACTGCATGGTGATGTTGTTGCTGCTTAACAAAGGATCTGTCCCGGGTTGTCTGCCAAATGGCGCGCATTATGGCACAAGCTCCCCGAAAGTTTTAGCGAGAAGTGTGATCCGGGTCGGCAGACGGGGTGACTCGGGGGGAGAGCGGGGGCGCGATGGCGGCCAGAATGGGCGTCATAAGAGCCTGTTAAGACTAAAGTCGTGATTTCCTCCAGACAAACTGCTGCTAGATTGAGCGTGAAACATTTCGTTAACAAATGGAGTTGGGAAATGGCATTTGAAAGTGAAGACAAGGCCAAGGCCTACTGGCGGGAGAACCTCTCCCTGATGCTCAAGTTGCTGCTGGTGTGGTTCGCCGTCTCCTATGGGGCAGGCATCATACTGGCCGACTGGCTCAATCAGTTTCAGTTGTTTGGTTTCAAGCTGGGCTTCTGGTTTGCCCAGCAGGGGGCCATCTATGTGTTTGTCGTGCTGATCTTCGTTTACGTTCACCAGATGAACAAACTGGATCGCAAATATGATGTTCATGAAGACTGAGGTGTGAAATGGATTTACAGACACTGACATACATAGTGGTCGGCCTGACCTTCGCGCTCTACATCGGGATCGCTGTCTGGGCGCGCGCCGGATCAACCAAGGAGTTCTACGTGGCCGGTGGCGGGGTCCATCCCGTTGCCAATGGCATGGCCACGGCCGCTGACTGGATGTCGGCCGCCTCCTTCATCTCCATGGCCGGTCTCATCTCCTTCATGGGGTACGATGGCGCCGTCTACCTGCTGGGCTGGACCGGTGGCTATGTGCTGCTGGCGCTGTGCCTGGCCCCCTACCTGCGCAAGTTCGGCAAGTTCACCGTGCCCGACTTCATCGGGGATCGCTACTACTCCCAGACCGCCAGAACCGTCGCCGTGGTCTGTGCCATCCTGATCTCCTTCACCTATGTGGCGGGTCAGATGCGCGGGGTTGGGGTGGTCTTCTCCCGCTTCCTCGAGGTGGACATCACCACAGGAGTGGTCATCGGCATGGCGGTGGTCTTCTTCTACGCCGTACTCGGTGGCATGAAGGGGATCACCTACACCCAGGTGGCACAATACTGCGTGCTGATCTTCGCCTACATGGTGCCGGCCTTCTTCATCTCCATCATGATGACGGGCCACATCCTGCCCCAGACCGGTTTCGGTGCCACCCTGGTGGATGGCTCCAACACCTATCTGCTCGACAAGCTGGACACCATCTCCCAGGATCTGGGCTTTGCCTCCTACACGGACGGGATCAAGTCCAAGATGGACGTGTTTGCCATCACCTGTGCCCTCATGGTCGGCACCGCCGGTCTGCCCCACGTGATCGTGCGCTTCTTCACCGTGCCCAAGGTGCGTGATGCCCGCATCTCCGCCGGTTGGGCGCTGCTGTTCATCTCCTTCCTCTACACCACGGCCCCTGCGGTTGCCGCCTTCGCCCGGGTCAACATGGTCGACACCATCAATGGTGCCGATGGCCAGGGCACCGAGTATGCCAATGCCCCTGTGTGGGTGAAGAACTGGGAGAAGACGGGGCTCATCTCCCATGAGGACAAGAATGGCGATGGCCGCATGTTCTACTCCAACGACGATCGCAACGAGATGAAGGTGGACCGCGACATCATCGTCCTGGCCAACCCCGAGATAGCCAAGCTGCCGAACTGGGTCATCGCCCTGGTGGCGGCCGGCGGCATCGCCGCAGCGCTCTCCACGGCGGCGGGCCTGCTGCTGGTCATCTCCACCTCCATCTCCCACGATCTGCTCAAGCGCAACCTGATGCCCAACATCACGGACAAGCAGGAGCTGCGCTATGCCCGTGGCGCCGCCGCCGTGGCCATACTGGTGGCTGGCTATCTGGGGATCAACCCGCCGGGCTTCGTGGCCGAGGTGGTGGCCTTCGCCTTCGGCCTGGCCGCGGCCAGCTTCTTCCCCGCCATCATCATGGGGATCTTCTACAAGAAGATGAACAAGGAGGGGGCCATCGCCGGCATGCTGGCAGGGATAGTGTTCACCATCGGCTACATCATCTACTTCAAGGGCATCTTCATCGCGCCCATGGCCGCCAACGTGCCGGAAAACTGGCTGTTTGGCATCTCGCCGGAAGGGATAGGCACGGTCGGCATGGTGATCAACTTCGTGGTCTCCTACGTGGTGAGCCTGCTCACCAAGCCGGTGCCTGAAGAGGTGCAGCACATAGTGGAGAGCATTCGCTTCCCGAAAGGGGCGGGTGAGGCCCACGAGCATTGATCCACTCAGGGAGGGGCCAGGCCCCTCCCGTCGGAGGCACCATGGCCCTGGTTGAGATAAGTGAGTTTCTCGCCCGAACCACCCCCTTCCAGCAGTTGGGGAAGGAAGAGCAGACCGAGTTGGCGCGAGCCATCTCGGTTTATTATTTTCGGGCTCATGAGGTGGTCCCCGCCCCGGCGGGGCGCTTGATGATAGTGCGTACCGGCCTGTTTGCCCGCCACGACGGCCAGACGCTGCTGGAGAAGCTGCAAGAGGGAGACTTTGATGGCTACCAGCCGTCCGAGGGGCGCAGCGACCGGCTGATCTGCGAGGAAGACGCCCTGGTCTACTGGCTCGAGGGCGAGGCGTTTGGCCGTTGTCGGCAGCGCTGGCCCGTGCTGGACAACTTCTTCCTGCGCCTGGCGGCTCGCACCCTGCACCAGCAGATGCCGCCCCCGACCGAGGGCTATTTCACCCTCAAGGTGCGCGACCTGGTGCGGGATCACAAGATAGTGACAGGCCCCCGGCAGACGGTGCAGGCCGCGGCGCAGCTGATGAGCGAGCGGCGCGTCTCCTCCCTGCTGGTGGAGGAGGAGGGGCGGCTGCTTGGCATCATCACGGACCGGGATCTGCGCAGCCGGGTGCTGGCGCAGGGATTGCCTGCGCAGACACCGGTGGCCCAGGCGATGACCCGGGATCCGACCACCATCGATCGGGAAGCCTATCTGTTCGAGGCCCTGCAGCAGATGGGGCGCTGGCGAGTCCACCATTTGCCGGTGATGGGGGAGGGGCGAGTAGTCGGCATGGTGACGGTCACGGATCTGGTGCGGGCCCAGCAGGAGCATCCCGTCTATCTCCTGACCGACATAGAGCGCCAGCCCGACCTCGAGGGCCTGGTGCGTTGCAGCCGGCAGATCCCCAGGTTGACCCGTATTCTGGGGCGCCAGGGGGTGCCGGCCCACGAGGCGGCCCATATCCTGGCCACGGTGACGGACGCGCTGACCGGGCGGCTGATCGCCCTGGCCCTCTCTACCCTGGGGCCGGCCCCTTGCGAGTTCTGCTGGCTCGTGTTTGGCTCCTTCGCCCGCCGCGATCAGGGACTGAACGGGGATCAGGACAACGGCCTGCTGCTGGCCGAGCCCGCGGTGGGGACGGTGGCCGACTACTTCGCCCGTCTGGCGCGCCTGGTGTGCGACGGCCTGGCCCGCTGCGGCCTGCCCTATTGCCCCGGCAACATCATGGCGACCAATCCGGCGCTCTGCCTGGACGAGGCCGGCTGGCTCGCCCGCTTTCGGGGCTGGTTCCAGACCCCGACCCCCCAGGCCCTGCTCAACGCCACCGTCTTCTTCGACGTGCGCCTGGTGGCGGGCAGTCAGGCCCGTTTCGATGCCATGTTCGGCGCCATGGTGGTGGAGGCGGCGGCCCAGCCCCTCTTCCTGTTGCACCTGGCCCAGACGGCGTTGCAGCGGCGGGCCCCCCTCGGCCTGTTCAAGCACTTCATCCTGGAGCCGGACGGGCAACAGCACAGGGGGCTGGATCTCAAGACTCGGGGGCTCAGCCTCATCACGGATCTGGTGCGGGTCTATGCCCTGGCCGCCGGGGTGACTGCCGTCGGAACCCGCCAGCGCCTGCGAGACCTGGAGGCGGCCGGCGCCATGGACAAGACGTTGTGCCGCAACCTGGGGGATGCCTTCGACTTGCTGGCCGAACTGCGCTGGAGACTGCACCTCGAGCAGCAGGAGAACCAGGAGACGGATCACCTCTCCAACCACCTGGATCCCGGCACCCTCTCGGGCCTGCAGCGCCATCAGCTCAAGGAGTGCTTCGCCGTGATCGAGGAGGGGCAGAGCCTGCTCTCTTACCGTTTCTGTCGCCAGCTATGAGTGCGGCAACCTGGTTTGGCCGCTGGCCCCATCTCTGGCGGGCCATGCGATCGGGACAGACCCTGGCCGAGCGCCGCTGCCTGGCCATCGATCTGGAGCTGACCGGCCTGGATCCCCGTCGGGATCACATCGTCAGCCTGGGCTGGGTGCCCATCGAGGGACGGGAGATCCGGCTGGCCCAGGCGCGCTACTTCCTGGTACGCCCCCCCGTCAGCGTGGGGCAGAGCGCCATCTACCACGGGGTGCATGACAGGGACTTGCAGGAGGCAGAGTCTCTCGAGACCGCCCTGCGCGCCCTGATGGATGCGGCGCAGGGTTGCCTGCTGGTGGCCCACAACAGCACCCTGGAGCGCCGCTTCCTCGCGGCCGCCTGTCGGCAGTGCTTCGGCCATGAGCCGGGCTGGCCGTTTCTCGATACCCTGCGCCTCGAGCTGGCCCAGTTGCACCGGGCGGGGCGCACGGTCGGGGATGATGCCCTCACCCTGGCCCGTTGCCTGGCGCGTCACCATCTGCCCCCCCTCACCAGCCATCATGCCCTGGAAGATGCCTACGGCTGCGCCCTGCTGCTGCTGGCCCAGACCCGGCCAGAGACCCGGCTCGCCCCGCTGCTGCTGCAAGCCGGTTGAGGCGCTTGTGCTCCACCGCCTTCGCCCTTAGTCTAGTGGTTCGACCAGTTTCCACGACAAGGATGACCCATGGAAATGACAGTAACGACGCCCCTCTCGGGCCGGCCCAGGGTGAGCCTCACCTTCGATGAGGGCATCGCCGAGGTGGTGCTGACGCGCCCGGACAAGCTCAACGCCCTGGACCTGCCCATGTTCCGGGCGCTGGAGCAGACGCTGGTGCAGTTGCAGCAGACGCGTGGCTTGCGGGCGGTGATCCTGCGCGGCGAGGGGCGGGGCTTTTGCGCCGGGCTGGATGTGAAATCCATGCTCAGACAGCCGGTGGCGGCCCTCGATATCCTCAGACGCGAGGCGGACGAGGCGACCAACCTGGCCCAGCGGGTGGCCTATGGCTGGCACCAGCTGCCGGTGCCGGTGATCGCGGTGACCCAGGGGGTCTGTTTCGGCGGCGGCCTGCAGATTGCGCTCGGGGCCGATTTTCGCTTCAGCACCCCGGATTGCCGCTTCTCTGTGATGGAGATCAAGTGGGGCATCATCCCCGACATGAGCGGCAGCGTCACCCTGCGCAACCTGATGGGGGTGGACAGCGCCATGGCGCTGGCCATGAGCGGCCGCGAGCTGGAAGCCCAGGAGGCCAGGGCACTCGGCCTGGTGAGCCGGGTGTGCGAGGATCCCCTGGCCGAGGCGCGCGCCTTCGCCAGGACGCTTATCACCAAGTCGCCGGATGCGCTGGCGGGGATCAAGCGGCTCTACCAGCAGGCCTGGGCCCGCAGCGACGAGGCCATGCTCAAGGAGGAGACCCGGCTGCAGCGGCAGATCCTGGGGCGCCCCAACCAGTGGCGGGCCACCCTCAACAGCCTGTTTCGCTGGCGGCTGCGGTTCGGACCGCGCCGCAACGCCCTCTGAGCAGGCGCAGGAAAAGAAAATGGCAGCCTCGGCTGCCATTTTTGATGGGGGTACTTGTGCTTATTTGGCGATGCTATCGGGATCCGCCTCGAAGGGGTGACCCGTGTTCTCGCGCATCAGGTTCACTTCGGCACGGTTGTCGATCCAGTAGTCCGCGTTCTTGATCCCCAGTTTCTCCGGGTGGAACACGGGGTCAACCCCTTGTGCCAGCTGGGCCTCGTAGTCCTTGAGGCAGACGAAGGCGGTCTTTTGCAGCAGCAAGATGGCGACGATGTTGAGCCAGGCCATCAGACCGACCCCGATATCCCCCAGACCCCAGGCCAGATCGGCGGTCTTGACGGTGCCGTACACGGTGGCGGCCATCAGGGCGATCTTCAGCAGGAAGGTGAGCCAGGGACGGCGGATCTTGCGGTTGATGAAGGCGATGTTGGTCTCGGCGATGTAGTAGTAGGCGACGATGGTGGTGAAGGCGAAGAAGAACAGGGCGATGGCGACGAAGTAGTTGCCAAAGCCGGGCATCATGCTCTCCATGGCGGTCTGCACATAGCCAGGACCTGCGGCAATGCCGGCGATCCCTGTGTAGATGGCGGCGCCATCCGGGCCTTGTACGTTGTACAGACCGGTGATCAGCAGCATGAAGCCGGTGGCGGAGCAGACGAACAGGGTGTCGATGTAGACGGAGAACGCCTGCACCAGACCCTGCTTGGCCGGGTGGCTCACCGCTGCCGCGGAGGAGGCGTGGGGGCCGGTGCCCTGGGCGGCTTCGTTGGAGTAGACGCCGCGCTTGACGCCCCACATGATGGCCAGACCCAGAATGGCACCGAAGCCGGCTTCCAGACCGAAGGCGCTCTTCCAGATCAGCAGAATGATGGAGGGCAGCTGGCCGATGTTGAGGGCGATGATGACGCAGGCGACGATGATGTAGCCCAGCGCCATGAAGGGCACCACTGTACTGGCGAAGTGAGCGATGCGCTTGACGCCGCCAAAGATGATGAAGCCCAGCAGCAGGGCCAGCACGGCCGCGGTCACGTTGGGGCTGATACCAAAGGCGGTCTGCAGGCTGGAACCGATGGAGTTTGCCTGCACACCTGGCAGCAAGACGCCGCAGGCGAAGATGGTGGCGATGGCGAAGATCCAGGCGTACCAGCTCATGCCCAGACCCTTCTCGATGTAGAAGGCGGGGCCGCCGCGGTACTCACCGTTGATCTTCTCCTTGTAGACCTGACCCAGGGTGGATTCGACGAAGGCGGAGCTGGCGCCGAGGAAGGCCACCATCCACATCCAGAACAGGGCGCCCGGGCCACCGAAGGTGATGGCGGTGGCCACACCGGCGATGTTACCGGTACCGACCCGGCCCGCCAGTGTCATGGAGAGCGCCTGGAAGGAAGAGACCCCGGCTTCGTTGGATTTTCCCTTGAACATCAGGCGGATCATGCCTTTGAGGTGACGCAGTTGCAAAAAGCGGCTGCGCAGGGAGAAGTAGAGGCCGACCCCCAGGCACAGATAGATGAGCGCTGGGCTCCAAATCACGCCATTGATGGCATTCACGATCTCGTTCATGTACAACAACTCCTTTGTTGTGAGACTGGTGGCGGGCTTTTGCCCACTCGAACTTTGTTATTCAGTCATTTCTGCTGTCGGCCTTGGCCGAGGCGTCTAACATATCGACTTGTTTCGGCGCTTCCCAGTGAAATTTGCGATCCTGTTGCCAATTTGTGAACTGGTCGTGATGGCGAGGCGGTTCACCGGGCTATGCCGAGGGGGTTAACTGGGTTATTTTCTCCTGAAACAGTACCTTGGCAGTGATTAAGCAAGTTTGGGGCCAATCATGAAAGAGCAACAAGAAGCGAGCCGGGAGAGCGGGCTGATCCGCCCGGCATGCGGCGAGGATGTGGCGGCGGTGGCCCGGCTGCTGGGGCAGCTTGGCTATGAGCAAGAGGGTGATCGACTGGCTGCGGCCCTGGCCGAGCAGGAAGCCGATCGCCAGGTGCTGGTGGCCGTGAAGGGGGCCAGGGTGGTCGGCGTGCTGGTGCTCCATCTGTTGCGCCCGCTCCACCTGGCCAGCGGCTGGGGCCTCATCTCGGCCCTGGTGGTCGATGAGCCGGCGCGGGGCCTGGGAATGGGCGCCGCCTTGCTGGCGGCGGCCGAGGCCCTGGCCCGGTCGGCCGGCTGTGGCCAGATGGAGCTCTCCAGCAGCCTGCATCGCGAGCGGGCGCACCATTTTTATCTCCGTCAGGGCTACCTGGACACACCCAGGCGTTTCGTCAAATCCCTGGCCATCACGGCAACATGAAGAGGAGTCGGTCATTGGGGGTTGCAACATGGTGGGCACAGACCCGCCTCGGTCGCTGGCTAAGCCGGCGGCTCGGTGCACCGAGTCAGTGCAAATCCACCGCGGCTGCCCACAGATCGGGCACCGTCATGGGGGAGGAGTGGCGTGAGTCGCTCGCGGCCATTCCCATCCTGCAGGGGCTAAGCGAGGAGGAGGGGGCGCGGCTGGTGGCCCTGGCCGAGCGGCTGCTTGCCCGCAAGAGCTGGACCCTGATCGGAGTCGAGCTCAGCGAGCGGCAGCGCCGTGTCCTCGCCCTGCAGGCGGCCCTGCCGGTGCTGGCTTTGGGTCTGGAGTGGTATAGAGGCTTTCACGAGATCATCATCATTCCCGAACCCGTCTCCCGCCGCCAGCAGGTGCAGGACGAGTTCGGTCTGGTCAGCGAGTTTGAAGAGGAGAACGCCGGGGAGGCCTGGCCCCAGGGGCCCCTGGTGCTGGCCTGGAGCGAGCTGCAGCAAGACGGTGACTGGGATGGCTACAACCTGATCATTCACGAGCTGGCCCACAAGCTCGACATGCTGGGAGGGGATGCGGACGGCGCGCCGCCCCTGCCAAGCGGCATGGATCAGCGGCAATGGACCCGGGCACTGCAAGGTGCGTTCGATGAGATGAACGAGCAGCTGGCCAGGGGCGAGGTGACGCAGATAGATCCCTATGCCGCCTCCCACCCCGCCGAGTTCTTCGCGGTGTGCAGCGAGAGCTTCTTCACCGATCCCCTGCGCCTGCGTGCCGTCTTTCCCGCCGTCTACCAGCAGCTCGCCCGCTTCTATGGCCAGCAGCCCGCCGACCGCTTCCCGTCAACCCGCTTGCTGGCGGGGGATCCCGAGGGCACTGGCTGACAGAGACTTGGCCTTGGCGCCACAAAAACAAAAAGGCACCCGAAGGTGCCTTTTTCACATCAGCCTGTCTGGCTTGAGCGGTGCAGCTTACGCGGCAGCCTTGAGCTGGGCGGTGGCGGCTTTCTTGTGATCGCCGATGGGCAGCACGGTGCGACCGAACTGCTCGTTGATCACGGTGGCCATGGCCAGGTAGATGGCGCTGGCGCCACAGATGATGCCCTCGAAACCGGCGATGGTGCCGATCAGGGTGCTGCCGGTGAAGTCACGGGCGGCCAGCAGGAAGAAGAGCACGGTCAGGGAGGCGAACACGAACTGCTTCACCCGCGGGAAGTTGACGGTCCCGATCAGCATGAACAGGGTGAACATGCCCCACATCAGCAGATACCAGCCCATGTAGGCGTGGGGAGTGGCGTCGGCCAGACCCATGGTCGGCATCACCAGCAGGAACACCAGGCTCCACCAGAAGGTGCCGTAGGAGATGAAGGCGGTGACACCGAAGGTGTTGCCACGCTTGTACTCCATGATACCGGCGATGATCTGGGCCAGGCCGCCATAGCACAGACCCATGGCCAGGATCATGGCGCTGATGGGGAAGAAACCTGCGTTATGGATGTTCAGCAGAATGGTGGTCATACCGAAACCCATCAGACCCAGAGGGGCAGGGTTGGCCAATTTTTCGCTCACTTGGTGTTCTCCAAAGATAGAGGTGGGGGGTTGATCAAAGGACGCGGGATTTTAGGCAGGGCCCCACGCCCTCGCAAGGGGGGAGGGGGGATTAATGATAAAAAAACTGCAACTCGGACCACAATGGCGATAGGTCGTGGAAAAGTGGTAGTTATCTGGTAAATGAAAAACGCTTTTTAGGTTATTTTTTTGTGTTGATCCGGCTCGGGGAGCCCATGCCCAGGGGCGGCTCCGGCTTGTTTCGTCCGCAGGCAGGGTTGGCCTTGGCCCTCTGCGCGCCGCCAGCCGGCGCAGGCCCTTGCCTGGCGACCCTTTGTCAGGGGAAACAGGGATAAAGGGCCCCTTTACTCTCCTTGGCCGCGAATGTCCGCGGAACCTGGCCCCGGGGCCAGGTTCCGCGCCGCCAACCCCTGGGTCATTTGCTTCCTTGCCAACCAGATATGCCAACAAACAAACGGTAATCGGACAAAAGTCATCAGACAAGGGCCATCAAGCAGAAGCCAGTAAACACGGGGGCCGGCTGGCAAGGATATGCCATCAAACTAGTGGCGTAGAAAACCACACTGCGCTGCCGTCTGCCCCGAGGAAAGGGCTTCGCCGCCTGCATGAAAGAGGCGCGAGTCCGTGGTCTCTGCCATCAACATGAAAGGGGCGCGAGTCCGTTGTCTCCGCCGTCAACATGAAAGAGGCGTGGGCCAGTGATCCTGGCGTCAGAAAGAGGTCAGTGGGCGCCGCCAGAGCGGGAGAGGGGTGGCCTCGGACCGCCAGCGGCCTGGGGCCATACCGTCAGCGCCAGGGGCACTCAGCCAGCAGCCGAGGGAAGGGGAGCTTGATCAAAGAGTCGCCAGCGGCCTGGGGCCATACCGTCAGCGCCAGGGGCACTCAGCCAGCGGCCGAGGGAAGGGGAGCTTGAGCAAAGAGTCGCCTGCGCCGCCAGCATCATAGGGGCAACGACAGGGCATCGGCATTAGGCCATCGATGGCTGGGTTGCCGCCCGTCCCAGGGGGCAGGAAAACCGGATCCATGCCGGGGGCTGAGCCGGGCAGGCAGCTCGCCATCCAGGGAAGGCATGGCCGATGATAGCGAGGCGTTTGCCCAGAGCAATGGGCCCGACGGCCAGAGCAGGAGAGGGGTGGGCACAGGCTCGTTTGCGGCGCCGGATCCATACCGTCAGCGCCAGAAGTGCACCGCCAGCAGCCGAGGGGAAGGCAGGGTGCGATGACAGGGCCGCCAGCAGCGCTGCACATAGCCTCAACGACAAGGATCACCGCCAGCAGCCGAGGGTAGGGGGCTTGATATGACAGGGCTGTCAGCGGCGCTGCATCATAGCCTCAACGACAGGGGGCACTGCCAGTCGGGACGGAGGAAGGCAGAGCCATGGCCGGGCCCGCCCTGTCCCCGGGTCGATCAAGAGGTCTGGCTGCGAGGCTGGCCGTCCCGAGCCGCCAGCAGATCCAGGGCCCCGCTGCAGCGGCGCTCCGCCGCCTCCAGCTCGGCCAGCACCATCTGGATATCCTCTTGCTGCTGGCGCAGGGCCTCGCGCTTGGCTTCGATCAGCTGCACCATGGAGAGCAGCTGGGTACGGCTGGAGCGGTCGGTGTCGTACATGTCGAACAGCTCGCGGATCTCCGCCAGGCTGAAGCCGAGCCGCTTGCCGCGCAGGGTCAACTTCAGCCGGATCTTGTCCTTGTGGCTGTAGATGCGGTTCTGGCCCTCCCGGGTCGGCGAGATGAGCCCCTCGTCCTCGTAGTAGCGGATGGTGCGGGCCGTGATGTCAAACTCCTGGGCCAGCTCGGAGATGCTGTAGGTGATCTCCTTGCCTGCGTGATCATGTGGCATGGCAGTTCCCCTCCTGGGCGTCGATGCTGCTTCCCCTGCTCCGGGCGGACAGGGCCCGACCCACCCGGGAGCCGTTGGGGCGGCCGAGCTGCTCGCTCACCCATTGGCCGGTGGCGGCCAGTGCGTCCAGATTCACCCCAGTGCTCATGCCAAGGCCGTGCAGCAGATAGAGAACCTCTTCCGAGGCGACGTTGCCCGAGGCGCCGGGGGCATAGGGGCAGCCGCCGAGCCCGGCCACCGAGCTGTCTATGGTGCGGATGCCCCGCTCCAGGGCGGGGATCAGGTTGGTAAGGGCCTGGCCATAGGTGTCATGAAAATGCACCGCGAGGCGGCCCGCCGGGATCTCTCTGAGCACCGCATCGAGCATGGGCACTACTGTGCCCAGGGTGCCGACCCCTGTGGTGTCCCCAAGGGAGATCTCGTGGCAGCCCAGATCCAGCAGGCGCTCGGCCACGGCCGCCACCCGCTTGGGGGAGGTGGGCCCGTCGAACGGGCAGGCGATAACGGTGGAAAGATAGCCGCGCACCTTGATGCCGAGGCGGCGGGCCTCGGCCACCAGGGGGGCGAAGCGGATCAGTGATTCCTCCACGCCGATGCCGATGTTGGCGCGGGTGAAGCCGTCGGAGCAGGCGGTGAACAGGCCAATCTCGTCCACCCTGGCCTGGATCGCCGCCTGCAGGCCCTGCAGGTTGGGCACCAGGGCGCCATAACGGACCGGGCCCTGGCGGGGCAGCATGGCCAGCAGTTCGGCGGAGTCCGCCATCTGCGGCACTCGCCTGGGGGAGACGAAGGCCCCCACCTCTATTCGTTGCAGGCCGCTGGCCGCGAGCCGGGTGATCAGCTCCCGCTTCTGGGCAAGGGTGAGGTGGACGGCCTCGTTCTGCAGGCCGTCCCTCGGCCCCACCTCGACCAGGCTGACCCTGTCATCCCCTTCAATGATGTGCGTCATCTTGCCCCCTCATGGTGACTCTTCATGTTCTCTCCTGCTCTGTGGATGCCGGCTCGCCGCCCTCCCGGGTCGCGTCTTGAAAGCGCACAAGGGAGACTCCCTGGCTGATCTGCTGCCCCACCTGGCAGAGCAGCTCGGCGATCACCCCATCCTGCTCGGCGCGCACCTGATGCTCCATCTTCATCGCCTCCATCACCAGCAGGGGTTGCCCCCGGCTGACGGATTGCCCGGCCTCGACCAGCAGGGCCACCACCAGGCCATGCATGGGGGCGATCGCCCCCTGAGGGTCAGGGGCCTGGTGATCACCAGGGTGCCGATGGCGGTGATCATCGGCGGCGAAAGGAATGCGCCTGCCATCGAGTTGCAGCACGAAGGCCCCGTCTGCCCCCGGGGTGACGGGGCAGCGCAGCCAGCGGCCCGCCCGCTGCAGGCGGATATGATCAGTGCCCAGCGCATAGGGGTAGGTTTCCCCCTGCCAGGTGAGCCGATCGCCGTGCCCGGCCAGGGTCAGCACCCGGCTCTCCTCGCCGATGCGCACCGCCGCCGAGAGGCTCCTGCTCTCCCCCAGCCGAAAGCCGGGGGCCTGCTGCCAGGGGGAGGGGCCGGTGCGGCTGGCGAGCCAGAGGGTGGCCAGCGGCCAGGCGAGGTCCGGGGTGGCCAGGGATTCGGTGGGAATGGGCCACTGGGTGTGATGCGCCATGGTCAGCACGTCCGGCTCCTCGCAAAGGCGCAGCAAGAGCGGGCCGTTGTGCACCAGGGGGCCGAGACTCAAGGCTGCCAGGGCATCGGCCAGCCTGGCGAAGGCCTGGGCGCGGCTCTGGCCGTGGGCGACCAGCTTGGCGATCATGGGATCGTAATAGGGGCTCACCTCATCGCCGGCGCTCACACCTGTGTCGATGCGCACCCCCTGTGGCCAGTGCAGCCAGTGGATGGGGCCGCTCGCGGGCAAGAAGCCTGCGCCAACGTCCTCGGCATAGAGGCGCGCCTCCACCCCATGGCCGCTCAGCACCACGTCTTCCTGGGTGAGCGGCAGCGGCCTGCCCTCGGCCACCGCCAGCTGCCAGGCCACCAGATCCTGGCCGGTGACCGCCTCGGTGACCGGGTGCTCCACCTGCAGCCGGGTGTTCATCTCCATGAAGAAGAATGCGTCCCCGCACAGCAGAAATTCGATGGTGCCGGCCCCCACATAGTCGATGGCCCGGGCTGCGGCCACGGCGGCTTCGCCCATGGCGCGGCGAAGCGCCGGGGCTATGTCGGGGGCGGGGGCCTCTTCGATCACCTTCTGGTGGCGGCGCTGCAAGGAGCAGTCCCTGTCCCCCAGGTAAATGGCATGGCCCAGGGTATCGGCGAAGACCTGCACCTCCACGTGGCGGGCACGGGGGAGGTAGCGCTCCAGCAGCACGTTGTCATCCCCGAAGGCGGCCAGGGCTTCCCGTTTCACCGCCGCCAGGGCGGCGTCAAACTCGTCAATCTGCTCGACCCGGCGCATCCCCTTGCCACCGCCGCCGCTGGCGGCCTTGATCAGCAGCGGAAAGCCGATGCGGCTTGCCTGATCACGCAGCAAGTCGGGGTCTTGATCCGGGCCGTGATAGCCGGGCAGCACGGGGACGCCTGCCGCCTCCATCAGTGCCTTGGCGCCGGACTTGTCCCCCATGGCGCGAATGGCGGCGCCGCCCGGGCCGATGAAGCGCAGCCCCAGGTTGGCGCAGGCGTTGGCAAAGTCGCTGTTCTCCGACAGAAAGCCGTAGCCGGGGTGCACGGCGTCGGCCCCGGCCTCGCGGGCAATCTTCAGCACCTTGGCGGTGTCGAGGTAGCTCTCCCGCGCGGGGGCGGGCCCCAGATGCCAGGCCTCGTCGGCTTGCCTCACGTGCATGGCGCGGGCGTCGGCATCCGAGTAGAGGGCTATGGTGTGAATGCCGAGGCGTTTCGCCGTCTTGATGATGCGCACGGCAATTTCGCCGCGATTGGCGATCAGCAGACGCTGGATGGGAGTCTGATCTGTCATGTCTGCTCCTCGTTATTCATAAAGGCACCCTCGTTCATGGAGCGATTGAGGGGGGCAAGGGGTTGATCCCCCCGGTGATCCTCGCCGCGGCTGGCGACCAGCAGGCCCTTGATGGGTCGGTATTGCGTCATGTCTCATCCTTGAAACGGGGGCGCCAGCTGGGGGGGCGCTTGTCGAAGAAGGCCTGGATCCCCTCCTGGGCTTCGAGGCCGACCCGCACCCGGGCGATGGTCTCGACGGTTCGCTCTTCGTACTGGCGGCCGGGCTGGTGCTCGATGGCGGCCAGCAGTCGCTTGGTCTCCTTCATCGCCTGGGGGCCGTTGCGACACAGGCGCATGCCTAAAGCCCGTCCTTCCGAGAGCAGCGTCCCCGGCGAGCAGAGCCGGTGCGCCACGTTGAGGCGGCAGGCGGTGATGGCATCGAAGGGCTCGGCGCTCAGCATGTAGCGGCGGGCCTGGCGCATCCCCATGGCGCGCACCACATAGGGGCTGATCACCGCAGGCACCAGTCCCAGGCTCACCTCGGAGAGGCAGAAGCGCGCATCCTCGCTGGCCAGCACCATGTCACAGGCACAGAGCAGGCCGAGCGCCCCGCCATAGGCCGCCCCCTGCACCAGGGCCAGGGTGGGGAAGGGGAGCTCGTCCAGGGCTTGCATCAGGTGCGCCAGCACCCGGGCATCCTCCCTGTTTTTTTCAAACGAGCTGGGATCGAAGTCGCTATGGAGCTGGTGGCGCATCCAGTTGAGATCGGCGCCGGCGCAAAAGTGGTTGCCCTCGGCCCGCAGCAGCAGGGCATGGGGGCGTTCGGTCTGGCCATGGGCCAGTTCCCCCAGGCAGTCGAGCAAGCCCTGCATCAGCGCGGCGTCGAGGGCGTTGTGGCGCGCCGGGCGTGCCAGCACCAGCTCGGCCAGGGGGCCGTGGCGCTCCAGCCGACAGCCGGCCAGGGGGTCATTGCACAGTGGGTCGGACATGTCGCACTCCTTACATCCGGAAGATGCCGTATTGCTCGGGCCCGGGTCTGGCTCCCTGGCAGGCGGCCAATGCCAGGGCCAGCACGGTGCGGCTCTGGGCCGGGTCGATGACGCCGTCATCCCAGAGCCTGGCACTGGCATAGTAGGGGTGGCCCTGGCGCTCGTACTGCGCGATCACGGGGGCGCGCATGGCCTCCGCCTCCTGCTCGCCCAGGGTCTTGCCCTCGGCCGCCAGCTTGTCCCGGCGCACCTGCACCAGCACATTGGCCGCCTGCTCGCCCCCCATGACGGAGATGCGACTGCCCGGCCAGCTGAACAGAAAATCGGGCTCATAGGCGCGGCCGCACATGCCGTAGTTGCCGGCGCCAAAGCTGCCGCCGACGATCAGGGTGATCTTGGGCACCCGGCTGCAGGCCACGGCGGTGACCAGCTTGGCGCCGTGCTTGGCGATCCCCTCCCGCTCGGCCTGACTGCCCACCATGAAGCCGGTGATGTTCTGCAAAAACAGCAGGGGAATGGCGCGCCTGTTGCACAGCTGGATGAAGTGGGCGCCTTTCTGGGCGCTGTCGCTGTGGAGCACGCCGTTGTTGGCTAGGATCCCCACTTGCATGCCCTGGATGCGGGCAAAGCCGGTGACGAGTGTGGTGCCGAACAGGGCCTTGAATTCATCCAGCACAGAGCCATCCACCAGGCGGGCGATGAGCTCCCGGGCGTCATAGGCGCGCTTGAGGCTGGTGCCCACCAGGCCATAGAGCTCCTCGATGGGATAGAGGGGCTCATCGTAGCTCGGGTGGCACCCAGGCAAACCTGAGGCTGGCAGGCTGTTTTCCCCCAGATTGCTCACCAAGGTGCGGGCGATGGCCAGGGCATGGCCATCGTCTTCGGCCAGGTGATCGGCGACCCCGGAGTGGGCGCAGTGCACCAGGGCGCCCCCCAGGGCCTCGGCGCTGATCTCCTCGCCGGTGGCGGCCTTGACCAGGGGCGGGCCCGCCAGGAAGATGGTTGCCTGCTCCTTTACCATGATGGACTCGTCCGCCATGGCGGGCACATAGGCGCCCCCTGCGGTGCACAGCCCCATCACCACGGCGAGCTGGGGGATATTCTGGGCCGACATGCGGGCCTGGTTGTAGAAGATGCGGCCAAAATGCTCCCTGTCGGGGAACACCTCGTCCTGCATGGGAAGGAAGGCGCCGCCGGAATCCACCAGATAGAGGCAGGGGAGGCGCAGCCGCTCGGCGATGGCCTGGGCCCGCAGGTGCTTTTTCACCGTGAGGGGGTAGTAGGTGCCCCCCTTGACGGTGGCGTCGTTCACCACCAGCAGGCAGAGCCGGCCCGCGATCTGGCCTAGCCCTGTGATGATGCCGGCGGCGGGCACGGGTTCCTCATAGACCTGCCAGGCGGCCAGGGCCGAGAGCTCGAGGAAGGGGGAGCCGGGGTCGAGCAGCTGATCGATGCGCTCTCTGGGCAGCAGCTTGCCGCGGGCCTGGTGGCGGGCGTTGTTGGCCGCGCCGCCGCCCTGGGCTATCTCGGCGAGGCGGGCGTTGAGATCGGCCACCAGGGCCTGCATGGCGGCCCGATTGGCGGCAAACTCGGCGCTCGTTGTATCCAGGCGGGAGTGGATCTGGCTCATGGGTGTTCCCCCATCTGGTTGTTGTTGCCGATGGCAGGTGACAAAGGAAGACGCGTCATACCTGCTCTCCCATCAGCTCGCGGCCGATGAGCCAGCGGCGGATCTCCGAGGTGCCGGCCCCTATCTCGTAGAGCTTGGCGTCCCGCAGCAGGCGGCCTGTGGGGTAGTCGTTGATGTAGCCGTTGCCGCCGAGCAGCTGGATGGCATCGAGCGCCATCTGGGTGGCATTCTCCGCGGCAAACAGGATGGCGGCGGCGCAATCCTTGCGGCTGGTACGGCCCAGATCGCAGGCCGCTGCCACCGAATAGACCAGGGCGCGGCTGCTGGCCAGGCGGGTATACATGTCCGCCAGCTTGCCCTGCACCAGTTGGAAATCCCCTATGGCCTGGCCGAACTGCTTGCGTTCGCGCACATAGGGCAGCACCACGTCCATGCAGGCCTGCATGATGCCAAGGGGACCGGCGGCCAGCACCACCCGCTCGTAGTCGAGGCCGCTCATCAGCACCCGGGCCCCGCCGTGCAGGGGGCCGAGCAGGTTCTCGGCCGGCACCCGGCAGTGGTCGAACACCAGCTCGCAGGTGCTGGAGCCGCGCATGCCGAGCTTGTCGAGCTTCTGGGCCGTGGTGAATCCCGGGGTGCCCGCCTCGACGATAAAGGCGGAGATCCCCTTGGCCCCGGCATTGGCATCCGTCTTGGCATAGATGACGAAGGTGTCCGCATCGGGCCCATTGGTGATCCACATCTTGTTGCCGTTCAGCACATAGTGATCGTCCTCGCGTACCGCGGTGAGCCGCATGCTGACCACGTCTGAGCCGGCCCCCGGCTCGCTCATGGCGAGCGCCCCCACCTGTTTGCCGCTCACCAGATCGGGTAGATAGCGCGCCTTCTGATCAGGGGTGCCGTGGCGGTGGATCTGGTTGATGCAGAGGTTGGAGTGGGCGCCGTAGGAGAGGCCGACCGAGGCACTGGCGCGGCTCACCTGCTCCATCACCAGCACATGGGCCAGATAACCCAGATCCACCCCCTCATACTCTTCCGCCACCGTAATGCCGTGGAGCCCAAGCTCACCCATCAAGGGCCAGAGGTCGCGCGGGAAGGCGTTGCTCTGGTCAATCTCGGCGGCGCGCGGGGCGATCATTTTCTGGCAGAAGGCCTCGACCTGTTCGGTCAGGGCGCACAGGGTTTCATCCATCAGGGCATGCATCCTTGCTCTCCTTGGTCTCTGGTGCTCACCTGTCTCGCGCTCCCGAAACGGAAGGGAAACTGGTCAGTCCATTCGTGATTTAAGTTTACGTTAGCGTAAACGTAAATGAGTTGTTAGTCTAAGGTAGATTCGTTGAGTGCCGACTGCAAGGGGCATAGCCCCGAGCGGGCAAACGCAAGGAGTGAGCAAGATGATCAGCGAGTGCATCCGGTCTGCCGGCCTGCCTGAGGGGCTCTGGCACAGTGCCAGCCACCGGGCAGCCAAGGAGAGTGCGGCATGAGCCAACACCATACCCAGTACGGGGATCTGCCGCTCTATATCGGCGGCGAAGCCTATCCTTCCGCGAGCGAGTCCTGGATCGAGGTGACCAATCCGGCGGATCAGAGCCTGCTGGCGCGCGCCCCCAGGGCCACGGCCGAGGAGGTGGATCTGGCGGTGCGGGCCGCTCACGACGCCTATCTGCTGTGGCGGGAGGTGCCGGCTCCCGAGCGGGCCCGGGTCATGTTCAACTATCAGCATCTGCTGAAACAGCATCACGACGAGCTGGCGACCCTGCTGGCCCAGGAGACCGGCAAGAACTTCGCCGACGCCAAGGGGGATGTGTGGCGCGGCATCGAGGTGGTGGAGCAGGCCTGCGGCGTTGCCAGCCAGACCATGGGGGAGACCATGGGCAATGTGGCGCGCCGGGTGGATGGCCACTCCTGGGTGCAGCCGCTCGGGGTCTGCGTCGGCATCACGCCGTTCAACTTCCCGGCCATGATACCGCTGTGGATGTTTCCCCTGGCGGTGGCCTGCGGCAACGGCTTCGTGCTCAAGCCCTCCGAGCAGGATCCCCTGACCCCCATGCGCCTGGCCGAGCTGTTTACCGAGGCGGGGGCGCCGGCGGGCATCCTCAGCGTGGTGCATGGCGGCGCCGAGCAGGTGGATGCGCTGCTGGCCCACCCTGACGTCAAGGCGGTGAGCTTCGTGGGCTCGGCCCGGGTCGGCGCCCACGTCTATCGCACCGCCACCGACCACCTCAAGCGGGCCCAGTGCTTCGTCGGCGCCAAGAACCACATGGTGATCATGCCCGATGCCAACAAGGCGCAGGTGCTCGGCAACCTGGTAGGGGCCGGGGTGGGGGCGGCCGGCCAGCGCTGCATGGCCATCAGCGTGGCGGTGTTCGTGGGCAGCGCCCGCGACTGGATCCCGGATCTCGCCGCCGAGTTTGCCAGGGTCAAGCCGGGTGTCTGGCACGATCCCGAGGCAGCTTATGGTCCCCTTATCAGCCCTGAAGCCAAGGTTCGAGTCGAGGGGTTGATTGAAGCAGGCATGGCCGAGGGGGCCCAGTGTCTGCTGGACGGGCGTTTTTGCGACGTGCCCGGCTACCCGGTGGGCAACTGGGTGGGGCCCACCCTGTTTCGTGGCGTGACCCCCGAGATGCGCATCTATAAGGAGGAGATCTTCGGCCCTGTGCTCGCCTGTCTGGAGGTGGAGAGTCTGGACGAGGCGCTCGCCCTCATCAACGCCAACCCCTATGGCAACGGCACCTCCCTCTTCACCGGCTGCGGCGCCGCGGCCCGCAAGTTTCGCCACGAGGTGGCGGTGGGCCAGGTGGGGATCAATGTGCCCATCCCGGTGCCGCTGCCGTTCTTCTCCTTCACCGGCTGGCGCGGCTCCTTCTACGGGGATCTGCACGCCTACGGCAAGCAGGCGGTGCGTTTCTACACCGAGACCAAGACGGTGACCGAGCGCTGGTTCGACGAAGACATCGCCACAGGCCCCAACATGACCATCCACCTGCGCTGAGGGAGGCGAGTTGCCCATGAATTTCAATTTGACCGAGGATCAGCGCGCCTACTGCGAGGCTGCCACCGCCTTTGCCAACGAGGCGCTCAAGCCCAATGCCGCCCGCTGGGACAGGGATCACGAGTTCCCCATCCCCACCATCAGGGAGGCGGCGGCGCTCGGCTTTTGCGGCCTCTATACCCCGGAGCAGTACGGCGGCCTCGGCCTGCCGCGCCTCGATGCCTGCCTCATCTTCGAGCGTCTGGCCATGGGCTGCACCTCCACCACCGCCTACCTGACCATCCACAACATGGTGAGCTGGATGCTGGGCAGCTGGCTGCCTCCCGAGGTGGCAGCAGAATGGGTACCGAGGCTGGCCAGCGGCGAGCTGCTGGGCTCCTATTGCCTCACCGAGCCGGGGGCGGGATCGGACGCCGCCGCCCTCAAGACCCGCGCGGTGCGAGACGGCGATGACTACCTCCTCGAGGGCAGCAAGGTGTTCATCTCGGGGGCGGGCAGCACCCAGGTGCTGGTGGTGATGGCCCGCACCGGGGGGGAGGGAGCCAGGGGCATTTCCGCCTTTATGGTGCCCGCCGATACGCCGGGTGTGAGCTATGGCAAGGCGGAGGAGAAGATGGGCTGGCACAGCCAGCCGACCCGGGAGGTGAGTTTCAGCGCCGTGCGCATCCCCGCCCGTTACCGGCTGGGGGAGGAGGGAGAAGGGTTCAGGTTTGCCATGCAGGCCCTTGATGGGGGGCGCATCAACATCGCCAGCTGCTCGGTGGGCACCGCCCAGCAGGCCCTGGATGACGCCCTTGCCCATGTGCAGCAGCGCCAGCAATTTGGCCATCCCATCGGCGAATTCCAGAGCGTGCAGTTTCGTCTGGCGGACATGGCCACCGAGCTCGCCGCCGCCCGCCTGCTGGTGCGGCAGGCCGCCGCCAAGCTCGACGGCGGCAGCCCGGACAAGAGCGCCTGGTGCGCCATGGCCAAGCGCCTGGCCACGGATGTGGGCTATCGGGTCTGCGACGAGGCCCTGCAACTCTTTGGCGGCTATGGTTATATCCGCGAATACCCGCTCGAGCGTTACCTGCGTGACACCCGGGTCCATCGCATCCTGGAGGGGACCAACGAGGTGATGCGGCTCATCATCGCCCGCCGCCTGCTGGCGACCCCCTCCCTGATCCTGGAATGAGGGGCGCCAGATGCTGCCCACACACAAGGACGATCCCATGACGAGGATACAGCTGGAATACCACGGCCACGTGGCCTATATCACCCTCGACCATCCCCCCGCCAACACCTGGACCCTGGCCAGCCTGCGTGCCTTCGTGCAGATGATGGCCGAACTCGATGGCAAACCCGAGATAGTGGCCCTGGTCGTGCGCGGGGCCGGCGACAAGTTCTTCTGCGCCGGCGCCGATCTCAAGATGTTTGCCGATGGCGATAGCCAGCATGCCGAGCAGGTGGCCCAGGCCTTTGGCGAGGCATTCGAGGCCCTGGCCCGCTTTCACGGGGTCAGCATCGCCGCCATCAATGGCTTTGCCATGGGAGGGGGCCTGGAGGTGGCGCTCGCCTGCGACATTCGCATCGCCGAGCAGCAGGCCATCATGGGGCTGCCGGAGGCGTCGGTGGGCCTGCTGCCCTGCGCCGGCGGCACCCAGCGCCTGACCGAGCTGGTGGGGCCGGGCTGGGCCAAGCGCATGATACTGTGCGGCGAGAAGGTGGATGCCACCCTGGCCTACCAGATCGGCCTGGTGGAGGAGGTGGTCAAGGTGGGCCGCGCCTGGGAGGCGGCGCGCCAGATGGCGACCCATGCCGAGCGCCAGAGCCCGGCCGCCCTGCGCGCCTGCAAGCAGCTCATCAACGAGGGGCGTCGCCGCCCCAGGGATCAGGCCCTGCCCATGGAGCGCACCCTCTTCCTCGGTCTCTTCGAGGACCCCAATCAGCGGGAGGGGGTGGCCGCCTTTCTCGAGAAGCGGGCGCCGCGCTGGCGTTATGGGGCGGCGAGGGAGCGCAATGAACCGAACCAGCAGCCGGGATGAGGGGGTATCGATGACATCTGAGATGAGAGAGGGAGTCCGGGCAGAGCGGTTGCCGACCCGGGATGGCCGATGGCTCGGGGTGTTGACCCTGGACAGCCCCGCCTCCCTCAATGCCTTGAGCCTGCCGATGATCCAGGTCCTGACTCGGCACCTGCGCGACTGGGAGCAAGATCCCCGGGTGTGCGCCGTGCTGCTGGAGGGAGCGGGGGAGAAGGCGTTTTGCGCCGGGGGGGATATCCGCTCCTTCTACCATGAGCGCCAGCGCATGAGCGATGGCGAACTGTTTCACTATGCGCGGGACTTCTTCTTGCAGGAGTACCGGCTCGACCTGCTGATCCATCAGTATGGCAAGCCCCTTGTCTGCCTCGCCGACGGCATCTGCATGGGCGGCGGCATGGGGCTGCTGGCGGGAGCCCGTTTTCGGCTGGTAACGGACTCGAGCCTGCTGGCCATGCCGGAGGTGAGCATAGGCCTCTACCCCGATGTGGGGGCGAGCTGGTGGCTGAGCCGCCTGCCCGGGCGGCTCGGGCTCTGGCTCGGCCTCACCGGGGCCCGCTGCAACGGCGCCGATGCCCTGGGGCTGGGGCTGGCGGACTGGGGACTGGCCCGCACCGATCACCCCCGTCTGATGGCGGCGCTGCTGGCGCTGGACTGGCAACAGGATGGCGAGGCCCTGGATGACGCGCTGGCGTTGTGCTTCTCGGCCCTGGCGGCCCGGGCGACCCTGCCGCCGCCCCTCTTGCTGCCCTGGCGGGAACAGATCGAGGCCCTGCTGGCGGGCCGCAGCCTGGCGGGGGTGCTGGCCCGCCTGTTCGCGGCGCCCCTGGAGGGGGCGCTGGCCCAGCAGCGGGAGACCTGCCGCGGCGGCAGCCCTTTGAGCCGGGCCTTGCTGTGGCGCCAATACTGGCAGGGGCGTCACCTCTCCCTGGCCGAAGCCTTCGCCGAGGAGCTGACCCTGTCGGTGAACTGCGTGCTGAGGGGGGATTTTATCGAAGGGGTCAGGGCGCTGCTCATCGACAAGGACAAGGAGCCTCACTGGCAGGGGCCCGAGGCCCTGGACGGGATCGCGGACTTCTACCGCTGGCCGGCCCTGGCGGGGGAGACGGACAACCCGCTCTGGCGCGGGCTGAAGCAACAAGCTGACAAGCAAGGGAGAGCATCATGATCACAGGGGTAGGGTTTATCGGCCTTGGCAACATGGGGGGGCCCATGGCGGCCAACCTGGCCAGGGCTGGGCTGAGGGTGCAGGTGTTCGATCTGCTGCCCGATCATCTTATCGCCGCCGAGCAGGCGGGCTGTCATTGCGCCGCCAGCGCCGCCCAGGCGGTCGCGGGGTGCGATCTGGTGATCAGCATGCTGCCCGCCGGGGAGCATGTGGTGGGGCTCTGGCTCGGATCTGGCTCTGGGGACAGAGTGGGCAACGGCCTGCTGGCCGCGCTGAGCCCGGACACCCTGGTCATCGACTGCTCCACCATAGACGTGGCCTCGGCCCGGGCCGTGGGGGAGGCCGCCCGGGCCCTGGGTCATCGCTTCATCGATGCCCCCGTCTCCGGCGGGGTGGCGGGGGCGGCGGCTGGCACCCTCACCTTTATCGTCGGTGGCGAGCGCGCCGATTTCGAGGCGGCCAAGCCGGTGCTGGCCCACATGGGGCAGAACCTGTTCCATGCCGGGGGCCTGGGGGCGGGCCAGATCGCCAAGATGTGCAACAACATGCTGCTCGCCATCCAGATGGCGGGCACCGCGGAGGCCCTGGCGCTGGGGGTGAAGGAGGGGCTGGATCCGGCCGTGCTCTCCGGCATCATGGCCAAGAGCTCGGGCAGCAACTGGAGCCTGGAACGTTACAATCCCTGGCCCGGGGTGATGGAGAATGTGCCCGCATCGCGCGGCTATCAGGGGGGCTTCATGACCCGGCTCATGGTGAAAGACCTGGGGCTGGCCATGGCCCTGGCCGAACATGCCCACAGCGCCGTTCCCCTGGGGGCCCTGGCCCGCAACCTGTTCAACCTGCATGCCAGCCGGGGGGAGGGGGAGCGGGATTTCTCCAGCATCCTCAACCTCTATCGGGAAGCCGAGTGAGACGAGATGGCCAAGGGGCGGGGCGCACCTGGCCCGTCAGCAGAGACAACGAGGAGCCGAAATGGAACTGAACAACAAGCTGATCGCCGTGACAGGGGCGGGGCGAGGGCTGGGGCGGGCCATCGCCCTGGCGTTGGCGGCCCGGGGGGCCAGGCTGGCCCTGATCGATGTCAACCGGGCGGATCTGGAGATCACCGAGGCCGAGCTGCAGAGCCGGGGCGGCGTCTGCTCGCTCCATGTCTGCAACGTGGCCGACGAGCAGGAGGTGGAGGCGAGCTTTGCCGCCATCGAGCATCTGGGCTCCCTCGCCGGCCTCGTCAACTGCGCCGGGATCCTGCGGGACGGCATGCTGATCAAGGTGAAAGAGGGGGCGCTGGTGGAGAAGATGAGCCTGGCCCAATGGCAGGCGGTGATCGACGTCAATCTGACCGGCACCTTCCTGTGCGGGCGGGAGGGGGCGGCCCTGATGGCGCGCCACGGCGAGGGAGGGGTCATCATCAACATCTCCTCCATCGCCCGGGCCGGCAACATGGGGCAGAGCAACTATGCCGCCAGCAAGGCGGGGGTGGCCGCCCTGGTGGTGACCTGGGCGCGGGAGCTGGCCCGCCACGGCATCCGGGTGATGGGCATCGCCCCCGGGGTGTTTGCCACCGAGATGACGGCGGCCATGAAACCCGAGGCCATGGATCGCATGTTGCAAGCGATCCCTGCCGCTCGCCTGGGGCAGGCCGATCAGCTGGCCGATGCGGTGGCCTTCATCCTCGGCAACGACTATCTCTCCGGGCGCATGATAGAGCTGGACGGCGGCCTGCGGATCTAGCCCAAGACGGCCAAAGGCGGCCGGCGACGGGGAGCCCTGGGCTCCCCGTCGTCATTTGCAGGGGCAAGGGGGCCTCTGCATGGCCATGCAAGGCGCCATGGGGGGGCAGAGGGAAAAGATGGCGGGATCTGGCCCCAATCCGGCAGAGTTTGACCCAGCTCACACGCCGATCCCCGTACTTCTGTAAAATTGCGCCCGGTCAAGGTGGCCAACGATCGATATGGCGAAGGATTGCGAGCCGTATAGTCATGCAATATAGTTGCCGCCTTTTTCAGGGGCAGGGATAGTCGCTCCCAGATGATGCGTGTCGAATTGAGCAGGGATCCTCAACCGCCGCCCAGACAAGCAACAGGATAGCGATGGACAAGAAACTCGGGCTCGGTGCGCTCATCTCGCTGGTGATCGGCTCCATGATAGGGGCCGGTGTGTTCAGCCTGCCGCAGAACATCGCCGCCCATGCCAGCGTCGGGGCCGTGGCCCTGGGCTGGACCATCACCGGGATGGGCATGATCTGCCTGGCCCTGGTCTATCAGACCCTCTCCCTGCGCCGCCCGGATCTCGATGGCGGCATCTTCAGCTATGCCAAGGCCGGTTTCGGTGACTTCGTCGGCTTCAACGCCGCCTGGGGCTACTGGATCTGCCAGCTGCTGGCCAACGTCTCCTATGCCGTGGTGGTGTTCAGCGCCCTGAGCTACTTCTTCGACACCCCGGACAGGGTCATCTTCGGGGATGGCAACACCCCGGTCGCCATCACGCTGGCCTCCCTGCTCATCTGGTCGGTACACGCCCTGGTGCTGCGGGGAGTGCAGGTGGCGGCCCTGGTCAACATGGTGACCACCATCGCCAAGATGGTGCCCCTCATCGTGTTCTGCGTCGCCGTGCTGCTCGCCTTCAATCTGGATACCTTCACCCTGGACATCTGGGGCCAGGGCAATGCGGAGCTTGGCTCCGTGATGGAGCAGGTCAAGTCCACCATGAAGGTGACCCTCTGGGTCTTCATCGGCATCGAGGGGGCCGTGGTGGTCTCGGCCCGGGCCCGCCATCGCAAGGACGTGGGCCGCGCCACCGTGCTGGCCCTGCTCGGCGCCCTGACCCTCTATGTCATGGTCACCCTCTTCTCCCTGGGGGTGATGAG
The DNA here is from genome assembly GCF_050266975.1 of Aeromonas sobria. Taxonomy (GTDB): domain Bacteria; phylum Pseudomonadota; class Gammaproteobacteria; order Enterobacterales; family Aeromonadaceae; genus Aeromonas; species Aeromonas sobria_B. The sequence continues at coordinate 39,156 of NZ_JBKISU010000011.1, forward strand.
CCAGCCCGAGCTGGCGGCCATGAAAAACCCCTCCACCGCCATGATACTGGAGGCCGTGGTCGGCCCCTGGGGCGCCTGGCTCATCAACATCGGCCTGGTGATCTCGGTGATGGGGGCCCTGCTGAGCTGGACAGTGCTGGCGGCGGAGGTGCCCTTCATCGCCGGCAAGACCGGGGTCTTTCCGGCCTGGTTCGCCCGGGAGAACGAGCGGGGCTCCCCCAGTGTCGCCCTCTGGTGCTCCACCTGCCTGGTACAGGTCTTCCTCATCATCATCTATTTCCAGAGCAGCACCTATCTGGCCCTGGTCAACATCACCACGGCCGCGGCCCTGGTGCCTTACGTCTTCTCCGGCGCCTATGGCCTCAAGCTGGCCCTGAGCGGCCAGACCTATCAGGGCCAGCCCCATCAGCGCAAACGGGACATGATGCTGGCCCTGGTGGCCACCGGCTACGGTTGCTGGCTGGTCTATGCCGCCGGGATCGAGTACCTGCTGCTGGTGGCCCTGCTCTACAGCCCGGGCATCTTCATCTACTGGAAGGCGCGTCAGCATCATGGCCTGCGCGGCCTCAACCGGCTGGAGCAGGGGATGACGGCGGCCCTGCTGGGGTTTGCCGTGCTGGCCTTCTACAAGGTGATGGACGGTACCATTCCTCTGAGTTAGTCGGCACAATAGCGAGGTGGCCCCTGGGCCACCTCTTTTTTTGCCCCCCTGGCGGCCCACCTCCCCGGTTCGCAGCCAGGGATTTACCACAAGGACACGAGATGCTGTTTCTGGGTTATCTGTTGCTGGGGGCCTTTGCGGGCGTATTGGGCGGGCTGTTTGGCATAGGCGGCGGTCTCATCATAGTGCCCGTGCTGGTGGTGAGCTTTCGGGCCATGGGATTTGAGCCCGAAATCATCACTCATCTGGCTCTGGGGACCTCGTTGCCCACCATGATCTTCACCGGTTTCAGTTCGCTCAGGGCCCATCAGGAGGCTGGCGCGGTCGACTGGGTGATGATCCGCCGCCTCGGGGTCGGCATGTTGATCGGTGCCTGGCTCGGTGGTATGACGGCCAACCTGCTGAGCGCCAGTACTCTCAATGTCATCATCGGCTGCTTCGCCTGGACCATGGCGTTGCAGATGGGGCTCAACCTCAGGCCCAAGGCGGAGCGGCATCTGCCTGGTCCAGTGGGAACCGGCATAGCGGGCACCCTGATCGGCTGGATGTCGGCGCTGTTTGGCATCGGCGGTGGTTCCCTGACCGTGCCCTACCTCACCTGGAACAGCGTGCCGATGCGCAATGCCGTGGCGGCCTCCGCCGCCTGCAGCATGCCCATCGCCCTGGCGGGCAGCTGCAGCTACCTCTACGCCGGCTGGGGTCATGCCAACCTGCCAGAGTGGAGTCTGGGGTTCATCTACCTGCCCGCGCTGCTGGGGATAGTGCTCACCAGCACCCTGTTTGCCCGCGTCGGCGCCAGGCTGGCCCACCGGCTCTCACCCACTCGCCTCAAGCAGGCCTTCGCCCTGCTGATGCTGCTGGTGGGGACAAAATTCATGTTGTTTAGCTGAACCATTCGGCAGATTGTTGAAAAATAAGGCTAACGGATTGCCTCGTGGCAGAAAGCCATTGCATTGACCGGCCAGTTTGCCTATTCTCCTCGCCGGTGGTCCCATTGGTCCTCTCGCATTGATAACCCGTCGACCTGGTCAGGACCGGAAGGTAGCAGCCAAGGTGGGGGACTCGAGTGCCGGGATGTGGCTGGTGGGGCCACCACCTGTTTCTGAAAATCAATAAGTTAGCCTCCAATACCCCTCTAGATCTCTTGGTCATCCACTTTGTGTGGAACAGAAGATGCTCGCCATTTTCTCCGCATTGCCTCTCTTGTGTTTTTCGTTCCGTCTTAGCCTTGTTGTGATCCTGTTTTTCTTCTTTTGGCATTCATCTGCGATGTCACCATGGCGTCTGGCCATCGTCTGCATGCCCGCTGCTTGATCCGTAGTCGGGAAACCCCGGCGTCTTGGTCTGCGGTTCTGAACCGCATGGTGTGAGGTAGGCCCAATGTGTCCTGCTGGCATGCCATCGGGCCCGCGCATGGCGGGCCCGATGGCTGTTTCACTCAAGGGGGGCGACGGGGACCTGCCGCTTGAAGGGGGTGGCTTTGCTGGCCTTGCGGTGTTCCGAGACCAGGATCAGCAGGCGCTGCAGGGCGATGAAACTGAACAGCAGCAAGCCGATGATGATCTTGGTCCACCAGGAGCTGAGGGTGCCGTCGAAGTTGATGTAGGTCTGGATCAACCCCTGGATCAGCACCCCGAACAGGGAGCCGAAGACGGTGCCCACCCCGCCGCTCAGCAGGGTGCCGCCGATGACCACGGCGGCGATGGCATCGAGCTCCACCCCGACGGCGGCGAGCGGATAGCCCGCAGAGGTGTAGAGCGCGAATACGATGCCTGCCAGGGTCGCGAGGGTGGTGGAGAGCAGGTAGATGCGAATGGTGGTGTGGCGCACCGAGATCCCCATCAGGGCCGCCGAGGTGGCGTTGCCGCCGATGGCGTAGACGTTGTTGCCAAAGCGGGTGCGGTTGGCGAGCAGGATGCCGAAGACCACAACCGCCAGCATGATGAGGGCCAGCAGGCTCAGGCGACCGCCCCCCGGTATCTTCCACGACAGGCTCGACAGGTAGGTGAAGCTGGGGTGATCGATGGGCAGGGACTGCTCCGAGATGAGGAAACTGGCCCCCCGCAGGAAGAACATGCCCGCCAGGGTGATGATGAAGGCGGGGATCTTCAGGGTGTCGATGAGCCAGCCCATCAGGGCGCCAAAGCCCGCTCCGAGCACCAGCACCAGAGGGATGGCCAGCACGGGGCTGACCCCCAGCTTCCCGATGAGCGTTGCCAGCAGCACGCCGGTGAAGGCGATGACGGCACCCACCGACAGATCGATGCCCCCCGAGAGGATGACGAAGGTCATGCCCACCGCCACTATGCCGAGAAACGCATTGTCCGTCAGTATGTTGCAGATGATGCGGGTGGACATGAAGGCGGGGAAGGAGGCCAGGCAGAGCAGATAGCCCAGCACGAAGACCATGATGGTCACCATCAGGGGGAGGTTGCGTTTAAACATGGCGAGTCCCTCGCTGGAACAGGTGGTTGAGGGCCGGCGACTGCATGACCAGCACCGCCAGCACCACCAGGGCCTTGACGATCTGGTTCCACTGGGGTTGGTAGCCGGAGAGCAGGATCCCTGTGTTCACCCCCTGGATGATCAGTATGCCGACCAGGGAGAGGGCGAGGTTGAAGCGCCCCCCCATCAGGGAGGTGCCTCCTATCACCACCGCCAAAATGGCGTCCATCTCGAGCCAGAGCCCGGCGTTGTTGGCATCGGCCCCGCGGATGTCGGCGGCGACTATCATGCCGGCGACGGCGGCCATCATGCCGCTCAGCAGGTAGGTGGCGATCACCACCATGGGGGTGTTGAGCCCGGCGTTCTTGGCGGCCTTGATGTTGATCCCCACCGCTTCGATGAAGAGGCCGAGGGCGGTGCGCTTGGTCAGCAGCCAGAGCAGCAGCGCCATGCCCAGGGTGATGATGACCGGGGTGGGCAGATAGAAGAGGGAGCCGCTGCCGATCCAGGCGAGGGCCTCGTTGTTGAAGGTGATGATCTGCCCCTCGGTGATGAGCTGGGCGATGCCCCGGCCCGCCACCATGAGGATCAGGGTCGCGACGATGGGCTGGATCTTGAACACGGCCACCAGCAGGCCGTTCCACAGGCCGCACAAGAGACCCACCCCGATGACGGAGGCGAAGATGATCGGCAGGCTGTGACCGCCGGTGGCCAGGCTGGCCATGGTGGCCCCGCTGATGGCCATCACGGCCCCCACCGACAGATCGATGCCGCCGGTGGCGATCACCAGCGTCATGCCGAGGGAGAGCAGGGCCACAGGGGCGCAGCGGTTGAGTATGTCGATGAGGCTGCCAAACAGCCGCCCATCCTGGACATGGATGGCGAAGAAGTTGTCGGCGACCAGGGCATTGATGAGCAGCACGCAGAGCAGGGCGGCGCACTGGGCCGTGCCCGTGGGCAGGGCTCTGCGGGGGCGCGTCGGCCCGCCGGAGAGGGGGATTGTGGATGACGTCATATCAGGCCTCACATGCAATGGCGTTCATGATGGCAGGGACGCTGAGGGCGTCCGTCGCAAGCTCTGCCACCTGTTTTCTGTCGCGAAGGACTATTACCCGATCGGCATAACCCACCAGTTCCTCGAGCTCGGAGGAGATGACCAGCAGGGCCAGCCCGTTGGCGCAGAGGGATTCGATGAGGCGGATGATCTCGGCGTGGGCCCCCACGTCTATGCCCCGGGTGGGCTCGTCCAGGATCAGGAACTGGGGCTTGGTGAGCAGCCAGCGGGCGAGCAGCACCTTCTGCTGGTTGCCCCCGGAGAGAAACTGGATGGGCTGCTCCGGCCCCGGGGTCTTGATGGCCAGCTGTTCGATGAGGCGGGCGGTGATCTCGTCCTGCTCCTTGCGGGGCAAGGGGCGCAGCCAGCCCCGCTGGGCTTGCAGGGCCAGCATCATGTTTTCGCGCACCGAGGCCGAGGCGATGATGCCGGCGCTCTTGCGATCCTCCGGGCAGAAGCCAAAGCCGTTGGCGGCCGCCTGGCGCGCACTGCGGATGGTCACCGGCTTGTCTCGCACCCGGCACTCGCCACTGTCACTTGGCACTATGCCGAACATCAGCTCGGCGGTCTCGGTGCGACCCGAGCCGAGCAGGCCGGCGAGGCCCACTATCTCGCCGGGCATGACGTCGAGACTGAAGGGGGCTATGACCCCGCGCTTGCCATAGTCCCTGAACGACACCATGGGCTGGTTGCTGCGCAGCGTCTTGCCCGCCCGCTTGAGGGCATTGTCATCCAGCTCGCGTCCCAGCATCATCTTGACCAGCTCCAGTTGTGGCAGCGCGGCCGTGTCGCGGGTGCCGACCAACTCGCCGTTGCGAAGCACAGTGATGCGATCGCTGATGGCGTAGACCTGATCGAGAAAATGGGTGATGAAGATGAGGCTCACCCCCTGATCCCGCAGGCGAGTCATCAGGGAGAACAGCATCTGGACTTCGCTGGCATCCAGGCTCGCGGTGGGCTCGTCCAGGATCAGGATCCTGGCCGAGAGTGACACCGCCCGGGCGATGGCCACTATCTGCTGCATGGCGACCGAGTAGTGACCCAGGGGAAGGGTGACATCCATCTCGAAGCCGTGGTCGGCCATGATGGCTTGGGCCTGCCGGGTCATGGCGCCCCGGTCGATGAAGCCGAAGCGGCGGGGCTCGTGGCCGATGAAGAGGTTGTCCGCCACCGACATGTTTGGCAGCAGGTTGACCTCCTGATAGACGGTGCCGATCCCCAGGCGCTGGGCATGGGCGGTGTCCGTCGGGGAGATGGGGACGCCATCGAGTTCGATGCGGCCGGCGTCCCGTTGATAGACACCGGTGAGGGTCTTGACCAGGGTGGACTTGCCGGCGCCATTCTCGCCGAGCAGCGCCATGATCTCCCCTCGTCGCAGGGAAAAGTCCACCTGATGCAGGGCGCGTACACCGGGAAAGGTCTTGCAGATCCCCTGGGCATTCAACAGGACATCCTGATTGTTCTGTGACATGAAAATAGGCTCTCCGATATAACACGCCATATCGCAACCCAGCCGATATGGCGTGCTATTCAACTGGCTGGCTCAGCGGGCGAGCGGCATTAATAACCCATGTCTTTTTTCAGCGCGAGCTGGGCCTCGGCACTGTCAGGCTCGAACAGAATAGACGCCGTCTTGATCTGTTTGGGGGGCAGGGTGCCATCCTTTTTATACGCCAGCATGGCGTCGAAGGCGGGGCCCGCCATATTCGGCGTCAATTCCACCGAGGCATTGGCTTCGCCGGCCATCATCGCCTTGAAAATATCCGGCACCCCATCGATGGAGATGATCTTGATATCCGAGCCCGGTTTCAGCCCGGCCTCTTTAATGGCCTGGATGGCGCCGATGGCCATGTCATCGTTGTGGGCGTAGACGGCGCAAATATTCTTGCCGCTATTTTCCGCCTTGATGAAGCTCTCCATCACCTCCTTGCCCTTGCTGCGGGTGAAGTCGCCGGACTGGGTGCGGATGATCTTGATGGTGGGCACGGCCGCGACGGTGTCGAGGAAGCCCTTCTTGCGATCCAGCGCCACGCTGGCGCCGACGGTACCCTGCAATTCCACCACGTTGCAGGGCTTGCCATCCTGCTGCTTGATGAGCCACTGGGCTGCCACTTCCCCCTCGTGGACGCTGTCTGCGGCGACCCCGGTCATGAAGAGGCCGTCATCTTTCACCGTGATATTGCGATCCAGCAGGAACACCGGGATCTCGGCCTCTTTCGCCTCCTGCAATACCGGCTCCCAGCCGGTCTGCACCACGGGGGCAATAAAGATGGCATCCACCCCCTGGGCAATGAAGGATCGAATGGCCTTGATCTGGTTCTCCTGTTTCTGCTGGGCATCGGCAATTTTCAGGGTGATGCCGCGTTTTTGGGCTTCGCTCTTGGCGACCGAGGTTTCTGCGGCCCGCCAGCCGGACTCAGAGCCTATTTGCGAGAAGCCCACCGTCATCTCGGCAGAATATGCAGTGGCCGAGAGAACAAGGGTGCTGATAATGCTCGCCAGTTTCACTTTTTTATACATATGACACTCCTTTGTGATGCATGGTGAAATAAACCGGAACGCGTCAGGTTGTTATTGTACGGCTCAAGGGTAGAGGCTCTTGAATTTAACGGCGGGAGGTGGCTCACAGAAAATTTTCAGCAGCATGATGCTTCATACAAACAGCAGAAGAGTTCATACGTCGGGCGGGGTGAACCGTGTTTTCAATGCATATTTATTCGCATATCTGTGCTGGCGCCAGGATGACACTGGGCGAGAAGGTGGAGGTTGTTTGGCCCCTGTGGCTGGGAGCGTACAGTGCCGGGCCCTGATCTTGTGCCCCTGCGCTCGATATCATCTGAATGCCATGGTCGCCCCCGGACGCACCGCCCAACTGGCCAGATGTTACCCAGCACCCAGGGAGGCGCGATGGACTGCCTTTGACCATAGGCTTTTCAGGGGGGAGGTGGGTGGCATCAAGGGACATGGATCCGCATCCGCGCCGAGGGGCTGCCTTGCACAAAATGGTGCCAGACATGGTCATAGAGCGCCTGCTGCCCGGGGAAGCTCACCAGCGCCTTGGCCTCGGTGAGGGAACATCAGCGATATTCGGTGTGCTCGTCGTTGAGGGTCACCACCTGATTGGGCGGGCAATAGACCACGAACACAGGCACCACCATGACGGTATTGGTGGCGGCATCGCAACACTGCTCCAGATTTGGCCGTTGTAGCGCTCGGTCACCTTGATGCCCGTCTCCTCGACACACTCGCGCACTATGCTGCCAGCCGGTTTCACCCGATTCGACCGTGCCCGCCACATGGCACCAGAAGCCGCCCTTTACACGTTTCATCACCAGCAGCTTTGTTTCGCCATCAATCGTTGAAATGGCGACACCGGAGACGGCTTTACAGCGGATGGGGATCATGGGAGAGGCTCCAAAAACAGGTTCAATGGACGCCTATTGTTCGGCCGCCGACGTGAGGTTGGCAAGTGATTCCCTACCGGCTGCGCCTCTGCGGGCCAAACGTGACAGGGGGCGGTCAGCCCCCATCATGCGTGCGGTCAGCCCCCCATCATGCTCGCCGTCTGGATCGCCTCAATCAGCGCTGCCCGGTTGATGCGGGGGCGCTCGCTATCCAGCAGTTGTTGCCAAAGGGCGATGGCCTCCCCGTAGCGGCCATGCAGGAAATGATCGGAGGCGAGCAGCATCAGGGCGCTCACTTCCCCCTTGTCCTGTGCCAGGGAGGCGTCGAGCAGACGTTGCGACTGTGGGGTGAGCCGCTGGCCAGCCTGGTAGTAGAGCACTGTTGCCTGAGCGGCCTGGGTGGCGGCGCTGGCGCCCCCCTCCTGCAGGGCGAGGCGCTGGTAGGCGAGCAGGGCGTTGTCGTACTGGTCCCGATACAGATACCACTGGCCAAGCTCGGCCCAGGCCTCCAGATCGGCGGGATTGGCTTGCAGCCGCTGGTGCAGGGCCTCCAGCGCCTTGTCCTGCAAGTCTCGCGGGCTCAATCCCGCCAGGGGATCGGGGCGCGACTGATAGGCCTGCCACGCCTGATAGCGACCGGTGCTCATATAAGTGGCGGCGACGGCCGCGAGAACCAGGATGCCAAGCAACAGCAAGACGAGGGTGTGGCGGGAATGGCGACCGCGATCGTCATGCTGGCTGGCCAGTTGTTCGCGCAGGACCAGCTCCGCCGCCGGGATGGCATTGGCGAGGCGGGCCAACTCCAGCTCCCGATGGAGGGGTTCATGGGGGGAGAGGCCTGCCTGCTCCCCGAGCATGATCAACAGATTGAGTTCACTGCGCTGATCGGCGACGGGTTGATGGATTGCCTCTACGACGGGGATGATCCTCGCCTTCGTGTGCGTCAGGCGGCGCTGCAGGGCCAACAGCGCCAGTGCCAGCAGCAGCAGGGGCCCTCCCCATAGCAGCACCGTGCTGGCCTTGAAGGGGGGATCGTAGCGCACGAAATCACCAAAGCGCTCCGTCATGCGGGCGATCACCTGCTCATCGTTCTGTCCCTGGTCCACCCAGCGATAGACCTCGAGGCGCAGATCCCGGGCGATGGGGGAGTTGGACTCCACCAGGTTCTGGTTCTGGCACTGGGGGCAGCGCAGGGCGCGGGCCAGATCCTGAGCGCGGGTCTGCCGTTCGGGGTGGCGAAACTCATAGGTATCGACCCCGCTGGCCGTGGCCGATGGGCTCAGTGCCATGAGCAGCGTGATGGCAAGGGCCATCAGCAGCGGATTGAGGAGGGGGCGGATCGTCATGGCTGCCCCTTCATCTGTGGGGTGGGCAGGGCTCGGGCCCTGGCAAGCAGGGGGGCAAACTGGCGCTGCCAGATTTCCCGGGTGAGCAGACCGGTATGACGGGTCAGCAGGGTGCCGTCGCCGGCAAAGAGATAGGTTTCCGGCGTGCCGTAAACACCGAGCTCCAGTGCCAGTTTGCCGTCGGGGTCCGCCAGCACGGCGCGATAGGGGTTACCCGCCTCGGTGAGCCAGGCGCGGGCGGCGTCCCCCTTGTCCCGGTAGTTGAGGCCATAGAGGGGCACGGCGTTGGCCAGATCACCCAGCAACGAATGCTCGGCACGGCAGTTGGGGCACCAGCTGGCCCAGACGTTGAGCACGAAGGGCTCCCCTTTGAGCGCAGCGGTGTGAATGGGGGCGTCGCCAAGCAGATCGTCACTCTGCCAGGCGGGCAGGGTGCGCCCTGCGACAGCCTCATCCTGGCTGTAGGGATTGTTGCCAAGGCCGAGCCAGAGCAGGGTACCGAGCCCCAGACTGAGCACGAGCGGCACGAACAGGCGCAGACGGGCGTTCATAAGGACTCCTGTTCAAGCCGAGGGCAGGGGGCGGTAGCTGACGCGGGATGGCTAGCCAGCAGCGGCCGGCGGGCGAGCAGGCGCAGGGTGCCACCCGCCATCATCAACAGGCCACCGAGCCAGATCCAGCGCACCAGCGGCTTGTGGTGCAGGCGCATGGCGTACGCATCGGGCCCCATCTTCTCGCCGAGCACCACGTAGAGATCGCCAAACAGGCCCCCCTGGATGCCGGGTTCGTTCATGTTCATGGTGCGCACGCTGTAGTGGCGCCGCTCCGGAGTGAGCCTGGCCACCTCCCGGCCATCCTTGTACACGCTGACAGTGATGCGCTCGGCGGTGTAGTTGGGGCCGATCAGCGGCTCGCTCCCCTCATAGCGAAAGGTATAGGCGCCAAGCTGGTAGGGGCTGCCTGCTTTTAGTACTGCGCCCCCCTCCTGGCTGTGGTGGCTCACCTGCGCAATGCCGAGGGCGCAGACCGCCACCCCGAGGTGGGCCAGCAGGCTGCCGAGCCGGTTGGCACTCAGGCCATGGGTCTTGAATGAGACATTGATCAGCAGGCTCGCGATGAGCCAGAGGCTTACCATATTGGCGAGGATGCCGCTCCAGCCCAGGGTTCCCTGTTCGCGATAAGCGAGGCTGAGCAGGCCGCCCCCCAGCAGGCCGAGCAGGGGCGGCAGCAGCATCCGCAGGCGGGAGGATGTCATCAGCCCCTGCCAGCGCAGGCGCGGGATCTGGGTCATCAGTGCCATCAGCGCCAGGGCCAGCGGCACGAAAACAGCGTTGAAATAGGGGGCGCCCACCGACAGCGATCCCAGATGCAGGGACTGGAACACCATGGGGTAGAAGGTGCCGAGCAGCACGCTGGCGCAGGCCACGCAGAGCAGCAGTATTGCGGCGCCGAGCAGCCCCTCCTTTGACAGCAAGCCAAAGCGGGCATAGGGGGCGCGAATGTCTGCCCGCAGGGCAAACAGGGTGAGGGCGCAGGTCAATAGCAGCCCGAGCAGCAGCAACAGGGTGAGGCCGCGGCTGGGGTCCACCGCAAAGGCGTGCACCGAGGTGAGCACCCCGGAGCGCACCACGAAGGTGCCGAGCAGGCTCAGGGCGAAGGTGAAGATGGAGAGCAGCAGCACGCCGTGGCCGTAGGCGCCGCGCTTCTCGCAGACGATAAGGGCGTGTAAAAGCGCGGTTCCCAGCAGCCAGGGCAGCAGGGAGGCGTTTTCCACCGGATCCCAGAACCACCAACCGCCCCAGCCGAGCTCGTAATAGGCCCACCAGGAGCCGAGCAGGATGCCGGCGGTGAGAAACACCCAGGAGCCGAGCGCCCAGGGGCGGCTCCAGTGGGCCAGGGCGCCATCGAGCCGACCCGAGTGCAGCGCCGCCATGGCGAAGGCGAAGTTGACGGCAAAGCCGACGTAGCCGAGATAGAGCAGGGGGGGGTGGAGGATAAGGCCGATGTCTTGCAGCATGGGGTTGAGATCGCGCCCCTCAAGCGGCCCGGGGAACTGGCGGTCAAAGGGGCTGGAGAAGATCAGGGTGTAGAGGGCGAACAAACCGACGATCAGCCCCATGATGGCCAGCACCCGGGCGCGGATCATCGGATCGACCCGCTTCGAGCAGAGCGCCACCAGGGCGCCCCACAGCCCCAGCGCAAAGACGAAAAAGAGCATGGAGCCCTCGTGGCCGCCCCAGACGGCCGCCAGCTTGAAGCCCAGCGGCAGGGCGCTGTTGGCGTGCTGGGCCACATAGACCAGGGTGAAGTCATCCTGGCCAAAACAGCTGGCGAGCAGCCCCAGCGCCGCCCCGAGCAGGAGCGCAACCAGGAGGGCCAGCGGTGTTGCGCAGCCCAGCAGCGGGCGTGAGGCGAGCCGCAGCCCTAGCCAGGGCAGGGTGCCTTGCAGCAGGGAGAGCGCCGCTGCCAGCAGCAGTGAGAGATAGCCGAGCTCCGCCAGCACAAAACCTCCAGTTTCATTCGTTTATGTTATGCCCAAGCGTCTGCACAGCACCGGCGCTGGGGGATAACATCCACACTCTTGGAAACAAACCAGCGCCAGTCCCCCGAGGGCGGCTGGCGCTGGTGATCATACTTTTAAACAACCGTCATCTGGCCGGCATACGAGGATGACGCAGCATCAGACAGCAGCATGCCCATCAGGGTCATGCTGCAAGCCGACGTCGTATGGTCGCTTTTGCTACAAATCATGGATTTCCCCTTATACAACCGTCATCTGACCGGCATAGAGCACGAAGTAGCGCAGCAGCAGGATCCCCACCAGGGTCAGGCTGCACACCAGTACCAGATGACCGTTTCGCTCCCGCAGGGGCGCCGGGGTCAGCAGGGCCAGCAACTGGGGCAACAACATGCCGATCCCCACCACTCCGAGCCAGAACACCTGGGCCCAGAAGCCGCTGCCGATGGCGGCCCACATGGCCACCTCCTTCTGGCCGCCACCGAAATAGAGCCCGGTAAAGAAGCAGACCAGCAGCAACACCTCCACCGCCAGCACGGGGCGCTCGAAGCGGTGCACGAAGCTCACCCCCTGGCTGTGATGGTTCTCCTTGAACAGGGTGACCGCCAGCAGGATGGTGGCGGCGATACCGGAGCTGATGCCGGAGACCAGAAACAACACAGGCAGCACAGGGTTGTTCAGGAGCGGATAGGTCTTGAGCGCCGAGAGCAGAAAGCCGGTGTAGGCCCCCAGCAGCACGGCGAGCAGCAGCAAGAGCGGCGCCAGCAGCCGCTCGAAACGGGCCAGCATGGCGATCAGCCCATCCACAAAGGCGAACTTCTCTTTCAGCAACCGGCCGCGCAGGGTCTCGATTTCGGAGCGAAACACCACCCCTAGCCAGGCAAACAGCACCGCCATATAGAGCTGGAACAGCATGACCCCCATGGACATCACTGAGTCGAATTGGTAGTGGAACATCAGCTTCCAGAAGGTCCAGGGTCGGGCCAGATGGAAGATGAGGATGAGCAGCCCCAACACGACGCTCACCGGCGCCAGAATCGCAGTCGCCTTGATGATGCCGCTCTCGCTGCCGGCCCCCTTGCGGCGCAATAGCACAGAGAGGCTGGTGGCCCCGGCCGAGATGCCGAGCAGGAAGAGATAAATTGCTATGGGCCAGTCCCAAACGAGGGAGGGGAAGTGAAATGCGTCATGCCACATGATCCATTCCTCCTTCTGTTACTGCGTTAGATGGCGAGCGGGCAAATCCCCAGACGAGGGAGGGGAAGTGAAATGCGTCATACCACATGGTCATTCCCTCCATCGGTGATTGCCGGGGTAGATGGCGATGGGACAAGTCCCCACACCCGCGAGGGGAAGTGAAATGCCGCTTGCATGGTCATGACGTTATCTCCCCTTTGGGCACGCGGTACATCTTGGGCGAGGTGCCGAGTGCCTGCTTGTAGCGATAGGTGGTCTCCTTCACCAGCCGCTTGGCGATGGGGCTATTTGGATCATCCAGATTGCCGAACACCAGTGCCTTGGTGGGGCAGGATTCTACGCAGGCCGGCTCCTTGCCCGCCACCAGGTTGGTCTTGCGGCAAAAGTCGCACTTGTCGGCGACCTTGGTCACAGGGTTGATGAAACGCACCTGATAGGGGCAGGCGGCGAGACAATACATGCAGCCGACGCACAAGTCCGGATCCACGTCGACGATGCCATCCTCCTTGCGGATATGGGAGGCGCCGGTCGGGCAGACATGCACGCAGGGGGCGTTGTCACAGTGCTGGCAGGATTTTCGAAAGAAGTGGTACTCGGCGTCAGGAAATTCACCGACGGGACCGGAGCGGAGGATCTCGAGGCGCGAGACCCCTTGTGGCACCTGGTTCACCTCCCGGCAGGCATCCATGCAGGCGGTGCAGCCGATGCAGGCCGCCTCGTCATGGAGCATGCCAAAGCGCACCCCGTCTATGGTCTGGCTGTGGGCCAGGATGGCCGCGCCGGCGCGCACCGGGCCCGTCATCATGATGAGGGCACCCGCGCTCATCCCCGCCATAAAGTCACGACGAGAGCAGCTCATGGTGCCTCCTTGCCCGCATTGGCCTGCAGGGCGGCCGCCTTGGCTTGATGCTGCTTGCCGTGGCAATCGACGCAGATCTTGATGCGGGATTTTTCGGTTATGCCCACCATGGGCTCCTTGGCCGGGTGCAGCGCGTGACAGCTGGTGCAGCTGAGCTTGGTGGCGTGCACGTCGTGGGCCCAGAGCGCCTCGCGCAGGGGTTTGGGCTCGTGGCAGCTCATGCAGACCCCGTTCTGTTCAGCGATGGGGTAGGTCTCCTCGCTCTGCTTCTCATTGAAGCTGTCGCTAAAGCGCATCACGTCCTTGACCCCTTCCCTGTGCTGGGGGGAGGGCTGGCCGTGGCAGTTGGTGCAGGTGACCGGTGCCAGGTTGTTGGGATTGGTCGCCTGGCCGTGCTTGCCGTGCATCCCCTCGCTCTGCTCCTTGTGGCAGTCGGTACAGGCCTTGTCGGGGCTGCGCAAAAACTCCACTTCATGTGTTGCAGGTACCGGCGCGGCCGTCTGCTCGGGGGCCGCCTGGCCCTGCAGGCTGGTCAGCAGCATGGCCGCCATCAGCATCAGTCGTAAGAAATCCATCGTTAAATCACCCATAGGAAGCCTCCATCCGATTGCGGGCCCGACTCGGCGGGCCCGCAAATCTCGTTACTGTGCGAGCCGTCCGGCCGCTTTGGCCTCGGCATCCCAGGCGGGGACTGTGGTCTTGAGGAACTGGGCCTTGTCGCTGTTCATCTGCTTCATGTCCATGCCAAGGGCGGCCTGGGCCTTCTCCTTGCTGGAGATGTCGGGAATGGCGATCTCGTGGCTGATCCCCTTGGCGGCCAGCAGGCGTGCCAGCCTGGTGCGGGCGTCGGCGGCCTTGTCGAGGGCGGTGCCCAGCATGCGCAGCGCCACTTCCGGGGCGTGCATCTGCACCCCGTGGGAGGCGATGGAGAAGTCCCAGCGCCATTGGGCGTGACGGATGTCCTGCAGAATGTCTTTCATCTCGGCCTCGGTGGCGCCGGCATCCCAGGCCGCCTTGGCTTCAAAGTGGGCGTGCACCAGCTGCTTCTCGACTTTGAGCTTGATCTCGGTGACGGCATCCTTGCGCTGCTGGACTATGCCTTGCAGCATCTCCTTGCTCTGGGTGTGGCAGTTGCGGCAGGTCTGCTCGAAGCGATCGAAGGGGTTACCCACCTTGTGATCCGTGTAGACCTTGCCCTGCTCGTTCTGCACCTTGGGCATGTGGCAGTCGACGCAGGCGACGTTGTTCTGGCCGTGAATGCCGGCGCGCCAGGTCTCGTACTCGGGGTGCTGGGCTTTCAGCATGGGGGTCTTGGAGAGGGCGTGGGTCCAGTCGGCGAAGCCTATCTCGTCGTAATACTGCTCCATCTGCTCCACCGTGGTGCCCTTGCTCCAGGGGAAGGTTACCGCCTTGGTGGGGCCGCTGAAGTAGTACTCCACGTGGCACTGGCCGCACACCTGGGACTGCTGATCGAAGCGGCCCTGCTCCTTGAACGGCTTGCCGATGGCGGTCATGGCGCGGTCGGCATAGGGGCGGGAGAGGTGCAGGGCGGGCTTGCCCTCCTTGAACTCCTGCGAAGCGGTGTCGTGGCAGTCGGCGCAGCCGATGGTGTTGACAATTTCTGGCCCACCTTTTGCCCACATCCCCTTGAAGTAGCCATCCTCGCCTTTTTCATCGATGACGCGGGCCACGTCCGGGCCTTTGCAGCTCCAGCAGGCCATGGGCAGGGGGCCATCCTCGGCGGTTTTGGGGGCACCGGTGCGCAGGGTCTCCCGCACGTCGGTCAGGGCATAGAAGTGGCCGCGGGGCTTGTTGTAATCCTTGGCGAAGGCATAGCCGCCCCAGAGCACCACCATGTTGGGGTCTTCCGCCAGGGCGTCGGTGCGATCCTTGCTCTCGCTGGTGGCCTTCCAGCTGCTGAACTGATCGGCGTGATCCTTGGCGAACAGCTCGCTGCGTGTTTCTATCTTGCCCTCGGGCTGTTTGGACTGCGCCTCGTCTGCCTGCGCCGGGGCGCAGAGCAGGGTTGTCATCAGCAGGGCGGCGAGGCCCAGCCTGGTTGGTATCTTGTATGAACTCACGATCATCGCTCCCCAATAAAATACGTAGCAAAACCTGACCCTTGCCATCCATGACGTGGACACCAGTCTTCGCGTGTGGCGGGAGCAGGCAAACTGAACTCTTGTTATGAATGGAATCAATGAGATTCCACGATTGCTCGGCAGGAATACTACATAATGGGTAAAGGAAATGATGATTTATCGAGGTCGGTTTTGCGCTAGATCAATTCCCGTTGGCGCCAGATGGTAAAAGTGAGATCTCACGCCAAAATCCGAAGAAAAAGCGCCCCGTCTCTGGCCAGGCATGGGTGTCTTTTCAAAGGCTTTCCCCAAGGAGGGCCTTGTCCGGCTCTGCCTCTCTGGCCTGGCCATATCATCTGGTTATTGCCACCCCGGATAGATCAAACGCAATGGGCTAAGTGGCGCATCTGGCGGCTCTACACTCAATAAAATGAGTGAGGTAAACACGATGAAACGCTGGTGCTGGTTGCTTGTCCTGAGCCTGCTTGCCTCGTTCCCCGCCTGGGGTGAGCAAGGGGGGGAAACAGAGAAAGATGAGCGCGAGGCGCTCTCCTTTACGACCCAGGAGCTGGCCCAGCCCTGGCTGGGGGATCTGGATGCCATGCTGGAGCGACGCACCATCAGGGTGCTGACCAGCTACAACAAGACGGGGTACTTCATCCATAAAGGGGTGCAGCGGGGCGTCACCTATGACGCCTTCATGGCGCTGGAGCGCCGCCTCAACGAGCAGCTGCGCAAGGAGAAGGCCATCAAGCGCCATCTCAAGGTCCATGTCGTCTTCATCCCGGTGGCCCGGGAGGCGCTGTTCACCTCCCTCACTGCCGGCAAGGGGGACATAGCCGCCGCCAACCTCACCATCACGGACAAGCGCAAGCAGCAAGGGGTGGCGTTCACGGATCCCCTGCTCGAGAACGTGCGCGAACTGCTCGTCTCCGGCCCTCACTCTCCCAGGGTGGAAAGCGCCGCCGATCTGGGGGGCAAGACCGTCTTCGTTCGCCCCTCTTCCAGCTATTTCGAGAGCCTGCTCGCCTATAACCAGGCGCGCAAGGAGGCGGGAGAGCCCCTCATCGACATTCAGCCCGCCTCCGAGGCGCTGGAAGATGAAGATCTGGTGGAGATGGTGAACGCCGGTCTGCTGCCCTTTATCGTCATGGATGATCACAAGGCCCGCTTCTGGCAAAAGATCTTTCCCGAGATAACTCTTCATGAAACCCCTGTGTTCAGGGAGGGAGGCACCATCGCCTGGGCGGTACGCAAGGAGAGCCCGCAACTGCTGACCATGCTCAACGAGCAGATCAAGGCCCTGCGTGGCAAGGCGACCGGCGACGATCTGCTGGCGCGCTATCTCAAGCAGAACAAGTTCGTCAAGAGCGCCGCCGCCGAAGCCGAACGGAAAAAGTTTGTGCAGGTGGTGGATCTGTTTCGCGAGTACGGCGAGCGTTATGACATGGACTGGCTGCTGATGGCGGCCCAGGGCTATCAGGAATCGGCGCTCAACCACAAGGCGCGCAGTCACGTCGGCGCCATCGGCATCATGCAGATCATGCCTGCCACCGGCAAGGGACTGAAGGTGGGTGACATCCGTCAGCTTGAGCCCAATATCCACGGCGGCGTCAAATACATGCGCTGGATGATCGATCACTACTATGCCGACGAACCCATGACGGCGCTGGACAAGGCGCTCTTCTCCTTCGCCTCCTACAACGCGGGCCCGGCCCGGGTGGCGCGGCTGCGGGCCGAGGCGAAAAAACAGGGGTTGGATCCCAATGTCTGGTTCCACAACGTCGAGTACGTGGCGGCGCAGAAGATAGGCGCCGAGACGGTGACCTATGTCGGCAACATCTACAAGTACTACATCGCCTACAAGCTGGTGATGGAACAGCTCACTCACAAGGATCAGGCCATCACCACCCTGGAGCAGCATGCCGAGGCGCTGGATGAGGCCTCATCCGGGGCTGCTCCGACCGAGGCCGCCGCCACGCCCAAAGCGGCACCCCCTCAGCCTGCGGCGCCCTGACGATGTCATGAAAACAGTGCCTCGATTGAAAAGAGGTGCCGATGGGCACCTCTTTTCGCTGAGGATGGCCGCATGGCCCCCATCTATCAGATGAACATGCCGCCGGACACCTCGATGCGCTGGGCGGTGATCCAGCGGCAATCCTCCGCCAGCAGGGCGGCGATGGCGCCCCCTATGTCATCGGGGCGGCCGACCCGGCCCAGGGCCGTCTGGCCGGCAAGATAATCGTTCACCCCCTGATTGTCGCGCACCACACCGCCGCCAAAGTCGGTCTCGATGGCGCCCGGGGCCACCACGTTGACGGCGATCCCCCTGGGGCCCAGCTCCTTGGCCAGATAGTGGCTGAGCACCTCTATGCCCCCCTTCATGGCCGCATAGGCGGCGTAGCCCGGCAGGGCGAAGCGGGTCAGGCCGGTGGAGAGGTTGACGATGCGCCCGCCATCGCGCAGCAGCGGCAGCAACTGCTGGGTCAGGAAGAAGGTGCCCTTGAGGTGGATGTTCATCAGGGTATCGAACTGCTGCTCCGTGGTCTGATCGAAGGGGGCATTGATGCCGATGCCGGCATTGTTGACCAGATAATCGAACCGGGTCTGCTGCCACTGCTGTTGCAGCAGTTGATGCACCTGCTCGGCAAAGGACTGAAAGCTGGCGCTCTCGCCCACATCCAGCATCAGGGCGTGGGCCTTGACGCCGAAGGCGCGGGCGGCCTCGACCACCGTCTGCGCTTCCTGTGCCTGGTGGCGGTAGGTGATGATGAGGTCGACCCCGCGGGCGGCCAGGGTGAGGGCCGTGTTGCGGCCAAGGCCGCGGCTGGCACCTGTGATGAGGGCAATGGGATTGGGCATGATGGACTCCTGGGTTGAGGGATGGGGGTGGTGCCTGGCCGGCCTGCACCTCCCTTGGCCGGGTCAGACGCCGCGGGCCATGGACCCTGCCTATACACCATAGCCGCGATGGGACTGCGCTGGGGGCCTCTTCGGGTTCAGTCCCGGTAGCGATGGGCGTGATATGACTTCGGGGCCCTGGATCAGACGCTGTTCGACGTCATCAGCGGCAAGGCCAGCGGCCAGCTGCCCTTCGAGCTGCCCTCCAGCTGGCAGGCGGTGCAAAACCAGCCCCCGGACGTGGCGAAGGACTCAGCGAACCCGCTCTACCCCTATGGTGCCGGTCTGGCCTATTGAGGGCGAGCCCGACATCGATGATCACCAAGGCGCCTGCGGGCGCCTTTTCCATTGCCCCCATCGACAATCCCGGTTTGGCGCCTGCGGCGGGCTTGGGCATAATGACGACCCATCAGGGGGTGGCGCCCCTCGCGACCTTGACACACTCGCGAGGCGACGCGCCCAGCAAGCGCAGAGGAGACAAGATGAAATTTATCGGAGCCCACGTCAGTGCGGCTGGCGGGGTGGAGAACACCATCGCCCGTGCCCAGGCTATCGGGGCCAACGCCTTCGCCCTGTTCACCAAGAACCAGCGCCAGTGGCAGGCGGCGCCGCTGACCGCCAAGTCCATCGACGCCTTCAAGGCGGCCTGCGACAAGGGAGGCTTTCGCCCCGAGCAGATCCTGCCCCACGACAGCTACCTCATCAACCTGGGCCACCCGGATCCCGACGCCCTCGCCAAGTCCAGGGATGCCTTCCTGGACGAGATCAGGCGCTGCGAGCAGCTCGGGCTCTGCTACCTCAACTTCCACCCCGGCAGCCACTTGAAGCAGATCCCCGAGGCGGCGAGCCTGAAACTGGTGAGCGAGTCCATCAACTGGGCGCTGGAGCGCAGTGAAGGGGTGACGGCGGTGATCGAGAACACCGCCGGCCAGGGCACCAACCTCGGCTGGTCGTTCGAGCACCTGGCCACCCTGATCGACGGGGTGGAGGACAAGAGCCGGGTCGGGGTCTGCTTCGACACCTGCCACGCCTTCGCCGCCGGTTACGATCTGCGCACCCCGGAGTCCTGCGCCGCCGTGTTCGCCGACTTCGACCGCATCGTGGGGTTCGAGTACCTCAAGGGGATGCACATCAACGGCGCCAAGTGTACCTTCGGCAGTCGGGTCGATCGCCACCACAGCCTGCGGGAGGGCAACCTCGGCGAGGCGGTGTTCCACCACATCATGAACGACGCGCGTTTCGACGGCATCCCGCTGATCCTCGAGACCATAGACGAGTCCATCTGGGGCGAGGAGATACGCTGGCTGCGCAGCCTGGCCCCTTGAGGGACCAGGGATGCAACGAAGAAGAGGCCCCAATGCGGGGCCTCTTCTTTAGGGTGGTACCGCCTTGGCGCCCCCGACGCGGGTCTCGCTGCCGGGGAGCGGGCCATCAAGCGGCGTGGGCGGCGAGATCCTTGAGCAGGCCGTCGACCCGCTGCAAACGGGTGACCCTGTCCTGAGTCGGCACCTGGAAGCGCAGCCGGGTCGGACCGTCCATCTTGAACACCCTGGGCTGTTCGCTGAGCAGCCTGACCAGGTAGGCGGGGTTGACGGGGGTCTCCTGGGTGAAATCCAGATAACCGCCGCGCTCGCTCATCTCCAGACGCCTGATGCCAAGGGCCGCCGCCCGCTGGCGGAAGCCGGCGAGGTCGAACAGGGTCTTGGTGGCGTCCGGCAGCAGGCCGAAGCGATCGATCAGCTCCACCTTGAGCTCCCGCAGCTCCTGCTCGTCCGCCGCGCTGGCGATGCGCTTGTACATGGACAGGCGCATGTTGACGTCCGGGATATAGCTGTCCGGCAAGAGCGCCGGCAGGCGCAGCTCCACCTCGGTGTGCTGGCTCATCAGCTGATCCAGGGAGGGCTCCTTGCCTGATTTGAGCGCCTCCACCGCCTGCTCCAGCATCTCCATGTAGAGGGTGAAGCCCACCGACTCTATCTGGCCGCTCTGATCGTCGCCAAGCAGCTCGCCTGCGCCGCGGATCTCCAGATCGTGGGTGGCGAGCGCAAAGCCGGCGCCGAGATCTTCGAGGGACGCGATGGCATCGAGCCGCTTGGCGGCATCCTTGGTCATCAGTTTGGGATGGGGGGTGAGCAGGTAGGCGTAGGCCTGGTGATGGGAGCGCCCGACCCGGCCCCGCAGCTGGTGCAACTGGGCTAGCCCCAGGTGATCCGCCCTGTCCATGATGATGGTGTTGGCGCTCGGCACGTCGATGCCGGTCTCTATGATGGTGGTGCACACCAGCAGGTTGAAGCGCTGGTGGTAGAAGTCCGACATGATGCGCTCAAGATCGCGCTCGCGCATCTGGCCGTGGGCGATGCCGATGCGCGCCTCCGGCACCAGCTGGGCGAGGTCATTGGCGCATTTCTCGATGCTCTCCACGTCGTTGTGCAGGTAATAGACCTGACCGCCCCGTTTGAGCTCCCGCAGCACCGCCTCCCGGGTGACGGCGGGATCCTGCTGGCGCACGAAGGTCTTGATGGCGAGGCGCTTGGCGGGCGGGGTGGCGATGATGGAGAGATCCCGCATGCCGGACATGGCCATGTTGAGGGTGCGCGGGATCGGCGTCGCCGTGAGGGTGAGGATGTCCACGTCGGCCCGCAGCGCCTTGATCTTCTCCTTCTGGCGCACCCCGAATCTGTGCTCCTCGTCGACGATGAGCAGCCCCAGATCCTTGAAGGTGAGATCGGAACCCAGCAGCTTGTGGGTGCCTATGATGATGTCCACCTTGCCCTCCGCCAGCTCCTTCAAGACGCTGCTCTGCTCCTTGGCGGAGCGAAAGCGGCTCAGCACCTCCACCCGCACCGGCCAGTTGGCGAAGCGGTCGCGGAAGTTGTCGTAGTGCTGCTGGGCCAAGAGGGTGGTGGGCACCAGCACCGCCACCTGCTTGCCGCCATGGACCGCAACAAACGCGGCCCGCATCGCCACCTCGGTCTTGCCAAAGCCCACGTCGCCGCACACCAGGCGGTCCATGCTCTTGGCCTGGCACATGTCGCCGAGCACCGCATTGATGGCATTGAGCTGATCTTCGGTCTCCTCGAACGGGAAGCCGGCGGCAAACTGGCGATAGCTCTCCTTGTCGTGCTTGAAGGCGAACCCCTTGCGCGCCGCCCGCAGGGCATAGACGTCCAGCAGCTCGGCGGCCACATCGCGCACCTTCTCCGCCGCCTTGCGCCGGGCGCGGCTCCAGGCCTCGCCGCCGAGCTTGTGGCTGGGGGGGGTGTCAGAGCCGGTGTAGCGGCTGATGAGGTGCAAACTGGTGACCGGCACGAACAGCTTGTCGCCCCCGGCGTATTCCAGGGTGAGGAACTCGGTGGGCATGCCGCCGGCGTCCAGGGTCTCGAGGCCGAGATAGCGGCCGACCCCGTGATCCAGATGCACCACGGGCTGGCCCTGGGTCAGCTCGCCGAGGTTTCGGATCACCGCCTCCGAGCTTAAGTTCTTGCTCTTCTCCCGGGCGCGTTTGCTGCGGATCTTGCCGCCCAGCAGCTCGCTCTCGGTGATGAGGGCGAGCTCCTCCTGGCCGCTCTCTCGCAGCAAGAAGCCGCGCTCCAGGGGGCCGACCAGTATGCCCTGCCGGTCGCTCCCGCCGAGGAAGGCCGCCAGGCTGGCAGACTCGGGGGGCTGCTGGCCGATGCGGGCCAGCAGGTCCCGCAGCGCCTCGCGCCGCCCCTCGGACTCGACCACGAACAGGGTGCGCCCGGCAAACCCTTGCAGAAACTGCGCCAGGGCGAGCAGGGGCTGCTCCTTGCTGTGATCCAGCTGCAGCTCGGGCAGGGGGGCGAAGGGCAGATCGAACTGACCGGCGCCGCCCTGGCAGGGGGCGCTTTGCAGGCGCACGGCGCCATACTGGCCGAGGGCCGCAAACAGCTGCGCCACCGGCAGATAGAGGCGGGCGGGCTCGAGCAGGGGGCGGCTGGTGTCCCAGCGCCGCTCCTCGTAGCGTTGCTGCACGTCGTTCCAGAAGCCCTGGGCGGCCGGGTAGATCTCCCCGACCGTGATGAGGCGGGTCTGGGGCGGCAGATAGTCAAACAGGCTGGCGGTCTGCTCGAAAAAAAGCGGCAGATAGTATTCGATCCCCGCCGGCCAGCGCCCCTTGCTCACCTCCTGATAGATGGAGCCATCGGCCCGGGACAGCTCGAACAGCTCCCGGTACTGGCCGCGAAACAGCTCGATGGCCCCCTCGTCGGTGGGGTACTCCCGGGCCGGCAGCAGGCTGACGTGCTCGACGGGCTCGCGGGAGCGTTGGCTCTCGGGGTCGAACGGGCGGATGGAGTCCACCTCGTCATCGAAGAAGTCGATGCGATAGGGGTGGTTGCTGCCCATGGGGAAGAGATCCAGCAGGGAGCCGCGGGCGGCGAACTCGCCATGTTCGAGCACCTGATCCACCGCCACATAACCCGCCGTGGCCAGGCGACTCCTCAGCTGCTGCAGATTGAGGCGCTGGCCGCTTTTGACCATCAGGCTGTATTTGTCGAGATACGCCTGGGGGGCGCAGCGCAGCATCAGGGTGGAGATGGGGACGATGAGGGCGCCCCGCTGCATCTGCGGCAGCTGATAGAGGGCCTCGAGCCGCTGGGAGATGATGTCCTGATGGGGGGAGAAGGTGTCGTAGGGCAGGGTCTCCCAGTCCGGGAACAGCAGCACGGGGCAGGGGGCATCGCCTTCCTGGGCCAGCAGGTAGCGCAGCTCCTGCTCCAGGCGCAGGGCGCTCGGGGTGTCGGCGGTGACCAGCAGGGTCGGGCCCGTGCTGCTGCGGGTGAGTTCGGCGGCCACCAGGGCCAGGGCGCTGCCATGGAGCTGGCCGAGGGTGCTCTTTTGACCCGCGGTGGCGGGCAGCTGGGGTAGGGTTAGGGATCTCATCACTCTTCGTCTTGAACCTTGTTCCGTTTGCACCTGGGCCCGGGGGCGCGGTGCCGGGATCAGCCGATCGGACTGAGGTCGCGACCGGCTGGCGGGGGTTGCTAGCCCAGTCGTTCCTGGGCGCGGGCCTTGAGCTGGCGGGACTGGACGTGGAGGCTGGCTCGCACCAGCAGCTCGCGGTCTTCCTCGCGGATGCGGACATAGTCGAGGCCCACCTGCTGGCCATGCTCGCCGGCCGTGACCTCCCGGACCCGGGCGTAGCAGTAGACGGCGGCGGCCTCGTCGCGCAGGAAGATCTTGAGGCGCACCAGCTGGCCCTGGGTGGGGGCCTGGCCATGACCCTCTGCCGGATGCAGGTAGCTGAGCTGGCCCGCGCCGAAGGTCAGGGTATGAAAGCGCTGCTCAGGGTGATCCTGGGCCGCCAGCACATAGCTCATGATCATGTCTATCTTGCGGGACTGCTGGTTGATGATCTCCACCAGATCCTGCACGGCATCGCTCTGGTTGCGAATGAGCCGGGTAGCGGCCATGTCGGCGGTGCTGATGGCACTGGCGATGCGAAAGGGTTCGGGCAGTTCCGCCTCCAGGGCCTGTTCGCTCGGCAAGGGGTAGTCGCTAGGCAGGGGGATCACATTGACCGGCGTGGCATGGGTGACGCTGAAGAACTGTTCCTGCATGTAGGCTATCCCTTGTGTTCATGGATAAGTGTTCATGGATAAGTGTTCATGGATACGTTGCCATGAACAGGTGGTCATGGCGATGGACGCCGGGTCGCTATCCCTGGTTCGGGCCTGGTTCGGGCCAGTGTCAGCCGGGCGGCCGCGAGGGGCGTCAGGTGCGGCCCTTGGCGCCCCTCGCCTGCTTGGCGAGGTCGGTACTTCCCGTTCGGCCTGCCCGCTTGCCGACGGGGGCAGACAGGGGGCCATGGCCGTGGCCGGGCGCCTCCCTCGGCATCCTGTGGCGCAGCAACGCGGCTTGCGTTGAGGCGTCAACAGACCCTATTATCCGGCATCTTATTTTGTTGGCAACGTAGATATCCTTGAAGACTGGACTTTTTCAGCCCCTTTCGCTGGCCATTGGCCTGCGTTATGCAGGGTCACGGCGCAGTAATCGCTTCGTCTCCTTCATCTCCCTGTTCTCCACCTTTGGCATCGCCATCGGGGTCGCCGCCCTGATGGTGGTGATCTCCGTCATGAACGGCTTCGAGGGACAGCTCAAGGGACGCATCCTGGGGGTCATCCCCCATGTGGTACTGACGAATCAGGCTGGCCGCATCGAGGCGGATCCCCATGTGGTACCGGCTAATCAGGACGGCCGCATCGAGGCCCATCCCGACGGTCTGCCCGACCTTGCCAAGCTGCCCCATGTGGTCGCCACGGCTCCCATGCTCGACAGCGAAGGCATGCTGCAAAGCCCGGGTCAGCTGACCGGGGTGAGCGTGCAGGGCATCGATCCCGCGCTCTGGCCGAAAGAGGACATTCTGCACTCCCAGATGCTGGGGGGACGGCTCGACTCCCTCAAGGGCGGGGAGTACCAGATAGTGCTGGGGCAGGGGGTGGCGCGCCGTCTCGGCGTGGGGCTGGGGGATCCTGTGCGTCTCATCCTGACCGAGGCGACCCGCTTCACCCCCTTTGGCCGGGTCCCGGCCCAGCGCATCTTCACCGTCTCCGGTATCTTCGGGGTGGGCGCCGACGTGGATGATCAAATCGCCCTCATCGCCCTCGCGGATGCCCAGCGCCTGCTGCGCCTGCCCCCCGAGACCATCGGCGGCCTGCGCCTCTGGCTCGATGATCCCTTCGCCGCCGACGCCGTGATCAAGACCCCCTTGCCCGCAGGTTATCAATGGCAGGATTGGCGCCGCGAGCGGGGCGAGTTGTTCCAGGCCGTGGCCATGGAGAAGCGCATGATGGGGCTGATGCTGGTGCTCATCATCGCGGTGGCCACCTTCAATATTCTCTCCGCCCTGGTGATGGTGGTGACCGACAAGGAAGGGGAGGTGGCCATACTGCGCACCATGGGCATGAACGAGGCCGGTATCGTCAAGATCTTCATGGTGCTCGGCGCCTCCAGCGGGGTGATTGGCGCCCTGTTTGGTGCCCTGGCCGGGCTGGCCCTGACCCTGGGGCTGAATCCCCTGCTCAATGGGCTTGGGCTCAATCTCTATATGGCGGCGGGGGGCAGTGGCCTGCCGGTCATCGTCGAGCCCGTCCAGGTCGTGACCATCTTGCTGGGCGCCGTGCTGCTGAGCTTCAGTGCCACCCTCTACCCGGCGGCCCGTGCGGCCCGGGTCAAACCGGCGGAGGCATTGCGTTATGAATGATTCATCTTCTGTTGTTACTGGTGCAAGTGGAGCCCCTTTTATGAATGACCCCCAGTCCCGTGAGCCTCTGCTGCGTTGCCAGGCGTTGAATCATGTCTATCAGGAGGGCGAACTCCAGACCCAGGTGCTCAAGGGGATCGATCTCAGTGTCGCCCCCGGCGAGATGCTGGCGGTGGTGGGCAGCTCGGGTTCGGGCAAGACCACCCTGCTGCACCTGATGGGGGCGCTGGACAACCCCTCCAGCGGCGCCGTGCTGTTCAAGGGGCAGGATATCCACCGCTGGGACAGCCGCACCCAGGCCCGTTTTCGCAATCAGGAGCTGGGGTTCGTCTATCAGTTCCACCACCTGCTCGCCGAGTTCACCGCCCTGGAGAACACCGCCATGCCGCTGCTCATCGCCGGTGAGTCGGTCGCCAGCGCCACCGAGAAGGCGAGCAAGATGCTGGGGCGGGTGGGGCTCTCCCATCGCCTCCATCACCGCCCCTCCGAGCTCTCCGGTGGCGAGCGCCAGCGGGTGGCCATCGCCCGGGCCCTGGTCAACGAGCCCAGCCTGGTGCTGGCGGACGAGCCCACCGGCAACCTGGATCATGCCAGCGCCACCGCCGTCTACGAGCTTTTGTGCGAGCTCAACCGCGAGCTGGGCACGGCCTTTGTGGTGGTGACCCATGACTTGAGTCTGGCCGCCAAGCTCCATCGCCGGGTGACCCTGGTGAGCGGCATCATGGCGGAGGTCGCCTGATGTTCAAGCCGCTGCCCCTGTTTCTGGGCCTGCGTTACAGCCGCTCCCGCCGTCGCAACGGTTTTATCGCCTTCATCTCCGCCTCCTCCCTCATCGGCATCGCCCTCGGGGTGATGGCGCTGATCCTGGGGCTCTCGGCCATGAACGGCTTCGAGCGGGAGCTCAAGGACAGGGTGCTCTCCGTCATCCCCCACGGGGAGCTGGACTCGGTGGAGAGGCCGCTTCCCGACTGGCCGAGGCTCAGAGACTACCTGTTGGCCCAGCCCGGCATCGAGGCCGCCGCCCCCGTCATTCGCCTCAACGGCCTGCTCGAACATGGCAGCGCCCTCAAGGGGGTGCAGCTGCGCGCCGTCCTGCCCGAGCTCGAGGCCAATCTCTCCGATGCCGGCAGCTTCATGACGGGGCGGGGCTTTCGTGAACTCAAGGGCGGTGAGCGGGGGGTGATCCTCGGCAAGGCCATCGCCGACAAGCTGGGGGTGGGGATCGGCGATCCGGTCGCCATCCTGCTGCCCCAGGGTGGGGATGCGACGGGGATCAAGAATCCCAGGCGCGAGGCGCTGCACGTGGTGGGCCTGCTCGAACTCGGCGGCCAGCTCGACGGCCTGCTCGGCTTCATGCACCTGGAAGATGCCCAGGCCATCACCGCCATGGGCAAGGATGTGGAGGGCTTCAGCCTCAAGGTGGACGATGTGCTCAAGGCGCAGTCCATCACGGTGGCCGCCGCGCAGCAATTCCCCCATCACGTCTATATCCGCAGCTGGATGAACAGCCAAGGCTATCTCTATCAGGACATCCAGATGGTGCGCACCGTCATGTACGTGGTGATGCTGATGGTGGTGGCGGTGGCCTGTTTCAACATCGTCTCCACCCTGGTGATGGCGGTGAACGAGAAGCGCAGCGAGATCGCCATCTTGAAGACCATGGGGGCGAGTCCGGGCCAGATCCGGCTCACCTTCGTCATCCAGGGCATGGTGAACGGGGTGGCGGGGGCTCTGCTTGGCGCCCTGCTCGGCAGCCTGTTGTCGAGCAAGCTGACCCAGATCCTGGGCGCCATCGAGGGGGTGATCGGTCATCGCTTCCTTAACCCGGATATCTACTTCATCGACTTCCTGCCTACCGAGCTCCATGGCCAGGACGTGGTCATCGTCACCGGCGCGGCCATCCTGATGAGCCTGGCGGCCACCCTCTACCCCGCCTGGCGGGCGAGCGGTCTGGTGCCATCCCGGGAGCTGGGTCACTGATCCGCGAGCCAGGTTTGCCAAGCCTGGCAATATGCTGAAAAAGAAGGACCCGCCGGTGCAACCGGCGGGTCCTTCTGTCTTCTGGTCATTCGGACTGGCTCAGTGGGCGTTGAGCTCGTCGAGGGGCAGGGAGAAGCTGGCCACGAACACGTCGATGAAGTAGCGCATGGCCGGGCTCATGCGCGCCTCCAGCATGGCCTCGAGTCGTTTCCTCGCCGGTTCGAACTCCCGGTTGCCTGCGTTGATCTCCTCCAGGCACTTGGTATAGGCACACAGGGTGTCGGCGTCCTTGACCAGTCGGGCGAGGGCGTCGTCCTGGGCGCCGGAGTCGAGCAGGGGGCGATAATCCTCCACCAGCTCCGCCGGCAGGAGCGCCAGCAGGCGTTGCTCGGCGGCTAACTCTATCTTCTTGTATTCCCGTGCAATTTCAGGATTGAAATACTTGACCGGGGTGGGCAGGTCCCCGGTCAGCACCTCGCTGCTGTCATGGTAGAGGGCCATGACGGCGGCGCGATCCGCATCGACGCTTCCGCCAAACAAGCGGTTGTGGATGAGCCCCAGGGCATGGGCCACCATGGCGACCTGCAGGCTGTGCTCGGCGATGTTCTCCGGCTGGACATTGCGCATCAGGGGCCAGCGGTAGATGAGCTTCATGCGGGATAGGTTGGCAAAGAAGTGGCTGGGCAGCATGGTGACCTCACAAGAGAGATGAAACGGATAATGAAAAGGGCAGACCTCAGTCTGCCCTTTTTTTCCCGTCACGGCACCTGCCGGGATCAGCGGATATAACGGCCGGATTCGGCCTCCTGATTGGTGACCACCATCTGGCCGATGGGGGCCAGGGCAATCAGCGCCAGCTTGAGGTGCTGGATGCCGAACGGAATGCCGATGATGGTGACGAAGCAGGCCAGGGCCGAAGCGATATGGCCGATGGCCAGCCAGATGCCGATCACCAGGAACCAGAGGACATTGCCTATCATCCCGAGCGTGCCCGTGCCTATGTCGCCCTGACCCGTCATGCTCTTGCGGCTCACCGCCTGCTTGCCGAACGGGAAGAAGGTGAAGGTGCCGATGACAAAGCAGGAGCGGCCCCAGGGAATGCCGATGAGGGAGACGAAACAGAGCAATCCCGCCAGCCACCAGGCCAGTCCCATGATGACACCGCCGAGCAGGAACCACAGCAGATTGAACACAAAACGAAAGAAACTCATCAGTTTGACTCCAGAACCAGATAGTTTGCCACCATAGCCGCGCGGGGCAGGGGACGCAATATGTGAATGCGGCTCCCCTTGCCTCGACGGACAGTCGCGGTCGCAGCCGGGCCCGCTCGATGCCTTTTTTATGTCCTTGACGCAAAAAAACCGGACCGAGCCCAAATTATTGGCCCCTTTGCCCTTGAAGTCGGCATCCGGGCGCCCCATATCGGTCACAGAATTGCACGATTTGCCTCTCCCGAGCGCTGTTTTGCGCCGCGAAGGGCACGGATGTGGGGCTCTGCGGCTCGACGCGACCAAAGTGCGCCGCTATAATGTCGCGTCATATTTTCTCATCACAAAGACAGTCGTTGTCTTTATAAACAGGAAGACTCCGGGTCTCGACCCAGGGGCAATAAAGGGTCAGCACACAGTGCTGAGTTGAACGAGGTAAAAGAATGCAAGTTTCTGTAGAGACAACCCAAGGTCTGGAACGCCGTCTTACCATCACTGTACCGGCTGCCACCGTTGATGCCGCCGTGCGTAAAGAATTGAATGGCCTGGCCAAGACCCGTCGCATCGACGGTTTCCGTCCTGGCAAGGCTCCGGTTGCCATCATCAAGAAGATGTTCGGCGCCATGGCCCACGCCCGCGTTGCCGACGAAATGATGCAGAGCAACTTCATCAAGGCCATCATCGAGAACAAACTGAGCCCGGCCGGTGCCCCGACCATGGATCCGAAAGAGATCAAAGAAGGCCAGGATTTCGAGTTCACCGCCACCTTCGAAGTGTACCCCGAGTTCGAAGTCGCCGGCCTGGAGTCCATCAAGGTCGAGAAGCCGGTTGCCTCCGTCAAGGACGAAGACCTGGCCAACATGATCGAGACCCTGCGCAAGCAGCACGCGACCTGGTCCGAGTCTGACACCGCTGCCGCTGCCGGCATGCGTGTGACCATGGACTTCGTTGGTTCCATCGACGGTGAAGAGTTCGACGGCGGCAAGGCCGAGGGCTTCACTCTGGAACTGGGCGCCGGCCGCATGATCCCGGGCTTCGAAGACGCCATCCTCGGCAAGAAAGCCGGTGACGAATTCAGCATCGACGTGACCTTCCCGGCCGACTACCACGCCGAAAACCTCAAAGGCAAGGCGGCCAAGTTTGCCTCCAAGCTGAACAAGGTTGAAGTCCAGGTCCTGCCCGAGCTGACCGAAGAGTTCGTCAAGCGTTTCGGCATCGAGAGCGGCAACGTGGAAGATCTGAAAGCCGAAGTGCGCAAGAACATGGAGCGCGAGCTGGCCCAGGCCCTGAAAAACAGCGTGAAAGAGCAGGTACTGAACGGCCTGGTTGAAGCCAACCAGATCGATCTGCCCAAGGCTGCCGTCGAGCAAGAGATCGACACCCTGCGTCAGCAGGCGCTGCAGCGCTTCGGTGGCTTCCAGGGCGGCAACGCGCCCGAGCTGCCGGCCGAGCTGTTCCAGGCCCAGGCCGAGCGCCGTGTTCGCGTCGGTCTGCTGCTGGGTGATGTCATCCGCACCAACGAGATCAAAGCCGACGACGCCCGCGTGACCGCACTGATCGAAGCCATGGCCACCGCCTACGAAGATCCGAAGGAAGTGATCGAGTACTACCAGAAGAACGAGCAGATGCTGAACGGCGTTCGCAACCTGGCGGTAGAAGATCAAGCCATCGACCTGATCCTGTCCAAGGCGCAAGTGACCGAAAAAGAAGTGGCCTTTGACGACGTGATCAACAAGTCCGGCGCCGCTGCCTAAGAACATTTGACTTAAGGTCAAAACTGTTAAGTATAATGGCTCGTGTGATGTCCACCCGGGCCATTTTATTTTAGGGACAATGCCTTATGTACAAAAACTATAACGACGTGACAGATTCTCCCCGTAATGCCCTGATCCCCATGGTGGTCGAACAGACCGCCAAGGGAGAGCGTTCATACGATATCTATTCCCGTCTGCTCAAAGAGCGGGTGATCTTCCTGACCGGTCAGGTCGAGGATCACATGGCCAACCTGGTGGTGGCCCAGCTGCTGTTTCTGGAGTCCGAGAGCCCGGATAAAGACATCTCCATCTATATCAACTCCCCGGGCGGCGCCGTGACCGCAGGCATGTCCATCTATGACACCATGCAGTTCATCAAGCCGGACGTGAGCACAGTGTGCATGGGGCAGGCCTGCTCCATGGGCGCCTTCCTGCTGGCCGGTGGCGCCAAGGGCAAGCGTTTCTGCCTGCCCAACGCCCGGGTGATGATCCACCAGCCCCTGGGCGGCTTCCAGGGCCAGGCATCGGACATCCAGATCCATGCCCAGGAGATCCTGAAGATCAAGAATACCCTGAACGAGCGGCTGGCTTTCCACACCGGCCAGGACATGGCCACCATAGAGCGCGACACCGACCGTGACAACTTCATGTCGGCGGAGCAGGCGATGGCCTATGGCCTGGTGGACGGCGTGTTCAACCAGCGCGGCTAAGCAGGGTACACCGGTCTGTTATAAACTCAGCAGACCGATCATCCTCTATTGATACAACGAGGTTGCTGAATGACAGAGAAACGCAAGGGTGAGGGCGACAAGCTGCTCTACTGCTCTTTTTGCGGCAAAAGCCAGCATGAAGTGCGCAAGCTGATCGCTGGCCCTTCCGTCTACATATGCGATGAGTGTGTCGAGCTGTGCAACGACATCATCCGCGAAGAGATCCGCGAGATCTCGCCCAAGCGCGATGGCGATGCCCTGCCGACCCCTCACGAGATCCGCGCGCACCTGGATGACTATGTCATCGGTCAGGAGTATGCCAAGAAGGTATTGGCCGTGGCCGTCTACAACCACTACAAGCGTCTGCGCAACAGCGGCGATGGCAGTGGCGTCGAACTCGGCAAGTCCAATATCCTGCTGATTGGCCCGACCGGCAGCGGCAAGACCCTGCTGGCCGAGACCCTGGCCCGTCTGCTGGATGTACCCTTCACCATGGCCGATGCCACTACGCTGACCGAAGCCGGTTACGTGGGCGAAGACGTGGAGAACATCATCCAGAAGCTGCTGCAAAAGTGCGACTACGACGTGGAGAAGGCCCAGCGCGGCATCGTCTACATCGATGAGATCGACAAGATCTCCCGCAAGTCGGACAACCCCTCCATCACCCGCGACGTGTCCGGGGAAGGGGTGCAGCAGGCCCTGCTCAAGCTGATCGAAGGCACCATCGCCTCCGTGCCGCCCCAGGGCGGTCGCAAGCACCCGCAGCAGGAGTTCTTGCAGGTCGATACCTCCAAGATCCTCTTCATCTGTGGCGGGGCCTTTGCCGGCCTGGACAAGGTGATCGAGCAGCGCTCCAGCAAGGGGGCCGGGATCGGCTTTGGCGCCGAGGTGAAGTCCAAGGACGCCATGGCGACCTTGAGCGAAACCTTCGCCAAGGTGGAACCGGAAGATCTCATCAAATACGGTCTGATCCCCGAGTTCATCGGCCGTCTGCCGGTGGTGGCGACCCTGACCGAGCTGGACGAGGCTGCCCTCATCCAGATCCTGAAAGAGCCGAAAAATGCGCTGACCAAGCAATATGCCGCGCTGTTCGATCTGGAAGGGGTTGAGCTGGAGTTCCGTGACGACGCCCTCAATGCCATTGCCCGCAAGGCAATGGAGCGCAAGACAGGTGCCCGCGGCCTGAGATCCATCGTCGAAGCCGTGCTGCTTGATACCATGTATGACCTGCCGTCCCTGGACGGGGTCAGCAAGGTGGTGATCGACGAGACGGTGATCAAGGGCGATTCCGCGCCCCTGATGATCTACGAAAATAATGATACCCAGGCGGCTGCATCCGAGTAACAGACTGATTTTTAATCAGATGAAAGGGGCTTTTTGCCCCTTTCTTGCTTTTTACGGCCAAGGCGATTGAATCTCATCTTTACGCCCCCATATACTCAGCCAAGCGCTTTGCCAACGGTATAACAAGCCGAGAGGACATATATGAACCTAGAGCGTTCAGAACGCATCGAGATTCCCGTCCTGCCTCTTCGTGACGTGGTGGTCTATCCCCACATGGTCATTCCACTCTTCGTGGGGCGGGAAAAATCCATTCGCTGTCTTGAAGCGGCCATGGAGCAAGACAAAAAAGTCCTGCTCATTGCCCAGAAGGATGCGTCAACCGATGAGCCAACCGTCGAGGAGATCTTCTCGGTCGGGACTGTGGCCAACATATTGCAGATGCTCAAGCTGCCCGACGGCACCGTCAAGGTGCTGGTGGAAGGTGGCCAGCGTGCCCGCCTAGAGCGGATGATCGACGATCACGACTTCTTCGTGGGGGAGGCCGAGTACATCGCCTCGACCCCGATAGCGGAGCAGGATCAGGAGGTGCTGGTACGCTCCGCCATCGGTCAGTTCGAAGGTTACATCAAGCTCAACAAGAAGATCCCGCCCGAGGTGCTCACCTCGATCTCGGCGATCGACGACGCGGCGCGCCTGGCTGACACCATGGCGGCCCACATGCCGCTCAAGCTCGAAGACAAGCAGAAGGTGCTGGAAATCGCCTCCGTGTCCGAGCGCATCGAGTTTCTGATGGCCATGATGGAGTCGGAGATTGACCTGTTGCAGGTCGAGAAACGCATCCGCTCCCGGGTCAAGAAGCAGATGGAGAAGAGCCAGCGGGAGTATTACCTCAACGAGCAGATGAAGGCCATCCAGAAAGAGCTGGGTGAGCTGGAAGACTCGCCCGATGAGTTCGAGGCCCTCAGTCGCAAGATTGAAGAGGCCGGCATGCCCGCCGATGCCCATGACAAGGCCCAGGCCGAACTCGCCAAGCTCAAGATGATGTCACCCATGTCGGCGGAGGCCACCGTGGTGCGCAGCTACGTCGACTGGATGGTGCAGGTGCCCTGGCGTGCCCGCTCCAAGGTCAAGAAGGACCTTGGCAAGGCGCAAGAGGTGCTGGACGCGGATCACTATGGCCTGGAGAAGGTCAAGGATCGCATCCTCGAGTATCTGGCGGTGCAGGCGCGGGTCAACAAGCTCAAGGGCCCCATCCTCTGTCTGGTCGGCCCTCCCGGGGTGGGCAAGACTTCGCTCGGTCAGTCCATCGCCAAGGCCACCGGCCGCAAGTATGTGCGCATGGCGCTGGGCGGGGTGCGTGACGAGGCGGAGATCCGCGGTCACCGCCGTACCTATATCGGCTCCATGCCCGGCAAGCTCATCCAGAAGATGGCGAAAGTCGGGGTGAAAAACCCGCTGTTCCTGCTCGACGAGATCGACAAGATGAGCTCGGACATGCGTGGCGATCCCGCCTCAGCCCTGCTGGAAGTGCTGGATCCCGAGCAGAACAACAGCTTCAACGATCACTATCTGGAAGTGGATTATGACCTGTCGGACGTGATGTTCGTGGCCACCTCCAACTCCATGAACATCCCGGGTCCGTTGCTGGATCGGATGGAAGTGATCCGTCTGTCCGGTTACACCGAGGACGAGAAGCTCAACATCGCCAAGCAGCACCTGGTGGCCAAGCAGATCCAGCGCAACGGCCTGAAGCCGGCGGAGATCACCATCGAAGACTCCGCCCTGGTTGGTGTCATTCGTTACTACACCCGGGAAGCCGGGGTGCGTAGCCTGGAGCGCGAGATCTCCAAGATCTGCCGCAAGGCGGTGAAGAAGATCCTGCTGGACAAGAGCATCAAGCAGGTGCTGGTCAATGGCGACAACCTCAAGGAGTTCCTGGGGGTACAGCGCTTCGACTACGGCAAGGCCACCGACCAGAACCAGATAGGTCAGGTGTGTGGTCTGGCGTGGACCGAGGTGGGGGGCGATCTGCTCACCATCGAGACCACCAACGTGCCGGGCAAGGGCAAGCTCACCTTCACCGGTTCCCTCGGTGACGTGATGCAGGAGTCCATCCAGGCCGCCATGACGGTGGTGCGGGCCCGGGCCGAGAAGCTGCGCATCAACGGCGACTTCTACGAGAAGCGCGACATCCACGTACACGTACCGGAAGGGGCGACCCCGAAAGACGGTCCGAGTGCTGGCATCGCCATGTGTACCGCCCTGGTCTCCAGCCTCACCGGCAACCCGGTGCGTGCCGACGTGGCCATGACGGGGGAGATCACCCTGCGCGGCGAAGTGTTGCCCATCGGCGGGCTCAAAGAGAAGCTGCTGGCGGCCCATCGCGGCGGCATCAAGCGGGTGCTGATCCCGAAAGAGAACGAGCGCGATCTCGAGGAGATCCCGGCCAACGTCAAACAAGACCTTGAAATCTATCCGGTTCGCTGGATTGACGAGGTGCTGGAGCTGGCGTTGCAGGAGAATCCACAGGGTTTCGAACGCGTTTCTGTCGTATAAAAGTTGATGCGCCGCAAACTTGGCGCACATGGCCGGGGGTTAAGGCTTGCAAGCGCCGGATATCGGCAGTAGCCTTGACCCCCGTTCCGGTACTCATGATCGGTCGCAATGCGTGATGTGGCGCGGGTTTGCGCCATATTGTCACTTGCAACTGACCAGGAGGCTTGTTATAAAACCTCCACTTGTTGTGGCCAGGGAAATCAGCGCCGCAGCGATGTTCGATAAAAGGGGAATATAAGAGTGAATAAATCTCAACTGATTGACAAAATTGCAGACGGCGCCGATATCTCCAAAGCCGCCGCTGGCCGTGCGCTGGATGCTTTCATTGATGCAGTGGGTGAGGCCCTGAAAGAGGGTGACCAGGTTGCGCTGGTGGGTTTCGGTACCTTCGCCGTTCGTGAGCGCGCCGCTCGTTCCGGCCGCAACCCGCAAACTGGTGCGACTATCGAGATCGCCGCAGGCAAAGTGCCTGCCTTCAAGGCTGGCAAGGCCCTGAAAGACGCTGTCAACTGAGTCGGTTGCTGATCCTGTCGGCTCCGTCCTTGGTCGCAGACCAGACAAAGTGAGAGGGCTCTCCCTCATACTGATTGACCAAGGCGCATCGCAATCGGTGCGCCTTTTCATTATTCATGCCCATCGAGTACGGGAGCATAAGTACACACATGATGTTGGATAAACTACGGGAAGGGGCGCAGGGCACGGTAGCCAAGGTAATACTGGGGCTCATCATCCTCTCCTTCGCCTTGGCCGGGGTAGGCAGCTACCTCAATGGCCCGGCTCGCAGCGCCCCCGCCACCGTCAATGGCATTGAAATCAGCCAGCAAGCGCTGGAAAACGCCTATCGCAACGAGCGTGCTCGCATGGAATCCCAGATGGGGGACGCCTTCAACCAGCTGGCCGCCAACCCGGATTACATGAAGCAGTTCCGCCGCACCGTGCTTGACCGGCTGATCGACCAGGCGCTGGTAGACGGCAAGGCCCGGGACCTGGGGCTGCGCGTCAGCGACGAGCAGATCAAGCAGGCCATCATCGCCATGCCGGAATTTGCCGAGAACGGCCAGTTCAACAACGACCGCTACCTGCAGCTCATTCGTCGCGCCAACATGACCCCGGAGATGTTCCGCGACTCCCTGCGCCAGGACATGGTGCGCCAGCAACTGGTTGGCGCCCTGCTTGGCACCGAATTCGCCCTCAAGGGCGAGGCGGAGCAGCTGGACAAGCTCTACAACCAGACCCGGGATCTGCGCCTGGTGCGCCTGGCCGCCGACCGTTACCAGGGCGAGGTCAAGGTGAGCGATGAAGAGGTGGAGCAGTTCTACAAGAGCAATGCCCCCCGCTTCATGAACGACGAGAAGGTCAAGGTCGATTACCTGCTGCTCGATGCCGCCACCATGGGCAAAGAGATCAAGGTGACCGAGCAGGAGGCCCGCGACTACTACGATCAGCACCAGGACTTGTTCCAGCGTGCCGAGCGTCGCCAGGTGGCCCACATCCTGATCCCCTTTGACAAGGATGAAAAGGCCGCCGAGCAGAAAGCCGAGGCCGTGTTGGCCAAGGCCAAGGCGGGTGACGATTTCGCCGCGCTGGCCAAGGCCAACTCCTCCGACACCTTCTCCGCCAAGAAGGGCGGCGAGCTGGACTGGTTCGAGAAGGGGGTCATGGATCCTGCCTTCGAACAGGCCGCCTTCGCCCTGAAGCAGGCAGGGGATCTCTCCAACCTGGTGAAGAGCCCGTTCGGCTTTCACATCATCAAGCTGATCGGGGTCGAGCCTGCCAAGACCAAGCCGTTCAGCGACGTGATGAGTGACACCATCGCCCGTCTGCAGGCAGACAAGGCGAAGGAGCAGTTCTTCAACCTGCAGCAGACCATGGCCGACACCAGCTTCGAGAACCCGGACTCCCTGGACATGACAGCGGATGCCCTGGGTCTCAAGGTGCAATCCGTCGACGACTTCAGCCAGGGCGATGCGCCGGCGCCGCTCAACGATGGCAAGGTGCTCAGCGCCGCCTTCTCGGAGCAGCTGCGCGACGAGAACACCAACTCGGACGTGATCGAACTGGGTGACGGCAAGGCGCTGGTGCTCCATGTGACCGGTTACCAGCCCAAGGCGGTCAAGCCCCTGGCCGAGGTGAAGGATCAGGTCGTTGCCGCTATCACCCACGACAAGGCGAGCGAGATCGCCCGTGGCAAGGCCCAGGGCCTGCTTGAGCAGATCAAGGCCGGGGATGACATCCGCGCCGAACTGGCTGCACTCGGCCTCGAGATAGAGACCCACCAGGGGGTGGCCCGTTTCGCCCAGGATCTGGATCAGTCCCTGCTGGCCGATGCCTTCCGTCTGCCCCATCCGGTCGACGGCAAGCCGAGCGTGGATCTGGTGTCCGAGGCCAATGGTGACAGGGTCATCGTCGCCCTGGACAAGGTCAATGTGCCCAAGGAAGCATCCCAGATGCTGACCATGCTGCAAGGGCAGCTGGGTCAGGGCAAGGCCCAGGCGAGCTATCAGTCCCTGGTCGAGGCGCTGCGCAAGTCCGCCAAGATCGAGTACTTCGCCGATGCCGAGGCCACGGTGGAGTGATCTCCCCCAGGCAGTGAATGACGAGGGCCCGCAATCGCGGGCCCTTTTTCATGGTGCCGGCGCACGGAAATAAAAAGAGGAGGCTGGCATGGCGCCAGCCTCCTCTCCTGTCTCATGGGCAAGGCATGGACTAGATGGCCAGGTACTCCAGCTCGACCCCGCCCAGGGCCTTGAGCACGGATCTGGCCGCATCCTGCTGGCTGATCTGGCCCTTGCCGTTCTCCACCAGCACGGCCCGGCGCAACTGGCCGAGATCGGCGCCATTGAGCACGGCGTGGGCACAGGCCATCTGCATGGGGGGGAGGCTGGGGTTGAAGGCGGCGTTTTCGGCGTAGCGGCCGCAGAAGGTACGGCCGTCGGCAAACGCCAGGGCCACGGCGGCATAGCCCTGGCTGTAGGGGGCATAGCTCTGGCGGGCGGCGGCCAGGGCGGCGCACACCAAGGGATCCTCGCTGGTGAAGGGCAGATCATGGTGCTGCGGGCTCATCAGGGCATCTGTGATGTCGAGGTCTGCCGGACCGAACGAGTGGGGCAGGAAGGCCTGCAATGTGCTGATGTCGTCCGGCAGGGAGACCTTGAGCACCTTGGCGGTGCTCAGCTCGTTCATGAACTGGCGGCAGTGGCCGCAGGGGGTGTAGTTGACCGTGATCTCCGAGATCCCGGTCTCGCCGCCGAGCCAGGCGTTGGAGATGGCGGATTGCTCGGCGTGGACCGAGTGGAACAGCCCCTGACCGGCGAATTCCATGTTGGCTCCCAGATACCAGCGACCGCTGAGGCCGCAGGCGATGGCGCCGACGAAGAACTGGGAGATTGGGGCGACCGAGCAGGCGGCGGCCAGGGGCAGCAGGGCGAGGCGCAGCTCACGCTCGCCAAGCCGGGTGGCATCCATCAGTTGCTGGATCTGTGCCGGGCTGAAGCTGGCGGAAAAATCGTCGCCGAGCATGGGGGTCACGGCGGCGCTCAGGTCCGCCGGCAGGCTGTCGAGTGTCTTGGCAAAGCGGGGATGCATCTATCTGTCCTCATGGGCCAATTGGGAGGACATTGTAGGGAGTGACTCAGCCGATTTGTGTGAACTGGCTCACAGCCTGACTGCGCTGTGTCGGCCACGCCCGAAGGGAAACGTTTGCCCTTGTCGCCCCCTGTCTGGCGGCGGACCATGGTGTCGCTCATGGCGTCACTCAAGGGCAGCGGGGCAGGGGATGGCGCCCCGATGGGCGTCATGGGGCTCAGGGGATCAGCCAGTGATAGAGGGCGAACAGCGGCGGCGCCACGGCGGCGGTGAGTATGCCGCACATCACCATGGCCAGCGAGGCGAAGGCACCCTGGCTTATCCCCCGCTCGGCGGAGGCGGCGGTGCCGATGGCGTGGGCGCAGGCCCCCATGGCGAGCCCCTGGGCCTCGGGGTCGGTCACCCGCAGCAGCCTGAGCAGGGGGTAGCCAATCAGGGCGCCCGTGATGCCCACCACCACCACCACGGCCGCCGCGATGGCAGGGATGCCGCCGATGGACTGGCTGACGCTCATGGCCAGCGGCGTGGTGATGGACTTGGTGGAGAGGGAGGCGAGCAGGGCGGGATCCGCCCCCAGCCAGTGGCCTATGGCCAAGGTGGTGCAGACCGAGATCAGGACGGAGGCCAGGGTGCAGATCAATATGGGCTTGAGCCTGGCCTGGATCTGGCGCGCCTGCTGGTAGAGGGGCAGGGCCAGGGCCACCACGGCGGGCTCCAGCAGGGCCGTGATGGGGCGAGTACCGCTCTCGTACTCCGCCAGGGGCAGATCCAGCCAGAGCAGCAGGCCGATGATCACGGCCGTGGGCACCAGCACCGGGTTGATGATGGGCCAGGGCAGCTTGCGGTAGAGGGCACGGGTCAGGAAATAGAGCGCCAGGGTGAGGGGCAGTGCCAGCCAGATCATGGTTTCATCTCCCGGTTCATGCGCTGATAGAGACGGCCGACCACGGCCAGGATCAGCACTATGCCGACGACGACGCACAGCAAGATGATCTCGATGGATTGACGCAGGGGCTCGAGCCAGGCCACCAGGCCGACGGCGACCGGCACGAACAAGACCCCCATGTGGCGCAGCAGCAGGCCTGCGCTTTGCTCGACCCAGTGCAGCTTGACGAGTTGCAGGGAGAGCAGCACGAACAGGATGAGCAGACCCAGTATGCTGCCGGGGAAGGCGAAGGGCAGCAGGGCCGCGATGGCCTTGCCTGCCAACAGACAGGCGAGGATGACCATGAAGTCGCGAAGGTAGATCAAGGTGCGTCGAACCAGCACAAGAGCCTCGTTGAATAGCTGTGAGCGGGTTCGCAGTTTATCAGAGTGACGGGGTAACAGGACAGGGCCAACTGGCCCATCACAGCCCATGGGGATGACCTGAACGACTCAGGCTCCTGCGGGAGCTTGAGTGCCCTGATGGTGGCATGGATTCAGTAGCGCCACTCGATCCCCATGGCGTAATTGGCCTGGCCATATCCTGGGATCTGGTTGGTGGAGGCGAGGGCCTTGAAAGTGAGCAGGGGACTGAGGGGGATGCCAAGGCCCATGCCGACCGCTATCTGATCGTTGGGGTTGCCTATCATGTCCGCCCGCAGCATGCGGTAGAGGGAGAGATCCTGGCTCATGTGGACATAGCTTTGGGAGGCGAGGTTGTAGAGCTGGCCGAATACCTCCAGCTGGAACCCGGCCTGGGGGGTGATGACGATGGGCAGGCCGGCAAACTTGTAGAGATCCGAATAACTGAAATAGCTGTTGGTGATGGCCGGGGTGAAATCCGTCTTGCGGTAGAGGGCGTTGAAGCTCTCCTGCATCAGCAGATAACTCTGGCGCGGCAACTGCAACAGGTAGTCAGGCAGCTCGAAGCGGGGAGCGGCGAGGGCCGCGGGGGTCAACAGGGTCAGGCCAAGCAGGTTGGCGCAGAGCAGGCTGGCGGAGAGCAGGTTGGCGCGCATCTTCTATCTGTTATCCCTCGAGGTGGGCCCTGGTCCCGGCTGATCACGACCTACCGGCATTATGGCGCCAGCAGGCCGCATTCACAGGGGTTTAACTGTGAAACTAGTCACAAGTTACAGATTTTCAAGGTAGTGATAGAGGGACTTCAGGATGGCAAAGTTCCGATCGTTCCCCTGATTCTGCTCCGCCAGCGCCTCGAGGCGGGGCACGTAGTCCGGCAGGCGGCGGCTGAAGTAGTCGCTGCAGTGCAGGCGCCAGCGTTTCTGCTCCGCTTCGCTCAAGGTGTGGGGCCAGTTGCGGGCGCGGTAGCGAAACAGCATCTCCGGCAGGCGCGGGTCGCTGAAGGCAAACTGCCGCTCTCCCAGCAGATCCGCCGGGGTGGCGCGCACCAGATCCAGGGTGGATTTGTCGCCGTGACTGAAGAAGCCGGCGTAGAGCTGGGTATCGGGGTCGCCGTCGTTGCTGCCGGCAAACTCCTGATTGAACACCTCCACCAGTTTCTCCCGCACCTCGGGGTGGGCCCGCAGCAGATCCAGGCTCTTGCGGCACTGCTCCCTGTCGATGCCAAGCTGATCGGCCCGCTCCGGCGTCAGGGTGGCGGCCGGCGCCAGCACCGGGCACTTGTTGATGTGCACCAGCTTGACCGGAATACCGGCCAGCTCCCCGAGATCCTCTTTTTTGGTGTAGAGGCGTTCCCTGATCTCCTCGCTGGAGAGCTCGATGAGGGGGGTGGGGTCGCGGGCCAGATCCACCATGATCACCGCGTTCTGGTTGCTGGGGTGCCAGGCGAGCGGCGACACCCAGCTTGCGCACCCCTGCCAGGGGGAGAACATGCCGGAGACGTGGACCAGGGGCTTCATGGTCACCACGTCGATGAGCGCCTTCACCTTGTTCTTGTTGCGCAGGGCAAACAGGTAGTCAAACAGCTTGGGCTGGGCTTTTTTGATCAGCTTGGTCATCTCAATGGTGGCCAACACGTCCGAGAGCGCATCGTGGGCATTGGCGTGGGTCACGCCGTTGGCCACCGTCAGCTTCTCCAGTCGAAAGCCCGGCTTGCCCTCGTCGTCGAAGGCCCAGGTTATCCCCTCCGGGCGCAGGGCATAGCAGGCCCGCAGCATGTCGAGGATATCCCAGCGGGAGTTGCCGTTCTGCCAGGCG
The DNA here is from genome assembly GCF_050266975.1 of Aeromonas sobria. GTDB lineage: Bacteria > Pseudomonadota > Gammaproteobacteria > Enterobacterales > Aeromonadaceae > Aeromonas > Aeromonas sobria_B. Next base: position 81,023 of record NZ_JBKISU010000011.1, read on the forward strand.
TAGGCGTAGGGGTCGTAGAAGTTGCGATACAGGGTGTAGCGGGTCACCTCGTCATCGAAGCGGATGCTGTTGTAGCCCAGCACGCAGGTATCCGGCTTGGCAAACTCGCCATGGATCTGGGCGATGAAATCCGCCTCGCACAGCCCGTCCTTCATCGCCTTTTGCGGGGTGATCCCCGTGATGAGGCAAGCCTCCGGATCCGGCAGATAGTCTGCCGGCGGCTTGCAATAGATGACCAGGGGCTCGCCGATGACATTGAAATCGGCGTCGGTACGGATGCCGGCAAACTGCGCCGGTCTGTCCCGTGCCGGGCTGATGCCGAAGGTCTCGTAATCGTGGAAGTAGAAGGTGGCTTGTGTCATGGCTCTCTGTCGACGCAGGGGAAAACGGGGCCGCGAGGGCCTGGACCGCCAATGCTGGCACAGATGGGGAACCCACTGCAACGCTGCTGGCGCCTGGCGGGTGTGTCTGCCGCTTTATTGGCCGACCAGGCGTCTTGTTCGAGCCCCTGGTTGTCATTCGACTATGGTCTACTATGAGTTGGAATATCAAGTTGATAGCGTCTAATCAGGCTCGAGGGGAAACCATATGATCAATGGCATCATGACATGGGCGGCCTGCGGCCTGCTGCTGATGGCGAGTCAATCCCAGGCCCGGGAGCAGGCAGACGAGGTGCTCCTCACCGTCAGCGGCGCCGGGTGCTGTGGCGGGGCCGGGGTAGCCCATTACACGGCAGCCGATCTGGCGGCCCTGCCCCAGAGCGAGCTGGTGACCGCGACCCCCTGGACGCAAGGCAAGCACAGCTATCGCGGTGTCCTGTTCAAGACCCTGGCCGACAGCCTGGGGCTGCGGGCCGGTCAGTTCAAGGTGAGCGCCATCAATGACTACTGGACCCTGCTGCCCGGCGCCGATCTGGATGCCTATCCCGTGCTGCTGGCGACCGAGCAGGATGGCAAGGTCCTGACCCTGCGCAACAAGGGGCCAGTCTGGGTCGTCTATCCGCTGTCGGATCATCCCGAGCTGGATCGGGAGCAGTATCACAGCCAGATGGTGTGGCAGGTGAATCGCATCGAGGCGCAATGAGATGATGCGCGGCAAGTTTGTCTCCCTGACCTGTATTCTGGTGACCTTCGTGGGTGTCGCCTTCTGGTCGGCCTGGAGCTATGATCGCGCCTTCACCCAGCTGGTGCGCTACACCCAGCTCTCGGCCTGGTCCCTGGCCCAGCTTGAACTCGAGCTGCAAGGATTCCAGGAGGGCTTGACCCTCTATCGGAGCGGCCACCTCGACGGGCGTGAATTGAACAAGCGCTACGATCTGGCCTGGAACCGGCTCGATATCTTCCTCAACGGAGAGGAAGCGAGTGCCATCCGTGCCCGCTTTGGGGCGGCGGGCAAGGTGGGGCACATCTTTTCCCTCATCAGGCAGCATGAGCCGGACGTGGTGGCTCCGCACCGGGACTCTCCCGCCCTGGGTCAGCTGGCGGTGGGGCTCGGCGAGGCCATGCCGGCCATTCGCAGCCTCATGGTCGAGAACTTCACCGGCCCGAGCGCCATTCGTCAGCGGGCCTCGCTGCTGCAATCCAAACAAGACAATCTCTGGCTGCTCAGCGCCCTGCTGCTGGTGGGGCTGGTGATGCTCTACATGCTCTCCCGGGAGACCCGGCGCCATCAGTTTCTCGCCTGGAACGATCCCCTGACCCTGCTGCCCAATCGTGCCGCCTTCATTCGGCAACTGGAGCGAGAGGCCCGTCGCCACGGCAATCAGGGGCGTCCGCTCACCCTCTGCCTCATCGAGCTCAATCATTTCAAGGAGGTCAATGACAGCCTGGGCTATGCCAGCGGCGATGCCCTGCTGGTGAGGGTGGCCCGGGCCATGGAGGCCTTCATCGCCGGGCGCGCCTACCTGGCGCGGATCGGCGGCGATGAGTTTGCCCTCTACTGCTTCGATCCGCTGGAGCCAGGGTGGCCGGACAGCCTGCTGGCGCACCTGCAGCAGCTGGTGTTCGAGGCGGATCCGGCCCACAGGGTCAAGGTGAGCATGGGGCTGAGTCAGAGCCAAGTCAGTCAGCATCAGGTCGAGGAGATCATGCTGTTTGCCGACATCGCCCTCGACAACGCCCGTCAGCAAGGGGGGCGCAGCCAGCTGTTCAATCAGGCCATGTTGAGCCGCTACGAGCGCAGTCGCCAGCTGGCCGCCGAGCTGCGTGATCAGCTCAATGGGGCGGGGGCGGATCAGCTCAGCCTCCATTACCAGCCCATCATCAAGCGCGAGCGTCATGTCCTTGGTGCGGAGGCGCTGCTGCGCTGGCAGCATCCCGAGTATGGGTTCATCAATCCCGCGGACATAGTGAGCCTGGCCGATGACAATGGTCTGGGCGAGCGGCTGGGGGAGTGGATCTTCGATCGGGTCAACCGGGATCTGATGCCCATGGCGCCAGAGCGGTTGATGCAGCTGGAGGTCTCCATCAACCTCTCGGGCTCCATGTTCAACGAGGCGCTGCCCTCCCGGGTGGCGCGCATGCTGCTCGCCAGCCCCCTGTGCGCGGATCAGCTGATCCTGGAGTTGACGGAGACCATTGCCCTGGATGATCTCAAGCTGAGCCAGCACATTCTGAGCGCCTTGCAGCAGTTGAACGTGCGCATCGCCCTCGATGACTTCGGCACGGGATGGAGTTCGTTTTCCTATCTCAAGGAGCTCAACTTCAACAAGATCAAGATAGACAAGTCCTTCATCCAGCAGATAGACAGCCACCCCCGCCAGCAGCTGTTTGTCAGCAGCATCACGGATCTGGCGCACAAGTTGGGGGTTCCCGTGGTGGCCGAGGGGGTGGAGACGGCGGCCGAGCTGGCCGCGGTGTACGAGCTTGGCGCGGACGAGATCCAGGGCTATTTCTACGCCAGGCCCATGGCGGCGGTCGATTTTCGTGCCTTCTGCCAGCGTTACCTGGCCCATCAGCCCCAGGCCGTGGCACAGATGGGCTGACGCTCGCCCCCGCCTCGGGTATAGTCCTGCGCCAGGATATGCCTTGAGGAGTGCGAGATGAAATTCAGTCCCCTGCTGGACGACATGATGAAGGCCCTGCAGGTGCTGCCGGGCGTCGGTCCCAAGTCGGCCCAGCGCATGGCGTTTACCCTGCTCGAGCGCGAGCGCAGCGGCGGCCTCAAGCTGGCCCAGCTGCTCTCCCGCGCCCTGACCGAAATAGGGCATTGCAGCCAATGCCGCACCTTTACCGAGCAGGAGCGCTGCGAGATCTGCCAGAGCCCGAAGCGGGCCGAGAGCGGCATGCTGTGCGTGGTGGAGAGCCCGGCGGACGTGGCCGCCATCGAGCACACGGGCCAGTTCTCCGGCCGCTACTTCGTGCTGATGGGGCATCTGTCGCCCCTGGACGGTATCGGCCCCGAGGAGCTGGGGCTGGAGATCCTGGCGCGGCGCCTGAAAGAGGAGCAGATCCAGGAGCTGATCCTGGCCACCAACCCCACCATAGAAGGGGATGCCACCGCCTGGTACATCGCCGACATGGCCCGCAGCGCCGGGGTCAAGGTGAGCCGCATCGCCCATGGGGTGCCGGTGGGGGGCGAGCTGGAGCTGGTGGACGGCACCACCCTCTCTCACTCGCTGATGGGGCGTCAGCCCCTCAATTGAGTCAGCGTCAGCCCCTGAATTGAGTCAGCGCCAGTCTCTGAATTGAGTCAGCGCCAGCACCTGAATGGCGTCAGGCTCACTGTTTCCCAAACCCGCTTCGGCGGGTTTTTCATTGACGGCGGCGCGGCGATCTGGGCCATCCTGGCGCAAAAATCGTCATTCGCATCGGCACAGGCATTTTCCCCCTTGAAATGGGCAAGCCCGGCCCCATCTTGTATCAGGAATATGTTCAACCCGAATCGCCTGAGGATAGTGTCGATGACCCAAAGCGTTCATGCCGAAACCCACGGTTTTCAGACTGAAGTCAAACAACTGCTGAGCCTGATGGCCCACAGCCTCTACTCCAACAAAGAAGTGTTCCTGCGCGAGCTGATCTCCAACGCCTCCGATGCGGCGGACAAGCTGCGCTTCAAGGCGCTTTCCGATGCCTCTTTGTTCGAAAACGACGGCCAGTTGCGCGTGCGCCTGGTGGTGGACAAAGAGAACAAGACCCTGACCATTTCGGACAACGGCATCGGCATGACCCGGGATCAGGTGATCGAGCACCTGGGCACCATCGCCAAGTCCGGTACCGCCGAATTCTTCAAGCACCTCTCCGGTGATCAAGGCAAGGACTCCCAGCTGATCGGTCAGTTCGGGGTGGGCTTCTACTCCGCCTTCATCGTCGCCGACAAGGTGACCGTGGTCTCCCGCGCCGCCGGCACCGAGCCGAGCCAGGGCGTGCAGTGGGAATCCGAAGGGGAAGGCTCCTTCACCGTGGCTGACGTGACCAAAGAGGGTCGCGGCACCGACGTCATCCTGCACCTGCGCAGCGATGAAGAAGAGTTCCTGGACGACTGGCGCCTGCGCGCCGTGGTGAGCAAATATTCCGATCACATCAGCGTGCCGGTGGAGATGTTCAAGGAGGGCACCCCGGATCGGGAAGAGGATGGTGAAACCATCGTCGGTACGCCAGGGGAGTGGGAGCAGGTCAACCGCGCCACCGCGCTCTGGACCCGCAACCCGAAAGACATCAAGGACGAGGAGTATCAGGAGTTCTACAAGCACGTCGCCCACGACTTCGAGGATCCGCTGCTCTGGGGTCACAACCGGGTGGAAGGGGCCCAGGAGTACACCAGCCTGCTCTACATCCCGGCCCGCGCGCCGTTCGATCTCTACAACCGCGAGCAGAAGCACGGCCTGAAGCTCTACGTGCAGCGCGTCTTCATCATGGATGACGCCGAGCAGTTTATGCCGACGTATCTCCGATTTGTGAAAGGGGTGCTGGACTCCAACGATCTGCCCCTCAACGTCAGCCGCGAGATCCTGCAGGACAACAAGGTGACCGCCTCCCTGCGCAAGGCCTGCTCCAAGCGGGTGCTGACCATGCTGAACAAATTGGCCAAGGACGACGGCGAGAAGTACGCCAAGTTCTGGAGCGAGTTCGGCAATGTCTTGAAAGAAGGCCCTGCCGAGGATTACGCCAACCGGGAAGAGATCGCCAAGCTCCTGCGCTTTGCCAGCACCGCCAGCGAGGGCGAAGCCCAGACCGTGTCGCTGGAGGATTACGTGGGCCGCATGAAGGAAGGCCAGCAGAAGATTTACTACATCACTGCCGACTCCTATGCCGCGGCCAAGAACAGCCCGCATCTGGAGATCTTCCGCAAGAAGGGGGTCGAAGTGCTGCTGATGTGGGAGCGGGTGGACGAGTGGCTGATGAGCCACCTCACCGAGTTCGACGGCAAGCAGCTGGTCTCCGTCACCCGTGGCGAGCTGGACTTGGGCGAGCTGGAGGACGAGGCGTCCAAGCAGGCCCAGGAGGAGGCTGAAAAAGCCAACGCCGGTCTGGTGGCGCGGGTCAAGCAGAGCCTGGCCGATGCGGTGAAAGAGGTGCGCGTCACCCACCGCCTGACCGACTCGCCGTCTTGCATCGTCACCGACGATCACGGCATGAGCACCCAGATGATCAAGCTGATGCGCGCCGCCGGCCAGCCGGTGCCGGAGCAGAAGTACATTCTGGAGCTCAACCCCGATCACGCCCTGGTGAAGAAGCTCGGCACCATCGAAGACGAGGCGCTGTTTGGCGAGTGGGTCACCCTCTTGCACGAACAGGCCCAGCTGGCGGAGCAGGGCGGCCTCAATGATCCGGCGAGCTTCGTCTCCCGTATTAACCGTCTGTTACTCCAGGCATGATTTGCTGGCCCACTGCATGCAGTGGGCTTTTTTTCGCCAAGGCAGGGGGCGCTGCATTTTCACGCAGTTTCGGTTTCCATCTGTCACTCTGGATTGCCGGAATGGCGCAGGGAAACTGGTGGTAAAAGCGGCACTCGTTTGCGGTTTGCTTGTTAAAAAGCGTGAAACCGTGTAGTTTTTTGCCTTCTCAAGAATTGAATAACCAATCAATAGGAGCGTGTATGCGCATTGTTCTGTTGGGGGCTCCGGGCGCCGGTAAAGGCACCCAGGCTCAGTTCATCATGGAAAAACACGGTATTCCCCAGATCTCCACCGGCGACATGCTGCGGGCGGCGATCAAGGCGGGCACCGAGCTGGGCCTCAAGGCCAAGGCCGTGATGGACGCAGGTCAGCTCGTCTCCGACGACATCATCATCGGTCTGGTCAAGGAGCGTATCGCCCAGGCCGATTGCGCCAACGGCTTCCTGCTGGACGGTTTCCCCCGCACCATTCCCCAGGCGCAAGCCATGAAGGACGCCGGTGTGGTGGTGGACTTCGTGCTGGAATTCGACGTGCCGGACGAGGAGATCGTCAAGCGCATGAGCGGTCGCCGCGTTCACGCCGGCTCCGGCCGTACCTACCACGTGGTGTTCAACCCGCCGAAAGTGGAAGGCAAGGATGACGTGACCGGCGAAGATCTGGTGATCCGTGCCGACGACGAAGAGACCACGGTGCGCAAGCGTCTGGATGTCTACCATCAGCAGACCGCGCCCCTGATCGGCTTCTACGGCAAAGAGGCCGACGCCGGCAACACCCGTTACGTCAAGATCGACGGCACCCAGCCGGTCGACCAGGTGAGCCAGCAGCTGGCTGCCATTCTGGGCTGATCCCGACCTCGGGAACATAGCGCTATGAGCAGGGCCCATCGTGGGCCCTCTTTTCATGTGACAGGAAGTAAACGTGACCACCAAAACCGGGATCCTGCTCGTCAATCTTGGCACCCCTGCCGCACCCACTGCCGCCGCCGTCAGGGCCTTCCTCGGGGAGTTCCTGCGCGATCCGCGGGTCGTCGAATTGCCGCGCCTGCTGTGGCTGCCGCTGCTCAAAGGCGTCATCTTGCCGTTTCGTGCCCCCAGGGTGGCCAAGCTGTATCGCCAGATCTGGACCGAGCAGGGCTCGCCGCTGCTGGCCATCAGCCAGGGGCAGCGCATGGCGCTGGAGCAGGAGCTCAAGCGCGAAGGGGTCGATGTGCCGGTGGAGCTGGCCATGACCTATGGCTCGCCCTCCCTCGAAGAGGGGTGGCAGGCACTCAAGGGGCAAGGGGTCAATCGGGTGATACTGCTGCCGCTCTATCCCCAGTATGCCGCCAGCACCACGGCCGCCGTGTTTGACGGCTGGGCCCGGGTGATGCGCGCGGAGCGTCACCTGCCGGTGATGCGGCTCATTCGTGACTACCACGCCCATCCCGAATACATTCAGGCGCTGGCCATGAGCGTGCGTCGCCACTGGGAGCAGCACGGCCAGGGGGAGCTGCTGCTGATGTCGTTTCACGGCATTCCCCAGCGCTGCGAGGACGAGGGGGACCCTTACGGTCATCAGTGCCGCCGCACCGCCAGCCTGCTGGCGGAGGCGCTTGGCCTCTCCGCGTCCCAGTGGCGCGCCAGCTTCCAGTCCCGTTTTGGCAAGCAGGAGTGGCTCAAACCCTACACAGATGCCACCATCGCCGAGCTGGCGCAGCAGGGCGTCAAGCGGCTCGACGTCATCTGCCCCGCCTTCTCGGCCGACTGCCTCGAGACCCTGGAGGAGATCCAGGTGGAAAACCGTGAGGTGTTCATGGCCGCCGGTGGCGAGCAGTTTGAATATGTCCCGGCCCTCAACTGCGACCAGGCCCATATCCGCATGATGGTCTCCCTCATCTGCCGCGAGCTGGCCTGAGGGCGAGGGCGGCTATCGACCCGCCCCTGTGAATGACACCCAATGGAGGTCTTATGTTGTTGCCCGTTACCCTGACATACGCCGGTTTGCTCGGCCTGCTGTTTCTGCTGCTCTCCATCTGGGTCGTCAAGCGTCGGGCCCAGTTCAAGGTGGCGATAGGCGAGGGGGATGCGCCCCCGCTGCGGGCCGCCATCCGGGCCCATGGCAACTTTGCCGAATATGTGCCCCTGACCCTGCTGCTGCTCGCCCTGTGCGAGCTGGCGGGCACGGCGCCGCTCTGGCTGCACCTGGCTGGGGGCATGCTCTTGCTGGGGCGCATGCTGCACGCCATCGGCATCCAGATCCCCAAGGCCCCCAACATGCCCAGGCTGTTTGGCACCCTGCTGTTCTGGCTCTCCCTGACCTTGCTCAGCGTGCTGGCCCTGGTGGCCGGGCTCTCGGCGCCCTGATGGGGGCCCCGCTGGCCGTGGCCAATTGTTAACAACCACCCGCGCAAACGGGTGGTTTTTTTATCCCGCCAAGACAAACGTTTTCGGGCTGCAGCCCTTGTCTATACTGACTTCATATTTTAAAGGCGCGCCTTTTCGGCGCCCGGGATTGTGTTAAAATCCCGCCCCTCGTTCATCCCTGAGTCAAGGCTAGAGCCATGAAATTTCCCGGTCAGCGCAAGTCCAAACACTATTTTCCGGTCGACAGGCGCGATCCCCTCATCACCCAGAATCCGCAACTGACCGAGCTGGGTCAGGCCTATGTGGTGGGCATCGATCAGACCCTGGTGGACATAGAGGCTCATGTGGATGAGGCGTTTCTGAACCGGTACGGCCTGAGCAAGGGCCACTCCATGCTCATCTCCGACGAGGTGGCCGAGCTTATCTACGACGAGCTCAAGGCCAACAACATGGTGGTGAGCGAGTTCGCCGGCGGCACCGTCGGCAACACCATGCACAACTACTCCGTGCTGGCGGACTCCCACTCCATCCTGCTGGGGGTCATGAGCCAGGACATCCGCATCGGCAGCTATGCCTACCGCTATCTGTGCAACACCTCCTCTCGCGTCAACCTCGACTACCTGCAACCGGTCAATGGCCCGGTCGGGCGCTGCTTCACCTTCATCAGCGAGTGTGGCGAACGCAGCTTCGGCATCAATGCCGGCAAGATGGATCACCTGGACGTGGCCCACATCCCGGAAGAGGTGATCAAGGGCGCCTCGGCCCTGGTGATCACCGCCTATCTGGTGCGCGGCGCCGACGGCACCCCGATGAAGGAGGCCGCCATGGCGGCGGTGCGCTATGCCCGCGAGGCCAATGTCCCCGTGGTGCTGACCCTGGGTACCCGCTTCGTCATCGACGAGAACCCCCAGTGGTGGCGTGACTTCATCCGCGAGAACGTGACTGTGCTGGCCATGAACGAGGACGAAGGGGAGGCGCTGACCGGGTTTGCCGATCCCCTGATGGCCGCCGACAAGGCGCTGGACTGGGCCGACATGGTGCTCTGCACCGCCGGTCCCGTCGGTCTCTACATGGCAAGCTACACGGACGAGGAGAGCAAGCGCGAGACCACCCATACCCTGCTGCCCGGCCAGATCCCCGAGTTCAACATGTACGAGTTCAGCCGCCCCATGGCGCGGGCCAGCTGCCGCACGCCGATGCGGATCTACTCCCACATCTCCCCCTACATGGGTGGCCCGGAGAAGATCAAGAACACCAATGGCGCCGGGGATGGCGCCCTCTCGGCCCTGCTGCACGACATGGTGGCCAACGCCTATCACAGGATGAATGTGCCCAACTCCGCCAAGCATACGTCGGACTTCCTGACCTACTCCTCCCTGGCCCAGGTGTGCAAATACGCCAACCGGGTCAGCTACGAGGTGCTGGCCCAGAGCAGCCCGCGCCTATCGCGCGGCCTGCCGGAGAAAGAGGACAGCCTGGAAGAGGTGTACTGGGAGCGTTGATCCTGCCGAACAAAACTTGAGGCGCCCGCGGGCGCCTTTTTGCATTCTCTGGGCTGGATCATGTTTTTGCTGCCCCATTCGGGCCATCAATGGACAGGGGCGCGGGCATCGTCATACCTTGGTCACCATGACAGGAAGGCAAGGATGACGGGATGTTGAGACGATGGACCATAGGCCAGCGCCTGTTGCTGGTGACCCTGAGCGTGTTACTGATACTGGCGCTGCTGCTGGTGAGCAGCCTGCACCTCTATCGGGAAGGCCTGATGGGGGAGAAGAGCCGCCAGACCCAGGCCCAGGTGGAAACAGCCTATTCGCTGGTGGCCAGCATCGAGGCCCAGGTGCGTGCCGGTCAGCTCGAGGTGCCAGAGGCCAAGGCCCGGGCCCTGGCCGCAATCAAGGCCCTGCGCTACGGCGACAACGACTACTTCTGGATCAACGACAGCCACCCCACCATGGTGATGCACCCCATGAAGCCCGAGCTGGACGGCAAGGATCTCTCCGGGGTGGAAGACAAGCAGGGGCTCAAGCTGTTCGTGGCCTTCGTCGAGATGATCAAGGGGCAACCGGGGGGCGGCGAGGTGGCCTATTACTGGCCCAAGCCCGGGGTGGATGACCCCGTGCGCAAGCTCTCCTACGTCAAGCATTTCGCCCCCTGGGACTGGATCATCGGCACAGGGGTCTATGTGGATGACGTGGAGGCCCAGTATCAGGGGGCGCTCAAGATCCAGCTTGGCATCGGCCTGGTGCTGGCCCTGCTGCTCATCGCCCTGGTCACCCTGATAGTGCGCAGCATAGTGGCGCCCCTCGGCCAATCGGTGGCCGCCCTTGGCAACATAGCGCGAGGGGAGGGGGACTTGAGATTTCGCCTGCCCGCCGAGGGCCGCGACGAACTGGCCCAGCTCTCGACCAATTTCAACGACTTTGCCAACCAGATGGCGCAACTGGTGGGACGCACCCAGCAGATAGCCAACCAGAACCGTCAGGCCGCCGGCCAGCTTGGCCAGGTGGTGGAGCGTACCTGCGAGATAGTGACCCATCAGGAGCAGGACACCATGCGGGTGGCCAGCGCCATGGAGCAGATGACGGTGAGCAGCCGGGAGGTGGGGGAGCATGCGGCGCAGGCCGCCCTGGCCGCCGACGAGGCCAAGCGCCTGGTCGATGATGGCTGCCAGGTGGTGGATCAGACCATCAACACCATCGCCCAGCTGGCCGATGAGATGCAGGGCACGGTGCGGGCCGTGGCGCACCTGACCCAGGAGACCCAGCAGATTGGCTCGGTGCTGGAGGTGATCCGCGGCATCGCCGAGCAGACCAACCTGCTGGCCCTCAACGCCGCCATCGAGGCGGCCCGGGCCGGGGAGCAGGGAAGGGGCTTTGCCGTGGTCGCCGACGAGGTGAGGACGCTGGCCAACCGCACCCACAGCTCGACCGACGAGATCCGGCAGATGATACAGCGCCTGCAGGAGGGGGCGAGTGTGGTGACGGGGGGGATCAACCAGCTGCAACAGCTGTCGCGCACCACGGCCGACAAGGCAGGGGATGCGGGCAGCGCCATCGAGGCCATCAACCAGGTGGTGGATACCATCACCCAGATGAATGCCCAGATAGCCAATGCGGCCCATGAGCAGAGCAAGGCGGCCGACGAGATCAATCACAGGCTGGTCTCCATCTCCCAGCAGGCGGGAGAGGCCCTGGGCCAGAACCGGCAGACCGAGCAGGCGGCCCAGAGCCTGGCGCACTCGAGCGATGAGCTGAGCACCCTGGTGGCCCAATACCGTACCTGACGGGGCAGAGGGGAGGGAAGGCGCTCGCCTTTTCTCCCCGCTGGCCGGGGAAGGGCGCCTATCTCCCCTTTATTGGGGATTTGACTTGAGTCCGCTGCGCTTTTGGGACACCATTTGCCCCAACCTGGCCGGCAGTGGCCCCGGCAGTCCGAAAGAGAGAGCACCATGAGCAAGCTAACTGACAACCTTGACGCCAATTTCCAACTGTTTATCGAAGAGGTCCGTGAGTCGGGTCAGCTGTGGGGCCTGCGTTATGGCGAGGATTGGGTGGTGTGCCGCTCCGCCGAATTCGAGGACGCGGACGTGATGCCACTCTGGTCCAGCGAGGGGGATGCCCGCCTGCACTGCGTGGACGAGTGGGCGGACTATGAGCCCGAGCTCATCGATCTGGAAGAGTTCCTCGACATCTGGATAGGGGATCTGGACGAAGACGACGTGCTGGTCGGCCCGAACTGGAACGGCGAGCTGGAGGGGCAGGAGCTCGAGCCCATCGAACTGGCCAAGGCCCTGGTCGAACTGGACGCCTGATCCCGACCCCCGCTTTTCCTGACAAACCTGCGCCCCGGCGCAGGTTTTTTCATGGGCGTTTGTCTTTGCAGCGCCGCCGGCTATGGTCCATCATGAACCTTTTGCCAAGGGAGGAGCCATGTTCGTATTCGAGGTGACGGGAGAGGCGGGGGCACGGGCCGAGATCCGGGTGCAGGCGCTGGACTGGAGCCAGAGCGGCGTCGTCAGTTTCTCCTGCAACGACGATCCTCTGGCCGTGCTGCTGCTGAGCGAATGCCGCTGCGATGCCGTGGGCTTCTTCAACCTGCTGGCCGGCTGCAAGCCCCTCTATGTCGAGCAGTGGCTCACTTATTTGCAGGAGAGTGGCCGCATCGCCCGGGTGGAGTGCCACCAGCGCAGCCCTGCCGAGGCGGACTATCTCGCCGATGCCGGGCTGGAGAGCGAGGAGCTCAACGCCCTGCTCGGCCAGATCTATCGGGTGGCGGGCTTCAACCGCCTGCAGATCAACCGCTACCTCAAGCACCGCCACAATCAGACCCTGCTGGCGACCCGGTATGATCAGAAGGAGCTGGAGCGCTATCGCCAGCTCAACGATGTCATCCTCACCCTGCTGCGCTTCAAGCGGTCTCAGTGAATCGGCGTGGTCGGGGTGGCGCTCGGGTGGGCGATGAGGTGACCCTGAAGCCCATCCACGTACAGGCTCTCTAGCAGCGCCTTCTGACTCGACTGCTCGACCCCCTCTGCGATCACCTGGCTGCCCAGGCGGTGCGCCATCTCCACTATCATCCGCACGAACTTCTGGTTGGTGCCATCTTGCTCGAGATCGAGCAAGAGCGCGGGATCCAGCTTGAGATAGTCCGGTTTGATCTCCTGAAACAGGGAGAAGGAGCGGATCCCCTGGCCGAAGTTGCAGATGGCCGAGCGGCTGCCGCAGCGGCGCAGCAGCTCGAACAGGCGCCTGGCTCCGGCCAGTTGCCGGGACAGGCTCTCCTCGTCGAGTTCGAAGACCAGATGGGCGGCAATGTCGGGCTCGGCGGCGAGTTGGCGCTCCAACCAGATGAGAAAGCCGCTGTTGTGCAGCAGATGGGGAGGTAACTTGATGCCCCAGCGGCTCTGCTCTGCCCCCAGGGTCCTGTGCTCGCGCATCAGGTGACGGATCACCAACTGGGTCAGCCGCATCAGCAAGTCCAGGCGCTGAGCCATGGCGAACAGGCTGTCTGCGGCCAGCACTGAGTCATCTTCACCCTGGAAGCCCGGGTAAACGCTGTAGTAGGCGAGCCGATTGCCGTGCAGACGCGCGATGGGCTGGTAGGCGAGGGTGACCTGCTCGTGCTCCAGGATCCGCTCGATGACCTGGCGCCACTGCTGTTCCCCCAGCCCCTTTCCATCGTCATCTTCCAACTGGATGGACCAACCGTTGACCTCCCCGGTCTGTGCCCTGGCCAGGGCCAGATCGGCCCGGGAGAGGATGGCCTCGATCCGCTGGTGGCTGCAGACGGTGGTGATCCCGCTGCAGGCGACGCTCTCTATGGTCTGGCTGTGCTGATAGAGATCGAAGGTGAGTTTGAGATCCCGGCCGAGCAGGGGCAGGGGGGTGTTGTGGATGGCGTGGATCAGCACGGCGAAGTCGGTCCCCGAGATGCGATAGAGGCGATGTTCGGGCCAGCGCAGGGCCGCCCGCTGGATCAGGGTGCTCACCTCCTTGAGATAGGTGTCGCCGGAGAGAAAACCGCGCTGACGATTGATGCTCTCCAGGGCCGTGGCCCGGATCAGCACCAGGATGGCGGTGCGAGTGCCACCCTCTTCTTGCAGCAGATGGGTGATGTCATGGCGAAAGCATTGGCGATTGGCGAGCTGGGTCAGGGGATCTTGTTGCGCACTGCGCTTGAGATCGTCCAGCTGATGGTGCAGCTGCTCGCGCTCCAGGCGCTGGCGATGGAGCAGTCGCTCCAGTGCCTGCTGCTCCGGCGAGGGGGGGATCGACGCCACCGAGCCCTGCTCGAGGGCCTCGATGAGCGTCGCTCGTCTGGCCTCATCGTCCTTGTGCCAGCGATATCGGCCATAGATGAGGGCAAGCAGGGTACACATGAGTATGCTTATGGTCGCAGTCAAGGATAGATCGGTGGGGAGCAGGCTCCATTGCGCCAGCAGCACCAGCCCCGTCATCAGGGGGAAGGGTGTCATCGTCTTGGTGGGCGTTATGTGCATTTTGGTACCCCGCACCTGGTTTCTTAGCGTGAAAACATGCAGTCAGTATGGATGCAGTCAACCAGGTTTGGTCATGAGGCTTGCCATATGGGAAAGGGATCCTGTAAATGTGAGTGAAAACACTTTCAAGGACTCGGAAAAAAGGGAGTATGGAATGGAAACGCAGACAGAGACGTCGAGGTATATATGTCGTTAGAGCCCATGAATACTGCCAAGGCACGGCAGCTGTTGAACCAGAGTATGGCCTTGGTATTGGCGGGGGGGCGAGGGAGCCGTCTCAAGCAGTTGACCGATAATCGCGCCAAGCCGGCGGTGCACTTCGGTGGCCGGTTTCGGATCATCGATTTCGTCTTGTCCAACTGCATCAACTCGGGGATAAAGCGGGTCGGAGTGGTCACCCAGTACAAGTCCCACAGCCTGCTGCGCCATCTGCAATCCGGTTGGTCCTTCCTGCGCTACCAGATGAACGAGTTCATCGACCTGTTGCCCGCCCAGCAGCGGGTGGACGAGGTGCACTGGTATCGGGGCACCGCGGATGCCATCTATCAGAACGTCGACATCATTCGTGACTACGGCCCCAAATACATAGTGGTGCTGGCGGGGGATCACATCTACAAGATGGATTATGCCGCCATGCTGCTCGACCATGTGCGTCTGGAGGCCAAGGTGACCGTGGCCTGCATCGAGGTGCCTCGCTGCGAGGCGTCCGCCTTCGGGATCATGGATATCGACGAACAGCGCAAGATCCGTGATTTCGTGGAAAAACCCGCCAATCCCCCCGCCATGCCGGGGTGCGATGATACCTCTCTGGCCTCCATGGGGATCTACATCTTCGATGCGGAGTACCTCTATCAGCTGCTGGAGGAAGACATCCTCAACCAGAGCTCCAAGCACGACTTTGGCATGGACGTGATCCCGCGCATCGTCGGGGAGGGCATGGCCTACGCCCATCCGTTCAGCATGTCCTGTGTCGGCGCCCGGGAGGGCCAAAAGCCTTACTGGCGTGATGTGGGGACCCTGGATTCGTTCTGGGAGGCCAACATGGATCTCGCCTCCGTGGTGCCGGATCTCGACATCTATGACGAGAACTGGCCCATCTGGACCAGCCAGATCATGACGCCGCCCGCCAAGTTCGTGCAAGACAGGAACGGCCAGCATGGCATGACCATCAACTCGGTGTTTGCCGGCGGCACCATCGTCAGCGGCTCCTTCGTGCTCAACTCCGTGCTGTTCACCAATGTGCGGGTGCACTCCTTCTGCACCCTGGATCAGTCGGTGATCTTCCCTGGGGTGGAGGTGGGCAGCGGCTGTCGCCTGCGCCGGGTGGTGGTGGACAAGGGCTGCAAGCTGCCCGATGGCATGGTGATAGGGGAGAACGCCGATGAGGATACCCGTCGCTTCTATCGCTCCGAGAACGGCATAGTGCTGGTGACCAAGTCCATGCTGCAGGCGCTCAAGGAGAAGGGGTAAGCGCCAGACTCAGTGATCGAGCAGAGAAAATAGCAAAGGGAGCGCATGGCGCTCCCTTTGTCATGGCGGCATAAGCCGGGGGATTATTCGCTGATCAGCGCCTTGGCGGCCATCACCATGGCGGTGCCGTGCTTGCCACCGGCGGCGGTCACTTGCGGTACGCCATCCTCGTCGGTGTCACCACCGGCGCCGTCGATGACGTTCTCGCCGGAGTCACCGACCCACTCGGCCATCTGCATGCCACCGTTGACGGTGCCACGGAACCAGCGGGTGTAACGCTCGGTCAGCTTGGCCAGCTCCAGTTCGGGTGCCTTCTCGGCCCCTTCGTTACGCAGGTTCAGCATGGTGGCCCGCAGACCACCCGAGATGGCGGCCTGGGTCCAGGGGGTGTATTCACCCTGCTTGCCCGCCAGCCAGGTGCCGGCCTTGGCGTTGAAGTAGGTCTTGTCGGTATTGATGAACAGCTCGCGGGCGGCGCTGCGGTATCTGGCATCCTGGGTTGCCAGGAAGGCGGCGCTCAGACCCCGCACGGCGGCGAACTGGGCATCCACGGATTGACCCGCATCAGGCTGACCGCCGAGGGTCAGGCCGTCATGGACCAGGCCGTTCTTGCCCATCAGTTGGGTCAGGATGAAGTCGGCCTGCTTGCGGATCAGCGCCAGCGCCTCCTTGCCCTGGGGGGTATCCAGGTTCAGCTCGCCATTGTCACCGGCGGCGTAGCCCACCGGCAGGGCATCCTGGGCACGCTGGAAGATCTGCAGGGCAACCAGGGCGTAGGCGGCGTCGAAGGTGGTGACGTGCTGGCTCTGCTTGCCTGCTTGCCAGCTGTCCACCAGGGTACCGGCCTTGGCGTCGAAGTGCAGGGCGGCCAGGTTCTTGAAGGTGAGGTTGGAGAGGTTCAGGGCCAGGGAGAAGGCGTCATTGCCCGCCACCGCCTTGCCGAGATCGTTGGCCCGGTTGGTGGCCGGAGCGGCGGCAAACGGGGCACCGTCAAACACGGCGTGGAAGGCCGGGTTCTGGTTGCTGTTGGCCGTGCGTTGATCGCTGTAGGCGTAGAATTCGGACAGGGGCCACAGCATCATCCAGGCATCGCGCAGCTGGGCGGAACCATCCACCACCTCCAGCTTGCCGATGGCGCCGACGTCATGCTGGCTGGTCTCGGTCACCTTCACCTGATGGGGCAAGTAGACCACGCCCTTGGCCGGATCGTACTGGGGGCTTATCTTGGCGCCCAGCTGCTTGCCATCATAGCCGAGCTGGCCCTGCAAGATGGCCAGCTTGTCGATGGACTGCTCGGTCAGCATCATGCCGTTGAAGCCGTCGGCGGCGGAGACCCCCAGCTTGTGCTTGCCGTCCTGATCCATGGTGGCGGATGCGGCTTCCACCTCTTCATCTGTCTCGGCCACGTGCATGCCGCCGAGGAAGTCCTGGGACCACATCACCTCCTTGAGCAATATGCCGCCGACGGCCGCCGGCACCAGCAGGTTGTCACTGCCGCTCCAGCGCAGGGTGGCGTAGTCGCGGAAGTAGGCAGGCACCTGGGTCTTGACGGTTTTCTCGACCCCTTTGGCGGTCTTGATGGTCAGGGTGTCGCCGTTGACCGGGCTGGTATTGACGGCTTGCGCGAACTGCGGCTTGGCAGAGGCGTAGGGGAGGGAGAGGGGATACATGCCCTGGGGCACTTCATCGGCCGGGAAGCCGACGGCCTCGGCCATGGCCAGCACTCGCTTGCCAAGGTCGGCCAGGGTGCCGCCACGGGCCTGGTTCTGGGGCCCATTCACCAGGTGGGGACCCATGCCGGACTGGTAGTTGAGGGCGTACATGGCCTCTTCGGAATACTCATAGGACTCGATGCCGGCGGCGAAGTCGAACGGGGTCGGCTCATCGGCGCGGTTGGGATCCAGCACATCCAGATCCAGCCCCAGGGCCTCGGCCAGCGGCTCGCCCGAGAGTTCGAACTCCGTGTAGGCCAGCATGCTGGCGGCGGTATGGAAGCTCGCGTCTTCGACCTTGACGGCGGCGTGGGCGGCAGAGCCCAGCAGTGCCAGGGTGATCCCCTGTACCAGTGCGGTTTTTTTCATGTGTCCCTTCTTCTTATGGTGGCTTGTTGCGGTGACGCTTCTCATGAATCTAAATGAGAATGGTGTGCATTATGCGTCAAGGCATGCACCATGAGAAGAAAAAAGCCGCTCGGGGGAGCGGCCTAATTAATCACAGCAATTTGAAGGGGATGACCAGGCGTCCCGGCTCGACCCTGAGGGCTTCTACCTTCTCCTTGATGCGAGCCTCGTTCTGGCGATTGCCATCGAGCCGATAGATGGGGGTCTGGTTGAGGAAGAGGCCGAGGGATTGATTGAAGGTGGGCAGCAGGGGAGAGAGGGCCGTGCCTATGTCGGCGGGCTCGGTCTTGACCGAGAGCAGCTCGAGGTCGCGCAGGTAGATGGCCCCCTGCTCTGCCACGTAGTCGGGGCGGGCGCTTAGGGAGAGGCGGATCTTCATCTGCTGGCTGCCAAGGGGGCTTGCCACCTGCAGATCGCCGGCGGCATCGAGTTCTATCCGGTCGCTGCGGCTGCGGCCGATGCGGCTTTGCATCTCGTCCAGGCGGATCTTGCTCGACATGATGCCGGGGATGCCGATCTGCTTCTCGAAGGCGACCTGCTGTTTCAGGTAATCGTTGATCTCCCGCTCGCTGACGTTGTACTGGGTCAGGGAGCAGGCCGCGAGCAGCAGGGTCAGGGGAAGCAGCAACAGGGTGCGTAACGGGCGATGGGGCATGGCGTGTCCAGGGGTGATCATGAGATGGCGCCATCTTACGGGGAAACCCGGGCCGCGCCAACCCGGGGCCATCCGGCCGCTGGGGGGGGAGAGCCGCGCTGATCCGGGGGACACCGAGCCCGTCATCGGCGAGGGCGACGAGCGAAAATGTGCCCAAATGTAGCTAATGGGTGAGATTTGTCGCAACTTCGAGGGGATGTTGATGAATTAACTGGTATAACCTGTCAGTCCCTCTACAATGAGTTTCCTTTCACTGTTTGATCCGTTTCATGCCCGTGTCCGACCCTGTTTTCGATAGCGCCTTTCAAACCCGTCTGCTGCGTCCCCGTTACTGGCCGAGCTGGCTGGCCCTCGGCCTGCTGTGTGTGCTCGCCTTCGTGCCGCCGCGCATCCGCGACAAGCTGGCCGACTGGCTGGCCCCCCTGGTGCTGCGTTTTTCCAAGAAGCAAGTCTATATCGCCAATACCAACCTGGATATCTGCTTTCCCGAGCGAAGCGAGGCCGAGCGCCAGGCCATCTTGCTCAAGTCGGTACGCATCGGCCTCAAAAGCCTGCTCGGTTTTGGCGAGTTCACGGTGCGCAGCCCCGCCTACCTGATGAAGCGCATCCAGGTGATCGGCTGGCAACACATAGAGACAGAGCAGGCGGCGGGACGCCCCGTCATCCTGGTGGTGCCTCACAGCTGGCCGGTGGACGCCGCCGGTTATTTCTTCGCCCAGCGGGACATCGCCATGTGTACCATGATGAAGAGCGCCCGCAACCCGGTGTTTGACTGGCACATCAACCGTGAACGGGCCAGGAGCGGTTGCCAGGTGTATGAGCGCAAGGCAGGCATCAAGCCGGTGATCAAGGCGGTCAAGGGGGGGCGCAGCTTCTTCTATCTGCCGGATCAGGACCATGGCCGCGAGGCCAGCATCTTCGTGCCCTTCTTCGGACGGGCCAAGGCGACCCTGCCGGCCCTGCCGCGGCTGGTGAAGCTGACCGGGGCCAGGGCCGTGCCCCTGCTCGCCTGCTATGACGAGGCGCAGCACTGTTATCGCCTCGAGATAGAGGCCCCCTTCGCCGACTATCCGAGCGAGGATCTGGTGGCCGATACCGGGCGTATGAACCAGATGGTGGAGCAGCAGCTGAGGCAGCATCCGGGCCAGTACATGTGGTTTCTCAAGATCTTCGAGACCCTGGAACACCCGGTGGACAAGCACGGACTCTACGAGGCGGGGATCAAACGCATCCGCCGTGGCCTCTCGCCCCACCCCTGATGCGCTACCGCCATGAAAAACAGCCCCAATAGGGGCTGTTTTTCATGGCAAGTGGTGAGTCTTTGCCGCCCGGGGCAGCTCAGGTTCAGGTTCGGCCCGGTTACGGGCTAGAAAAATGTAGCGGGATAACTACAATAACCTCCTTGTTTAGACGACAAGAGCCGCAACATGGCCCCTCACGATCCTGTGTTCGATACCTCATTTCGCCCCGCACTGCTGCATCCCAGGCTCTGGGGCAGCTGGCTGGCCCTCGCCCTGCTCAGCCTGCTCGCCTTTGTGCCGGCCCGGCTGCGGGACGCCCTGGCCAACGGCCTGGCGCCGCTCATCCTCTCTTGTTCCAAGAAACAAGCCTATATCGCCAACACCAATCTCGACATCTGTTTTCCCGACCAGGATGAGGTGGGACGCCAGGCGCTGCTGCTCAAGTCGATCCGGGTCGGCCTCAAGACCTTCATGGCCTTCGGCGAGCTGACCTGGCGCAGCGATGCCTATCTGGCCGGACGGATCCGGGTCGACGGCTGGGAGCACATAGAGGCGGAGCGGGCCCAGGGACGCCCCGTGATCCTGGTGGTGCCGCACACCTGGGCGGTGGACGTGATAGGGCGCCTGTTCGCCCTGCGGGGCCTGCCCATGTGCACCATGATGAAGAGCCCGAAAGACGCGCTCTTTGACTGGTACATCAACCGAGAGCGGGCCAAGGGGGGGCGCGTCTACGAGCGCAGCGTCGGCATCAAGCCCGCCATCAAGGCGATCCGCGGCGGCGACAGCTTCTTCTATCTGCCGGATCAGGACCATGGTCGCGAGGCCAGCATCTTCGTGCCTTTCTTCGGTCATCCCAAGGCGACCCTGCCGGCCCTGCCCAAGCTGGTGAAGCTGACCGGCGCCAAGGCGGTGCCCATCTTCGGCAGCTATGACGAGGACGAGGGCTGCTACCGCCTCGAGATAGCCCCCCCCTTCGATCCCTATCCCACCGACAATCTGGAGCAGGATGTGGTGCGAATGAACGCCATGGTCGAGCAGCAACTCGGCCGCCGTCCGGAGCAATACATGTGGTTTCTCAAGATCTTCGAGACCCAGGCCGAATCGGACAGCCGCCAGGGGCTCTACGAGGAGGGGATCCGCCGGATCCGCCAGGGGCTGCCCCCCGAGCCCTGATCCCCCGCTGGTGATGCTGGAGCCTGATGGCGCCCGGTTTCCCGGCGAGCCGAACCCGGGTTGGCGACGGCGTGAGCAGCCGGGGTGCCGGACTCGCCAAAACGGACAGGAATGCGCGGCACCACTGGCGCCGCGCGCGCAAATAGGGTAAAAGTTCGGCCATGAAAATACCAAATCGAATCCAGCCCCTGGTGGACGACGGCCTCGTCGACGAGGTCATCAGCCGGCTGATGAGCGGCAAAGAGGCCGACGTCTATGTGGTGCGCTGCGGCGAGGACATTCGCTGCGCCAAAGTCTACAAGGAGGCGGCCAAACGCAGCTTCAAACAGGCCGTGGTCTATCAGGAGGGGCGCAAGGTGCGCAACAGCCGCAGCCAGCGTGCCATGGAGAAGGGCTCGCGCTACGGCCGCCGCCAGCATGAAGAGGTGTGGCAGAACACAGAGGTGGACGCCCTGTTCAAGCTGGCCGCCGCCGGCGTGCGGGTGCCCACTCCCTATGTCTGCCTCGATGGCGTGCTGCTGATGGAGCTCATCACCGACGGGGAGGGCAATGTGGCCCCCCGCCTCAACGACGTGGCCCTGAGCCCGGAGCAGGCGCGGGCGGATCACGACAAGGTGATAGGCTACGTGGTGCGCATGCTGTGTGCCGGCCTCATCCACGGGGATCTCTCCGAGTTCAACGTGCTGGTGGACGATCAGGGCCCCGTCATCATCGATCTGCCCCAGGTGGTCGATGCCGCCGCCAACAACCAGGCCAGGGCCATGCTGGTGCGCGATGTGGAGAACATGCGCAACTACTACGGCATGTATGCCCCCGATCTGCTGGCGACCCGCTACGCCCAGGAGATGTGGTCCTTGTACGAGGAGGGGGAGTTGACCCCGGAGACCCGCCTCAGCGGCCAGTTCACCGAGAGCACGGCCGCCATCGATCTCGACGGTGTGTTGCAGGAGATAGAGAGCGCCGAGGAAGAGGTGATGGCGCGCCGGGCCCGGGCCCGCGCCGAGCAGGAAGATCAGTACTGATCCCCGCGATATGCCATGAGACAGGGCGCCTTCGGGCGCCCTGTCTGTTTTTGCTCTGTGGGAATGAGTTCGCCCCCGGCCCGGGGCTCAGAGCCCGGCCAGGGGCGGGGCTGAGAGCCTGGGCCCCTGATAGCCGACCACGTCACCAAAGCGTGGCGCCCCCGACTGCCAATCTTCGGCGGCGTGGCGGATGGCCTCCTTGTCGAAGCTCACGAAGTTCCACCAGATCTGCAGGGGCCTTGGCAGGGGCTCACCGCCGATGACCAGCAGGCGTGCCCCCGCCTGCAGGGTGAAGGTCAGCTCCCGGTTGCCCGGCGCCAGGTAGGCGAGCTGTTCGGCAGCCAGGGGCTGGTCGGCCAGGGTCACCTCACCGGCCAGGGCAAACAGGCCGTGCTCGAACTCGGGGGCCAGGGGCAGGGTCAGGGTGCAGTCACGCTCGGCCAGCAGATCCAGCCCCAGTATGGGGGCGAAACAGAGGGTCGGCGCCTGCCTGTCCTGATGCTGGCCGATCAGCAGGGTGAAGGTGATCCCCTGTTGCTGCCAGCGGGGCAGCTCAGGATAGTGATCGAAACGGGGCCGGGTCACTTGGTGGGCCTCGGGCAGGGCTATCCAGAGCTGGGCCGCATGGACGCTCGGGTGGCCCGCCACCGACTCCTCGGTGTGGGCGATGCCCTGACCTGCGGTCATAAGGTTGACCTGGCCCGGGCGGATCACCTGCTCGCTGCCCAGGCTGTCGCGGTGCAATATCTCCCCCTCCAGCATCCAGGTGAAGGTCTGCAGACCTATGTGGGGGTGGGGTCCCACGTCCAGCCCGGGCTCCCCCGGGGCGAAGCGGGCCGGGCCTATGTGATCGAGGAAGCACCAGGGCCCTATGGTGCGTCGCTCCTTGACCGGCAGGGCGCGGGCGACCGGGATGCCGCCCACGTCCGTGGTGCGCGAATCGATGAGTTGCAACTTGTCTGTCATGGCTCTCTCCTTGACCCCTGGGGTCACCTGGTTAACGGCGCCGGATCACCGGCATGTTCATCATGTGGGCAGGACGATTGACCGGCATGGTCACCGGACGGGGTGCGGGCCGGCTGGCGGGGGGCGTGACGGCGCGCCCTGCGCCCCGACCGTCGAGATGGATGCGTCGCGCCGCCTCGTTGGCCTCTGACAGGGAGAGGCGCGGGCTCGCCGCCGGACTCAGTTTGCGCAGCACCTGCTGGCGTTCACGCAGCCCCTCTTTCTGCTCCGGGCTCAGGGCATTCCAGCGGGCGGAGAAGTCGCCGCGCAGCGCCTCTATGTCCGGCTGGTCCGTCCCTTGGTGCCACTGCTCGAACCTGTTCTTGATGTCATCGCGCCTGCCCTGGTCGAGATCCTGCCACCAGTGGCGGATCAGCTCGTCGAACTCGCCATCGCTGTTGCAACACCAGGGGTAGTAGCGATCCCAATAGTAGAAATAGTCGTCATACCACCAGGGGTAGGGCGCGGCGCCATAACCCATGCCGGCGGACACGCTGGAAGAGGCGGTGCTGCAACCGCCAAGGCCGAGGGCGGCCAGGGCGAGGATCAGGGTCAGACGCATGGCGACTCCTTGTCGGGGTGAGGGCGACACCGTCACCACTATAGGGCAAATCGCCGCCGAGGCCAGCCCCGGCTGACCCCGGTGCGCCCCAGGATTGCTCACAAACACTGTATGAACGTACAATAGGCCATCCTCAACCGCTGCCAGACGCCCGTGCCATGACCCCGACCCCAGCGCCCACCGACGGCTTTATCCTGACCCGCCACAGCCGGGATGTACGCGGCCGCAACGGGGAGAGCGGCACCGAGATCCTGCTGTGGCTCTGGAGCGCGCAGGGACCGGTGCGGCTGGTGGTGAGGGGCCAGGAGCCCCTCTTCTTCCTGCCCCTGGCCCACATGGAGGAGGCGGCCGCCCTGTTCAAGGGGGCCGGGGTGCGCGGCCGCTTTCGCCGCCTGCCCCTGCATACCTTCGACGACAGGGCCGTGGTGGCCTGCTATTTCACCACCCTGAGCGCCTATCACCGGGCGATAGAGCTGCTGCTGATCCGCGGCCTGGAACACTTCGAGGCGGATATCCGCCTGCCCGAGCGCTTCCTGATGGAGCGCTTCATCACCGCCGGGCTGCGCTTTGACGGTCAGGCCGTCAAACGGGGCGACCACTGGCAGGTGAACGAGGCGCGCTGCGCCCCCCAGGCGGTGACGCCGACCCTCTCCTGGGTCTCTCTGGACGTGGAGTGCGCCATGGACGGCGCCCTCTTCAGTGTCGGCCTCTTCAGCGAGCAGGATGCGCGGGTCATCATGATAGGAGAGGCGCCCCCGGGGGCCGAGGGGTGGGAGACCCGGGTGCAGTGGGTGGCGGACGAGCCCGCCTTGCTGGCGGCCCTCGAGGCCTGGTTCCAGCGCCAGGATCCGGATCTGGTGCTCGGCTGGAACGTGGTCAATTTCGACTTTCGCCTGCTGCTGCGCCGGGCCGAGCTGTACAAGCGGCGGCTGCGCCTCGGCCGTGGCCGGGAGCTGGCGTTCTGGCGCGCCTCCCGCAGCGATCCCCAGAGCGGCAGCGTCATCCTGCCGGGGCGCATGGTGCTGGACGGCATAGATACCCTCAAGAGCGCCACCTGGCAGTTTGCCAGCTACAGCCTGGATGCGGTGGCGAGCGAGCTGCTCGGTCGCGGCAAGGACATAGAGGACGTGGCGAACCGGGGGGAGAAGATCACCGAGCTGTTTCACTCCGACAAGGAGGCCCTGGCCCGCTACAACCTGGAAGATTGCAAGCTGGTGTGGGAGATAGTCGATCACTGCGCCCTGATCCCCTTCGCCATCGAGCGGGCCAACCTCACCGGCCTGGAGCTGGACAGGGTCGGCGGCTCGGTGGCGGCCTTCACCAACCTCTATCTGCCACGGCTGCATCGGGGCGGCTATGTGGCCCCCAACCTGCCTGCCGATGGCGGCCTGGCGAGCCCGGGGGGC
This sequence comes from Aeromonas sobria, assembly GCF_050266975.1. Lineage (GTDB taxonomy): Bacteria > Pseudomonadota > Gammaproteobacteria > Enterobacterales > Aeromonadaceae > Aeromonas > Aeromonas sobria_B. The sequence goes on from NZ_JBKISU010000011.1 coordinate 105,856, forward strand.
TATGTGATGGACTCCAGGCCCGGCCTCTATCGTCAGGTGCTGGTGCTGGACTTCAAGAGCCTCTACCCCAGCATCATCCGCACCTTCTGCATCGATCCCATGGGGCTGGTGGAGGGACTCAAGGCTCCCGATGACGCCATCCCCGGCTTTCGTGGCGCCCTCTTCTCCCGGGACAAGCACTTCCTGCCCGGGCTCATCGCCACCCTGTGGGCGGCGCGGGACAAGGCGAAGGCCGCCCGCAACCAGGCGCTCTCCCAGGCCATCAAGATCATCATGAACTCCTTCTACGGGGTGCTGGGCTCGGGGGGGTGCCGCTTCTACGATCCCAGGCTAGCGTCATCCATCACCCTGCGCGGCCACAGCATCATGCAGCAGACCCGGGAGTGGATAGAGGCGCGGGGCTACCAGGTCATCTACGGCGACACGGACTCTACCTTCGTCCACCTGCCAGACGAGATGAGCCCGGCCCAGGCGGACGAGGTAGGCAAGGCGCTCGCCCGGGAGATCAATGAACGCTGGACTCGGCTGGTCGAGGCCGAGTTCGGCCTGCCGAGCTATCTGGAGATAGAGTACGAGACCCACTATCGCCGCTTCCTGATGCCCACCATCCGGGGGCTGGAGAAGGGCAGCAAGAAGCGTTACGCCGGTCTGGTGGGGCAGGGGGAGTCGGAGCACCTGGTGTTCAAGGGGTTGGAGACGGTGCGCACCGACTGGACCATGCTGGCCAAGCAGTTCCAGACCCGGCTCTACGAGCTGGTGTTCCACGATGAAGATCCCTGCGACTATGTGCGCACCATGGTGGACGAGACCCGCACCGGTGGCCACGACGAGCTGCTGGTCTACCGCAAGCGGCTGCGCCAGAAGCTGGAGGAGTACCAGAAAAATGTGCCGCCCCATGTGCGGGCCGCGCGTCTCGCGGACGAGGAAAACCTGCGCCGCGGGCTGCCCCAGCGCTACCAGCACAGGGGCACCATCAGCTACCTGATGACCCTGGCGGGGCCCGAGCCAGTGGAATACCGACGCAGCGCCATCGATTACGAACACTACATCGACAAGCAGCTCAAACCCATCGCCGACGCCATACTGCCCTTCATCGGCGAGTCCTTCGAGCGGATCTGCGGCCGCCAGCTGGATCTCTTCTAAGGCCCATGTGCCATCCTTGATCTGCCTGTTCTTACCATCTCAGCGGTGCGATGCGATAGCCTCGCGATTTGGTCATCAGTCCCGCCCGGATGGGGCGCAATGGCAAAGAAGTGGCAAAGAGGGCTGCCGGCAATGGCAGCTGGCACATCAAACAATGCAGGAGGCCCCATGGCCCTATCCCTTCGTCTGGCGACCCTGGCGGTCGCCATCATGCTCGGCGGTGCGGCCTGGGCTTATCCCCTCAAACCCGGCCTGTGGGAAATGCAGACCAGAATGGAGGCGGGTGACGGCGCGCTGGCGCAGGCCATGGCCGCCATGGAGAAACAGCTGGCAGCCCTGCCTGAGGGGCAGCGCAAGATGATGGAGGAGATGCTGGCCAAGCAGGGGGTTGGCATCACGGGCCTGGGGGCGGACGGGGTGCGGATGCGCCACTGCCTCAGCCCGCAGATGGTGGCCGAAGAGAGGCTGCCCTTCGAGCGCCAGGGAGAGGGATGCGAGCGAACCCTGGTCTCGCGCAGCGACAGTCAGATCCGTTTCACCCTCAGCTGCCGCGAGCCACCCGCCAGAGGGGAGGGGGAGGTGCATTTCGTCAACCCCGGCGCCTACACCAGCCGCTTTACCCTGGAGATGGAATACGAGGGCAAGCAGGAGCGGATCCAGGGCAGCAGCGAGAGCCGGTGGCTGGGGGATGAGTGTGGCGACATCAAGCCGCTGGAGTAGATCATGAGACGAGGGGAGGCGCCATGGCCAGGTTGACGGCGCTGGACAACGCCATAGGGGATCTCTTCTCCCGGGAAGAAGAGCCCGCCCGCTGGCTCGCCCCCGGCGCCTTGCATCTGCCGGGCGGGGTGGCGCGCCTCGGCCCGGGCTCGCGCTGGCTGCATGCCTGGATCCACGCCGTGAGCGCCCAGGCGCCCTTTCGCCATATGCAGACCCCGGGAGGCCAGACCATGTCGGTGGCCATGACCAATGCCGGCCCCTTTGGCTGGGTGTCGGACAGGCAGGGCTATCGCTACAGCCCCCTGGATCCCCTCAGCCACACCCCTTGGCCCCCGCTGCCGGCTGAGCTGCTTGAACTGGCTCGCCGCGGCGCCGAGGCGGCCGGGTTTGCCGGTTTCGTGCCCGATGCCTGCCTCATCAATTGCTACGAGCCCGGGGCCCGCATGTCCCTGCATCAGGACAGGGATGAGGCGGACTTGCGCCACCCCATCGTCTCCCTCTCCCTGGGGCTGGGGGCCGAGTTTCTGCTGGGGGGCCTCAGTCGGCGGGATCCGGTGCAGCGCTTGATCCTGCGCGGCGGCGATCTGCTGGTGCTGGGGGGCGAGGCGCGCCTGCGTTTTCACGGGGTGGCGCCCCTCAAGGCGGGGGCGGAGGGGGAGGTGCGTTTCAACCTCACCCTGAGGCGGGCGGCGCCCTGAGCAGAGGGCTCAGCGGGCGCCAGCAAGCCGCGGACAATAAAAAACCCTCCGCAGGGAGGGTTTTTTCATGGCAAGGGGGATCAGAACAGGGTGGAGGAGAGGTCGTACAGCTCCTGGTTGAAGGGGCGCTGCAGGTTCTCGATGCAGTCGATGATGTCGTGGTGCACCATCTGGTTGTTCTGGATGCCGACGCAGCGGCCACCGTGGCCGGCCAGCAGCTGCTCGACCGCGTAGGCACCCATGCGGCTGGACATGATGCGGTCACGGGCACTGGGCGAACCGCCGCGCTGGATGTGACCGAGGATGGTGGCGCGGGTGTCGCGACCGGTGCGCTCCTCGATGTCCCTGGCCAGGGCGTTGACGTCGGTGACGTGCTCGCAGATGGCGACGATGGCGTGACGCTTGCCCTTGGCCTCACCCTCTTCGATCTGGCGGATCAAGGCTTCCTTGTCGAAGGCCACTTCCGGCACGATCACGTACTCGGCGCCGCCGGCGACCGCGGCAGACATGGCCAGATCGCCGCAGTGGCGGCCCATGACCTCGACCACCGAGATGCGGTGGTGGGAGCTGCAGGTGTCGCGCAGGCGGTCGATGGCGTCCACCACCACGTTCAGGGCGGTGTCAAAGCCGATGGTAAAATCGGTACCGGCGATGTCGTTGTCGATGGTGCCCGGCAGGCCGATGCAGGGGAAACCCTCTTCGGTCAGCTTCTTGGCACCCATGTAGGAGCCGTCGCCGCCGATCACCACCAGGGCATCGATGCCGTGTTTTTTCAGGTTCTCGATCGCCTCGGCGCGCACCTTGGGATCCTTGAACTCGGGGAAGCGGGCAGAGCCGAGGAAGGTACCGCCGCGGTTCACCACGTCGGAGACGCTGTGACGCTCGAGCTTGGCGATCTTGTTCTGATGCAGACCCAGGTAGCCATCCTTGATGCCATAGACTTCCAGGCCGTAATGCAGGCCGGCGCGCACCACGGCGCGGATGGCTGCGTTCATACCCGGCGCATCGCCACCACTGGTCAATACACCAATACGTTTGATTTTTTTGGTCATGAGTGCCTCTGGATCTCAAGTTGTCGAATAGGTAAGCCAGTTCTTACTATATCGGCTTTCGTATCGGCTGACGCCATACGAAAGCCGGTAAAGGAGGGGGCGTGGGGCCCCCTCCTGGCTCATTACTGGGCGGCGCCAGCGATGATCTGGGAGAAGTCGTCCACTTTCAGGGACGCACCACCCACCAGGCCACCGTCGATGTCCGGCTGACCGAACAGATCGGCTGCGGTCGCGCCAGTGACGGAACCACCGTACAGGATCTGTACCTTGGCAGCCACGGCGGCGTCGAAACCGGCCAGGTACTGACGGATGTGAGCGTGCACGGATTGCGCGATCTCCGGGGTGGCAGTCTTGCCGGTGCCGATGGCCCATACCGGCTCGTAAGCCACCACGGCGTTCTCGAAGGAGGCGATGCCGCAACGGTCGATGACGGCCTTGAGCTGGGTCTCAACCACGTTCTTGGTCACGCCGGCTTCGAACTGCTCCAGGGTCTCACCGATGCACAGAACCGGCACCAGGCCGCCTTTCTGGATGGCTTCGTACTTGGCAGCCACCACGTCGTCGGTCTCTGCGTGCAGGGTGCGACGCTCGCTGTGGCCGACCAGGGAGTAGGTGCAACCGAAGGCTTTGAGCATGGAGGGGGCGTTCTCGCCGGTGAAGGCGCCGGACTCGTGAACGTCGGCGTTCTGGGCACCGTAAGCAATCTTGCTGCCAGCGGTCAGCTGTTCAACCAGACCCAAAAAGATAACCGGCGGGCAGACGGCCACTTGCACGGAAGGATGAGCGGCAGCGGCCGGGGTCAGTCCTTTGATCAGAGCTTCGACGGAAGCTTTGGTGCCGTTCAGTTTCCAGTTACCCATTACCAGGTGCTGTCTCATCTTCTATATCTCCTAGGCATTTGATTGCGCAACATTATATGAATTGAACCGAGCCCAAGATAGCTGACCCGGCGGCAAATGACGTAATTTTTTTTCGCTTTCCTGATCCAAATCAGGAATGCAAGGCGCGATTGCTCACTCGGTGACCTGCCCACGCAAACGGGCCCACCATACCCCAATCCACTCGTGAATGGCAGCCTCGGAATACATCAGGTAACGCCCCTTGGGCAGGTAGCTGTAGAGGGGCTGCGCCACCTGACTCTGCTTGGCGGTGTAGTCTGTGGGGGCCGGCACCGCATCGAGTCCCTGACTGCGATAGAGGGCCATGGCCCTGGGCAAATGGGTGGCCGAACTCACCAGTGCCACCCGCTTGCCCTTGAGGTGGGCGCTGATGCTGACCGCCTCATCATGGGTGTCTTTGTTGTTTTCAAACAACGTCATTCGGGATCTCGCTATCCCCAGGGTCGTCGCCATGCGGGCGTTGACCTCGGCATTGGACAGCGGATCCCCGGCCACGGCGCCGGAGAAGACCAGCTCGGCCTGCGGATAGGCCAGGGCCAGGCGCACCCCTTCCAGGGTTCTGGCGAGGGAGATGTTGTTCTGCCAACTGCGTTCGGGCACCGCAGGATCGCTCACATGACCGTTGCCGAGCACGACGATGGCCTGGATGTCCGGATGCTGGCTTGTCTCGAAGGGGGGATAGGTCTGCTCCAGTGAACGGGCCAACTCATAGCTGACGGGTCTCATCCCCATCAGGGCGATGATCAGAAGCGACAGGGTCGCCAGCAGCCTGCCGCTTTTTTGAAAGCGGGTGAACCAGAGCAGCACGAGCGCCAGCAGCAACAAGGAGAGAGAGAAGGGGAGCGGCATCAGCAGATGACCCAGCCATTTCTTGATGACAAAGAAGTTGAGCTCGAACACGACAGACACGTCCTTGAGTTTTCAGCAAATTCGGGATGTGACAGAATACCCCTCTTTTTTCCTGTGGCCCAATCCTGTGTGGTTCCTCCTGCGGCCCTCATGGCGGGGCGGTCGAAGATGAGTGTGTCTTGAAGCAAGATCAGAGTTTTGACGGGCGCGCGGACAAGTTCGCTCGCAACATTTACGACTCCACCAAGGGGCGCATTCGCACCACCATTGTCTGGAGCGACATCGAAGCCTGCCTGGCACGCCTGGGCAACCGGCCCCTGCGCATCCTGGATGCCGGCGGCGGCTTTGGCTACTTCGCCCAGAAGCTGGCGGCCATGGGCCATCAGGTGGAGCTGTGCGATTTGTCGGCAGAAATGCTGGATCTGGCCCGGGAGCAGATCGCCCAGAAGGGCTTGGAAGACAGAATTCGTCTCATCCATTGCCCCATTCAGGATCTCAAGCACCAGGTGACCGGCACCTTCGATCTGGTGCTCTGTCACGCGGTACTGGAGTGGCTCGCCGAGCCGCGCCAGACCTTGCTGGGTCTGTTCCCTTTCGTCAAGGCTGGGGGCATACTGTCGCTGCTTTTTTACAATCGTCACGGCCTGCTGTTCCAGAGCCTGGTGGTGGGCAATTTTGACTATGTGCGCCTGGGCCTTCGCAAGAAACGCCAGACCGCCCTGACCCCCACCAATCCCCAGCTGCCGGAGCAGGTCTACGACTGGATAGGGCGGGGGGGATTGCGGATCATCGGCAAGACGGGGGTGCGCGTCATCCACGACTACATGCGCCACAAGCAGGATCAGGTCGAGAAGTTCGAGGACCTGCTGGCCATGGAGCAGCACTATTGCCGCCAGGAGCCCTTTGTTTCCCTGGGGCGCTACATCCATGTGATGGCCCAGAAACCGGCCGGTTGAGACACACAGACGTGAATATGATGCGGGATCCAGCCGCCGGGGCGCCACCGACCTCGGCCTATATCACCACGGCGGGCGAAGACCTGCCGACTATAACAACGAGATGATAACGTCATGATGAGTACATCCCGTACCCTGCCAGAGACGGTGGGATGGGTCAGACAGGAGGGGTTGGCGCTGAACCTCCCCACCGACAGGCTGGCCTTTCTGATAGCGATCAAGACGCTCTCCGAGGACGAGTCTGATCTCTCGGAGGCCGCGCTGCACGATGCCTTTGGCTATGTCAGCAGTGCCTTCGGCCAGATGGACGAGACCCTCACAGGTCGCGCCAACAACGCCATCAACGATCTCGTCCGCCAGCAACTGCTGTCGCGTTTCACCACCGACATGGTGGCGGGGGAGAGCCTCTACCGCCTGTCGCGCCTTGGCATGAGCATCGTCGATTTCTTCATGGATCAGCGCCAGGTGGACTCCATCAAGCTCTCCATCCTGCTCGAGCACCTGGCCGCCGAGCTCGACACCGCCCGCAAGGCGGCGCTCGAGACCAACACCCGGGAGCAGTGGGACGCCGAGGTGCTGCCGCGCCTCTCCTTCTCCCTGGAAGAGACGCTTGGGCGCATCGATCTCACCCAGCGCGCCATGGACGAGCAGCAAAACCAGGTCAAGAGCGAGATCGCGGCCCTGCTGACCCAGAACTGGGTCGATGCCATCCACAGCTGCGAGAAGCTCCTGCACGAGACCGGCCAGACCCTGCGCGAGTTGCAGGACACCCTGGACGCCGCCGGCCACCGCCTGCAGGCGGGGCTGCTCAACATTCAGGAAGCGGCCCAGGGGCGTGAGGATCTGTTCCACGTGGAGGAGCTGACCCACGCCCTGCAGGGGCGTCTCGACGTCATCACCGCCTGGGGCCAGCAGTGCATCGAGCTCTGGTCCCGTTATGACAGGCACGTCCACAAGTTCATCCGCAACGCCATCGACATGGACAAGAACCGCGCCTTCAGCCAGCGGCTGCGCGAATCCATCCGCAACTTCGAGCAGCATAACTGGCTGCTTCGAGTGGCCGAGGAGCCCCGCCTGCTGGAGCTGCGGGATGAAACCATCGCCATCCACGACGAGGAGGTGACCGGCGAGGTGCCCCTCGAGATGGAGTACGTGGAGATGGTGGACATCAACCAGGAGCTGGCGGAGCGCATCGAGCGCTATCTGGCCCGCTACCCCGAACAGGGCCATCAGCTGGATCTTGCCGACGTGCTGCGGGAATACCTACTGGACTACCCGGCCCATGCCCACTTCGACGTGGCGCGCCTCCTGATCGATCAGGCCGTGCGTCTCGGCCATGCCAGCGGTGAGCGCGAGCACCACCGCCAACCCGCATGGAAACCCATCAACCAAGCTGGATCCAAGGTTCAGGCCTATGTCATCGATCAATACTGAATTCCCCTTGCCCCTGCGCCTCGCAGAGGCCATCGCCAACCCCTTGTTTCCGCGCATCGATACCGCCCTGCGCTCCGGTCGCCACATCAGTGCCGACGAATTCGAGCAGCACTCGGCCCTGGTGGAGTACCACCAGGAGCTGGAGATCTTCTACGGCCGCTATCAGGTGGAACTCATCAAGGCGCCTGAGGGCTTCTTCTACCTGCGCCCGCGCCCCAGCGCCGACATCGGCACAACAGTTTTATCCGAGCTCGACATGCTGGTGGGCAAGGTGCTCTGCTACCTGTTCCTGAGCCCAGACCGTCTCGCCTCTGAAGGGGTGTTCGCCATGGGCGAGCTGCAAGAAGAGGTGCTGGGTCTGGCGGACGAGAAGCAACTGCTGCGCATGGTCAACAGTCGCTCCGGCGGCACGGATCTGGACAAGAAGAAGCTGCTCGAGAAGATCCGCACCTCCATGCGTCGCCTCAAGCGCCTCGGGATGATCACCGCCCTTGGCAACAGCGACAAATTCCGGGTCAACGAATCCGTGTTCCGTTTTGCCGCCGACGTGCGCTCCGACGAGGATCCCCGCGCCGTGCAACTGCGGATGATCCAGGAAGGGGAGGCCATCTTCCACGACGACGAGATGCCGAGCAGCGATTCGCTGTTTGACGACATCGAGGGAGATTTGGATGAAGAGCAGCTGGAGCTGGAGGTGGAAGATGATCTGCAACGTTAATGTGCCGGCACTGATGGTGTCTGCCGGTTTGATGGAGAGTGTGGCGTGAGAGGCAAATTCAAATCCCTGACCATGGTCAACTGGAACGGCTTCTTCGCCCGCACCTTCGATCTCGACCAGCTGGTCACTACATTGTCCGGCGGCAACGGCGCGGGCAAGTCCACCACCATGGCGGCCTTTATCGCGGCCCTGATCCCGGATCAGTCCCTGCTCCATTTCCGTAACACCACGGAGGCGGGCTCCTCCAGCGCGTCCCGTGACAAGGGGCTCTACGGCAAGCTGCAGCGCGGCCACTGCTATTCCCTGCTGGAAGTGATGAACAGCCGCGAGCAGCGGATCTGGGTCGGCGTGCACCTGGAGCAGGTGGCCAATCGCGACAACAAGGTCAACATCACCCCCTTCGCCCTGGTGGATGTGCCCTCGCAGCTGCAACCCACGGATCTGCTGCTGGAGAAGCTCGACGACGGCAAGGGGCGGGTGCGCGCCTTCGCCGATCTGAAGGGGGCGGCAGCGGAGCTCGGCGCCATCAAGGTCGCCAAGTTCAATACGGTGACCGATTATCACAACTTCATGTTCGAGTTCGGCATCACCCCGAAGAAGCTGCGGGATCAAAAGGATCGCGGCAAGTTCTATCGCCTGATCGAGGCCTCCCTCTACGGCGGCATCTCCTCATCCATCAGCCGCTCCCTGCGGGAATACCTGCTGCCGGAGAACTCCGGCGTGCGCAAGGCGTTCCAGGACATGGAGGCGGCCATCTACGAGAACCGCCGCACCCTGGAGGCCATCAAGGAGACTCAGGGTCAGCGGGATCTCTTCAAGAACCTGATCACCGAGACCACCCACTATGTGGCGGCCGAGTATGTGCGGGGCGCCGCCGAGAAGAGCCGGCTCTCCGAGCTGGCCCTGAAGGCGCGCGCTGAGCTCGCCGGCAAGCGTCGCCTGCTGGCGGAAGAGAAGCAGCGCGCCATCTATCTGGCGGACGAGGTGGATCAGCTCACCAACCGCGAGAAATTGCTGACCGACGAGCTGGAATCCGCCGCCGAGCACCTCTCGAAGGTGATGGCGGCCGTCAACTTGCAAAAGAAGATAGAGCTGTATCGCGCCGATCTGCGGGAGCTCAACGACAAGCTGGAGCAGCAGCAGGCGGTGGTGGAAGAGATCCATTGCCAATTGCTGGAGGTGGAAGAGCGCAAGGAGCTGGCCCAGGGGGAAGTAGACAGCCTCAAGACCCAGCTCGCCGACTACCAGCAGGCGCTGGATATCCAGCAGACCCGGGCCATCCAGTACCGTCAGGCGGTGCAGGCCCTGGACAATGCCCGCGAGCAGTGCGAACTGCCGGGGCTCGAGCCTGCGCAGGCGAGCGACACCCTGCACCAGTTCCGCGCCGCCGAGCAGAGCCTGACCAGCCGCGTATTGGGCGCCGAGCAACAGCTGGCCCTGGCGAAAGCCGCGGTGGCCGAGCACGAAGCGGCCCTGGCGCTGCTGCTCAGCATCGCTCCCGAGACAGTGCGCGAGGCCGCCTGGCCCACCGCCCAGGCACTGCTCAAGCGTCACATCGAAGACAAGGCCCGCGTCAATCAGGGGCAGGGTCTGCGCGCCGCCCTGGCTCGCCTCGAGAAAGAGAGCGAAAGCCAGAAAAATCTCTTCAAGCTGCGTGACGAGCTGCAGCAGGCCTCTGGCCAGCTTATTGCCAGCCAGGACGAGCTGGAGTTGTTTCTGGAAGCCCAGCGCACCCGTCAGGAGGAGCTGGCCGAGCAGCAGACGGAGGCGAACCAGCGCCGCGCCAGCCTGGAGCATCAGGGCACCCAGCTGGGTCGCGATATCGCGGAACTGACCAAGCTGGCTCCGCGCTGGCTGAAATCCTTTGAAAAACTCGAGCAACTGCGCGAGCAGAGCGGTCTGCCGCTGACTACCGCCGAAGAGCTTTCGGCTGGCATGCAGAGCGTGCTCGACAAGGAGCGGGAGTTCGAGCAGGAGAGCAACCGCATCGCGGGGCAAAAACAGGCCCTGGAGCTGCAAATTCGCAACCTGCAGCTGGGGGCCGGCGAGGCGGATCCCCGTCTTGCCCGCATCGCCGAGCAGGTGGGTGGGGTGCTGCTCTCCGATGTCTATGACGATATCTCCATCATTGATGCCCCTTACTACTCCGCGCTCTACGGCCCGGCTCGCAGCGCCCTGGTGGTGCTCGACCTGGAAGGTGCCATAGAGCGACTGAAAAAGCTGGAAGATTGCCCGGAAGATATCTACCTCATCCAGGGCAACCCCGACTCCTTTGACGAGGATCTGGTGGAAGCGGACGAACTGGGGGACGCCGTGCTGGTGCGCACCAGCAAGCGTCAGGTGCGCTTCTCCCGCTACCCCGAGCTGCCGCTCTTTGGCCGCGCCGCCCGGGAGAAACGCATAGAGCAGCTCGACCTTGAGCGGGAAAATCTTATCGAGGGCTACGCCAAGGCCGCCTTCGAGCAGCAGAAGTACCACCGACTCTACGGCCATTTTCGCGACTTCATCGGCCAGCATCTGGATATCGCCTTCCTGCCGGATCCTGAAAATCAGGTGCAGAGCAAACAGGCCGAGCTGCGCGCGCTGCAAGGGGCCATCGGCGAGTGCGACAAGCAGCTGAGTGAGGCCAAGGCGGCCGCCGCCCAGCTGACCCGATATATCCAGCTGGTGCAGGGGATGCTGCCCTTTGCCCATCTGTTTGCGGAGGCCGACTTGGCCGCCCGTCTCGAGGCGGCCCACGCCGACGTGGAGGCGCTTAAAACAGCCGAAGCCTTTATCGCCAGGCACGGCAAGGGGCTCGAGAAGCTCGAGACCCTGGTGCAGGTGCTGCGCCAGGATCCGCAGGATCTCGCGGCTCTGCAGGCGGCGTATGATGAGGTGAGCGACCTGCTGGCCGAGCAGAAGCGCCGTTGCTACGCGCTGGATCAGCTGGTGGCCCGTCTGCCGCACTTTGCCTATCAGGACGCACAAGACCTGCTCGGCAAGGCCTCGGAGATGAGCGAGCGGCTCAAAGAGAAGCTCAAAGCCGCCGAGCTGGCGGCCCGCACCGCCGGTGAGCAGCACAAGCAGATTGCCCAGCGCCACACCGAAGCGCTGCAACTGCGCACCGCGCTCGATTCCAGCGCCTCGGCCAAGGGCCAGACCCTGGCGGAGTTCGAGCAGGAGCTGGGGGCCATGGGGCTCACCCTGTCGGACGACATGGAAGAGAAATCCCGCGCCCACAAGAAAGAGATTGAAGAGCTGCTGATCCGCACCCGTTCCCGCCGCACCAGCGCCGAGGCCCAGTTGCAGGTGACCAAGCGCGAGATTGAATCCCTGGGCGGTCGTCTCAAATTGGAGGGCAAGGACTACTTCGGCGCCCGTAAATCCCTGGTGGGCCACAAGGCGAACTGGTCGCGGGTGGTGCGTCTGGCGCGAGAGACCGATGTCGAGAAGCGCCTCAACAAGCGCGAGCTGGCATATCTTGACAGCGACGAGCTGCGCTCCATGTCGGACAAGGCCCTCGGCGCCCTGCGGGTGGCGGTGGCCCACGACGAGGCCCTGCGCGATGCGCTGCGCCTCTCCGAGGGCAACCGCAGCACGGAGCAGAAGGTCGCCTTCTACGTGCAGGTCTACCGTTACCTGAAAGACCGCATCCGCAACGACATCATCCGCTCGGACGATCCTGTGGAGGCCATCGAGGAGATGGAGATCGAGCTGGCGCGGCTTGCCGACGAGCTCAAGCAGCGGGAGAACCATCTGTCCCTCTCCTCCCACGAGGTGGCGGCCAAGATCACCAACATCATACGCCGCGAGCAGAACCGCATCCGGGTGCTCAACCAGGGGCTGCAGAACATCGCCTTCGGCCTGGTGCGCGGGGTACGCCTTAACGTCAACATCCGCGAGGCCCACACCCGCCTGCTGACCGCGCTCGCCGATCAGAGCGCCATGCACAACGATCTGTTCGCCGACAAGGAGCTCAGCTTCTCCGAGGCCATGGCCAAGCTCTTCCAGCGCCTGAACCCGCAGATAGAGCAGGGAGAGCGCAACTATCAGGTGATGGGGGACGTGCTGCTGGACTATCGCAACTACCTGGAGCTCGAAATCGAGGTGCAACGTGGTGCCGATGGCTGGCTGCGTGCCGAGAGCGGGGCCCTCTCCACCGGCGAGGCGATAGGTACAGGTCAGGCCATCCTGCTGATGGTGCTGATCAGCTGGGAGGAGGAGTCCCGCCGTCTGCGCGGCAAGGACATCGCCCCCTGCCGTCTCTTGTTCCTCGACGAAGCGGCGCGCCTGGATGGCAAGTCCATCGCCACCCTGTTCGAGCTGTGCGAGCGCCAGGACATGCAGCTGCTTATCGCGGCGCCGGAGAACATCAGCCCCGAGAAGGGCACCACCTACAAGCTCATCCGCAAGGTGCAGGGCAAGCACGAGCACGTGCACGTGGTGGGGCTGCGGGGCTTCGGTTTCGCCGATGACAAGCTGATCGCCTGACCTCTTCCCCTGACAGGGGCTGACGGGTGAACACACAAACGGGAGGCTTGGGCCTCCCGTTTTCCATGGGAAATATGAGAGAGTAGGCCCCTGTTCACGGGATCCCGACTGGCGAGGCTGGTCGCTCTGTCCCATCGAGGAAGCAACGCATGACGACGTTACAAAAAGGGCTGCTGGCCTCCCTGTGCCTGCTGCTGGCCGCCTGCAGCAGCCAGCCTGATGCGGGCAGTGCGGGCAACGGGCGTGGTTATACCCAGACGGGGCTGGCCTCCTACTATGCCGATCGCTACCACAACAAGCGAACCGCAAGCGGCGAGCCCTACCAGAAGAGCGTCAACACCGCCGCCCATATGACGCTGCCCTTCGGCGCCATGGTGCGGGTGACCAACCTTGCCAACGGCAAGAGCGTGGTGGTGCGGGTCAATGACAGGGGCAACTTCCCGAGGGGACGAGTGATCGATCTCTCAAGGGCCGCCTTCAGCAGCATAGGCAACACCCGATCGGGCCTTCTCAAGGTCAAGGTCGAGGTGTTGTAGGGGCCGTTGTCGGGTCTGCCACGGGTAGGCGCCGCCCATTGCACGTCGCAAGTTGTCATGCTGGCCATGCGGGGGCATGCTTTGAATCGGCCGGGGTGTCTGCGAAGCCAAGCAAGAAGGGCTCACCAGGGGAAAGGTCTTCACCCATGGGGCCAACGTGATGGACCGGCCTCACTCTCACCGGCTTAACCAGGAATGATCCTTTCCTCTTTCAGCCTGTCAAACAGCTGGATAAATGAATCGAGCGTGCTGCAATAGCCCGTAAATCCCGCTCGGCGACTTTTGCTCATGTCGGTGAATACCTCCATGGGTCGCCCCAGGTCCGCATCGGTATGCCACCAGGAGACCAGCTTGTTGATATCCGGCTCCCGGAGCCGATGCTGGCTGGCAATCTCTGCCCAGGCTTCCTGCGCACCTTGCATCCGGCTCTCCAGCGGCATCATAGGGTCCATGCCCCCCTGGGATTCGATGCCAAAATACGCTGCCAAGCGAGGCCACAGCCAGCTCCAACGGAAAACATCGCCGTTGGCAATGTTGAAATCCTCGTTCGCTGCCGCCGGGCTGCCTGCCGCCCAAGCCAACTGCTCGGCCAAGAGAGTGGCACTGGTCACGTCGGACACGCCATGCCATTGCGCGCGAGAGCCAGGAAACATAAAGGGCCACCCTTTCTCGCGGCACAGGGTGGCGTACACCGCCAGCGTCTGCCCCATGTTCATCGCGTTGCCCAATGCGTAGCCGATGATGGTGTGCGGGCGATGTACGCTCCAGCGATAGCCATATTTTTCTGCGCCGGAAAACAGCTCGTCTTCCTGTGCATAATAGAAATTCTCGACTGGCTGGCGGCCCTGCTCCTCCCGAAAAGGGGTGACCGGCACTGTCCCTTTGCCATACGCATCAAAGGGGCCAAGATAATGCTTCAGGCCGGTTACCAGCGAGACGTGAGCATTCGCGAGTCTGTCGCCAAGGGCCTCGATGACATTCCTGATCATCTCGCCGTTGACCCGAATGTTTTCGCTCTCCGTCTCCTGACGGGCCCAGACGCTAAAGAACAGGGCGTCCGGCGTGATCGTTTTCAACGCCTCGTTCACGGCGGCGGCATCCGTCAGATCCGCCAGCAGAGTGACGCAGCCATCTGGCGCGTCTGTGCGCCCTCGGGACAAGCCAGACACGGCCCAACCCTCATCCATCAGTTTCTCTGCCAGTGCACGTCCGATGACCCCACTCACACCGACAATCAACGCTGTTTTCTGCATATTCGTTTCCTCAGGTTGGTGTAGTGATTAGACTAATAAAGAATTTAAATATCATCTCTGGCATTAATTCACATGATTCATAACCTGAGTTCATCAATAAGTGCATGATCAACGACTGAAAGACATCATCCCCTTCGTCACGAGCGTCGAGAGGGGCAGTTTTACCGCCGCCTCGGAGCACCTCCATGTGACGGGCTCCGCTATCAGCAAGAGCGTCAGTCGGCTGGAGGCAAGACTGGGTTCACTCTTGCTGGAACGAACCACGCGGCGTTTGACCCTGACCGATGCCGGACATGCGTACTACCAGACGTGCATACGCATCCTAGAAGAACTGGCCGAGGCGGAATCCGTGCTGGCCGCGCACCGCACCATCCCTTCCGGGCGTTTACGTCTGGCATTGCCAAGCACCTATGGGCGGTTGTGTGTCATGCCACACTTGCTCCCTTTCTGCCAACAGCACCCCGAGGTCGCGTTAAGCCTGACGTTTTCAGACCGCTTTGTTGACTTGTTTGAAGAGGGGATTGATGTCGCCGTGCGGATCGGTGACACGGGGGATCTGCCCGCATCCCTTGGTTGTCGCCACCTTGGCCGTGAGAGCATGGTGTTCTGCGCGTCCCCCGCTTACCTTGCCAGAGAAGGCAAGCCACAGAGTGTGGAGGCGCTGCTGCAACACAGGGCCATCCTCTACGAGCGCGTTGACGGCACCACTAAACCCTGGCAATTCATGGCTGAAGATGGCCATTCAAACTGGCGTTCTGTGCCCTATCGCGTCTCCCTGGGGGATGTGGATGCGCAGGTGCAGGCAGTGTGCGCCGGCCTGGGGGTGGCGCAGATGCCGACTTGGTTGATACATGAACCACTGAAGTGCGGTGAACTCGAGATTATTTTACCCGAGTTGCAACCCGCGGGCCTGGCATTGACGCTCGTCTGGCCACGGCGCAAACAACGGCTACCCAAGGTGGATGCGCTGTTGGCCGTGCTGGGTGAGCTGAACATTTCTGAATCCTTGATCTGAACGCCCCAGGCTGGATCGCCAACAAGCGCCTATGGCTAGGTGTGATGTGAGGTGTTTGGGCAAGAGGACGGTGCGCTATCTGCAGGCGTCTGACTGGCGAGGGCAGCATCATGCTCTCTTCAGCGCAGCGGCGTTCAGTCGCGGCAGCCTTGCCTGATATAAGGCTCTGCCATTGTGGATGGCTGCCATGAGAGGACAGGCACTTCCCTGCGTGTTGATGATGTGACAGTGGAGGAGTCGGGATGAAGAGAGAGTCTCGGACAAGATAGTGTCGATCGCCGTGCTCAAGGCCAAAACCGGCATGAGAGAGCGCCTGCGCCACTGCTCGCGCTGATCTGCCCCACCTGCCGGGAGCCCGGCAACCTCGATGATGTGCTGTTCGAGCTCAAAGACGAACCCGGCACCTTCTACATGCGGGAAACCTTCGTCAATCAGGCCGCCCTGGATGCCCACTGCGAGACGGATTATCTCCAAGGCTTCGCCCGCCAGGCGGACGACTTGCTGGCAGAGCCCCTGCGACGGGTCTTCATGGAGGAAGTGAGCCCGCTATCGGCCATGGCTGAGCGCCTCTCCTGTCTTTTCCCTAGGCTTGTAAGCGGCGCGGCTTCGCTATGATTGAGATGGCGCAGTGACAGGGACTAGGCACCTGGTCATTGGCCAAAGCGGGCACTGGGCCCATGGTCAGTCGCAACGGGAGGCATCATGAAGAGAACCCTTGTGCTGGTGCGGCACGGCAAGTCCAGTTGGGAGCAGGGACTGCCTGACAGGGCGCGGCCGCTCGCCGAGCGGGGCCTGCGCGACGCGCCCCTGATGGGCGCCCGGCTGGCGCACGATAAGGTGAGGCCCGATCTCATACTATCGAGCCCCGCCAGCCGGGCCTTGTCGACGGCCCATATCATGGCCGAGGTGCTCGGTTACCCGCCAGGGGAGATAGTCACGGACGAGCGGCTCTATGGCAGCGATGCCGGGGCCCTGCTGGCGGTACTGGGTGAGCTGGGTGACGGGTTCAGGTGCGTCATGCTCTTCGGTCACGATCCCGAGTTCACCGAGCTTGCCCACCGCTTTTCCGGCAAGATCACCCGGATGCCGACCTGCGCCGTCGCCCGCTTCACTTTTAATGCTCCCTCCTGGTCGGTTGCCGTGTCGCAAAAGCCGCTGACGGCCGTGTTCGACTATCCGAAAAAGGGGTAGAGCACAGGGCTGTCGCTCACCGGGGGCAAGGAGGCGTGGGCGCCTGACATGCTAGAGATGAGCGAAATGCACCATGGCATTGGTTCCCAGGCAGGTGCGCCCTCTGCGCTGATGGAGGTCTTTCGCCGAGCAGACATAGCCGACGCCCTGCCCGGAATCGTTTGCATGGGGATATCCAAGGGGTTAATTTTCCAGCTGAAGAGCGTATTTCTGAAAGCGGGTTTTCATCTACGTCTGTTGCAACTGGGCGGCAAATAATTTATTAACCACCCCTTTAATCCATTACCCAGGTTACGCCGATCATTCATCAGCCTCTGGGACAGCGCGCATCCTGCTTGCCGGCCGACAAGAAAAGACGCCATGGTCAATGTGACTGTCGTGCCGGGAGGCATAATTAAACAATTTCGCCTCTCTATTAATAGTCGCCGATAAATTCCTTGCATGCGGAGGGTGCTTGGCAGGATAATTTTTTGCTCGACGTTTTTTATTATAAATATTCAGCAGGGGATAATATTAATATATTTGAACAGACAGACCCTTCGCGCAGGCGATATGGGTTGGCGGCCTTTATTGGATTGGTGGCAGGGATTGTCTCTGCTTTTGTAAAGTGGGGGGCTGAACATGTGTTGCCTCCTCGCAGCCCAAGCGACCTATTCAATGCAGCATGTTCGCCTGAGTCATTGCTCCGGGCCGCAGATCAGATCGATTGTTCTAGAAACTTTCTCAACCCTCCTTACGTATTTCTACGGGACTGGTTGGGGGTGATTGATCCTAATGAAGCGATCTACACCTTAACCATCCCCTCATATGAGCGAGGCGTGGCGCGGCTTCTGAGGTATGATCGCCATCCTTGACCAGCTAATACCCAACAGACTATCCCCATGTTTAACCACGAACTAATCCTCAACCACATCG